>JAGQYO010000168.1 GCA_020435995.1 Flavobacteriales bacterium | reverse complement strand
ATGGAGAACCAACTCGCGCCAAAGTTATGGCCGCAGGTATGAACTACTACATTCAAGATCCAGCAAATGGACTTGATCCAGCCAGTCGTGCTGTTGTTGCTGATGATGCGAAAGCGTTCGGTAGAAATGGAAAAGAAGTTAGGTTATCTTACAAAGGATTTGCTAAAAATGTCTTTGTGAGTAACACCCTTCACAACCAAATGCACGGATCAACTTCTAATGTTTCTGTATCCGATATCATGAACAAGTACTGTGTCGTTCAAAGAGACGCTATACTAGCAATGTTATCTTTACTACCGAAACAACAGATTGTTGAAGATGGCTTCAAACTCAAAAAGTTTGAAGAGGGTATCGGCACCGGAGATGGGTACATCGAACAGAATCGCCAGAGATGGGAGGATGGTTCAAGTAAACCCGAACCCGAACCCGAAGTTGTGTACATTGATTGTACTGGTACCCAGGAATTTAAAGATTGGAAAGAATGGGTGTATGCATATCAAAATCACAAGAGCATTTATGTTGATGGGCAAATTGTTCGTCAAAAGTATCGTTTCCTTGAGAGGCAATATGAATTCTTAAGAAAAACTGATTGTGGTGCCATATATGTTATGCCAAATCGCAACAGTGACGGAAAAGTTGTTGTTGCTGGACTTATTGGTTTTGGTGCTGGAGTATTGGTCGGTAAGGAATTTGGTAAAGAAAAGGTTGTGTATAGAAATAATCCTATTACTCAATCTAATCCTACTAGGCCAACAACAACCACCGATAACCCACCTGTTGGACCTATTCCTGGAAATAAAACAATTTCAGGTAGAAGCACAACACGAGTTGTATTAGCTGGCAGAAACCCAATTTCTGTTAGAAAAAAAAGTTAATGAAACCTACAAAATGAATAAAACCCTGCACGCTATTGTCGCAGGGTTTTTCGTTATAAAACATGTGGAAAAACACCCTAAAACATTGACATTTCTTATATTTATTGATATTTTTTAATACAAACAATACTTAAAATATCTGAAAATGAAAATAAAACTCTTAATGCTAGCTATGCTGTTATGTGCTTTTGGAAAAGTACATTCAGCCGAAGTGCCACCAGGCACAGAAACCGAACCACATTACCTTTTACAAGGAGAGGGTAGAAGTCTTGATGCTGCAATTATTATTGCAAATGCGAACAGCTCCCACTTTCCTGTTAAGGTAGAAACAGTCTCTGGAATGGGAACTAACGTCATCTATCAACTTGTTGGTGGTGACGCCTACGGTATATCTGCTAAGGAGGAAATTACCCTTGGCAAAACAGTTCGTGATAACGTTCTTGCTTTGAATACGAGTGCAAGTATTAATTCAGTATGTCCCGAACAAGCGGGTCAATTTGCTCGGGTTTCGAAAAAAGGTTCTGAACTTTTTCTCAAAATTATTGAAGAGAAAACCAAAGAACCAGAATTTGAACTCGAAAAATTTGAGGAGAATACCGTCACCCGCAATGATCCCGATCTGGAGCAAAATCGTCAGCGCTGGGAAAATAATCTCAACAAGGCAACTACAGGTAGGG
>JAGQYO010000167.1 GCA_020435995.1 Flavobacteriales bacterium | reverse complement strand
GTCCAACTAGGTTTGACGACGTACAATAAACAGATATTGCGGGAATGAGCGGTCATTTTCAAACGGAATGGGCGGTCACGTTCTTCCGGAATATGCATCTAATAATGTTAGAAAGATTATTGATAAATTGTATTTAGCTCTAGAGTCCAGACCGAATACGGGATTTCTATTTTATTACGTAGGTTATTTTTTGGGTTAACTGCATGACGTGGCTCGGGTGCTGAGAGATAACCAATACCTCGTATGTAATCCACCTAATAAACTGTTACGGCACTACAAGGAAAAACACATGAACAATTCAGGATTGCAACTATTTGTCCAACTAATGAATCTTGCTTCAGGGTTGGTTTTTATTTATTGCCTGTATTCCGTGCCGTCTCAGATCATCCGAAGGCTTCGCCTAAAAAGACAGGGAAAGGCCGTATCACCAATGCTTCTTATAATTAGAAAACTATTTAAGTACTGGTTTTTTACAGCTTTAATTCTAATACCATTCTCGCTGGTTATTAGCTATCTGGCTCTCAATGAAGGCGGTCTTTCTGGATCTGAAATATTTGTGCCCCTATTTACAAAAGTATTCGTTGGAAATATAGGCACAACTCTACTTTTTGGCTATGTGTTTATGAAGGCCAAAAAAGATAGTTGGAGTTATTCGGCCATTGAAGAGAAAATCTCAGGGCCATTAAAAGCAACGGCATAATCGGGTAGCCGGAGGTATCTAGCCTCCGGACCCCAAAACACCCTGCATGCGGATCCGCACAGGGCGTTTCACCTTAGGATAGTGAAGCCTGATCCAACCATCGCGTAGCGAGTAAAGCCCCCTCTGATTCAAGGTAAGCATCGGATAATGCCCTGTTAATCCCTGGAGTTTTTGAACTACGCCACTGTCCTTTGCTGTTAATCCCATACGCAACAGCGGCCTGTACTTTCACTCCACACTTCATCAAATTTCTTACCTTGGTGCGCGGTTTTCTCCACTGACACCAATAAGCCATTGAATCCGTTGTTTAAACTGCTCCAGTTTCTTAGGGTGGACCTGTATGCGTCCATACCGAAACGTGAGTCCCAGAAACTGACATTGAGCTTTTTGACAACATGGGTGTTAATTTGCACTGAAAATTAACATCACAGGGATCACCTTTACAGTTAAAGATTCTATCAGCTTGAGTAACAAAGGATTTGATATCCATGGTTACCAAGCCTCAGTGCTTTGAATGCGAAGGTTGGCTTCGGAATGTTTTAGGTGAGGGCTTTTATTCATTGTTGTTACTTTTGATTCGATTGATAGTTGACGCTTAACATCTAAGCACAAATAATCCAGAATGGAAAGAAGACAATATTTTTTAACTATATGATTTATATATGTTTTATTATGTGTTTCGTTGCAATAGCTAAGGCGTAACTTTGTCTTTTTTAGCGCCAAAAAGACAAAATCCTAAGGTAAATATTTTGCTTTAGGGCTAAGGCAGAAGGCGTATATTTTGAGCCAGTTGATACTGTGTAAAATCGAAGTTGATGGCGCGCAGTATATCCAAAGGTTTGGGTAGATCACGCATATTTGTCTCAATCGCGCGTTATAGTTTAATCAGTTTATTAGGGTCGAATCCCGTGATATCTGTAGTTT
>JAGQYO010000166.1 GCA_020435995.1 Flavobacteriales bacterium | reverse complement strand
TACCATTTGGATGCACCGGTTATATTATGAAAGTCTCTATTCCGGGCAATACCTGAGAGATATTGCTCTATCACCAGATGGTGGTTTTATTTTGGTTGGTGATGCAAGCTCTTACAACCGCCCCACCCAAGATATATGGGTGGTTAAAGTAGATAGCAACGGGTGTTACACCCCGTCTTGCCATTCAAGGGTGTATGATATTAGGTTGGGAATTAATCGCTTAAATCAAGAACCCATTAAATGGAAGATTTACCCGAACCCAACTAGCGATTTCCTTAGAGTAGAATTGGCCGATAATGAAGCTGGCCTGTATCAAATAACATCACTTGAAGGCAAAGTGGTTATAGAAGGTGGATTAAATGAACTATCTGATATTGATGTTTCAATGCTCTCAAATGCAATGTACGAACTAGTCCTGCGAGTGGGCAGTCGCACTGAATCAAAACTGTTTTATAAAAAATGAGAACTTTTTTAGCCTTTTTATTTATTTCTATTTCCATTTTTGGGTTTAGCCAATCGTTCGGGGAAATTGGCACCACTTGGACTTATAGTATGCATGATGGATGGGCGTCGTATATAAGCGAGCCAAGTCAGATTATTGTTGTAAAAGACACCATTGTAAAAGGGGAAAACTGTATTAAAATTCGCGCAACCTCCCTGGGATTATGTGATTTTATGCCTACGGTGCCAGTTGTTTTGGAAAAAGATAGCGCTATATATTTCTACACTTCCGAAAGGGATTCATTTATTATGTTCATCGACTTTAAACTAAAAGCAGGAGACACCTATGCAATTAATTGGATTAACAAACATGATCAAGGCAAACAAGTGGTTAGAGTGGATTCAGTAAGTTTTGTAACCATTAATGGATTCAGGTTAAAAAAACAGCACATTTCATTGAATAATAATCTCCGAAGTTCCAATGTAGAGCGAATTGGAAATTTTATTGATTTTTTCTTTTGGAGAATTAATGAAGGTTGGTGTGAAGACTATGGTAAGAGTGGTTTAAGATGTGTAGACAGCCCAACAATTGGACACTATTCAACAGGCATTGTTCCAAGTTGTGATTATACCAACGTGGGCATTGAGGAGGAAACCGAACTAATGAGAATCACTGTTTACCCTAACCCCGTCTCGGTCGTTCTCAACATTGAGCTTCAAGAACAGAATCTACCTCTCGATTTCAAATTGTATTCTCTTAGCGGAAAGGCTGTATTGGAACAAACGCTTACTCAATTCAAATCTGAATTGGATTTGGAAAACTTGCCTTCTGGCATGTACTTTTATGAGCTAGTGGAAGAAGGCAATAGAATTTCGCAAGGGAAAATTGTGAAGCAATAAGGTAAATTACTTTTCAAAGAGATTTGTCAGGTTTTGGATGGTTAGACTGTATTAGGGAAGAAAGCAAGGTGAAAAGATTTTCACCAGAGCTGGTTTTGAAATGTTCAAGTTCCTTTTGCTTTCCCTCGTTCAGTTGTTTGCTAATTGATACCACTTCCTTTGCATAATAGCTCAACACAATAAACCTATTGAGAATTGAATTAAGTGCATCTCCAGATTGCTGTTCTTGCAGATTTTCTAAATATACCAAAAGTGATACCCTAGACATTTGAAAAGATTCAGCCAATTTGCCCAATAC
>JAGQYO010000165.1 GCA_020435995.1 Flavobacteriales bacterium | reverse complement strand
TTGCAACCGGCACTACTACCTACTTTATTAAAAAGCACAAAACCCTTGGCTGTTTGAAATACTGCTGCTAAATTCGCTATTGGCGCTTTCCTTGATGCATACCTGCTGGCGCAGGGTCTGCACCCCGAGAAACACGCTCGCCCCTGCCGGTTTTTATTTGAAGGCCCCGGACCAGCGGGGGCAGCTGTGCTTATTTGATTCATGCATCAAAGTCATATCCAACTAAAAATTAAAACCTGCCAATACTGCCAGTGATTTTGTATTCATCCTGATTGCTAAATCATTTGAAATGTCATATGTGTTGGACAACCTTACCTCCATGGTCAAATGTTCATTCATAACCTTGGTACAAAGGCCAAGCAATAATCCCTCATTTACTTTTTGGATATTTGCGAATGGAGTATCTTTTCCATATCTTCCTACGTGGCCATCAAAATAATGAGTTTCGAGGGTCGAGGATTGGCTCGTATAGAGCGCATAGCCAATAGAAACTCCGAAACGCAAAAATACCCAGGTTTTCCTTGGAATGAACCGCCACTGTACACTCGTGTTTAAGCGCAAATACGCAGCTTCTATTTGGGTAATATAATGATCCTTGCCCAAGTTTAAGAAATCTTTGATGTACTGTCCTTTGGCTTTGATTTGTGTATAGTATATCTCATATGCTATCGAAAGTTTTTTTTGTGTGCGGGGAATCATCCACTGAAATCCTAATCCAAATGTTGGGCTAAATGTATTGTCAAAATCTGTTTTATTCCAATATTCCTTGTTGCTGTTCATTTTGACAAAGTTGTAGTCAGCGCCGACATAAGCATAGAAATTATTAATACTATTTTCATTTTCAAACAAATAGTCAGGGTCATGACTTAGGCATTTATTGATGGACATGAAGGCTGCCATTAATTGTTTCTTTTCATATTTTAACTTAAGAATTTGTGGTTTATCCTTTTCATCACAATCTGGGGTTAAATTATAAATTTGAATGCGGTATTGATCATTTACATTGATTTGGCGGGAACCTTTAGTGATAAATTCCTTTGTGATCAGTTCCTCCACTTTTCCATCTGTTGTAGCATAGAAGAAATGTGAGCCTTTGCTTCCTCCATTATAGTACAGTAAGTCTATTTCACTATCTACTAATACCATCAGAAGTAAGGTATCAGTTTTTAAAATTGGGTAGGGGTTGTCGTCCAGTTTATCCAAAGCAGTGGGTGATACGTTTAATTGTACAATGGCTCTGCGATACCGTTCCAATTTCTTGTCGGGGCGCAATACTTCGAAAGATGCCATATCTTGATATGTATATTTTGATTCTTGGCCATTATTGGATTTAAACAGGATGAAACTTGGGTTTTTCTTCCAATTTTGATAATCAATACCCCCAGTTAGGATTTCTCCGTTGAGTTTGACAATGGTACCTGGTAGGTAGTCTTTTTGGGCAATAATGAAGTTGTAGGCCAGCAATAAGCTGAATACCATGATTAGATTTAGACTGCGCATGTTTCAAATTGCAATTTATTCGGTAATTTTTTGAATTCAATGGGTGGGTTTTATATTATTATCCGCAAAAGAATTCATGCAAATCTATAAAAAATTTAGGCTCATGAAGTATTAGGGTGAAAACATTTCTAAATGCTAACTTGTGGTGCAAAATAGCACCCTATGATTGATTTTCCGATTGACGAACC
>JAGQYO010000164.1 GCA_020435995.1 Flavobacteriales bacterium | reverse complement strand
GAAACTTCCAACCGCGAAGCGGTTTGAGGGGGTGGATCCATCGGCTTTGCCTGCCCCTATAATAGAGAAAAAGGCGTAAACATGAGTCACGGGATTCAGGAATTATTGAACCTGCTGATTCCAAACAAGTCCACAGAGCTCAAAAAAGTGTCTATTGACAAACGCTACGCGAAACACGTATATACTAGCTGTTTTTGTAAGCCCGCCTACCGATCATTCTCCGATTCAATCGTTATCCGTGCTCCAGAAATTTTAGTTCATTGTTAAATTTAAGAATCGGAATTAGGAAACGAAATGAGTCATAAATTATTTATTGGTAATTGTTCTTTCAACCTGGATGAAACCACATTGGAATCATTCATGAATTCAAACGGAATTGAAGTCACTTCAGTTCAAATTATTCGAGATCGCGATACGGGCCGATCAAGAGGTTTTGGCTTTGCTGAACTTGCAGATGCGAGTCAACTCCGTCACGCCATTGAAACTTTGAATGGTAAAGAAGTTGAGGGACGTGCACTTACCGTAAATGAAGCACGGGAAAAATCTAAAAGCGACAACAATCACCGCGGCGGTGGACGCGGCGGCCGAAATAGTTATTCGGATCGCTGGTAGTCACTGCCTTACTCAAGCCATGGGAACATTCCATGGCTTGAGCTTTATCTTAGCTGTAAAAACCTTTCCATCTTAACCTATCAATTTCAATTAGATTGAATAGGTTCGACCTATTAGACATCTATCTCTTTATTTCGCCAAAATTACTTTGAACTCGCGAAAATCAGTGATCGCTCTCGAATTTGTGTTAGAATTGATAAAACCTTAACTGTTTAAACTAACATTTCATTAGTGACCTCCCAAAAACAATATACGGGCCCCTATAGTGGCATACCAAAAGATCTACTAGCTGGTACCGTGGTTTTTTTGGTTGCTCTACCGCTTTGTCTAGGCATTGCCCTGGCTTCTGGTGCCCCGATGTTCGCAGGTATTATCAGTGGAATCATTGGTGGAATCGTCGTAGGATCTCTCAGCGGCTCTCATACCAGCGTGAGCGGTCCCGCGGCCGGACTTACAGCCATTATTGCGACACAGATTTTAGAATTAGGTTCTTTTCAAGCATTTTTGCTGGCGACCGTATTTGCAGGCGTTTTTCAAGTGATTATGGGATTTTTCCGTGCGGGCTTCATTGCTGCTTTTTTCCCCTCGACTGTAATTAAAGGATTGTTAGCTGCCATTGGAATTATTCTCATTCTTAAGCAAATTCCTCATTTACTAGGCCATGACCCTGATCTTGTAGGTGAAATGGCTTTTATTCAACCCGATGGTCAAAGTACATTTTCTGAACTAATTCAAACTTTTTTTTCTATTCAACCTGGTGCTGCAATGATAGGGCTGCTCTCTCTCGGATTTTTATTTTTTTGGGACAAAGTAAAAAGATTAAAGGAAAATCCAATTCCATCTGCGCTGCTAGTTGTTTTATTGGGTATATTCTTAAACTATTTGATGAAGATTTTTTTTCCAGAATGGGAAGTAACACATTCGCATTTGGTACAGTTGCCAATTGCCGCCAATTCCGCAGAGGCTTTCGCTTTTATTCAGCTTCCTGATTTTTCACAACTCATAAACCCATCGATTTATTTGACTGGCTTCGTTGTTGCGATGGTTGCTTCACTCGAGACGCTTCTTAATTTAGAAGCTGTTGATAAACTTGATCCACTGCGACGCCATTCACCTCCTAATCGTGA
>JAGQYO010000163.1 GCA_020435995.1 Flavobacteriales bacterium | reverse complement strand
GCCCGATCATTGAAGAAACGATTGGGCAAAAAATCCGGTTCTATTGCTATGTCACATAAAATGTCTAGAATAATGTACTCAATGGTAACCAATCAACAAGAATACGATAGCGACCTTATCAAAAAGCATAATGCTCGAAATAAAGAAGCTAAGATCAAAAGCCTGGAAAGAAAGTTGGCAAAGTTGAAAAGAGCTTCATAATCATGGCTGATTATCAGGTGTTTATGAACGGTTATATGGTAGTCTCCCCCTCAACGCAGCATTTGATCTTCCTGCTTTTTCCAAAATTTTGTGGAAAGCTGCGTTGAGAACTACAAATTTAATAACTTCCGTGAAGCCTGGCAGGAATGCCATGGCTTGGCAATAAACGCAGGTGGATGATCTTAAAGTACTGTATAAAGGCCGTTTTCGGCTTGGTGATTTAATCCCAATCGTAAGTTTGGTCAGGGATGTGTATTGGAATTACAATTGAAGCTTAGACTCCGTATGGTAGCTTTACTAATAGAATAATTGCATCCTTGCAGTATTTATGATAATCCTCTTGCGCTTGATTTACTAATCTAAAATTTTTAAAGAGATGAAAAAACAAAAGAAAATCAAGTACAAAGGTGGAATACCTGAAATTAATGCACACGCAGCAGGGATTGATGCCGGATCGATGACTCACCACATTGCTATTCCAGATAGTGAAGGGGGACATGATGTTTATGAATTTGAAACCTTCACAGAAGATCTTAAAAGGGCAGTTGATCTTTTGATTTCCAAAGGGATAACAACCGTTGCCATAGAAAGTACCGGTGTGTATTGGTTAACTTTTTACCTTATGTTGGAAGAAGCTGGTATAGAGCCCTTTCTGGTGAACGCCAAACATGTAAAGAATGTAACCGGCCGTAAGAAAGATGATACTGATGCCATTTGGTTGCAAAGGTTACATAGTTGTGGTTTGCTTAAAAAGAGTTTTCAACCGCAATCACTGACCCGGCAATTGAGAACTTTAGTTCGCCACCGGGATTCGTTGATAAAATCGAGTACGGAAGCTACTCAGAGGATGCAAAAGGCACTGGAATTAATGAACATCAAAGTACAATCTGTGATCAGGTATTTGACAGGAAAAACCGGGTTGGCAGTTGTACAGGCTATTCTGGACGGGGAACGGGAGCCTGAGGCTTTTTTGAAATACAAAGATCCGGGCATCAAATGCAGTGATGAGCAGTTCAAGAAATCAATTGATGGCTTTTGGAGTGAAGATAATTTGTTTTTGCTCAAACAGGAATATGCCGCGTATCAATTTATTCGCAGTCAGATGGCAGAATGCGATAAGGTGATCTGTGAGCAATTAATGACCCAAGTTGCAAAAGTACAGGATGGTGATATGAGTGGTCTGACAGTGAATTGGCGAAAAAGTGTAAAAAAAAATGAGTTGCAATTTAAAGCAGAACCTTTAATGCACATCATTTTTGGAGTGAACTTATGCAAGATTGAAGGAGTCGGAGAATTAACGACATTAAAGATACTTGCAGAAATGGGAAATGACTTTAGCCGATGGGAAAGCTCTTCATGCTTTGCAGCCTGGCTAAACTTGTCCCCTAATACGGAAATAACGGGAGGTAAGATAATTAAATCAAAGATACAGAAAAAGACAAATATAGCAGGACAGGGAATCAGACAAGCTGGCAGCACAGTGTCAAGATGTAGAGGTCCAATGGGGGATCACGCCCGATCATTGAAGAAACGATTGGGCAAAAAATCCGGTTCTATTGCTATGTCACATAAAATGTCTAGAATAATGTA
>JAGQYO010000162.1 GCA_020435995.1 Flavobacteriales bacterium | reverse complement strand
TATTTCATTCAATGTGAATTAGAAAATGGTTCTATAAAAAGGTTTAAATATATAAAACAATGAAGTCTCTATCTGTTATTGTGATAGTACTAACAAGTGTTTTAGCGCATTCACAAACAACGTTCATTAGGCTAATTAACAATGTAGTTGGCGAGTATTCCTTTGGACCCACGGCGTTATTTCAAAGATCAGATAGTTCTTATATAATTCTGTATTCTTTTAAGATAGGTTCCGGTCATAGCAGCCCGGCCTATATTCACTATGATAAATATGGCACCATTCAAAAAGAATATAAGCTGTCAACAGGCATTTCACATATTAATTACTCCCTGCAAAGTGCAATTAAGACCTCAGATGACGGTTTGTTTATTATGGCCAATGCCGATGGAGACTATCCACATGCCATTCGATATGATAAAGACTTTAAGGAGTTGTGGCGAGTGTTTTCAGACAATAGAAATACAACTAATCCAAAGTTTAAAGTTCCATTTAAGGGAGTTGAAGTTGATAATAAAATAGTTTGTGTGGGTACAGACTCTAATGATTATCATCAATCCGTTATGGTGTACAACTCAACTACTGGAGATTCGATAAAACAACAGGAATTATCTGAATACTGTGGTTCATGCTCTGATAGTACGTTGATTGGAAATTTAGATGCAATCAATTCAGAAGTGTATATGACCGTTTTTGATAAAACTGAAAAACCTCAGGACCAATGGGATGTTTATCACTTGAAGTTATTGGCTAATGGCGATAGTGTTGACACACGGGAACTCTCTCAACATACTAAATCTTTGTCAGTACGTGTGTTTAAACCCAATAACGCAGAAAGGATTTTGATTCTAAACGACAGTTTGAATTCCGACCAAGGAAATTTATTGAGTAGATCATTAAATACAACAAGTGGATTCTTTCAAGATGATTTTGTTCTCGGCAATTCTCTCAATGGTGCTGTGTACAGTATATATGATGAGTTTAAGGATATCAATGGAAATTTGTACTTACACGCTTTAGTTGAAGGAGTTTTTGAAGGTGTACGTTATCAAAGAGTTTTGTTCAAATATGATCAAAATGGAAGTCTTTCTAAATATTCAATACTCTACCCGTATTATAATAAAGAATACCATGATCTTTACTGGATATCTCAAATTATGGCAACAAAAGATGGGGGATTTGCAATGAATTTAAAACAGAACTCAGGAGGTGTAGATCCTCCTCAATACTTTATTGTCACAGATTCTAATTTAAACGTTAACGGTAAACCGTTTTACTCACAATTCATCAAATATGATACGGTTGGTGTTGTTCAAATTGGTTATTCCGAAGAAATTGAAGTATTTCCAAATCCTACAAGTTCAACGTTAAATATTTCAAGTTTGACAAGCCCCGAATTGCAATACATAATTCAATATGTTGGTGGACAAATCTTAATTGAAGGTCAATTCCAATCCTCCACCCAAATCGATGTTTCAGATTTTCCAAATGGCATGTATTTTCTTCAAATTAAAGGAGAAGGAATTTTGGAAACTCGAAAGGTTATAATTTCACATTAGTACTAAGCAGATTCATTGATAATTTTATCCTTCAAGATGCTAGTTTGAGAGCCCAAGATTTCTAACCAATTTTAAGCGGCCAACTTCTTTTTCTTTATGCATTCCAAAACCATTGGTAAAGCGATTTTAAACCAAGGTGTGTAAATGTTGGTGTGGAGTGCTAGGTCGTTCATTAGCCAATCGATACTTACATATTTCCATTGAGCTACTTCATTTTTATCGGTTTCAATGGCGCCTTCGTAAGTTCCTACAAAAACGT
>JAGQYO010000161.1 GCA_020435995.1 Flavobacteriales bacterium | reverse complement strand
CAGACGTGCTTAGAACCGATTTTATGAATCATCTTAAAAACTCGTTTAAAGAAGTGACAAAACTTTTGAGCGGTCATCGCTTGCCCCATTCTTTTCAACTCATGTCCGACGAGTTGTTTGGTATTTGGGGTTCAGGAACGAGTGTTACCGATGTTTTTGGATTTGAGGTTACACCCGTGGGCAAAATAAGTCTGGCATTTATAGATGGAGACCATGCTTATGCGCAAGCAAAAAAGGACTATTTAAATGTTCGGCGTCACTTATTGCCTGGAGGGCTAATTCTTTTCGATGATTCGGGAGCAGGTATGCCATTTGGGAGTGCCAAGTTGATGAAGGAAGTTTTAAAAGACCCAAAAGCAAGGGTAGTGGATAAGAATCCAAACTATTTAATCCAGTTTGTATAGTTGAACAACAAGCTCAAGAAGATTTTACTAAATGTGGTTCGAGGCACTTCTGTGCCCGTGAGCAATTTTGGTATCACGGTGCTCGGCATAAAAATGTATGGTGGGCATTCTTGGGGCGAGGTCATTAACATTCAACTCTGGTCTTTTTTTGTGGTCTTTTTGGCTAATTGGGGCAACAAAGAATTTTTACTCAGGAAATTCAGTACTAGTCCTAGTTCTATTTCTGGTTTATTCTCTTCGTTTTTTGTTACAAGAACTTGGTTGTTGCTGGCTTGCTTGCCGTTCTTCTATTTTTTTTCCCTTCAGGTGGCAGTTCTAATGGTGCTTTTTACCGCCTTACTTCATGTGTACAATAGCCTCGAAAGTTTAACAATTTACTTCCAAAAATTCTCTGTTCATGTATGGGCTGAAATCACAGCCTTTGTAGTGGTCGTCATTTTGTTTTTAATGGTTCCGGAGTTCAACCTAAATCACGTACTGCTCATTTTGTGTAGTTCATTGGGTGTTAAAATCTTGTTTTTGGCTGCTGCCCATCGAGATACCTTAATAGATTTTTCAATTGCCACTCGTTTTGAGCTATTGCCAGTGGCATTTCCTTTTTTTCTGATAGCCATGGCGGGTTGGCTACAATCTAGGATAGATGTTTATTTGGTCAATTATTATTTGGATAATTCCGAATTGGCAAATTATCGTGTGATAAGCAACAGCATTATCCTGCTTCAGAGCATATCGGCTTTTGCTTTGTTCCCTTTTGTAAAACATCTCTACCGGTCTAAGTCCTTAGTGGTAAAAAAAATGGAATTGGTACTTTTTGTATTAGGAATTCCTATTGTGTTTTTTGGGATGTTGGGCACCTATTTTTTGGCAAACTTTTACCTTCAAGTTGAACTAAGCAATACTGTTTATATGCTCGCTTTTTTAACAGCTTTGCCCACATTCTTTTATGTGGTGGACATTTACAAATTGTATAAAGAAAAATTGGAAAAAACGATTCTATGGATCAACGTAGCAGCCATCCTAGTCAACTTTAGTATTTCGATTTTTCTCATTAAGCAGCACGGGATTTCAGGTGCTTTAACGGGGACATTTATCAGCCAGTGGTTGATCTTGCTATTGGTAAAATGGCGAATTAAACATAACACCCCGCCTCTTTGAAAAGTAGGGTGTTCGAGGGTTTAACTTCCGGTTCGCTTGAGTACTTAGTTGGAGGCATGTCGTTTCAAATTTACACCATAGCATGCATTTTTCTTTTAGTGATTATTAGCTACTGGCGTTTTATCTAATTTCATTTCAAATTAACTTTCTATCAACGTTTTAAGTTCCAAAATTGATTACTTTTAGATTTCTATTTAAAACTGATTTTCATGAAAACAACATTACTCTCTCTCTCTACCATTATTAGCTTTTCTGCCATTGGGCAAGAAATAAACCCCATACGCAT
>JAGQYO010000160.1 GCA_020435995.1 Flavobacteriales bacterium | reverse complement strand
AGCGGTACTGATTTATTTCGGTACCGCTTTTTCGTTATTTATAATTTGGCCTATATTGGCCTATAAACCAGCTTTGTCGGAGTTCTTTACAGCTACTAAAGTGTAGTTTTTGCAGTGGCCAGAAGCTGTAAATTTATTGCGTAAATCGAATCGGGCCAGAATAATTGAGAAGATGGCAAAGTTTAGTTTCATCACAACAGCAGTGGCGCTTCCCCAAATCCCTATAATACCATTACCATAATGTTTTGGATTTATGGGTAATGCGCGTGTTGCTAGAGCAAGTTGGTAAGAAACAGTTCCAAAATAACCTTCCAGCCAATCAATCTTTTTTAAGGAGAAGTTGGTAGAATCTAACAGGTTTTGCAGACCATATTGTGTGTATCTAAAGAAATCATACGGGATTTCATGCTCTTCATAATATAAAGGTGTAGATAGCCACAATTCGCCTCCAGAACGTAATACACGGTTTAACTCTTGTAAAACTTTTGCTGGATTTGGTAAGTGTTCAAGTACTTGTGTAAGTAATATTAAATCATACTTGTCGCTCTCAACCGGGATATTTTCCAGATCACAAACGTAGGTTATTTCTCCGTAAGCTTTGTCTATTTGGCAAAAATCTGCTGATTCGTACTCTTGATGAAGGAAATGGTGTTTGTAGAGTCCTTTTCCGGCTCCAGCATCAAGTACCTTTGCACCATTAGGTAACGAGAGAGCTGCATTTTGGGCAAACTCATCTAGATATGTCCTTGAAGAATTAGGTCGCAGTTTCGTTAAAAGCTTACTGATGATCTGTTTCATGAAATTTTATTCCTTAGTCTAAAAATTGTTTTAACAGAGAAACTTGAAAGTTTTTTAGATTAATTTTAATTTTTTAGTTCCGTTGAAGTAGGAATCAATGAATATTACTAATAGTTTTGTTTTCATACATATGCCTAAAACAGGTGGAACTTTTGTTTCCTCTGTTTTACGCAAACTTCATCACACGGGACGTCTGCATGATGTTATGTTGCGCAAGGAATCAATGTTATTTGCTAAATACAAACTGTTAAAATTGATAAAAGGAAAGCAGATTGATTATTTAGAGTTCAACAAACATGGTACCTGTAGAGAAATACCTGTTGAGTACAGAAATTTGCCAATTCTCAGCTGTATTCGCAATCCATTTGACTGGTATGTTTCTAATTACAAGTATGCTTGGTGGCGTTCTCACCCTCAAGACTATCCAGGTTTACAAGATCATTCAAAATGGCCTAATTTAGGTTTTTCAGAATATTTGAGCCTCTCAAATGCTGAGTGGGTGAAAATATTAAATCCTAATGTAACCGTTAATTCATCTTTGGGGCGTTTTACCATCTTATTTATTAATTACTATTGTGAGCATCCGGATGAGGTAGTATCACTTCAAGATGATGATGCACTATTTTCTGCCATCCAGTCTAATATGTTTCCCATTACTTTTATGGAAACCTCCAACTTAAATAGTGAGCTTTACCAAATTTTATTGTCTACTGGTGATTACACTACCGAACAAATGAAATTTATTTTGAATAAAGAGAAAATTAGTCCACGTAATCAGCGTAAGGCCATTGAAACTTGGCAATCTTTTTTTTCAAATGAGGAGAAGAATGACATATATTATCGGGACAGATTTTTGTTCAAATTGTTTCCTAGATATGATCCCCTAACTAATCTATGAAGGTCTTTTTACATTGAATAATAGGAGATTTGAAGTTAGGATTTCCCAAGAAAAACGGCCGTTCCCTTCGGCAATCGACCAGATCCGCCGCCTCGAAGAGGCTGGCGCGGATATCGTGCGCGTCTCCTGCCCGGATGAAGATTCCACGGCGGCCTTCTCGCAGATCGCGAAG
>JAGQYO010000159.1 GCA_020435995.1 Flavobacteriales bacterium | reverse complement strand
AAAGAAGCGCGTATTCCTTTTTTGATATTTTTGACTTCGCTCTAATTAAGCACTCAAAAAAATAAATAGGATTGGCTTCTAAAAGTAATACGCGTCGTATGTCTCACAAAAGAAAGACGATAACAATCCTTGTTACGATAGCGGTTTCATACATTACTCTCCTTGTTCTCATTCTGTTTTTTGAGTCGAAAAGCCAGGAATCACCCATCAGAAATTTATTTGATGCCTTTTGGTATTCAATTGTAACACTCACCACCGTAGGCTACGGAGATATGTATCCACACACCTTAGGAGGGAAAATGGTCGGTATTATTTTTATACTGGGTAGTTTTAGTATTTTTGGTTTCCTGATAGGTCAGATTTCCAATTACATGGCGGAACAATTAGAAGAAAGAAAACTTGGTTTTCAAGGAACCAACTTTAAAAACCACGCGGTTATTATTGGTTGGAACAACAGTGGTTATGAGGTACTTGAACAACTCATTGGAGTTGGGAAAAAAGTAGCGATCGTAACCAATAGAAGAGATGATATTGATTTAATTCGTGAGAGTTATTCCAATAATTTGGTTTTTACCTTATTGGCCGACTACAACAAAATGGAACTTTTAGATAAGGCCAATTTGAAAGAGTCATCCATTGTTTATGTCAATTTTGAGGATGATACCGACAAACTGGTTCACATTTTAAATATCAAAAAGTACTATGATAACCTGAAGTTTATTGTCACGCTCGACAATTCAAACTTAAAGAAGACTTTTTTGAGCGCAGGAGTTACCTATACGGTTTCGAAAAATGAAATTTCATCGAAACTTTTGGCCAGTTATATATTCGAACCTGATGTAGCAAGATACAGTGAGGACATCCTTTCATTTGCTGAATCGGATGATGATTTTGACATTAAGGAGTATCGTGTGAGTGGTGTTAACCCTTACAAGGGAAAGTCTTATGGAGAGGCGTTTCGAGACCTTAAAGAGAAGTCGGATGTCATACTAATTGGGATTGCTAAAGTGACGAATGAAGACAGACATTTATATAAGAATCCACCCAATTCTACGCGAATCGATGAGGGTGACTTCCTTATTATGATTATGAACGGTGGAGCTTCCAAGAAAATAGAGGAAGTTTTTAAAACCGAAGAAGGTGGGTATTAATATATATTAGCGTCGTCAAATGGGAATTCTTATACCTATTATTTTAGTCACGTTTTGCTCCATAGTCATCTGGAGGAGTTGTGATGGTTTTGCGGTAGCTTCGGACTATCTGGGTAGAAATTTGTCTGATGGCGTTAAGGGAGCTACCATTAATGCTATTGCCAGCTCAATGCCTGAATTGTTTACTACGATTTTCTTTTTGTTTTTCTTGCATGACGTGGATGGATTTAGCGGTGGAATTGGCACCACGGCGGGTTCGGCTATTTTTAATGCTATGATTATCCCTGCTATGGCTATTTTGGCCGTTATTTATTCAGGAATCACCAAATCTATTTCTGTCTCAAAGAAGGTTGTAGCGAGGGATGGAATAGCCCTTATTATTACTGAGTTGATCTTGATTGTATTAATTTCTGGAAGCACGCTTTATTGGTGGCATGGAGCTATTTTAATGGGTATTTATGGTGTTTATATTGCCTACATGCTTACCTCAATGACCAAGGTGGAGGCAGTTGATTCAGATACTTATCACGCTATGAAAGAAGGCCGTGGAGGAGGAGACGAAGGAAGTTCTAAGCACAGCAGATCAATTATAGAACATGGACTGCGGCTCGATCTTGAATCGCTGGTCGTGGGTAGAAAGCAAATGACTTCGGCTAACGCATGGCCATTGCTTATCATCTCTACAGTAACTATTGCAGTTAGTTGTTATTTGTTGGTTCTCGCTTGTGAGTGGCTAG
This sequence comes from Flavobacteriales bacterium, assembly GCA_020435995.1. Lineage (GTDB taxonomy): Bacteria > Bacteroidota > Bacteroidia > Flavobacteriales_G > Salibacteraceae > JAGQYO01. Next base: position 55 of record JAGQYO010000159.1, on the reverse strand, counting down.
GAGCCAAAACTTATGAAGTTCCTTTTATGGGTGTTTATGAAGGATTAGACATCCC
>JAGQYO010000015.1:15139-58924 GCA_020435995.1 Flavobacteriales bacterium | reverse complement strand
ACGAAATCAAATTGTTCGTGGATATTACTTACGTTATTGTGAATCCCTTTTACGTTTCGTAATCCGCAACCCTCTGAAACTGCGTTTACTACTTTGATTTTTTTCCCAATTGCATCTAGCAAGGTAAAATGAGAATCAGGGAACAGAATAGCCAAGGGTATTCCAGGGAAACCTCCACCAGTACCAACATCGATAATTTGAGTGTTAGGTTTAAATTGGATAAATTTTGCGATAGCTAAGGAGTGAAGCACATGCCGCAAATAAAGATGCTCAATATCCTTTCGAGATATCACATTGATTTTCTCATTCCAGTCAGCATATAAATCTAAAAGTGCCTCTAATTGCTCCTTTTGACGTAGCTTAAGATTGGGAAAGTATTTGAGAACCAATTCCATACAATTATTAAATACTTCCTTTTCTGTTTTTGAGAATCTCGTAGAGTAATTCTTTGGCCCGAAAAAGCTGGGCTTTTACTGTTCCCAACGGTAGGTTCATTTCTTCCGAAATTTCTTGGTAGGAATATTCTTCAAAATACCTCAATTCTATAAGTCTTTTATAACGTGGTTTTAGGAAGGTAACAACCTTTCTTACTACCTCTATTTTTTGGTCTCTAATAGTTTTCTCTTCAGGGTCGAGTGTATTGGAAGCAGGCTCGATTTTATAGCCTCCTTTGTCGGAGTTTCCGCCAACTTCAGCATCAAGAGAAAAGGTTTTCATTTTCTTTTTTCTAATAAAGTCGATGCAGTTATTGGTGGCTATTTTATATAGCCAGGTACTGAAGGCATGGCTAGGCACATACTGATGAAGGTTTCGGAAGGCTTTTCCAAAAGCTTCAATAGCCAAGTCCTCGGCATCGTCGGCATTTCGAATCATTTTGTACAACATATAATAGATGGGCTCTCTATACCGCTCCATTATTTCGGCGTAGGCTTTTTCGTCGTTATCGTTCAACGCACGTTGTACCAGCACGTAGTCATACTTGGCTCTATCTGAAAAATGTTCGTTTAATAATTCTTCCATGGATTTCCGCTTAAAATCAAATTTTGGAAATAGGCAACGGGGTAAAACAAAAGAATAAAAACATCGGTAATTGGCGCCCAAATAAGCAAGTCAAGTTGTCCCATTCTTTTATACAAAGGATAAAGTGCACCAATCATAAGTAGCCAAAACACAGGTATAACCCCGTAAATGGGATACCAACTTGGATAAACAAAAATTGAAATGATGGCTAAAATGTAAAACAAGTAAGCAGAAAAGTATTGTAAAAGCAATACAATTTGTGTGGACCATTTATAATGAATAGATGTAGTTAGATGACGCCTTTTTTGTTCGAGCCAAGCAGAAAAAGAGGATTCGGGTACCGACACTGTATTGGCGTCTGAGTCAAATGCAACTCCCACATTTTTGTTTTTGGCTACTTCATTTATAAACAAATCATCGTCGCCCGACATAAGCTCCATGTGTGAGGCAAATCCCTTGTTTTGAAAAAACAGGTCTTTTTTGTAAGATAGGTTCCGACCAACTCCCATATATGGTATTCCTATTTTGGCCAATGAGAGATATTGTGATGCAATTAATGAGGTTTCGGATCGGATGAGTGCATTCAGTAGTCCCGATGTTTTGGAATAAGGGCCGTATCCCACAATAATTTCTTTCCCCAGAGTATAGCGCTTCACCATTTCTCTAATCCAGTTTTTAGACTGAGGATAACAATCAGCGTCAATGTGAAGTAGAAAATCGTTCTTCGCAGCTTTTACTCCAATGGTAAGTGCGTATTTTTTTCCAGCCCAATGTTGGTCAGTAGGTGCAATAGCTGTGGTAAATAAACGGGGATATTTTACTTTGAATGCTCGCAAAATATCTTCGGTTTCATCCACCGAACGGTCATTTACTACAATAACTTCAAAGTTTGGATAATCTTGCTCTAAGACTATTGGTAGAAAGGTCATTAAATTATCCGCCTCATTTCGGGCACTAATAACAATGGATACAGGAACAAGGTCAATGTTTTCGGGGTAAACATCTTTCTTTATTCCCAACATAAAAACAAGCGCCAGATATGACAATCGGATGGCGCAAATTGCGCACAAAACGAAGAGTAGCAACGGGAAATCAAATCCATCCATCAGGTACAAATATTTGTAATTCTCAGGGTAGTTTAGACTAAGTATAATTAACTTTTTAACAAACTATGGAAATGTATCTTTGGCGCCCTTTGAGGAAACAATTACATGGAATTTAAGCTTCACAACACCCTAGGAGACTCCAATGCGCGAGCAGGGGAACTAATAACAGAACACGGTCGAATTGAAACCCCGATATTTATGCCTGTTGGCACAGCAGGTTCTGTAAAGGCGGTTCATCAGAGGGAATTAAAAGAAGATGTTCAAGCAGAGATTATTTTAGGGAATACTTACCATCTTTTTCTTCGTCCTGGTCTTCCTATATTAGAAGCTGCGGGCGGGCTACACAAATTTATAAATTGGGAAAAGCCAATTCTCACTGATAGCGGTGGATACCAAGTATACTCCCTATCAGACAGCAGAAAAATAACTGAAGAAGGTGTGAAGTTCGCGTCTCATATTGATGGTTCAAGACATTTTTTCACACCTGAAAGGGCAATCGATATTCAAAGAAGTATTGGCGCTGATATTGTGATGGCTTTTGATGAATGTACACCTTATCCATGCGATTATGAATATGCTCGAAAATCCATGGACATGACCCATCGCTGGCTCGACAGATGTATTCAGCAGATGAAATCAACAAAACCATTATACGGTCACCAGCAAACCTTATTTCCCATTGTTCAAGGTAGCACTTATAAGGATTTGAGACAAAAATCGGCAGAATATATAGCTTCTAGAAGTGCTGATGGAAACGCAATAGGTGGCCTTTCGGTGGGTGAGCCTCACGAGGATATGTATGAAATGACCGAACTCGTGTGCGGGATACTTCCGAAAGACAAACCGCGCTACTTAATGGGGGTTGGCACCCCATCAAACATTTTAGAATGTATTGATCTAGGAATTGACATGTTCGATTGTGTAATGCCTACTCGCAATGCGAGAAATGGTCAATTATTTACAAGCGAAGGCGTGATTAACATTCGAAATAAAAAATGGGAAAGTGATTTTTCTCCCATCGACCCAAATGGGCACACCTATGTAGATCAAGAATACAACAAGGCTTATTTGCGTCATCTGATTGTTTCTAGAGAAATACTGGGTGCTCAAATAGCCACTTTGCACAACCTCGGCTTTTACCTGTGGTTGGTAAAGGAAGCCAGAAGGAGAATTATTGCAGGTGATTTTAAAGATTGGAAATCGGTTATGGTTACCAAATTAGCCCAAAAAATTTAGGAAGTTGAAAAAACTCGACCTCTATATTTTTAAGAAATTTATTTTCTCATTTTTCTTTATGATGGGCATCATTATGCTCATAGCTTCCATCTTTGATTTTAGTGAGAAAATGGATGATTTTCTGGATCGAAATGCACCGTTTTGGGGAATTATCATTGATTATTACGTCAACTTCATCATCTTTTATGGCAACCTCTTTAGCCCTCTTCTGATTTTTATTTCAGTTATATTCTTTACTTCTCAAATGGCTGCGCGCACTGAAATTGTAGCGATATTGAGTAGTGGAATCAGCTTTAAAAGAATGTTGCTGCCTTACTTTTTGGCATCTACTTTTCTGGCCATTATTTCCTTGGCATTCAATCATTTTGTAATTCCATATGCCAACAAAACGAGGATAAAATTTGAAGAAAACTATTTTAAGCTAAGCTTCAATAATTATGATAAAAATATCCATAAACAAATAGGGCCAACTACTTTTAGCTATTTTGAGAAGTACAACGCCGATGCCGACATCGGATATAAGTTTACCTTGGAAGAATGGGAAAACGATCTTTTAATTTTTAAACTTCAATCGGATTATGCCCAATTCGATAGTTTATCACAAAGTTGGGTCGTGTATAATTATAAGAAAAGATATATAGACGGAGAAACCGAAAGACTAGAAGTAGGGGCAAAAATGGACACAATAATCAACCTGCACCCCAGCGAATTTGAAGAAAGATTGGAGTACACCACTCAAATGATGAATACCATAGAACTAGAAGATTATATCGAAAAAGAAAGACAATCTGGTTCGGAGAATTTGATTTATCATCTGATTGAAAAACACTCCAGAACGAGTATTCCCTTTTCAACATTTGTGTTGGTTTTAATTGGAGTGAGCATTTCGAGCAGAAAAGTTCGTGGTGGAATAGGCGCCCACCTGGCGCTCGGGCTGTTTATTGCTGTTCTTTATATATTCGCTATTAAAGTAACAACGGTGTATGCCACCAACGCTGGCCTTTCTCCCTTATTGGCTTGTTGGCTTCCGAATTTTATGTTTGCGGGCCTCGCGCTTTATATTTTCAACAAAGCTCCTAAGTAATTAGAGTTTTACAACTTTAATTTCCCCTTTAATTGGGAGTCTGGCCAAGTTAGGTTTCTTAGCAAAAATGCCATAAATTGTACTACCAGTGCCCGTCATGGATGCGTAATCTGCTCCATTTTGATAAAGCCATTGTTTAGCTTCATCTAGCTCAGGATGAATGGAAAACACGCTATTTTCAAAGTCATTTTTTAAATAACCTTTCCAATTCTTGGGGGTATTATCAGCTACAAGCGAATCAACCTCCCCATGCGGACTAAAGGTGTGGATTCCCGAGAAAGCATCCTTGGTAGAAACATGTATTCCCGATAAAATGAGAACCAAGTAAAGCCCCTGTAAGTCAGTGGAAATGGGTTTCATTATTTCACCACGACCAGTTACAAAAGTTGGCTGATTTCGAATAAAAAAGGGACAATCACTACCGAGTTCAGCGCTCAATTCTTCCAATTGACTAAACCCAAGTCCAAGTTTGAAATGCTGGTTTAACATGGTAAGCATGTGCGCACCATTGCTCGAACCACCACCTAATCCACCACCCATTGGTATTTTTTTTAGCAGGTGAATTTCAAGCGCGGGGAGGTCAAAACCTAGCTTCAAAAGGTCATAAGCCCTTAGAATTAAATTATCCGATGGTAAGCCGTCTACTTCAGTTCCGTGAATACTTAGCGTAGTTTTGGTTGATTCCACAAATTCCAATGAATCGAACAAAGGAATAGGATAGAAAGCACTTTCTAAATTGTGAAAACCATCTGCTCGTTTGGAGCAGATACGCAATCCAAGATTTATTTTACAGTTTGGAAATGAAATCATTCGCCGAAAGATAGATGTCAAATGTAGAAAGAAGGCTGGATTATGCGATTTAGTTAATTTTGAGGCCTCAATAAAAAAGAGCCCACTATGGCAACATTTTTAGATTTTGAATCCCCCATCGCTGATTTGAACGAACAACTTGAAAAGGCATTAGAAATAAAAGCCAAAGGAAAAGTTGATGTTTCTGAAATGATAAAGGACATTGAAGAGAAAATTAGCGAAACCCAAAAAGAGATTTATTCAAATTTAAATCCGTGGCAGCGAGTTCAGGTTTCACGTCATCCCGAGCGGCCTTATACCATGTCATATCTTAAGAATATGACTACGGATTTCGTTGAGCTTCATGGCGACCGAAATGTAAATGATGATAAGGCGATGATTGGTGGTTTTGCCAAAATTGACGGACATTCAATTATGTTTATCGGTCAACAAAAAGGAGAAAACACCAAGATGCGCCAATACCGAAACTTCGGAATGGCCAATCCTGAAGGATATCGAAAGGCACTGCGATTGATGAAATTGGCCGAAAAATTCAACAAGCCCATTGTAACTTTAATTGATACCCCAGGGGCTTACCCTGGCTTAGAGGCAGAAGAGCGCGGCCAAGGTGAAGCTATTGCAAGAAACCTCTTCGAAATGGCTCAGTTAAAAGTACCTGTAATCTGCATTGTAATAGGGGAAGGAGCCTCAGGTGGAGCCTTGGGAATTGGCGTTGGTGATCGAATTCTCATGCTTGAAAATTCTTGGTATTCAGTTATTTCTCCTGAAAATTGTTCGGCTATTCTCTGGCGAAACTGGGAGCACAAGGAGCAAGCGGCTTCGGCGTTAAAACTTACAGCCGAAAATATGTTGGAGAATAAATTGATTGATGGTATTATAAAGGAACCTGTGGGTGGAGCTCATTCCAACCGCGAAGAAATGTTCGAGAATGTAAAAAAAGCCATTTTGAGCAACCTGAAAGAACTTATTTCTATGGATGCTGAAAAAAGGATTGAGGAGCGGATTGAAAAATTTTCGAAAATGGGAGTGGTTGAGGATTAAAGCAAAAACTCAAATTCTATAATCCCGAAGTTTACCTCTATTTCATTGATGGCATCAAGGCTAGCCTTGTCTAATAACCGAATATATTTCTTGTTGTCTTTTTGATAAAGCAACCCAAAATATCCAGCTTTTAAATGGTTTTTAATTCCGATAATATTTTGAGGAAGATTCGATAATTGTTGTGGTTTATCCAACGATGACTTGAAGATAAAAACGCCACGAGTTGTTTGAAGTAGAAGCTGAGACGCTGTAAGTTTGAGGAGTGAATTTTCTATTGTTTTTCCTTCAACAGAATGCAGAAAAGCCACGCTATTTTGTGATTTATTAAACCTATATATTTCCGTGCTGTTTTTGCCCGATGAACTTCCTACGGCAATGATTTCATTTGAATTTCCAAAATGTGAAATTCCAGAAAACAAGCTCAAACCAATGTGCTGACCAGCAATAAATCCCGCAGTTGAACCTTCGTAATATCCCATCTGACTATCGTCTCCATTGGATTCGTGCTGCTCAAGTGTAAAGATCAATCCATCGAGGTAGGTGCTGTTTTTAATTATATATCTGGTATTATTTATTTCGTTGTCAAGTCTGTTCGATTTAATTTCCAATAGCTTGTACCTTCCTCCAATGCGCGCAGCCAATTCTAGGTGAGTTTCAGAGATCGGGTTAAAACTATAAAAGGTTTCAATGTCAGAATTCGAAACAAATACTTCATGAGCCATAGAAGAGTCATTCGGAATACGAATAATTCCTTTTTCTGGACACATTAAATAGGTGTAGCCCAGTTGGCCTGCAGCATGGGTTACTTGCGAGTAAAGGCTCAAATGAGAAATTTCGTTTCCAGCAGAGTCTGTAGTCGAAATACGTCCAAGGTTGTCTATCAACCTTAACAATTGTGCAGATTCTAGCTGCTGGAGCCCCCAACTAAATTTTCGCTCAAATTTTATTTCATGGGATTTGGACCTTACCCGAATAACTAGAGTGTACTCCCCAGGATCATTGGAGAAAGCAGAGTAGGTTAAATTTTTTTCAATCAGGACTGAAGTGGAATTTGTTGGAATTTGGTAAGGCACAGGAAATGACCTTCCCGAAGGTGAAGCAATACCCATTTCTATAGCAAGTATTTCCTCATTCGAAAAAATAATTGCTTTAAGCGAAACGGCTTCAGTTGAGGAAAATGATTCGCCTTTTTCGGGAGAAATAAAACGGATGGACGGGTTAGGGGACTTTTCTTTTTTGCACGAGAAAAAAATGGTGGAAACTATTAAAGAAACAATTGTTAGGGTACTAAATATTAGAAACTTAGAAGAAAACATGTTTTATTTACCAATTGTTAGTAATTTTAGCGAGTCGTATTCAAACCCTATATAGAGGTTAGGATACTTTTGTTTTCAAAGTAAGTAAATAAACACCATGAAAAAATTATCGATTGTATTAGCGGCGGTTTTGTTAGTTGCAGTTACCGCTTCATCATGTAAAAGTCATGAGAGATGTCCAGCCTACAGTAAAACTGCTGTTGAAAAGACTGATAATCAGGGTTAGTACCTTGACTAGAATAAATATTAAGGTTTTACTTCTTCATTGGAGTAAAACCTTTTTTTTTGCCGAAAATTTAAAAGTTGATTGAAAACGATCTTATTTTAAGAGCAGCTCGCGGCATTTCGACCGAAAGAACTCCCGTCTGGTTAATGCGACAAGCGGGTAGAATTCTTAAGGAGTATCGCGAAGTTCGTGCTGGTGTAGGGGGATTTAAGGAATTAGTAGAAAACCCTGAAATGGCTGCCGAGGTGACCGTTCAACCTGTAGATATTTTAGGGGTAGATGCCGCAATTATTTTTTCAGACATATTGGTTGTGCCTGAGGCGATGGGCCTTCCGTATGAAATTAAAGAGTCTGTAGGCCCTTATTTCAGAAAAACAATTAGTTCGTCATCTGATGTTATAAAGCTTAATGTGCCCAATCCGGAAGACAAGTTGCACTACGTAAAAGAAGCCATTGAAATAACCAAAGGGAGGTTGCAAAATCGAGTACCACTTATTGGTTTCGCGGGTGCACCTTGGACGATATTTTCTTACATGATAGAAGGAGGGGGATCCAAAACTTTTTCGAAAGCAAGGAAGATGTTGTACCAAAACCCAACTTTATCTCACCAGCTTTTAGAAAAAATTACCCAAACAACCATCTTGTACCTCAAGATGCAAATAAAGGCCGGGGCGGATATGGTTCAAATATTTGATAGCTGGGCTGGTATCCTTCCAAAGAACCAATACGAAACTTTCGGTTTGAAATATATAAAAGAGATTTGTGACGAAATCAACGAAGTGCCTGTCACGGTTTTTGCTAAAGGAGCATGGAATACTTTGGATTTACAAGGTAATTTATCATGCAATACCATTGGGATAGATTGGATGGTTTCCGCTGACTTGGCAAGAACATTGGTAGGACCCGATAAAACCATACAGGGTAATTTGGATCCGTGTTTATTGTATGCAGAAGATGAGGTTTTGGTTTCTGAAACAAAAAAAATGCTTTCATCCTTTGGTAGTCGACGGCATATTGCTAATTTAGGCCACGGAGTATATCCAGATACAAATCCCGAAAAGGTTAAGTTATTTATTAATACAGTTAAGGATTTTAAAAATTGAGAAGATGAAAAGAGTTGTTTATTTAGGATTGTTTGGTTTGCTAATCACCTCCATGGGATTAGAAGCACAAGTGAACAAAGTTATCAATCCAAACTTTGATGAAGTTACAAAAAAAATAAAGGATTTGGGTGGAGCTGAGAATCTCGTGGGTTGGTATTCGCCCTTAGAAATGACACCTGCGGATGTGTTTTCATCTGAGGTAAAAAAAGGTGAAGTAATGATTCCTGAAAATATCAGGGGAAGAGCCGAAACCGTTGAAGGAATGAATTACGCTGGTATTTTAGCCTATAGTGAAAGAGAGGCTAGTCCCCGAACCTATTTGGTAAACAAGATGGACAAAAAGCTAGTGGCAGGTAAAAAATATTGTGTAAGCATGTATTTATCGCTGAGTGATCTATCTAAATATTCTTGCGACAATGTCGGTATTTACCTTTCTTCTAAGGATGTTAAGAAGAAGGATATTGAAGAGTATAGTATTACACCTCAAATTACCTATTTCGAAAACCGGATCGTTGATGAAATGTTCGACTGGGTGAAAGTTTGTGGAAAATATGAGGCTGATGGGTCAGAAAGATACATTGCTATTGGAAATTTTGCACCACAATCTGCGGTGAAATTGGGAAAGATGAGACGCCCACGAGAGTTTAAAGTGCCGCAAACAAGAGACGCTTATTACTTCGTTGATGCAGTTTCGGTAATTGCGCTCGATCATTTAGATTCTCCATGCGATTGTTCAGTAAAGGATGATGAAGGACCAAAGCTTGACGTAGTTTACACCAAAAACGTATCAGAAGGAATGGAAGGTACTGTAAGTGAGAGAATCGAGCTTGTTGTTGTTCAGTTTGATAACAATTCTAAAACTTTATCGGGATCAGATAAGGCCAAGGCGGATGACATAGCTGGCTTATTGATGGAAGACCCAACTCTGAATATCATGATAGTTGGACATACGGCAGAAGCAGAAGAATATGACTTAAGTATTGATCGCGCCAAAGCGGTATTCACATACTTGGTAACAGATAAAAAGATTGATGCAAATCGCATGGATTATGCTGGAAAAGGCTATGATGAGCCCAAGAAAGAAGGAACTGATGCGCAATCAAATGCCGAAAATAGAAGGGTAGAATTTAAAGTGAAGTAATCTCTTGAAAAACATACTTGGCGTTGTATTCGCCATTTTAATCTATCAAATTAAAGCTCAAAACCTGGTTTCAAATCCGGGTTTTGAGCTTTTTAGTGAGTGCCCAACCAAAATAGGAGAACTCACCAAAGCTACGGGTTGGTTTTCGCCTAACCCTGGAACTCCTGAATTTTTCCACCTTGCCTGCCCAATGAATGAGGCTAATCCCCGTTCCGGTTTAGGCCAAGCGGGAATTATATTATTCGGGGATTATTCCAAAACCTTGGAATATATCGAAACCAAACTGACTGAACCTCTAAAAGCACAAAATAAATACTGCCTTGAGTTTTGGGTTAGGGCAGAAGATGCGTTTATGTATATAGACCAAGTGGGAATGTATCTTTCAAATGAAAAATTATCTATTGGACAGTGGAAGCCTATTATTCAAAATGCCCAGCTTGTATCAATTGCTGAACAACCAATTACACCAGAATTGGGATGGGTACGGGTGAGCAAGGAGTATATTGCCAAGGGAGGAGAATCATATCTAACCATAGGCAACTTTATGGAAGACGATGCCCATCTGATTCATCTGAACGAGTTTGCAAGGTCTTATTCACCTGGTTGGAATACCTATTTCTATGTTGATGATGTAAGGGTTGAGAAAATAGCACCTGGCCAAAGTTGTCAATCGCCTCACGAAGTGGCGGTTTTAGCGCCAATTGAGCTGCCCAAGGAATATAAAATTGATCTCTACTTTTATTCTGATGAAGATGAGTTGTCGATTGGCGGCATCGATAGTTTGATGGCCTTTATGAATGGTATTTCGACACCCGCTCTTTATGATTGGCGCATGACTGGACATACAGATTGTAAAGGGGGAGAATCATATAATCTAAGCTTATCAGAACGAAGGCTACAAAAAGTATATTCCATTATAAAACTTAACTTGCCCTCGCAAAATATTGAAATGATTCCAAAAGGAAAGACCGATGCAACCAATAAATTAGACTTTCGGGACAGAAGAGTTTCTATTCTTGTAACTGAAAAGCAATGATTGAAAAAGGAAATAAAAAGGTCGAGTGGGCGTGGTCATTTTACGATTGGGCCAACTCAGTTTATCCCCTAGTGGTTACCACTGCAATATTTCCAACTTTTTATCAAGCTGTTACCACAACAGAACTGGCCGATGGAAGCATAACAGATAGGGTTCTCTTTTTTGGATATTCATTTTCTAATTCAGAATTGTACTCCTATGTTATTTCAGCTTCTTTTTTAATAGTGTCTTTCTTAAGCCCCCTGTTATCTGGCGTTGCAGATTATCTAGGGAATAAAAAATTCTTTTTAAAAGCATTTTGTTATTTGGGTGCTTTGAGTTGTGGTTCATTGTACTTTTTTGATGTCCAACATTTGGAACGGAGCATGTTGTCCGTTTTTATGGCGAGCATCGGCTTTTGGGGAAGCTTGGTTTATTATAATGCCTACTTGCCCGAAATTGCTTATCCAAGTGAGCATGATAGAATAAGTGCAAAAGGGTTTTCGCTGGGATATCTTGGGAGTTCTATTTTACTTATCATAATATTGGTACTTATCATGGTATTTGGCATGGCAGCTAAATGGGCGTTTGTACTCGTGATGCTTTGGTGGGTGGGGTTTGCGCAATACACATTTTTTGTTTTGCCGCATTATTCCCAAAAGAAAAAAATGGCTCGAGGTCAAATTTGGAAGGGTTTGCAAGAGCTAAGAAAAGTGTTTTTGGAGATTCAAGATATTCCAGTCATAAAGTCATATCTAGCCTCTTTTTTTGTGTACAGTATGGGTGTTCAAACGGTGCTCTTAATGGCTGTGCTCTTCGCTGCAAAAGAGATTAATTGGGGAGATGATTCTAAAAGTAAAACAGGCTTAATTATTTCCGTTTTAATTATTCAGTTTATAGCCATTTTTGGGGCTGGCGTTTTTAGTCGGATGTCGAAAAGGTGGGGCAACATCAGCGTTTTGAAGGTTGCTATTTTTATATGGTTTTTGGTTTGTATTTGGGCTTATTTCATTCACACGCCCACCGATTTTTATATTACTGCCGCATTGGTGGGCTTTGTAATGGGCGGAATCCAAGCCTTATCTCGTTCCACTTATTCTAAAATGCTTCCAGAAACAAAGGACCACGCTTCTTATTTTAGTTTCTATGATGTGCTCGAAAAATTAGGAATTGTTATAGGTACTTTTTCCTATGGATTTATCGAAGGAATGACAGGTTCTATCAGAAATTCAATTTTCGCCTTAGGTGTGTTTTTTATCATTGGCTTAATCTTGATCTTTTTTGTTCCAAAACACAAGCTGGTTAACGCTTAAGTTCTTAACATATCGTTGAAAAGTATCTTCCTTCTAACAGCGTGTTTTCATTTAAATTCGCAGCCTAAAACAGGGTGATTTTACTTTCTCAAAAGTCCTTCTACAATTTCTACGCTTCGGCAAAGGATTTCGCTTTCGTTTTTCTTCACAAAGATCTTTCAAAACATTCTTATTATGCCCAGAGATAATAGCATTAAGCACATCCTCATTATTGGTAGTGGACCCATCGTAATTGGTCAAGCCTGTGAATTTGATTATGCAGGGTCACAAGCGTCAAGATCACTCAGAGAAGAGGGAATCATAGTTACGTTGATTAATTCGAATCCAGCGACTATCATGACAGACCCCGTAACGGCTGACCATGTTTATTTGAAGCCACTTGATGCTGAGAGTATCGAATTTATTCTAAAACAACACCCCGATATTGATGCAGTGTTGCCAACTATGGGCGGGCAAACGGCGCTAAATCTTGCAATTGAATGCGATGAAATGGGCATTTGGGCCGATTACGGAGTAAAAATAATTGGGGTAGATATAGAAGCTATAAACATCACAGAAGACCGATTGAAATTCCGTGACTTGATGGTTAAGATAGGAATTCCGATGGCCCCTCAACAAACGGCTAAATCGCTCTTAGAAGGAAAAGAAGTAGCCCAGGAATTTGGATTTCCGCTTTGCATTCGCCCTTCCTTTACTCTAGGCGGGTCTGGTGCAGCTTTCGTTTGGACCAATGAGCACTTTGAAAAACTTTTAGATGCCGGCTTGCACAAATCTCCCATTCACGAGGTGATGATAGATAAGGCGCTTTTGGGTTGGAAAGAATTTGAGCTTGAATTACTTCGAGATAAAAACGACAATGTGATTATCATTTGCTCCATAGAGAATTTCGATCCAATGGGAATTCATACTGGAGACTCGATTACAGTGGCACCAGCGATGACGCTCTCGGACAAAACCTATCAAAGAATGCGCGATATGGCTATCAAAATGATGAGGGCCATAGGCGACTTTGCCGGGGGATGTAATGTTCAATTTTCGGTGAGCCCCGATGAAAATGAAGATATTATAGCTATTGAAATTAATCCCCGTGTTTCTAGGTCGTCGGCACTAGCTTCAAAAGCAACTGGATACCCTATTGCAAAGATTGCGGCTAAGTTGGCCATTGGGTATCATCTCGATGAATTACAAAACCAAATTACCAAGTCTACTTCTGCCTATTTTGAACCTACCTTAGATTATGTTATTGTAAAAATACCTAGATGGAACTTTGATAAATTTAAAGGTGCGGACCGTGAATTGGGCCTTCAAATGAAATCAGTAGGAGAGGTAATGGGCATAGGTCGCTCGTTTCAGGAGGCACTTCAAAAAGCTTGTCAATCCTTAGAAGTAAGAAGAAACGGCCTCGGTGCTGACGGACGAGAATTAACCAATCAAAACCAAATTTTGGAGTCGTTGAGTAGGCCCAGTTGGAATCGAATCTTTCATATTTACGATGCCATTAAATTGGGAATCCCTTTCAAAACCATTCAGAATAGAACAAAGATTGATTTCTGGTTCCTCAAGCAAATTGAAGAGCTGGTGCTTTTTGAAAAAGAAATAGAAAAGTACAAAGTTGGTACATTGCCCAAGGACCTGTTGTTTCAAGCTAAACAAATGGGATATGCGGACAGGCAAATAGCTCACCTGCTTAGCTGTCTCGAAAGCGAGGTGTACAACATACGCAGCGAAATGGGCATACAGCGGGTGTATAAATTGGTTGATACTTGTGCCGCCGAGTTTCCAGCTAAAACGCCCTTTTACTACAGCACTTTTGAGGAAGAAAACGAGAGCATTGTTACTTCAAAAAAGAAAGTGGTCGTGCTCGGATCTGGGCCAAATCGAATAGGACAGGGTATTGAATTTGACTACAGTTGCGTGCATGGAGTGCTTGCTGCTAAAGAGGCTGGATATGAAACCATTATGATCAATTGCAACCCAGAAACTGTTTCAACGGATTTTGATACCGCTGATAAGCTGTATTTCGAACCCGTTTTTTGGGAACATATTTATGACATCATTCGACATGAAAAACCCGAAGGTGTAATTGTGCAGTTGGGAGGTCAAACGGCCCTGAAGTTGGCAGAAAAATTAGAGCGATATGGGATTAAAATTATGGGAACTTCCTTCGAGGCTCTAGATTTGGCCGAGGATAGGGGGCGCTTTTCTCGCCTTCTTTCTGAAAAGAAAATACCGTTTCCGAAATTTGGTGTGGTGGAATCTGCCGAGCAGGCTCTAACGCTTTCAGAAGAATTGGGATTTCCATTGTTGGTAAGACCCAGTTATGTGCTAGGTGGTCAGAAAATGAAAATTGTTATCAATCGTGAAGAACTAGAACATCACGTTGTAGATATTCTGCGAGATATGCCAGATAACCTGATTTTGTTGGATCACTTTCTCGAAAGTGCCATAGAAGCTGAGGCCGATGCCATTTGCGATGGCAAGGATGTTTATATTCTTGGTATCATGCAGCACATAGAACCTGCGGGAATTCACTCAGGTGATTCTTATGCTGTGCTTCCGCCTTATAATCTCGGCGATTTTGTGCTTCAACAGATTGAGGACCATGTAAAAACACTGGCCGTAGCGCTTAACACGGTTGGGTTAATTAATATTCAGTTTGCCATCAAAGATGACCTAGTTTATGTAATTGAAGCAAATCCACGTGCCTCGCGAACCGTTCCTTTTATTGCAAAAGCCTATAATGAACCCTATGTGAATTATGCTACGAAGGTGATGCTTGGGGACAAAAAAGTAAAAGACTTTAATTTTACACCTAGAAAAGAAGGATACGCCATTAAAATTCCGGTCTTTAGCTTTGATAAATTTCCAAATGTTAACAAAGAATTGGGCCCTGAAATGAAGTCTACTGGTGAGGCTATTCGCTTTATTAGCGACCTTCGTGACCCTTATTTTAGAAAGATTTACTCTGAAAGAAATCTTTATTTGAGTAAGTAATGTTTGAACACGCCGAGATGGTTGGATTGATTAGAACCGTATTAATTCTATTGCTCATTTATTATGGGTTTAAGATTTTTGCACGTGTTGTATTGCCATGGCTGCTTAAACTTTTCGTAAAGAAAGTCGAGCGAAAAATCAACAATCAAATGAATAACCAATACCGCCAACCCAATGATGGGTTTGAGCAAGCGGGAAATGTTTATGTAAAAAGACCTAAAAGTGATTCGAAAACACCAAAAGATTTGGATGGAGGAGAATACGTAGACTTCGAAGAAGTAGAAAAATAGCTTATGGCTGCATTCAAGCTTTCAATTATTACGGTTACTTACAATGCCGAACCCTTGTTGGAAGTTACACTGAATAGCATACGAGCGGTAAAAACGCCTCAAATTGAATACATAGTGGTTGATGGCCACTCGAAGGATGGCTCCCTTGAGGTGCTAAAGAAACATGAGGACATCATCGATCAGCTTGTTTCTGAACCGGATAAGGGAATTTATGATGCTATGAATAAGGCCATCAAGTTGGCTCATGGTGAGTACTTACTTTTTATTAATGCAGGGGATGAAATACTAGCTCCACCCATTCAAAGAATTTTTAGAGAAGGGATATCATCAGATATCATATATGGCGATGCGCTTTATGTGGATGAGGTTAGGAACGATCTAGGGTTGCGCTCTACTTTTACTTCACGGAGTTTGCCACAAAAGCTCACTTTGTCGAGTTATAAAATGGGTCAGCGGGTTTCTCATCAATCCTTTATTGTTAGAAAGGACATTGCGCCAATGTTCGATTTAAGATATCGCATAAGCGCTGATTACAATTGGATGTTGTATTGTATCAAGAACGCAAAGTCGTCAACAAACTTAGTGGAACCAATTTCTATATTTCTTCATGGTGGAGTGTCCAAACAACAAATAAAAAAGACATTAAAAGAGCGTTTTGAGATTATGGTTCTTCACTTTGGGTGGTTCGATACGCTATGGATACATTTAAAGGTGGGCCTCAGGGCGCTTATGTTCTTTGGTAAAAACAAAAGATTAGACTAGCTTTTTAAGACCTCGTTGTATAGGTCGAAGTATTTTTTGGCCACTACTGGATATGAATAATGTGATTCGGCTTTTATCCTAGAGTTTGATTTAAGTTCAGCACTTGTAACGCCCTCCTCATCAAGTACCCATTGTATACCACGGGCAAGGTCTTGAGCATTTTTAAATTCCGCAACATACCCTGTTTTTTTGTGATCAATCATTTCGGGAATTCCTCCCGTATTGAAACCCACTACAGGAGTTCCACAGGCCAAACTTTCCATTATGGTATTGGGCAAATTGTCTTCCAAAGAAGGGATAACAAATACGTTGGCGGCGTTATAAGCCTCAACTATTCGGCTTTTGTCTGAAACAAGGCCAAGCAAATGAATCGGAAAAGGAACTTCTGTAAAATGCTTCGAATTGCTTTTTCCAACTATAATTATTTCAAAATCGGGTTTGGTGCTTTGCTGCCCTAGTAAGATGAGTGCTTGAAGCAGGTATTGAAACCCTTTTCTCTCATCTTCAGCACTCATTGCCAAAAACAAGATAACTTTTTTACTACTTGAAATACCTAGTTCGCTGCGAAGTGTTGGACCTTCGATTGGACGAAAAAAGCTGGTATTAACTGGCGTCACCATATCGGTCACATGTTCGTTTTTAAGCAGCTTACTTTTTCTTGCTTCTGAGGCTAGCCATTTACTAGATCCAACAAATCGAATGTTTTTATTCTTGAGTTTAGAAAGTTTTTCAGCCAATATACCTTTTGTAATATCGTTTTCCGATGGAATTTTTAAGAATTGACAATTGCCACATGCTTGTTCAAAGTTTCGGCACGAACCAGAGTAATGACATCCGCCAGTAAATATCCACATATCGTGCATGGACCAAATAATTGGTTTGCCAAGCGCCGCTAATTTTTTAATGGTATCTACGGTTATGAAGCCATGATTAACCCAGTGCAGATGAATTACATCTGCTTCTTTTACAAGCGGGTGATGTGTTATGTCTACTCCAACGTTATTTGGTGAAAAGGCCCATCTTATCTTCTTGTTTTTTTCAAAAGGAAGAAAATAAGCCCGTTCGGCAACAAAAGAAAAATCGCCTTTAAGTTTGTCTAGCCCTTCGAGTGGAAATACCCAGTTATTCTTGGTTCCTTTTCTCACCATCATTTTGACAGAAAGGCCGAGTGATGAGGATTGAAGCGCCTCGCCCAATCGGATAGCACAGTTAGCCGCACCACCTCCCATATAAGTACTCAAGAGTAAAACCTTCATTTCGCTACGCGCAACAGACTAATCTACTTTAATAAACGAGTACTCTTGGCCAAAGGGTGAAATTGAGAAGATTTTGTATCCCGCATCATTGAGTTCCTTCACCATGTTTTTGGTGTGGTCTAGCGACAAATGTTGAAACCTATGATGAATTTCAATTAAAACTTGAGTAGGACGAATCCCTTCTTTCAAAAAGTCAGTAACCACAGGGTATTCTGCTCCTTCAATGTCCATTTTTAAAAGATCAATATGGCTGTGCCCTAATTCCTTCATGAGCGTTGAAATGCGTTTTGCAGGTACTTGATACGACTTGTCTATAGTTCCATCTTTTTGGACCATAGATGACGACCAACCATAACTTTCTTCAGGCGGATAGAACGTAACTTCGCCATCTTTATCACTAATAGCAACAGGATGAATATGGAATTGTGAAGGGATTTTTTGTTTTTTAAGCCACTCCAAGGTAATGGGAGTGGGATCAAATCCATGAACCTCACACCCGTACTTCTCAATGAGGGCTAAATCAAATTTTATATCATTTCCAATTCCAAGTGAGTAAACTACACTCTCCTTGTTCAAGATACTTGGATTTATGGACCAACCATTGGTATGGTTGCCGTAATAGGTTTTCTCGCAATGGTGCTGAATGGGAAAGTAAACGTCTTGACCAAAGAGAATTTTTTTATACCGAGAAGAAATAGCCTTTAGTTTTAAAATACTCATTCTTTAATTACCTCCTCTTTTTTGTTTTTGAAAGTGATGACAATGAAGCTTATAACCAACAACACAATTAGGATACTTCCGGCCAATGAAATCTTTTCACTTAGGGCATAAATCTTAGGTTCGAATTTAAATTCGATGAGGTGTTTTCCTTTGGGCACAACCATACCGCGCAGCACGTAATTTGCCCTAAAATGAGGCACAACCTCTCCATCAATATACGACACCCAGTCTTTGTTTCCCTTATAAAAGATCTCAGAAAAAATGACCATTTCATCTTGGCTAGAATTAAAATCGTAAGTTAAAACCATTGGGTCGTAAGATTTCAATTCAATAGTTGCCGCTGCATCCCTTTTAAATTCATGAGATTTGTAGATATCCGAAAACCGCCTGTCAATTACTGCTTCTTCCCTTGGGTTGAATTCATTTAAAGCTGCAATTTCGGAATCGGCATTTTCAACTTCAATTATTCTATTTACAAACCAAGCGTTGCCAAGTGCCTGGTCGTTTAAGGCAACTTTATTGGCTTCGGTTCCGAAAATGACATACTTCATGTTAAGCATGTTGAGTACGTTTACGCCTTCAAATCCATTGTTTAATTGCTGGATTTCGGGACCTATATGACGCTCAATTAAATCTTGATAGCGCTTTAATTTTGCAGCGTTATAACCACCAATTGTCTTGTAGTAATAACTTGGCCCAGCATCATTAAAGATATTTACTGTTGTATTGAGTACCCTATAGTGTGGGTCAGGATCCTGGAGCATTTGCGTTTCCGCAGGAGATAGTGAGAAATTTTTAGCAACGTCCTTGGTTTTAACAAAATCAGCCTCATTGAGGTAGCGTTTGTCCACTCCCCATAAGTCTATTAAAACGAGAGCTGCAAGTGCAATTCCTAAATATTGTTCTTTTATTTTTCCCTTAATAAAAAAGTAGATTAGTCCCAATGCCAAAATAAGAAAGAGGACACTTCGCCACGCATCATTTTTCATCATGGTAGCTCGGTCTTCTTTGATACTTGCAACCAATCCGCTAGCAAAATCTTTGTTTTTTGTCATTTGAACCAATTGTTGTTCAAATTGGTCATCGCCAGTTTGGCCATTTTTTTCGGATTGCGAAGTGAAATCGAAAATCGCGCCACCCATTAATGCCATTACTAAACAAAGACCCGCAAACGAACCTCCAATTTGAAGCACCTTTTTGATGTCCTGTTTTTTGGTATCAACTATCGCTTTTACTCCAATCATAGCTAACCAAATAGTAGTTACATTGGCTACAGCCAGCATCATTGAAGGCGATCTGAATTTATTAAATAGCGGGAAGTAGTCGAAGAAAATGCTGTAAAACCAATCCATGTTTTTACCCCATGAGATAAACAAGCAAAACAGAGTAGCCGCCAAAAGCCACCAACGATTTCGGTCGTTTGAAAGCAGAAACCCCATTAAGGCTAACAAAATAATAATGGCACCAAAATATACAGGCCCACTAGTAAATGGCTGTGATCCCCAGTAGAGGGGCAAACTTGTTAGAAATCCAGTCGCTTGTTTTTTCTGAACTCCTTGCCTCAACAGCTCTTGATAGGATTCGGAATCGGTATCTAGAGAGCCACCTGAGGCACCACCCATAAAATTGGGAATGAAAAGCGTGAAGGTTTCTAATTTGCCGTAACTCCAACTCAAGGCATAATCTTTATCCAGACCATTGCCATCAATTTTTTTAGAAGTTAATTCTTGCGCACCTCGAATGGTTTCTTCGGCATAATCCTTTGTTGTTAAAAGAGGGGTGGTATTGGGCAAAACTCCCAAAACAGCACCAAGAGCCATGACACCTACGGCTTTAAGATACTTGTTAAATGATCCATTTTTAAACGCATCGTAGAGTTCAAACAACATCCAAATAACAATAACAAAGAACAAGTAATAAGTAATCTGAATGTGATTTGCGTGTATTTCCAATCCCACAGCGATACTGGTTAATACGAGTCCTTTGAGGTACTTTTCTTTGAGAATCAGATAGATCCCTCCTAAGATGGGAGCTGCATAGGCCAAGGCCATCACTTTGGCCAAATGACCAGCCTCAATAATGATGAAATTGTAGCTCGAGAACGCAAATCCGATGGACCCTAAGGCAGCGAAAACGGGCGAAAAGCCCAGAATTGAAAGAAACAAATAAAATCCCAGCAAGTAGAGCAAAACCACATCAATGGGGGATACAAAAAAGCTTCTTACAACGACCCACGTTTCTCGAAAAATATTGGTTTTAGTACCCATCCAAATCTGGATAACGGGCATTCCGCTGAACATTCGGCCAGTCCAGAGCGCGTAGTCACCTGTTTTTTCATGGTAATCGATGGCTTCTTTGGCCATCGCGTGGGATTGCACAACATCATGTTGAGCCAATCGCTTTCCTTTAATTACAGGAGCAAAGTAAGCTAAAGTAATGGCTAAAAAGGCCACTATTGCTATAATATGGGGTCTCATTTGCTTTAAATCCATAAGAAGTTTTTATTGAGGGCCAAAGCTATTCATATCATCTGCTTTTGAAAGCCAAAAAGCGATATAAAATTTAATTCAAATCTTTAAATTATCAGCAGTCGAAATGCATCTTGACTTAGCCATGAATATCACTTTCTTTGCAGCCAGATTCTAAACAAAATGGATAACGTACTTAATTTAACACCCTATTTGATCAGAAAAAGCATGAGCCACACGCTGTTTTCTATTTTAAATTTTTTTCCAGATTCGGTGTTGGCAAGGAATAAAAAACTCAAGGGAAAATACAAGGGGCAGAAATGTTTTATTCTGGGTTCGGGCCCTTCCATTAAACAAGAAAACCTTAGCCTGCTTTACGGTCAGAATATTATGACCCAAAATAATTTTCACATGCACGATGAAATTGGAGAATTAAAACCAAAATTTCATGTGGTTGTACCCAAGTATCAATCGGCTCAATTCGATCAAGATTGGGTGGAGTGGATTAGGGATATGGAAACACGACTACCCGCCGATTGTCTATTGTTTTTCGGAAAAAACACAAAATACCTCATAGAGCGAGAAACAAAGATGGGAGAGCGGACATTTTATCATGAACAGGGTTTAAATCCATTGTTTAAAACTACCACCGACTGCGATATTTCGAAGCGAATTATGAACGTTCCCACTGTAATTACACAATGTTTGATGACAGCAGTGTACTTAGGATTTAGCGAAATTTATATCCTTGGGATGGACCTAAGCCAAATTGTTGATTTCACGTCAGGCAAGGGAAGGCGCGATCATGTAAGGTGGTATGGTGTTTCTAAAATTACAAGAAACCAGGCAGAAAAGGATTTAGAAGATTCAATGCTCAGGTCAGGAGATATTTATTTTCAGCATTATAAGCTTTGGCGGCAACTCAATATGATAGATAACTACGCTATAAGCCAGAACATTCAAATAGCCAATGCTAGTGAAGTAGGCCTACTTAATGTTTTTCCTAGGGTGGGGTTGAAGGAGGTTATTGATACCTAGAATTTTTGAAGAAGATTTTTCCTCTGACTATTATATTCTCTATCAGCACATTAACATCTTCGGAAAGTTTTAAGTAGTAAACCAAAATGCCATACAAGAGGCTAATTAATGCAGATGATAATAACAATCCTAAATAAGGGTTGGCAATTTTTGGAAAAAATAATACAACGGCAAATAATACTGAAGTGATGGCTGAGAGATATATCATTTCTCGGCAAAAGGGGTGAATCTTAAATTTGATAAAAACATGCATCATGATAAGAATGGAATTGACTCCGACTGAAATAAGCGTTGCAAATGCGGCACCTTCCAAACCATAAATTGGAATCAACAAATAATTGAGCCCTATGGACATTATAGCTAGTATAATGATAGTCATTGAGCTTACCCAAGCTTCCGTTGAGTTTAGAAGTATTTGATTCGCTATTCCACCTAACAAGCTAAGGATTTTGACTCCGGCAATAATTAAAAACACATTGATACCAGTCGCAAATTGATCGCCTTTAGGCATGATTTCAAATAAATAGGGTAGGCCTGAATAGATTAAAAGAAAAAGTAGGAGCCCGAACACGAGAAGCGCCATACTATTTTTGGAGTATAATTCTTCGATTTTGTCAATCCTTCCGTCTGCATAGTACTCTGAAATAAATGGATCAGAAATTTGAGTTAATGCTCGTTTAGGAACCTCAATTACAGTTGCTATGTAAACCATTGTGGCATATATCCCAAGTTGTTCTAATCCCAACATAGAACCTGTCATCAACATATCAATTTTCAGGCTTAGGCCACCTCCGATTGCACCCATTGTAACAATACCAGAGTAGCTTATGTATTTTTTGTAATTTACTTTATTCCAAACGTTTTTAGAAAATGCCAATCGGAGGCCAAATTGTTTTTTATATAAATATAGGAGAACCAATGGACCTACAAAAAAGATGCCTACCCAGACCACCATTCCATCGTTAAAGCTATATATTCCTAATCCGATAAGAACAACAACGACTGACAAGCCTACCCTATTTATTATTTCTCTAATGAAGGTTGGAAGAATTACTATTTTTTTACTTCCGAAAATTCGTTCGAATAAACTAAAAAGAATTAGCCCGATCGCCATAGAAAGAAAGACCATTTCATAATCCGATATCAGCTCAGATTTGGCCGAGAAATAGGTAATAAAAGGAGATCTGAATAGGATATAGAATAGAAGCATTAGAATTATTCCAATTCCCGCAATACCCAATGAAAGCGTATAGAATGATCGAGTATCTAGGTCAGAATCTTTGTAGAAGGGAAAAAAACGAATCACCAAGTATGGGGCGCCTAGCTGAAAAACGAGCATTAACAGTGAAGCTATTTCGATTATGAGGCGCATCAATCCTATCTCGGTTAAATCCAAAAAGTAGGGTAAAACAAAGATGAGGTTAGCGTATGCAAAACCAACCCCCAAATAGTTTAATAGAGTGGAGTTAAAACCTTGTTTGTGAATAATGCCCATTCTTACTTTTTGAAAAATCAAAACAACGTATTTAATCTGATAGGGTATTTAATGGACGTTAATTTTAATCAACATTCGAATGCTATTTTGGTAATTTTGTCACACTATTAATTCGTTGTATACAATATGAAAAACGCTTTTTTTCCAGTTTATAAAGATGATGGATACACCATTCTTTCATTAAATTCAAATCAAAGAAATGCTGTTCAGGTTTTAGTGTCTAAAATTCGATCTGGCAAATATTCATTCGAAGAGAATTCTTGTCAGTGCGGTGCGACCAGTACTCATGATGATCTTATAGTTACTGAAAAAGATATGTTTGGGATTCCAAATGTGAACCTGCTATGTGGCAATTGTGGGCTTATAAGAAGTCAGAAGGTTTTAAAAGAGAACAGTCTGTCAAACTATTACAACATAGATTATAAACCAATAAATTATAACCTTCAAGATGTAGGGGCTAAAGAGTACTATGAATCACAGAAGTCCAGGGGTAAACAATTTTATGAATTGGCAAACAAATATGCAAAACCTCAAAAAGGACAGCATATATATGATATGGGCTGTGGGGCAGGAGGCGTTATGCATTATTTTAACGAGGCTGGCATGAAGTGCTTTGGGAATGATTTCTCTAAAGAATATCTTGCCTACGGAAATTCACAAGGAATGAAATTAGCGTACGGCGATATGCAAGCCAACCAAGATGCCGAAGAGGATAAGTTTGACTTTTTTATTTTAGCTCATGTTTATGAGCATTTGGTAAATCCATATCAATATTTAAAGGAAATTTTTAGAAAGTTAAGGATAGGGGGAATTTTAATTATGGAGGTTCCTGGTGTTTACGCCGAATCAAATCTCAATAATGGATATCCTCTATCAGGATGTCAGTTTGCACATGTAGTTAACTTTTATAATCAGGATTTTCTAACTGCAATGTTCGAGCATTTTGGAACATCCGTAAAATACGGAGATGAGCATTGCACTTTCATTGTTCAAAAAACGGAAAACACAAACTTCGATTCGAAATTTGAATATGTTCCGAAAGACCCTCAGTATCTTGCAAAATTGAAAGCGCATTTGGCGTTGACCTCTAAGAAATATAAAAAAATAACTAATCCAATTTATGCCAAAAGAAAAATCGCCGGCATTATCAAAGGCAAGGTTTACTAGTGTAAAGTGGCTGTTAGGAGAAGAGTTACCTACAAAAAAATAATGACGTAACATTAATTTTTGAACATGATGGTTTTGGTGAAAAAATGATACTTTTGGAAGACTAACTCTAATTTACTAGGATGGAAAAATTACTCCTTGTTGTTACATTTGTTTTGAACAGCCTTCTGATCTTCTGCCAAATACTCCCGTTCGAAGATTGTTTAATTGTAGATTTTCCGTTTAATGGCAATGCGAATGATCAAACTCAATATGTCAACCACGGAATAGTTCATGGTGCAACATTAACTACTGATCGCTTTGGAACAGCAGCAAGCGCATACGAGTTTGACGGTAAGGATGATTGGATCGAATTTGACACCACTGGAGTTAGGAACGAGATTTATACTTTTTCACTTTGGGCAAAAACATATTCAATTCCAGTTGCAACCCATGGTTATATCGCTCTCTCAATAGGCCAAAACGGCGGAGATCAGCAGATAATTTTCACGTTTTACCCCGCATTTGGGCAGGTTGGATGGGGTTGTAGTAGTTATTCCAATGGTTTTCCAACTGACACAACAATTGGTGCAATTGGCGACACATCCTTATGGCACCATTTAGCATCTGTAAGAAATAATATCTACACAAAGTTTTATTTGGATGGACAGTTGTTTGGTGTAATGCCTTCCAAGGGAACATTACCAGATTATGGCGCTAGTACTATAGCAAGTGTAGGATCGAGATGGGGAGGTTATCAGTTTTTTCATGGAAAAATAGATGATGTGAAAATTTACAAATGTGAGTTAAGCGATAGTCAGATTCTTGATTTATATAATTCCTCAACCAATTTGCCAAATTCTACAACTGAAGGAGTAGAAAGAGACGAGTTAGTTATATCAAGTTTTGGAAGAAGTCTGCTTTTAAAATCAAATAAACAGCTTAAAGATGTGCATTTAGAGGTTTACAACTCTTCTGGATTTAAGGTTTTTGAGAAACAAAATGATATTGATGATGAATTCGAATTATCTATGAACCTTTCAGAGGGAATGTATTTTATTAATGCTTTTTCAATAAATCTTTCTGTACCGGTTAGAAAAAAAGTATACTTATCTCATTGAGTTGAAATTGACACCTATTCTAACCGATTCAAATGGTTGCTTGACCAAGAAATTTGAGATGAAATTAGAATCATCCAGTCGTTTATGTCTGGAAAATAAATCAAACTAGATAATTCCAAGCAATGAAAACGTCAAGTCAATCATTAGATTCTTTTTTATTTTACATCACGGCCGTTTTGTTACTGTTTTGTGCTAATCAGTCAAAAAGCCAGAGTTGTTCAAAAGAATTTGCCAAGTACTGTTTTAATGGTAGCGCTAAAGATTTATCCGGGAATGGTTTCAATGGTACCATATCAAACGCAGTTCGTACTTCAGATAGGTTTAGTAGCTCAAACTCAGCCTATTATTTTAATGGATCAAATGCGAAAATTTCGGTACCTGTGGATTCGTTTAAGTTAAATAACTACACTTATGCTTTGTGGGTATATCCTCAAACTAATCCTGGGAACCTGCAAGCGACATGTATTTTAAACATTGGCGGCTTTGGGTTAGATCAAATGATTAACATCGTCAATCACAGTGGGCTTGGTCTTTACGGGTTTGCATTGAGTACAAGAGATGTTAATGGTACAGTTGGAAATAAGTCGGTTGGTTCCCTTCCTGCATTAAATAATTGGTACCACATTGCAATGACACGTACAAATTCAAAAGCGGTATTGTATGTAAATGGGACTGCGGTAGATTCGACTTCATTAACCGGGCTCAATGCGGGGTACGCTAGTTCGAGTTTTTTTTACATAGGAGCTCGATATAATAATAGTCAATATTTTCATGGTAAAATCGACGATGTAAAAATCTATAGATGTGCCCTTAATGCGAGCCAAATTAGTGCGGTTTACCAACAGAATACTTGTGACACCTGCTCCAAATACACTGTCAATCCAACCATATCTAATTTAGATTCCCTTTATTGCACCAATGCATCAAAAGATACGCTTCGAGCCATACCCAAGGGTGGCTCTTATAGTGGGCCAGGTCTTACAGACAGCATATTCTCGCCAAAAAATTTGAGTGCGGGAAATTACGCGGTGTTTTACACCTACACGGATTCAAATTCTTGTGTTTGGAAAGACACAGCCAATACCAAAGTGGTTGTTCCGGCGCAAGCCAGTGCTGGGATTTATTCGAGCCAATGTTTAAACAGTCCTCTATTAACGCTTGCTGGAACGCCACCAGGAGGTGTGTTTTCAGGGGTAGGTGTCAGTTCTGGTAAGTTTAACGCGTCGACTGCGGGATTGGGAACTCATTCCGTTTATTATGCTGCAACTGATAGTAACAATTGTGCTACTTCGGATACCACAAGTGTTAAGGTTGATTCAGTTCCAGTCGTCAGCTTTGCATCTTTACCTCCCATTTGTTCTGGTAGTGGGTCTTTTGCCCTTTATGGTGGCTCGCCGACTCAAGGAACTTATACAGGTTCAGGCGTCTCAAGTGGAACTTTTAGTCCAAATAGCGCGGGCATTGGCTCCCATGTGATTACTTATACATACACCGATCTCAACGCTTGCTCTGCTTCAGATACTTCCGTTATTGTAGTTTCCCAAAGACCCAGTGCTTCTATTTCTGCTATTCCTCCACAATGTGTCTCTACTTTTTGGATCAACCTTGCTCCTTACAGCAGTCATTCGTCAGGCACATTTTTTGGCCCAACCGTATTTTCAAATCGGTTTTATCCAACCATAGTTGGCACCGGAAATCACAAGGTTTATTTAAAGGTAGACAGTTTGGGATGTTCAGATACCGCCGACATATTCATTCAGGTTGATACAACTTTTGTAATTAGCCTTTCTAGTTACCCTAGCGTTTGTTCAACAGACCCTTCCTTTCCTGTATTTGGCGGATTACCGGCAGGTGGAACATATTACGTAAATGGCGTACCTATGGTGGTAATAAATCCAGCATCGTTAGGAGTAGGGACTCATTCGGTTAAGTATAAATTTACGAATGGATGTATGTCCGATTCGACAACTAAAAATCTGATAATTAGACCTCAACCCATCGTAACACTCACCAATCCAAGCCCAATATGCAGCAATGCAGGTCTGCTGAGCTTAAGCGGTGGAAGTCCAAGTGGTGGAAGCTATTTTGGGAGCCATATCAGTGCAGGCAAGTTCAATCCAGCCGCAGCCGGGGCAGGCAGTCATTCCATAAATTATCGATATACCGATGGCAATGGTTGTTCAGATACGGTAAGCAAAATCATTGTAGTGGATTCGGTGCCACTTGTTAGCTTTACAATGATTGATTCAATTTGTGCAAACTCGGATAGCATTACCTTTAGTGGAGGTACCCCAATTGGCGGTATTTATAAGTTGAATAGCAATATGGCTTCTGGTTTTAACCCTGCTAATCAAGCTTTAGGAAGTCATAATATTCGATACATTTTCACAGATGGAAAAGGATGCGCCGATAGTCTTCAAAGAATCTTGAAATTAGATTCAGTCACATTGGTATCCTATTCAAGTATTTCAAATGTGTGTGTGAATTCAAATCCGGTTAATATCAATTATGGGCAGCCAACAGGAGGGCGGTATTATGCGGCGGGTGTAGTCAATGATTCTTTGTTCAATCCAAGTTTGGGAGCACTCGGAATCAATGTAATAAAATACGTTTTAAGCAATTCTCATGGATGCAAAGATTCTGTAAATCAAACCATCTATGTTGATTCTTTACCAATAGTCACCTTTAATATGGGAGGGGATAGTATTTGTATAAATGCGGATTCAGTTCTATTAACAGGCTCACCAATTGGGGGCGTTTTATCAGGAATTGGTATTCGAGGTAACTACTTTGTACCCACCTTGGCTGGCCTAGGAATGAAAACAATATTGTACACCTACACAGGAGGCAATGGTTGTGTTGAAACGAAATATGATTCGATTAGGGTAGACTCGATCACAAACCCAACGTTTTTATTTTTAGATTCCATTTGTCAAAACTCGGCATCAACGCAGCTTTCGGGCTCTCCATTGGGTGGCCATTTCAGAGGAAATGGGGTTTTTGGAAGTGCTTATCAGCCAAATGCACTATCACTGGGTTTTGATACAGTTCGATATATTTATACCAATCAATTTGGATGTTCAGATTCTACTTTTCAGGCAGTAAGGGTTGATACGGTCCCAGTTTTAAGATTATTGTCATTTGGGTCAATTTGTAGTTCGGATAGCTTGAACTTGAATCATGGGATTCCATCAGGAGGCATTTATAGTGGAATGTATGTTTCGGGTAGCGTGTTTAACCCAAAAGGTACAATTGGCACACACCACATTCAATATCAATTTACCGATTCACACGCTTGCACAGACTCCATTAGCGACACTGTTGTGGTACTTCAAACTCCATTGGTAAATATCTCTTCGTTAGGGGTAGTTTGTAGGAACACACCTGACTTTGTTTTAAAAGTGGGTTCACCATCAGGTGGAAAGTACTTCGGAAACGGAGTGGTTAACGATACTCTCTTTCGAGCTAGCATGCTTGTTTCTGACACAACTGTCTTAAGCTATATGTTTAAAAGCACAAATGGCTGTAAAGACTCTATTGTTCACAAGGTTCGGATTGATTCAGTGGTGACCCCTATTCTCGGCTCTTTCCCAATTTTGTGTAAACATCAATCCGATTATCTTTTAAAGGAGGGTAGCCCATCGGGTGGAATATATTCCGGAGTGGGTGTGTCAAATGATTCAATTTTTTCACCATCTACGGGTTATGGATCTTATCAAATTACCTATCAATTTACAAGTACTAAAGGCTGCATGGATAGTGTAACTAAATTGTTAAGTGTCGATAGTATTCTTAAAGTTGACTCGTTAAGCACATCTAATTTTTGCGGCAATGGTGATTCAATAATACTTAAAGGAGGATTTCCTCTCGGTGGAAAATATTTTGGAACAAATGTTTACTTCGATTCTGTTCTGGTCTCTTCGTCTAGATTGGCAGGGGCAAATACATTGTATTATTCAATCACAAATCATTGCGGATCAGATACTATGAGCGCGCCGTATTTAATTTACCAAATTCCTGAAATTACATTTGATTCATTGCCAGTTCTATGTTCTTACGATAGTTCTATTGTATTAAACATTGCCAAACCTGTAGGAGGAACCTATTTAGTTAATCACACGAACAGCGATAGAATTGATTTAAGGGTTCCAAGAAATAATAAGGTAAATTATATCTTGGTTTCCAACGAAGGCTGTACTGGAGCTGACTCTCTTATGGTGGAGGTTTACCAAACCCCGAACCCTACAATTAGTGGCAAAACGACGATTTGTTCAACTGACACTTTACGCTTGCAGAGCGAGGAAACCTTCAAATATTACTATTGGAATTCAGATACGGCAAACAACCGATATGTAATTATTCCACCAAAATTGCCATACGGTACCAAGTCTTTTGACTTAAAGGTTGTGGATTCTAGTGGATGTTCGGGTAGTGTAACAACAGATGTAACTGTATCCAATTGCGGAAAACCGTTTCGTCTTTGGCCTAATCCTAACAATGGACAATTTAACATCGTGATTCTTTCTCAAAGTGAAAAAGAGGTGGATCTGGAAATTACTGGAAGTTTGGGCCAGGCCATTCGAAAAAGAACCTTGGAATTAAAAGCTGGGAGCAATTATTACAATGTGTTTATGGACGATGGAGCTGGAGTATATGTTGTAAAAATCACCCTTGATGGTGAGACTTTTATTGAGAAATTTATTATCAAGTAGGCCTCTAAATTCAATTTAAAGGGAAGCCCTACAACTCTTAGATTTCCGCTTGTGCTAGTTGGAAGTTCAACTTAGTGAAATTGCGAGTCCAAG
Source organism: Flavobacteriales bacterium (assembly GCA_020435995.1). GTDB lineage: Bacteria > Bacteroidota > Bacteroidia > Flavobacteriales_G > Salibacteraceae > JAGQYO01. The sequence goes on along the minus strand of JAGQYO010000015.1, from coordinate 28,418 downwards.
GCTTTAGGTACCTCAAGAACAATTTCATTTCAACTCAAAACCCAAGACACTTTTTTACTCTCCTTTATCTGCCTTTTCCTTTATCTTCGCGCGCTTTAAAATTCAAAGGTATTTATGCGAATTCTATTAACCGGAGCAGCTGGATTTATTGGTTCTCATGTGAGTGAAAGACTCTTGGCAATGGGTCATTCGGTTATTGGAATTGACAATTTTGATCCATTCTATAACCGAACGGTAAAGGAAGAAAATCTCCAATTAAGCTTACAACATGAAAAATTTGATTTTTATGAAATCGATTTTTTTAAGGATAAAGCAAAACTTCAACACCTTCCTTTATTTGATGTATTGATTCATCTAGGGGCCAAAGCAGGCGTTAGACCCTCAATAGAAAACCCCAAGGCATATATCGATGCAAACTATACGGGTACCAACAACTTACTAGAGCTATTGAAGCAAAGGGAAATTAAAAAAATGGTTTTTGCATCCTCAAGTTCGGTATATGGCAATTGCCCAAATATTCCTTTTACCGAAACCGAGTCCTTAGATCAGCCCATTTCTCCGTATGCGTTTACCAAAAGAGGCTGCGAAATGATGAATTTCACTTACCACCATCTCGAAAAAATTGACATTGTAAACCTTCGATTTTTTACTGTGTATGGCCCTCGTCAAAGGCCAGATTTAGCGATCCATAAATTCATAAAAAAAATATCGAACGGCGAACCTATTCAAATGTTTGGCGACGGGAGCACAGCTCGCGATTATACTTTTATCAACGATATAGTTTCGGGAGTAATTTCTTCAATGGATTATGTATTGGGGCATTCGCCATGTTTTGAGGTGATCAATTTGGGAAACAACAGCCCAGTAAAACTGAATGAATTGATTGCGGCTATTGAAGCGACCCTTGGAAAAGAAGCCAAAATTGAACCCATGCCCATGCAACCCGGTGATGTGGATATCACTTATGCCAATATTGCCAAAGCTCAAAAATTATTGAATTACCAACCCACCACTTCCATCGAAGAAGGTTTAAAGGCTTTTGCGGAGTGGTTAAACGTAGAAGTATAACATGAACACGGTTGCTATCATACCCGCACGAGGCGGATCAAAGGGAATTAAAAGAAAAAACCTTGTTGACTTTCAAGGAAAGCCCCTGGTTGCGCATTCTATTATTCATGCCTTAGAAAGCGAAATAGTTACACGTGTGATTGTATCCACCGACGATGAAGAAATAGCTGAAGTTAGCCGAAAATATGGCGCCGAGGTGCCCTTCCTTCGCCCCGCCGAATTGGCCGAAGACCACGTATTGGATTATCCAGTATTTAAACATGCGCTTGACTGGCTTCGTGAAAATGAAAATTTCGAATCGGATATTGTGGTGCATTTGCGACCTACCGCTCCTTATAGAAAGCCGGAGTGGATTGATGAAGCTGTTGAATTATTGCTCATGCACCCCGAAGCGCATTCGGTTAGGTCTGTTTCGGAACCTAATATGCACCCGTACCGAACTTTTGAAATAGATAAAGATGGCTACCTCGACCCCATCATGAAGCACAAACACCCCGAGCCATTTCTGCTTAGAAGACAAGATTTGCCTCCCATGTATTTTTACAATTGTGTGATTGACGTAACCAAACCATCCACGATTTACGACTTAGAATCGATGACCGGATCTAAACTTTTTCCCTACATCATGAATCCCGATGAAGTTATTGATATTGATTCGGAGCGCGACTTACTTATTGCGCGAAGTGTATTCAAATAGGTCAACTTCTCGGTTTTCATTTATTGTATTTTAGCCCCCAAAATTAGGGAGTGAAAATACTTATCATAGGGGCCGGAATGTACGTCACTGGCCGAAACAATACAGGCACCGGAACGATTCTATCTTCCATCGCACAGTATTCAAAAAGCGCTAATGTTGAGCAAGTTACAGTTGTGGCTAGGAGCCAGAATAATGCTTCAGTGGTGGCAGAGTCTGTTGCTCGAATTAACAAGACCATAGGTTCAAACCTGAAGGCAAATTATCAATCGTTGGCTTCTCCGGCGGAACTCACCAATTATTTGAGCGCAAATAAATTTGATTGTGCCATCGTTTCCATACCCGATCATTTGCATTTTCAATACACCAAGGCTTTGCTGGATAATGGAGTTAAGTCGCTTGTGGTAAAACCTTTAACACCCACTTTGAATGAAGGTGTTGAACTGTTGAACGCTCAAAAGGCTACTGATACGTACGCTGCGGTGGAATTTCACAAACGGTGGGATGAAACCAATTTAATTACCAGAAGATATATTCAAGAGGGGAAATTGGGCCAAGTGCTTTATTACGAGGTGGGTTACAGCCAGCGTATTTCCATTCCTTTGGAAACGTTTAAGGGATGGTCTGATAAATCCAACATCTTTCAATATTTGGGAGTTCATTACGTCGATTTGTTTTACTTCCTCACAGGCTACAAACCGCTGAGATGCAGCGCACTCGGAACTAATGGAGTGTTGCGGGAAAAAGGAGTTGAAAGCTGGGATTCGGTTCATGTGATGTTGGAGTGGGAAAATCCTTCCGATGGCAGCAGGGTGGTTTCGAATTTCAACACCAACTGGATTGATCCAAATACTTCTTCGGCTATGTCGGACCAGCGGTATAAGGTAGTGGGTACCAAAGGACGGTTAGAAATAGACCAGAAAAACAGAGGAGTGGAGTTCGTGTCCGAATCAGAGGGTATCCAGCAATTGAATCCATACTTTTCTGAATATTTGGCTGATGCCGATGGTCTTATTCAGTTCCAAGGATATGGACATAAAAGTATAGCTCAATTTTTAACGGATATTGTAGACCTAAACAATGGTAAAACTACAAGCGAAAAACTAGGTAAAACAAGACCTGATCTACTAAGTTCCTTGGTTTCTACCGCCGTGATTGATGCTGTAAATCAAAGTTTAAATAAAAATGGAGCATGGGTTAATGTTCCAGAAATTGAAGAAATAAAATGGAAATAATTCATCTCGATCATCAGATCTTAAAAGAAGAAATGGCACATGCATTTTCTTCAAAAAACGTATGTGAACCTGCCGTTCATCATGTTACTTCCTCCATGATCCAGACTTCGCTTAGGGGTGTGGATTCTCATGGTATTCATTTGTTTCCACATTATTGTAGGGCAGTAGATGCTGGTAGAATCAATAACAATCCTCCGTTTACATTTACCCAAACCGCCCCTTCTGTTGGATATATAGATGCAATCGATGCGTTTGGCCATCATGTAGGCTCTGATGCAATTAACAAAGCCTGCGACTTGGCCGCTGAAACGGGCATGGCTGCTGTGAGTGTGCGCAACTCCACCCATTTTGGAGCCGCAGCTTATTTCGCATTGCAAGCCGCTGAGCGCAACATGATTGGTATGGCGTTTACCAATGCTGATGCGCTAGTTAAAGCCACTGGAAGTACCAAGGCGTTTTTCGGAACCAATCCTATTTGTTTTACCACTCCACTTAAAAACGAAGAGCCATTTTGCTTGGATATGGCTACATCGCTTGTGTCGTGGAATAAAATAAAAAACTACCGAAGGGAGGATGCCAGCATTCCCGATCATTGGGCTTTTGATGCTGAAGGCCAACCTACAACAGACCCACATATTGCAAGAAGTTTGGCCCCAGCCGGTGATTACAAAGGATTTGGTTTGGGTATGATGGTAGACGTGTTTTGCGCCATATTGGCCAATGGTTTTATCAGCAAGGACCTTATGGCAATGTATGATTCACCCATAGAGGCGAAAAGAAAAGTGGGACATTTTTTTATGGTAATAGACCCAACCAAGTTTTTGCCTTTGAACACGTTTGTAGAAAACATGCAAGACATGGTAGATCGCATTCGAAAAATGCCGACACTTGAAGGTCAAGAGGTGATGGCGCCCGGAGACCCAGAAAAGAAGACAATGGCGATTAGGCTTGAAACTGGAATACCAATTTTGCCAGGAATTTTCAACGAATTTTTAGAAGTTTCTCCAAACTTTAAAAGGGCTATCAAATAATGGGTAATAAGGTTATCGACATAGTAAACTTCAATGCTGATGCATCGTGTTTAGAGTGCAGCCATTGGTTTGATTCGCTTAAAGGGGGACCAAATTCTGTATTCTACCAGTGGCTCAAATTATATGTTGAGCTCGATAAAAGAGTATCGCTGGGAATTCCTGGTGCAACACTGAGCGACATTGCCCAATTCAACCCTGAAAGCATTGAACTTATTAAAGCCAACCCTTCAATTTTTGAGCTAATCCTTCGGCCTTTTGCTCATGATAATGCGCTGTTGCGCAACAGATACGGGTTCGAAAAAAATCTTGAATTTGGCATAAGGACTACTGAAAAACTCTTTGGAAAAGTTCCAGACTATTATTTACCGCCTGAATTTATGCTCAATAGCGAACAGGTGTATGTGTTGCATAAAAATGGTGTAAAAGGAACGTTTGTAAACCCCGAACGATTTTCGCCCGAAGCAAAGGAACGAATTCCCACGCAACCCTATATTTTGAGAGGAGTGCTCGGAAGTAACTTACAATGCTTGCCCTTTTATGGCCCGCTTACCAAAGGTTTTTTGGAGGGAATACATTTCTATGAAGCAGAGCGATGGAATAAAACAGTGGCGGAATCCCCTACTGAAATTTCAATTTGCTGGAGGGACGGTGAAAGCGCTTTTTTACTACCTGATACAGTGAAAAGAGAGGAAGCTTGGTTAATAGGCGAATCACGATCCATTACACGAATCCATTTGGGCGATGAGCCAATTGAATTTACGCCCAATGATAGTTTAAAACCAAACGAGTATAAAGGATACCCATTTCATTCGTTTGCACCCTGGCTAAAAGAAATGAGACTCATTGGGTTTACCAACAAGGTGGGTAAAATTGAGGAAATATTGGAAAACCTATCTGAAGAAAAAGTATTTCACTGGCTTCAGGTAATCAACTCAGACATTTTGTCGTCGGTTGAAAAAGACAGCCCTAAAATTCAAATTCAGAAATCGTTGGATGATCGGGGTCGATTTGATTATAGAATTTGGCGTACCGAGCGGGCCTTTGAAGGTGAAGAGTATTTGTCTTTATTAAAAGAATCGGAGAAAGAAAAGGGTCACGAATTTTATTCCGTTGCCAGCGATTCACCTCACATGGTAAAGTTTAACTCCAGAATGGAATTTTTGAGAGGATTGTAACGTTGCTAGCTTCCTATTCTAATTTCATGAAATACTGATGAAAAGAGTTGTACAGAAGTTTTAATTCAAAGTAATTGAATTGACCTTCTTCAAACTCACGTTGAGTTCAAACCCCAAAATTAGCACCACGCAATTAAAATAAATCCAGAGTAGGATAACCATCATGGCACCTATCGACCCATAGATTTTATTATAGGTTCCAAACTGATTGACGTATTCGCCAAAAATGACTGAAACCGAAATAATAAGAAATGTGGCCAGGGATGAACCAGCACTTAAAAACCTCCATCTGCTTCTTTTGTTGGGGCCGTAGTAGTAGAAAAACGAAACGCTGAAGTAGATAAAGCCTATGGTAATAATCCAATTGACAAACAACAACATAATTTTCGTTGCAGGTTGAATGAGATCGTAAGAGCCAAGAAGCGATATGATTTTCGTTCCAAACAGGAGCAAAACAATACTGATAATTATGAGCGTGCCCAGCATAAATATCAAATAGATGGATGTGAGTCTCATGCTTAGAATGGATCTCCTTTTTACCACATGAATAGAGTTGTTGAAGTTGTCGATCATCGCATTTACCCCGTTGGAAGCGAAGAATATACTGGCCAAAAAACCGAACGATAATAAATCGAGGCGTGAATTGGTAACCAACTCTTCAATGGTTTGCTGGGCAAAAACATAAGCTGGGCCGGGCAACACCAGTTGTATTTGGAGGAGCAAGTTAGCCTGAAAATCATCCACCGGAATGTAGGGGATTAGAGAAAAAAGAAAGATAATGGCTGGAAACAGTGCCAAAAAAAAACTGAAGGCCATCGATGCTGATCGGTTGAGAATATCCCCATTTATGATACTGTCAAATAAAAATTTGAGTACATCATACAATGAAGCTTTATTGAAACCCGGAAAGGTGATTTTTTTGGAGTACCCAACAACTTGTTTAAGTTGCTTATGTAATATCTTTTTGAAAGACATTATATGGCTTTTAGACTCATGTCGAGTGATTGAATTTGATGTGTAAGTGCACCCACCGAAATGAAATCTACACCACATTCCGCGTATCCCCTAATGGTTTCCAAGGTGATTCCACCGCTCGATTCAGTTTCCATGGTCCTGTCCACTAGGTCAACGCCCTTTTGGGTATGAGCATAATCGAAATTGTCGAACATAATTCGAGTTGCCTTCCCGTTTTTCAAGATTTGTTCTACCTCATTTAAGTCTCGAGCTTCCACTTCTACGGCTAGGTTCAATCCATTTTCTGTTTGGTAGCGGGCTACTGCATCCATCGCCTCATTTATCCCACCAGCAAAATCGATGTGGTTGTCTTTAATCATAATCATATCATAAAGGCCCATTCGGTGGTTGTATCCACCGCCATGAAGTACGGCAGATTTTTCAAAAATTCGCAACCCAGGACTCGTTTTTCGCGTGTCCAATATTTTAGTGCTTGTACCACTTATGGCCTTTACATATTTCTGAGTAGTGGTAGCTATTCCACTCATTCGCTGAAGGTAATTGAGCGCCAGTCGTTCTCCTTTCAAAAGATTTCGCGCTCGGCCCTTGATTTTAAAAGCAATTTGCCCGTACCGTATAGGTGTGCCATCTTCAATCAATACATCAAATTGAATGTCAGAATCCAAGATTTCGAATACCTTTTTAGCAACTGAAATACCTGACAAAACGCCATCTTGTTTAATAATAAGTTGGGCTGCAGATACTGAGTTTTCAGGAATACAAGCAGCCGCAGAATGGTCTTCTGTTCCTATATCTTCCTCCAACGAATATTTGATATGTTCTTCTACTGAGCGATTCATCATCGGGCGTTCAATTTGAGGCAAAAGTATTGTTTTACTTTTGGGAGATTTCTTCTCCCTTATGAAATTGAAAATAGTAAGTATCGGCAAAACCAGTGATTCTTATTTGAAAGAAGGTGTTGATGTTTATTTAAAACGTCTAAAGCATTACATTCAAGTGGACTGGATAGAAAAGGAGGCCCTTAAAAAAACCAATAAACTGAGCGTTGAGGAAGTAAAAAGAGCCGAAAAGGAACTTATCTTAAAAGAACTAAAACCAAATGATAGGTTGGTTTTATTGGATGAAAATGGCAAGCAGTTTACGAGTGAAAAATTTTCTATTCACTTGGAAAAAATGGTTAGCCACCACAATACCGACATGCTTTTTGTAATTGGAGGCGCCTATGGCTTTGATCAAGAATTACATGAAAAGGCAACAGAAGAAATTGCGCTTTCCAAAATGACATTTTCGCATCAAATGGCCAGGTTGTTTTTGGTGGAGCAAATTTATCGGGCATTCACCATCATGCGAGGTGAGCCATACCATCATTCTTAGAATTTAATTTTTTCGAGTAGGAGATCAATACCGTCCTCCAAGGATATCAGTTCTCGGTTCAGTACCTTCTTCATTTTGGTGATATCAGGTTGCCTTCTTTTCATGTCTCCTTCGGCCAATGGTGGAAGAAACTCAAGTTTGGATTTCGATTTTGTCTTTTTTATCAGGAGTTTGGCTAAATCAACTATGTGAGTCTGTTGGTCGTTTCCCATATTGATAACGTCATTCACGAATAGGTCCTTTTCTAAGCAAGAAATAGTCGCCTCTAAGTTATCGCTGATATAGCAGAAGGTTCTTGTTTGCAACCCGTCGCCATAGATGGTGATGGCCTCATTTCTCGAAGCTGCTCTTAAAAATCTTGACATAACAAAGTCGGTACTTTGCAAGGGGCCATAAGTATTAAAGAATCTGAAAATGGTGTAGTCTAAATCAAACTCATCTTGAAATGCCTTACAAAAAGCCTCACCTGCATTTTTTACAATGGCGTAGGGAAGTCTAGAATTGAGCGGGGTTGTTTGCTCGTGTTGAGGCATTTCGACGGGCTCTCCATAAACTTCAGAACTCGAAGAGTAAAACACCCTTCTCACCCCAGTGTTTTTGCACAACCTTAGAATATTTTTTATGCCTTGTAAATCGTGAAGAACGAGTGTGGGATTGGCTAAGGTGCGTTTTACTCCTACCACGGCGGCATAATGAAATACGAAATCGAAGCGATGCGAAGTCATTACTGGAGCAATGTCGAGGTAGTCATTCACGTCACATTTGATAAAACGAATATTCTTGCCTTTTGGGATGTTTTTTTTCTTACCCGTAAGAAAGTTATCGACTATAACGATGAAGTAATCTGGGTTTTTAGCCAATTCGGCAGCTAATGAACCTGGTATAAACCCGGCGCCGCCAGTAATTAATATTTTAGTCATTGAATTTTTTTTATTTGGATGATATTTCCTGTTGCCATTTCCAGGCAGTTTGCATCATTTCTTTTAGGCCAAACTTGGTTTCCCACCCAAGTCTATTTTTTGCTAAGGTAGAGTCACTATAAATTGCCTCCACATCGCCAGGCCTTCTGGGACCCATTTCAAAGTTGAGTTTCAGACCCGAAATCTCCTCAAACATATCAATAGCTTCTAATACACTAATACCGTTTCCCGTTCCAAGGTTATAAAATTCGATAGGTTGCGAATTTTTATTCCCCTGAAGGTATTGCAATGCTTTAATATGAGCATCAGCAATGTCGGTTACGTGTATGTAATCGCGAATGCATGAACCATCTCGTGTTTTGTAATCATTTCCATGCACCCACATTTTTTCATTTATTCCCGCAGCAGTTTGGGTTATTACTGGCACAAGATTGTTGGGTTTGTTGATCGGATTTTCTCCTATTTGACCTGTTTTATGGGCCCCAACAGGATTAAAATATCTTAATGAGATAACACGTGTAGGGCTTGTTTTAACGAAATGCCTGAGCATGTCTTCACCCACAGCTTTGGTATGAGCATAAGGTGATTCGGCTTCTCCCAAGGCCGTATTTTCATCCACTGGCAGGTGATCTACGTTGCCGTAAATAGAGCAAGAGGAAGAAAAAATTAAATCAGGTACATTAAAATCACGACAGCATCTTAAGATGCTCAAGAGGCTATTGAAATTGTTATCGTAGTACCAGAGCGGTCTTTCAACGGATTCTCCTACCGCTTTTAAAGCTGCAAAATGTATAACCCCATCAATTTTTCCTTCCGCTTCGAAGATCTTTTTTGTAGAAATGAGATTCCTTAAATCAACATTGTAATTTCTAATCCTTTTTCCTGAAATTTTTTCGATTCGATCAAATGTGCTTGCACTTGAATTCAGAAAATTGTCGGCAGAAACGACTTCCCAGTTTGTGTTTTCGAGTATTTCTAAAATAGTATGTGAACCTATGTAGCCTGCTCCACCAGTAATGAGAATTTTCTTCATCAAATTGCGCCTTCAATTATTGAACTTCAAAAGAAACAATTCTTTTTGATGTGAATGAGGCTATTCGTAAATTAAAGTCCACGAAGACCAACCTTTACTCTAATTTAGCCGTCTTTCCATTTGACGAAAAAAGATAGAATGATAAAGCACTTGCTATCTTTGTACGTTGATCAAATTTTAAGACATTAATATGGGAATTAGGTTTCTACTCTCGATTTTAGGTTTGTTGTTTTTTACGGGATTATCTGCTCAACAAGTGGATTGGGTCAAGTTTGGTGGAGGTGGCTATTATGATTCAGGCAATGGAATTGCTGTTGATCAGAATGGATATTCCTATAGTTGTGGATCGGTAGGAAATTATGCAAGCTATCAACCCCTTCCAATCTGGGGAAACGATACGATAAAAGCGAATGGATCAACTTACGGATTCGATGGATACGTAGTAAAACATGATGTAAAAGGCAAGCAACTATGGTCTATTTCATTAGGTGGTTCTGTAAATGATGTGGCGTCGGATATCGAAATGATTGGAGATACTGCGTTTGTCGTTGTTGGATTATACGGTGCGGGAAACGCTAAGTTTGGAAATATTAGCGCACCAAACCCGACTTCTGGTTATAATTTATTTGTAGCAAAATTTGATACATCTGGAACTATTCAGTGGCTTAGAACAGCTTCATTGAGCACAACCTATTTTTATTATTATTCTAACTTATATAACCCAAAGGTTGACGTAAATGAAAGTGGCGATGTAGTTGTGAGTGGTATATTTCAGAATACCGCGACCTTTGGCACAACATCGATTTCTACAACAACAAGTGGTTATGGGCACTTTCTGGTTAGATATAATAATGCAGGAACCCAACAGTGGGTAAGAAATGTTTCTGGGAGCAATTCTAATTTTTATTCGCCAAATGTTACAATTGATACCGCAGGGAACGCCTATTTAGCAGGGAGGTTTTTTGGGAGCATCACCCTTGGATCTACAACTATATATGGATCTGGCTATGATGGATATATAGCTAAAATAAGCCCGACTAATAGTGTACTTTGGTTGAAAGGAGTATCTGGGTCGAGCACGCAAGAACTAAACGGTATTGCGGTAGATAAATTCAACAATGTTTATATTGCTGGAAGGTCTTATGGGACATTGACCATTGGAACCTCGTCATTAGCAAACAATACAGGAGCGGGTAACAGCGCTGACGCTTTTATTATCCGACTAAATTCTAGCGGAAATTTTGTGTGGGGCAAATCCGTTGGTGGTTTCACGGGAACTTATTCCCAAAATGATAACATTTATGGTGTTGAAATAGATCAAAAAGGTAACGTAGGAGTTACGGGTGAATTTGGCGGGTCAAAATCAAAATTTGGAGAGGATACCATTGCGCGTTCTGCGAGTTATTGGAATCGTGGGATATTTTCATCCTTGATAGACTCTTCTGGTAAGTTTATTTGGACCGTTGGAGGAGTGTCCTCAGGTACTTGGTATTACAACAATGGAAATGGCATCGCATTAGATACTTCAAAGAACATCTATATTACTGGTATAGGTAGCCCACCTTTGGTTTTTGAAAACACAGTATGGCAGGGCCCTTCAGGATTTGGAGGATTAACCGATGCATATATTTTAAAACTCGCCGATTGCAGTGAAGCGGAAAAGGCTAAAATCTTTGTAGGAAATAGCACAAGTGCATGTTTGGGTGACAGCATAAAATTGTGGTCTAATAATGATCCTAACCTGGAATATCGCTGGCTTAGAGGTGGTTTCGGAATTTATCAAGCTACCGATACTACCTTTAAAGCCTATGCAACAGACGACTATCGGGTGGCTATTTCAGATGAAGGCTGCTTGGATACTTCCAAGGTAATCAGAGTCAAAATAAACCCACTTCCTAATGTTACCATTTCTAATTTCCCTACTACTTGTGCTGGTCAACCTGATTTTAGGCTTACACAAGGAAATCCGCAAGGAGGTATTTACAAGGGTATAGGAATAAAGAATGACACGATTTTTAGTGCCACTACATCTGGTGTGGGTTCGTTTAATATCAATTATGTTTATACCGATACCAATAGCTGTACTGATTCTTCCAATAAGAACATTTCGGTGGGTGGAGTCCAAGCTTTTTTCGCAGCATTAAGTTCTGTATGTGAAAACGCAGCTCCATTCAACTTAGCGGGGGGCTTTCCTACAGGAGGAACCTACATTGGTACAGGAGTTTCTGCCAACAAGTTTTATCCGAGTGTTGCAGGAGCAGGCACACATACCATTGGCTATATTGCTACCAATTTAGGATGTTCTGATACCGCTACCCAAACCATTACAGTATTATCAACTCCCACATTATCCTTATCGTCTATTCCAAAACAATGTGCTTCTAATTTTAGTCCGGTATCACTTAGTACTTATGGTTCGCCGGCTGGCGGTTCTTATTTTGGTTCTGCAGTGATTGGAACTAATTTTTATCCCTTTATCGCTGGAGCGGGTACCCATTCAGTTTATTACACAAAATCCAATGGTACTTGTTCAGATACGGCGTCAACTACTGTAGAAGTTGACCCTGTTCCTGTCGCTACTTTATCGGCGTTTTCAGCAAGATGTGCCAATGATGGTGTATTTACTTTGAGCGGCGGAAGTCCAGCAGGTGGAACATACCTGTATAACAACAGTGCGGTTACTACCTTTAATCCTAGTTCTGTTGGAGCAGGTGTGTACACTATAAAATATGCAGTAAGTAATTTTTGTGGATCCGATACGGCATCAAAAACCATAACTGTAAATGCACAACCAATAGTTTCGTTGGGTGCATTTGCAGCTATATGTTCCAATAGCTCCAACTTTACTTTGTCTGGTGGTAACCCAAGTGGCGGCTCTTATTTTGGAAACAATATATCTTCAGGTTCTTTTAGCCCAAGTGGAGCGGGAGCAGGAAGCCACACCATTAACTATACCTATACAGATGCAAATGGATGTAAAGACACTGCTAGCAAGAATATAGTTGTTAATGCCGCGCCAGCCGTAAGCATGAACAACCTGACATCAGTATGTATCGACAATGGCTTGGTAGCACTAAGTGGAGGCAGCCCCACTCCGGGAACCTACACAGGCACAGGCGTAACAGGCACAAACTTCAACCCAGCAACAGCCGGAGTAGGCACCCATACGATTACCTACAAACACACCAATGCTAATAGCTGTACCGATAGCGCAAGCAAAACGATCACAGTCCATGCATTGCCAGTAGTATCGCTAAGCAACCTCAGTTCAGTATGTGTAAACGCCAGTTCGATTACCCTAACGGGTGGCAGTCCAGCCGGTGGAACATATAGTGGAACAGGCGTAACAGGCACAAGCTTCAACCCTGCCACAGCCGGAGTAGGCACCCACACCATAACTTACAGCTACACCGATGGCAACAGTTGCAGCAACAGTGCTAGCAAAACGATAACTGTAAATGCACAACCCACGGTAACATTAGCATCCCTAACGGCAGTATGCGCAGGCAGTCCGAGCTTTGCACTATCAGGAGGCAGTCCAGCCGGCGGAACCTACACAGGCACAGGCGTAAGTTCAGGTAACTTCAACCCATCAACCGCAGGAGCAGGAAGCCACACGATAAGCTATAGCTATACCGATGGTAATAGCTGTTCGAATACAGCAACACAAACACAAGTAGTCCATGCACAACCTACGGTAAGCATGAACAACCTGACATCAGTATGTATCGACAATGGCTTGGTAGCACTAAGTGGAGGCAGCCCCACTCCGGG
>JAGQYO010000015.1:0-15040 GCA_020435995.1 Flavobacteriales bacterium | reverse complement strand
AGTAGGCACCCATACGATTACCTACAAACACACCAATGCCAATAGCTGTACCGATAGCGCAAGCAAAACGATCACAGTAGATACACTTCCAACAGTTACTTTCAGTGTATTGAGTGCAGTATGTATTAATCAGGCAGGGTTTAATTTAAGTGGTGGAACGCCTACGGGTGGAAGCTATAGTGGAAGCGGTGTTACAAGTGGCGTATTTACTCCCTCAGTGGCAGGAATTGGGTCTCATAAAATAGCTTTTACTTACACAGATGGCAATGGGTGTAGCGATTCAGACACCAGTGTTCAGGTCGTAAACGGACTTCCAACAGTATCAATGACCGCATTAAATTCTATTTGTGCGGGAAGTCCAGGTCTCTTATTATCCGGAGGGGCGCCTTCTGGTGGTGTTTATTCGGGTACAGGAGTTAGTTCGGGAATGTTTTATCCCTCAACGGCTGGAGCAGGAACTCATAAAATTACTTATGAATACACCGATATAAACAATTGCTCTGATACCACTAGTAAAACTATTTTGGTTCACACTCAACCCACTGTTTCGTTTGCTCCAATTTCAGATCGTTGTGCTAACTCTCCAACTTTTAATCTTTCGGGAGGGCTGCCAACAGGTGGAACTTATCGAATGAACCACGCTACTGTAACAACGGTTAATCCCTCCGCAATTGGAAAAGGTATTCATTCCATAGCTTACATATACACAGATGCTAATACTTGTACTGATAGTGCTACACGAAATTTTACAATAGATTCGGTTCCTACGGTAACATTTGGAACTTTGGCTAGTGTATGTAGTGGAAGTACTTCATTTGTGGTGCGGGCAGGTAGCCCATTAGGTGGGAAATATAAAGGTACTGGAATGGTAAATGATACCGTTTTTAGCTCAGCACTAGCTGGTACAGGTACACATTCGTTGAGGTATATTTTTACAGATGGAAGAGGTTGTGTTGATTCCGCAAACCAAACGATAGGAGTAGATACGCTTCCTGCCGTTGCTTTCTCGATTCAAGATAGCGTTTGCCAAAACTCGGATTCACTTTTACTTATTGGGGTACCAAGCGGAGGAACATTTACAGGTACAACTGTAAACAATGTTCATTTTTATCCTACCATTTCACCAAAGGGATATCAGAGAATTACTTATACCGTTACGGGTGGAAACGGATGTATGAACACTGCTACAGATTCGATTCGAGTTGATACAGTGACTTCTGTTCAGTTCTCCTTATTGGATTCGATTTGCGCTAATTCCAATCCTATCGCATTGAATACTGGAGTACCTAGTGGAGGAACTTACTCTGGTGGAGGTGTGGTGAGTGGTGTTTACACTCCAAGTAGCATTGGAAACGTTATCGACAGCGTTAAATATAAGTTGGTGAATGCTTATGGGTGTTCAGATTCAACCTTCGAGCAAGTGCGAGTTGATTCAATTACCACAGTTAGTATGAGTGCATTATCTCCAATTTGTGACAACGACAGTTTAGTTCTTAATAACGGGTTACCTCTTGGGGGTATATACTCTGGAAAGGACGTAACTGCCGGGCTATTGAATCCGGTTGATTCTGGAAATTTCAGAATACGCTATGATTTTACTAATGCCTTTGGTTGTGTGGATTCCACATTTGGTATCATCAAAGTAAAGGGGGCTCCCAAAGCCAAACTACTGACTTTAGGCGCTATGTGTGCAAACGCTCCTGTTACTAAACTCACCAATGGAATTCCTTTGGGAGGTAATTATTATGGAGCAGCCATAGTGAATGGCAATTATATAGATCCATCATTAGTAGGCCCTGGAAATACATTAATTAGCTACACCCTTCAAAAGGCGAATGGATGTAAAGATTCCGTAACGACAGTGGTTTCTATTGATACCCTTCCAACAGTTACTCTAGATTCTATTCCGTTGCAGTGCATCAACAAAGGAGTTTATCAACTTACCGAGGGAAAACCTTTGGGTGGAGTATATTCAGGTACTGGAGTTTCATCGGGTAAATTCGATCCTGCTATTGGTAGGGGAAACTATCAAGTAAAGTACAGTTATGTAAACTTACGAGGGTGTATGGATAGCGCCAAAAGGCTTGTAGAGGTGGACACTTTAAGAATGGTGCTCGCCACAAATGAAAATAATTTGTGCCAAGGTACCGAAGTATTCAAGCTTTCTGGAGGATTACCTTTAGGAGGTATCTATTCGGGGCCGAATGTCTATAACGATTCGTTGTTTAACGGAAAAGATTTAGTCGCTGGAACCGTTCTTTTGAATTATTCTATTGGGAGTCGTTGTGGTAGAGATACCAATTCGTTTAGAGTGAGAGTTTTACCACTACCAGAGGTTAGCCTTGATTCTATTCCACTTTTATGTGAAGGCAAGGCTAAAACTATTCCTTTGTTTTATGGAAAGCCTGCTGGAGGAACGCACTGGGTTGGTGGTGAGCCTTCAAATCAGATTTTAGTTAAAAAACGAGTGTCCCAATACGAAGTATTCTACAGCTATACCGATGCCAAAGGATGTACTGGTTGGGATACGGCAATTGCCAAAGTAGCCCCGACACCAAGTACGGAGGTAGCTGGAAAACTTTCGCTGTGCAGTGGAGATAGTTTGAGCTTAACGGCTGCGCCAGACATGAAATATTATATCTGGAATGGCGATACTTCTAGGTCGAACTACTATATGCGTTTTGATTCATTGACTTATGGAATTCATTCCACACATTTGAAAGTGGTGAGTAATGATGGTTGCACGGCAGAAGAAACGATAGACGTGAGAACAAAGAATTGCGGCAACCACTACTTTGTGTATCCGAACCCAACGAATGGTAGGTTCACCTTCTATTATGAGTCGGATAGGGATATGGAAATTACCTTGGCGATCTACAATTATCTAGGGAAGCCAATCCTTCTCAAAACCGAACTAGTAGAAACAGGATTGAATGAATTTATTTTTGATGTACTCAATCAATCCGCTGGGGTTTATGTGCTGCAGATTGGAGTAGGAGTTGAAGTATTTACTGAGAAGATTGTAATAAACTAAGAAAAGTCAAAATGCAGTTTACCTTTGCTTGGGTAAAAGGTAGCCATTGAAGAATGTAATATTTATGGGAGGAAAGGAAGTAGGATACCACTGCTTCCTTTTTTTATTGGAAAAAGCTCAAGAGTTAAACCTTGAAGTGGTGGCACTTTTCGAAAACTCATCAAAACTTAATAGGCAAGAGTACGATTTGGTGGCGGTGGCCGAGCAGCATAACATTCCTGTTTTTTCGGAGATGGCGAAACTTATTGAGCAGCAGGAAGTCGATTTTATTTTTTCTATTCAATATCATCTCATTTTAACCCAAGCGATGATCACCAAAGCCAAAATATTGGCCGTGAATCTCCACATGGCCCCTGTGCCAGAGTACCGAGGTTGTAACCAGTTTTCGTTTGCTATAATCGATGAAGCGAATGAATTTGGAACCACACTACATCGTTTAGAAGCTAAAATTGATGCGGGGGATGTGATTGCCGAACGGAGGTTTAGAATTCCGAAAGAGTGTTTCAGTAGTGAACTGCACAGGCTTACGGTAGATCATTCCATTGCCTTGTTTAAATCCGAATTAAAAAATATTGTTTCTGGCCATTACACTTTAATAGCTCAATCGGAGTTAGCTAAAGTGCGGAGGGTGGGTTTTCATTCAAGAAACGAAATACAGAACATTAGAGTAATAGACGATAATTGGACGGTGGAGAAAAAAAAGAGGTACTTCAGAGCCACATGGTTTCCTCCATTTGAGCCGCCAGCATTGAATGTAAATAACAAACTTATTCCGTTGAGTCTCGCTTGGTATCATTCTCTTTGATGAAAAAAATCGTTCTTACAGTTACTACCGATTTGGTTTTCGATCAGCGAATGCGTCGAATATGCGGAAGCCTATCCAAAGCTGGATATGACGTTCTTTTGGTTGGTAGAAAGAAGAAAAATTCGCCGCCATTAAACAAGGAGCCTTTCCAGCAATTGCGACTCAAGTGCATTTTCGAAAAAGGTAAATTGTTTTACACCGAATACAACATTCGTTTGTTTTTCTTTTTATTAAATCAACCTAGCGATGTTATATGTGGAATAGACCTCGATACTTTGTTACCTGCTTATTTGGTTGCAAAACTGAGAAGAAAGCCTATTGTGTATGACGCCCACGAATACTTCACCGAAATGGAGGAGGTGGTGAGCCGGCCATTGGTTAAGATGATTTGGAAATGGATTGAAAGAATCGCGGTGCCCAATGTAGACGCGGCCTACACAGTTTCTAATGGTTATTCAGATTTGTTCCAAAAAGAATACAAAACCAAATTTTCTATTGTTAGAAATGTAACCGTGCTAAGTAGCGAAATACCTCAAAAAAAAGATGAACCATTGGTGCTTTATCAAGGTGCTGTAAATTATGGACGTGGCTTGTTCAACGTAGTGCGAGCCATGGAAAACATCGATGGAAAATTGATGATCTGTGGTATGGGTGATATTTTTGATGAGCTTCAAATCCTTTCCAAATCTTTGGGATTGGAGAGCAAGATCACTTTTGCAGGTTATATACAACCGGCGGAACTGCTTCAGTATACACGTCGAGCTAAGGTTGGTCTTACTATTTTTGAAGCAGATGGCCTCAGCAATAAATATTCTTTGGCCAACCGTTTTTTTGATTACTTCCACTCAGGTGTTCCGCAGATAGCCATGAGCTATCCCGACTATAAGGAGTTTAATTCCCATTATGAAGTAGCAAGTTTGATCGATAATTTAGACCCATTTACCTTGTCAAGTTCTATAAATCGATTACTCAAAGATGACGTGTATTACTCCAAAATTTTTGAAAATACCTTGCTTGCCCGACAAGAAGTGAATTGGCAAAACGAGGAGAAAGTGTTATTGGGTGTTTATCAAAAACTTTTTACTCGCACGAAATAGCGAAGTGGTACAATTTCCATAAATCGAAATAACGAAGATTTGGTTTTGGGCCGAGCAGGTTGCGTTCAAAAAATGGAATACACTGTTTTAAGCCAGCTAGTATCAATTTTCGAATGCCAAAGGTGTTTAAACGTTCGTAAGTTTTGATCAGTTTTAATTGCGAACCCACTAAATTGCTTTTGTAAAGTCGCGCTAAGTTTTTCACGCCTGAAAGTGATTTCTCTAAAAATGCTTGGGAATCATCTAATCCAAGATGAGTTACAGGATTGTCGATTTGTTTGATCTGAATACCCTTTTCAATGATGCGAAGTCCTAGCATGGTATCTTCATGTCCATATCCATTTATCTCTTCATCGAGCGGAATATCTAAGAATACCTTTCGATCAATCATGATGTTGCTGGCCACAAAATGACTAAATCGCATTTTACTTCTTTCCAAGGCACTCTTTTGTTCACGTTGCGTTCCGTAGAGCCACCTCAACATGTGCCTCGGTGAATTAGGTTGAGCATCTTGATAGGCTATCCCTCCAATCACCACTAGGTCATCCTTGTTATCAAGGTAGTTTGCTATAAAATGAGGGTTGTTTATTTGAACATCACAATCCAGAAACAGCAAGCGATTAAATTGAGCTCTTTCGGCAAGCTTTTTTCGAATACTTCCCCTACCTACATTCATGGGGAGTACTTCATAGGTGGTTTGAGGAATCGACGCTACCTGTTGGTTATTCGCGGCTATTGCATCTGTAGATGCATCGTCCAGCACAATTATTTCAAATGGAACATCGAGCTTTTCGGCTTGAAGATGAATACTCGAAACCAACTCACGAACGTCGTAATTGTATACCGGAATTAGAATCGAATACATGGCTCGATTATGCTGCCGAATCTAGTAATTTGCCATCTTCACAGGTCAACGTACGCTGGTGAAATTTATCCATCAAGGAATAATCGTGAGTGGCAATAAGCACGGTATTTCCTCTTTGGCTTATTTCAATCAAAAGGTTTAGAATTCTGTTTGATGTTTCGGGGTCGAGGTTACCCGTTGGCTCATCGGCCAATATTAAATCAGGATCGTTGAGCAAGGCCCGAGCTATAGCTACTCTTTGTTGCTCACCACCGCTGAGCTGGTGTGGCATTTTAAATCCTTTGGTTCCAAGTCCCACCAAATCGAGCACTTCTTTGATTTTGTCGGCAATTTCTTTTTTGTTTTTCCAGCCGGTGGCTTTCAATACAAACTCGAGGTTGTGGTCGACTGATCGATCCGATAAGAGTTGAAAATCCTGAAACACTATCCCTAAACGCCTCCTCAAATAGGGGATCTTATTTCGCTTAAGGGTGCTTAAATCATAATCTGCCACAATGCCTTCACCCTCTGTAAGAGGCAACTCACCGTAAATGGTTTTTAAAAGACTGCTTTTTCCGCTCCCAGTTTTGCCAATTAGATAAACAAATTCACCCTTTTGCAGTGTGCAATTCACATCACTTAGAATCAATTGTTCTTCTTGATAAATTTTGGCGTTTTTCAGTTCTAAAATTGTTTCGGCGCTCATTCTCGATTTTTTTCAAAAGTAGAAAAAGCGTGCGCTTTTAGAAATTTAATTTCCAACTTGATATTGTTGAAGATCGAATAAAGGTGTGTAAACAAAAATCGGTTGAAAACTTTGGGTGCTCCCAAATTGCGTCGGATGAATGCGCCCTACTTTTATCCGGTCGCAAATCCCTCATTAATTAGTCCAAAAGGAGTGTTGAGAAGTAAGTTTTTAAGGTGTGTATTCGCATTTTGTGCTCTTGTAGCTCAGTCTGTGCATCAAGACCTTACGGCTCAACAAACCGAAATATTTATCAATCCGATTCGTCATTACCGACTGGGCTTAGAGTATTTTGACAAAGAAAAATTCAGCATGGCACAGAAGCAATTTGTGCGGGCTATTGAAGAAGCCGAGAACCCCAACAGCGAGGTAGCCGTTAACTCTGAGTATTTTGCAGCTTTGTGCGCTATCCAACTTTTTCATCGTGATGCGGCGCTAAGTCTGAGAGATTTTATTCGAAAATATCCGGAAAGCCCTAAGGTAAAAGAAGCGTATTTTCAACTGGGCATATACCATTATAGAAAACGGGAATGGTCAAGGAGTTTGGAATGGTTGGAGAAGGTCGATCCATACGATTTAAAGAAAGAGGACATGTATGAGTTTCGCTTCAAAAGGGGATATGCATACCTCAAACAAGACGAAATTGAAAAGGCTTCTCGCGATTTTTATGAGATAAAGGATGTAGACAACGCTTATTCATCCCCAGCAAGATATTATTCGGCCCACATTGCCTACCTAAAGAAGAACTACGAAACTGCGCTTACAGATTTCAGGAAACTTGAGGACCACGATAAATTTGGACCAATAGTGCCTTATTACATTTCTCAAATCCTCTACAACCAGAAGAAGTATGACGAGCTATTGGAATACGCTCCGCCATTAATGGAAAAAGTGGTTTCAAAAAGAAAGGCTGAAATGTCTAAACTTATTGGCGAAGCCTACTTTTATAAGGGAATGTTTACCGAGGCACTTCCTTATTTTGAAGAATACCATAAACTTTCGCAGCAAATCAACAATGACGATCGCTACCAATTGGGCTACACATACTATAAGCTCGAAAGATATGAGGAAGCCAGCAAATTGTTTTCTAGGCTTACAGAATTGAAAAATGAAATGGCTCAAATAGCGTCGTATCAATTGGCCGATTGTTTTATAAAAATGGATCAAAAGATATATGCCCGTTCTGCTTTCAAAAACGCGTATGACTTGGGTTTTGACGAGGATATTAATGAAAATTCATTGTTTAATTACGCTCGATTGAGCTACGAACTCAATTTAAACCCCTACCAAAGTTCCATTGAAGCTTTTCAGGAGTTTATTGATAAATTTCCCGAATCTGAAAAAATCGATGAGGCCTATGAATACCTGATTGCGGTGTACCTAACTACCAACAACTACGATGCGGCGCTTCAGGCTATTGAAAAAGTTAAAATCAAATCTCCAAATTTAAAAGCGGCCTATCAAAAAATCGCCTACAACAAGGCCATAGCATTGTACCAAAACAGAAGCTACCAAGAGGCCATCACTTATTTCGATCGCTCGCATAAATATCAAAGCGATGCTAAGTTATCGGCAATGGCTTTTTACTGGAAGGGCGAATCAAGATTTAGGTTGCGCGAATATGAAAATGCGATTGAAGATTACAACGCCTTTTTGTATTCTCCTTCAGCAGTATTAACGGAGGTTTTTAATGAATGCAATTACAACCTGGGATACTGTTATTTTAAGAAAGAGTCGTATGAGGAGGCCAACAAATGGTATCGAAAATTCATTTACAATCCTGAGCTTGTTGATACTTTCAAATTAAATGACGCCTACCTTAGAATTGGCGATTGCTTTTTTGTGTTGAAAAGCTACACCCAAGCCATCGATTTTTATGGACGGGCTATAGCGCTCAACCAATTTGATCAGGATTATGCCCTGTTTCAATCGGCAATATGCTCGGGTATTCAAAAGGACTTTCCACAAAAATCTGCGCAGTTAGAAAAACTTGTGGCAAGCAGTCCTGGCTCTTCCTACCTTGATGCTGCTTATTACGAACTTGGTAGAACGTATAACATTCAAGGGAAAAATGCAAAGGCGCTAGCCAGTTTTAATACGGTAATTGATGCCGCACCAAAGAATATTTATCTCAAAAAATCATTGAACAGCAGTGGTCTTATTTATTACAATCAAGGCGAAAACGACAAGGCGGTAAGTGTGTTTACACGCATTGTAAAAGAATATCCAACCTATGAAGATACCAAGGAAGCATTGGTGGTTTTGAAAAACATTTACCTTGAAAGAGGAGATGTAGATACCTACACTGACTTGGTATCGGGGTTGAGTTTTGTTGATGTTTCGAGAAATGAACTGGATTCCGCTGTATTCGATGTGGCCGAATTGAAGTATTTCGAAAATGAATGCGAAGTGGCTATACCGCAACTCAAAAAGTATTTAGAGAAGTTTACCCCTGGCATGTTTACCCCTAAGGCAAATTTTTATTTAGCTGATTGCCATTGGAGGTTGGAGCAATATGACAGTGCCGTGGTTTATTACGAAGCATTGGCCACCATGAGCTCTAATCAGTATAAAGAAGATGCTTTACTCAAGGCTGCCGAACATTGGTTCCAAAAAGGAGAATACACAAGATCGTTAGGGCATTATGAGAATTTAGAATTAGAAGCAACTAGTGCTCCTATGCTCAGAGCTGCTGTAAGTGGTCAGCTGAATTGTGCGGTTAAAATGGATACACTTTTTATGGCCTTTGATAAGGCTACGAAGTACTTAGGTCATGGTTTTTCAGATCCTGATTTTGTGGTGATGGCGCATTCGGTGATGGCAAAAAAAGCCATGCGTGATGGGGACATCGACAGTGCTTTGGCTTTGTTCCAGTTTGTTAGTGACACCACAGATTCGGAGTTTGGGGCTGAGGCAACTTACTATATGGCTGAAATCAATTTTAATAGAGATAGTACCAATCGCGCCGAAGACCTTGTTTTTGAATTAGTAAATCAAACGCCTACTTATGGGTATTGGGTGGCCAAAGGTTTGATTTTACTATCGGATGTATATCTTTCGAGAAAAGACTACTTCCAAGCCAAGGCTGCGCTAAAGGGCGTGCTAGAAAACTATGACGGAAAAGATTTAAAGAAAGTTGCTCAAAACAAATATGACAACATCATAGCACTCGAAAACCCCGCTCCAGTATATGTACCTGATACTTCCAATGTTGAGATAAGGTTTGACAACTTAGAAATTAATTATGAAGAAATTGATGCGCTTTTCGATGAAGAACAAATTGAGGATGAAGTGACCCTTCCTTTGGAGACTCCTAAAACTGAAAACGATGGACCTAAGTAAGATCATTGGCATAGCGTTTATTGGTTTAACTCTCAATGGGTTTGCCCAAAGGTCGAGTGGTGACACCTTAAAATCAGACGACGTATTTATCATTAAGGAGTTTCAACCAAAAATTTCGGATGCCTTTAAACTGAGCAACAACCCTCGAATTGTAGACACCATTATAAAAATTGAACCCAAAAGCAACTATGCAGTTGCACCTAAGAGGGCCGAAACTTCATTTACCACAGACACCATTAGGCCAGCTATCATGAAAGGTGAGCCATTGAATAAACTGTATAGGGCCTACGTTTTGGGAGGCATTGGCAACAACTTGACTACTCGTGGCGAATTGGTATTAAATAGCACCCGATCTAAAAAATGGGATTGGGGCTTGCACGCATGGCATCATGCTTCTGATGGAGGGTTAGAAGATTATGGCAATTCACGTTTTTCCGACAACAGATTCAATGCTTATGGCCAAAAATTCTTTTTCAACAAGATTCTTTCGGCAGATATGAAGTATGATTTAAATTCATTGCACCGCTATGGCTTCAATCCCAATTCGTACCCAACGGTGGTTAACGAAGAGTTTCTTTCTAAAGATGCCATCTCGCAACGCTACCAAAACATTGAACCTTCCGTTCGGTTAAAATCTTATTACAAGGACTCCAACAACATCAACTTTGACACTAAAATTTTGTTTTCCTCATATAGCGACAAGTATGAGTCAATTGAAAACAATACCAAATTCAACTTGAAATTGGATCGTTATTTTGGAGAAGAATTCGTTACTGCTGAAGTAAAACTCGACCTTAATCAATATGAAGCGCTAGACCCCTCTAAAGGAGTTCCCATTGCACAAGAGAATACCATTTTTGGATTCAAACCCGGAATAGTAACGGGTGGAGAAGATTGGTTGCTTCGCGCTGCTGTGGAGTTGGATTTTAGTTCTGGCCTAGCTTCCTCCGCTTTCTTCTTTCCTGATTTATATGCCAAATACAACCTCGTAGATGATATTTTGGTGCCATTTGCTGGTATTAATGGAGGGCTCGAAAGGAATAGCTACAAAAACTTGACACGTAACAACCCTTTTGCAAAATCATATATAACCATCAACAATAGAAACGTGAAATACAATGTGTATGGTGGAATTAGGGGAAATTACAGCGCCACCACATCGTTTAATGCACAAGTGGCTTATCGCAGCATTGAAAACATGCCATTCTTTATTTCTAAAATAGATTCGATAAGTGGTACAATTAACACCATTTCTAATCAGTTTGATGTGATTTACGACAATGGAACTATGTTGCAGCTCACTGGTGAGATTGGCTACCAAAGAATCAATAAATTGAGTTTGTTATTTAGAGCCGACTACTTTGTGTACGCCATAGAAAACCAAGCGAAAGCATGGAATATGCCCGATTATAAATTGAGTATAAATGCCAATTACGACATCGGCGACAAGATTGTGCTTTCGGGTGATGTGTTCTTGGTTTCGGATCGAACTAGCTTGTATGTGAATGATGCAACGAACTTGGAAATAACGAACCATTTAGGAGCATTTGTGGATGCGAATTTGGGTGTGGAATATTTTCTAACCAAACGCTGGTCGGCCTTTTTAAGGATCAATAACCTCGCAAATGCCAATTATCAATATTGGAACGAGTATAGTGTTCAAGGCTTTACACTCATTGGCGGAATGACCTATTCATTCTGGGGAAACAAAGGCAAGTCTAATTAGGCCTTTTTTCTGTTAATTTATTGTTGAAAAGTACCTGTCCTAAAACCCTTCAAAAGCCCCGTAAAATAAAGCGAAAGCTATCTTTGTGAGCCATTGGAATTAACCGTTTTTTCAAGCGGTTTTTTTATTGTAAAACAACAAGTAGATTTAGCTGATTTAATGAGTGAAGAAAAGAACGATTACGGTGCCAGTAATATTCAGGTACTTGAAGGCCTAGAAGCGGTAAGAAAAAGACCTGCCATGTATATTGGTGACATTGGCACTAGAGGGCTACACCACTTGGTTTATGAGGTAGTAGACAACTCTATTGATGAGGCACTAGCAGGATATTGTAACAATATTCATGTTACCATAAATAAGGACAACTCCATTACCGTAAAGGATGATGGTCGAGGTATTCCAGTGGATTTTCACGAAAAGGAGCAAAAGTCGGCTTTAGAAGTAGTTATGACTGTGCTACATGCCGGTGGTAAGTTCGATAAGGATACTTACAAAGTTTCTGGAGGATTGCACGGTGTGGGTGTTTCTTGTGTGAATGCACTTTCTATAAAGTTGGTGGCCGAAGTTCATCGCAAGGGAAAAGTGTACAGACAGGAATATAGCAAGGGGATTCCGCAAACAGGCGTTGAAGAAATCGGTACCACCAACGCTAATGGTACCATCGTAACCTTTTGGCCTGATGACAGCATTTTTGAGGTAAGTGAGTATAATTATACCACACTTTCGCAAAGGATGAGAGAACTGGCCTTCCTCAACAAGGGAATTAACATCACCATGTGTGACGCCAGAGAGCCTGATGAAGAAGGAAATGAGGTTTGCGAAGTGTTTCACTCAGACCGAGGACTATCCGAATTTGTAGAATTTCTCGACGGCACCAGATCGCCCATCATCGAAGAGGTGATGTATATGGAAAGTGATAAGGGTGGTGTGCCTGTGGAAGTAGCAATGGTTTATAACGAATCGTATTCAGAAAATATCCACTCCTATGTAAATAACATTAATACGCATGAGGGGGGAACTCACTTGGCCGGATTTAGAAGGGGTTTAACCACCACTTTAAAGAAATACGCTGATGACTCAGGAATGCTCAAAAACCTAAAATTTGAGATTAGCGGTGATGATTTTAGAGAAGGACTTACAGCTGTAATTTCAGTAAAGGTACAAGAACCACAATTCGAGGGTCAAACCAAAACCAAATTAGGTAATAGAGACGTAACTGCTCCTGTATCTCAGGCGGTTAGCGAAATGCTTGAAAACTATTTGGAAGAGCACCCGAGAGATGCAAGAATGATTGTATCGAAGGTAATACTGGCAGCGCAAGCCCGAAACGCGGCCAAAAAGGCGCGCGAAATGGTTCAGCGGAAAACAGTTTTGGGATCCAATAGTCTTCCAGGAAAACTGGCCGACTGTTCTTCCAAAGATCCTGCAGAATCTGAAATCTATTTGGTAGAGGGAGACTCGGCAGGTGGTACAGCAAAGCAAGGTCGAGATCGACATTTTCAAGCCATTATGCCCCTTAGAGGTAAAATCTTGAACGTGGAGAAAGCCATGCAGCACAAGATATTCGAAAACGAGGAGATTAAAAATATCTATACGGCGCTGGGTGTGCGGGTTGGAACGGAAGAAGATGAAAGGGCACTCAATTTTTCAGGACTGAGGTATCACAAGGTAATTATTATGTGTGATGCCGATGTGGATGGTAGCCATATTGCTACACTTATTCTCACCTTTTTCTTTAGGTATATGATGCCATTGGTGGAACATGGGTACATTTATATTGCTACTCCGCCGCTTTACTTGGTCAAAAAAGGAAACAAAGAACAATACTGTTGGGACGATAACCAGCGCGATGCTGCGGTAAATGAATTTAAAGGATCTGGTAGTGCCGATTCGGTTAAGGTTCAAAGATATAAGGGTCTTGGTGAAATGAACGCCGAGCAATTGTGGGATACCACGATGAATCCTGAGTTTAGAACGCTGCGTCAAGTAACCATTGATTCGGCAGCGGAAGCAGATCGTATTTTCTCTATGCTTATGGGCGACGAAGTTCCACCACGTAGAGAATTTATCGAAAAGAACGCGAAATACGCGAAGATTGATATTTAGAAATTGATTTTTAATTTCAAAAACTAAAGGCCCCTGCTCTAAAGAGTTTGGGGCTTTTATTTTTGCCTAGAATTAGGAAAATAATAAAATGTATTTTTCGGTTCTGTTTCTAATAAATCATCAATTATGAAAAGCCTGAGAATACTTTTAATAGCATTTGTAATGTGTTGCACTGGACTCCTTTATTCACAAGAGGTTTCTTATGTAGATTCTGCGGAAAGTGCTAAGCTCAATTTATATGTAGTTGTTACTCAAAGTGGAGCCGAGTTTATAGGTAAAATTGTAAAAAATGACGAACGTGAGATTGTTGTCGAAACTGCCAAATTAGGTCGTGTAGCTATACCGAAATATGAAATTAAATCAATGAAACAAGTTGAAGAAGGCTCAATTTCCAAAACTGGTGAATACAACCCTGATGAAATTTTTGCGACACGCTACTTTTATACCACTAGTGCGCTCCCAATTAAGCGAGGTGAAAATTACGTGAAATTCTCTTTATTCGGACCCGATATGAGTTTGAGTGTCGCCGATAATTGGAATGTAGGTGTAATTACTTCATGGATTGGATCTCCTATAATTTTAAGTACAAAATATTCAATTGAACTCGACAAGAAAAATGGGCTGGCTTTTGGCCTTTTGGCAGGAAACCTTGGTTTGATCTCTTTTTCTGTAGATGCGGGCTTTGTAGGTGGTGTTCTTCCTTTTATGGTTTACACGCACGGAACAAGACGAAGTAATGTTAGCTTTTCAGGAGGTTATGGTCACCTTTGGTTTGATGGTGAATCTGGGGGTTCTGCACTTGGCTCTGTTGCGCTAATGACCCCGCTTTCGGGTAAAGCAACCTTTGTTTTTGATTCCATGATATCTTTGAGTTCGGGCTTTGGCCTTGCGGCAATGTTTACGCCCGGAATTAGATTTCAGAAAAAAGACGACAAGGCTTTTCAATTTGGGTTTACAGGCATAATAGCAGAGGGCGAAATCATTCCATTCCCATTTCCAACCTTAGCATGGTTTAGAACATTTTAATTGGCGGATTGCCGACTTAATTAACCCGTATCTTATTGATGAATCTTTGTTTTATTGATGTTCACAATAACATCAAAACACGCTGAGAATCATTTTCCTCTTTCTAATCTTTTATCCTATTTAGTCAGGATAAATTTGCACCCACTTGGGAAAATGAAACCTACTTTTCCATTAAAGATCCATTTATCGTTTCGCACCAAAAGAGGTCAAATGAATTGCATACAAAGTATTAAGAAATGTTGCGAAATACTAGATAGAAAAACAGATTATTTGGGTAATCTTTTGAGTTCGTCCACTTCTATAGCTTCCCACAAA
>JAGQYO010000158.1 GCA_020435995.1 Flavobacteriales bacterium | reverse complement strand
AAAATGCACCATCGCATGTTGCACAAGTAGACACGCCTTTGCCCATAAGGGTGCGTTCCTTTTCTAGGCCCAATAATTTTGCACTCGCCCCCGTTGCTACGATAACCGACTCTGCCTCATATGCTTTTTCCTCAACATATACTTTAAATGGTTCCTTTGTTAACTCTACTCTAGTGACATCTTTCGAAATAATTTTTGTTCCAAAGCGCTCTGCCTGGGCTTTGAAATGGGCCATCATTTTGGGGCCCATTATTCCTTCGGGAAAACCAGGAAAGTTTTCAACCTCGGTCGTGAGCATGAGCTGTCCGCCCGACAGATACCCTTCGAACATCAATGGTTCTAGACGCGCTCGTGCACAATAAATTGCTGCTGTAAAACCAGCTGGACCCGATCCAATAATAATGACTTTTTCCATGGGCGTACTTTAATGATTCAAATAAAATGCACAAGTTTTCGAGAAATAAGCAGATTGTATGGTATCCTATTGAACTATGAACAATGAAGAACGTCGAAGTCATGGGGGGGCTCGCGTTGACATCGAGATCGACGTAGACCTTTCGTCTTACGGTCCCTATGCACTAAGCAAGCTCGAAAATGTCTCCATTGGAGGGGCTTTTGTCAAAAGTGATACACTGCACCCCGTTGGCACCAAACTTAAACTTAAATTTAAATTGCCTGGTGACAAAACACCTATTGAAGCAGAGGGCGAAGTAATGTGGACCTACAAACAAAGAGGCGCATCACTCATGAATAACTCTGGGTTAGGGGTCAAATTCACTCAAATTATGCAATCAGATCGCGATCGTATTCGAACATTTATTAAAGCTATGACTGGTTCTTCAGAATCGTCTTGATCGCTGTTCTATTACCCTCTAAAAAGTCAAAATCCTGCAAGCGTTTAGGTTCAATCCACTTGAGCTCATCGTGAACAGTGGCTTTAGGTTGACAGCCTTTGACGAGCTGACATCGATAAAACACTAAGTTGACCGCTAGGTCATGATAGCGGTGATTCGATTCCATCAGCCAAAAAATATCCGTAATTTTGATGGCCAGTTCTTCTCGGAGTTCCCTTTTGAGGGCCTCAACACTTGGTTCTGCCTGGTGTATCTTTCCACCAGGAAACTCCCATAGTCCAGGCATAAACCCACCTATCGCTCTTTTTGCAATCAAGATTTGATTGGTTTCAGAATAAATAACACCTGCAACCACGTGAATAGGCTGGCAAATATGCTTTTTGATTGTTGTATTCATTTAGGCTTCTATTACAATAGCTGAATGAAACGCATACCACTCATCGCTATTGGACCGCACTTTATTCGGACCGCAACTAAAAAACAAGCCGTTGGTGCCTACAAGCGATACATTGATATGATTCACAAGTCAGGAGGCCATGGTGTGATCATCACGCCAGGACCTTATCAAGCAAACCATCTTGCAAAAACATTTGATGGCCTATTACTCCAAGGCGGAGGCGATATTCACCCTCGATATTTTGGCCAGCGCATGCCCAAAAATGCAAAACTTGCTCTAAGTCCAAACGAGCGAACCAATTTTGATCTGGGCATCATTCGAGCATTTCTGAGATTAAACAAGCCATTCTTGGGTATTTGCCTTGGCGCACAGACCTTAAATATTTGTCTGGGCGGAGATATTATTCAAGACATTCCAACGCAATGTGAAGATGCACTTGATCATACACGTGGACAACATTTAACACATATTCATCCAAAGTCTAAACTGGCGAAAATCGTCAAAGTTGCAAAGTTAAAAACAAACTCTCTTCACCATCAGAGCATAGGATCCCTCGGTAAAAACTTAATGATTTGTGCGCAAGCAAAAGATGGAATTATTGAAGCTATTGAATCTAAAAACCACAAGTTTGCCCTGGGAATTCAATGGCACCCAGAACTTCACGGCAAAATTAAAGCCTCACAACGTATTTTTAAGGCATTTGTAGCAGCCTGTTAGCTTAGACTTTGCTGTAAATT
>JAGQYO010000157.1 GCA_020435995.1 Flavobacteriales bacterium | reverse complement strand
TATCTTTTTTATAAGGCAAAGAACTACTCCCAAAACTTAACCTATTTACGTCCTGGCACAATTACGGGGAAGCACTTTATATTGTGTACCGAGCAGATAATAAAATTTGGTTTGAAAAAAGAGCGTTGGATTTAACAGTTGTTTCTAAAATTGAAATTTTAGAGGAGGTCATTTTGGCTGAGTATAATCTAGAAGGCCAGAACATCTATCTATTTTGTAAGACTCCAAATTCAGAATTTGAAAAGAAAGTTGTACAATTAAACCTTGATGGATCTCAATTCACCTTGACTAATTCTATAACTTTTGATGAGGAGTGGCCTAGATTTAAAGTTAATAATTCATTTATTTACGCGTTTTCAGGTTACGGAAGCACTTCTTCAACTACAATTCAACAGTTTGATTTAGGGGGTAACATGTTGAACAGCATTTCATATTCGAATTACTTGGTGGATTATAACTTGATGAACTTTGGCGGTTTATTCTTGCTTTTTAATGACTTTGATTCAAATCCTAATTTGGCAGTAAAAGTTGAAATGTTAGCTCCCGATTTGACCAAATTGTTAGCAGGAAATTTTGGACTTCCCCAAGCTATTCCTTATTACTTGGAAGTGGATGAAGATAATAGTCAATTTTTCGTTACTGGAAATACTGAACTTCATTATAATATGGAAGGTCTTAAATCAAATGATAAACTATATTTTTTACGGGCATCATTTAATGAGCTTGTTCCAGGATTTGGAGGGAAGTCGGACATTAAGGTTTCTCCAAACCCAACAAAAAAGCAACGGATTAATGTTGACGTTACCAATGTTGATTTAAACGACACTAATGGATTAGAAATTCAATTCACTGACCTACAAGGAAGAGTGATTTTGGTTGATTATCGAGTTCTGGCGAAAGGACTTTTAGAAATAGATATTTCTAATTTGGATTCAGGAATAAATCTAATCAGCATAAAGAGGAATGAACAACAATTGGGTACAGCGAAGTTTTTAGTTGAATAAAACCTATTTTCTCTTATTAAGCTCGTCTCTGATTTTGCCAGCTATTTCGTAGTCTTCAGCTTCAATAGCATTGCGGAGCATATCTTGAAGTTCTTCCTTGGTTTTGGAAGTTAAGCGAGTCCCTTTTTTAGGTTTTTGTTCGATGGGTTCTGCCTCGTCTGGTGTACGAATGGCGTCATCTTCATCGATGATAACACCGGCATTTTTTAAAATATGCTCGAACGTAAAAACTGGACATTTAAAACGAACTGCGAAAGCAATCGCATCAGAAGTACGGGCATCAATCTCCGACTTTTCGCCAGAAGGCCCTTGACAAATTAGTTTGGCGTAAAACACACCTTCCACCAAATTGTAAATCACTACCTCAAGAAGTTTAATTCCAAATTCGTCGGCAAAAGACTTAAACACGTCATGGGTGAGCGGCCTGCTCGGTTTCATTTGCTCCAACTCAATGGCAATGGCTTGTGCTTCGAAATTGCCTATGATAATTGGCAAACTCCGATTTCCCTCAACCTCGCTCAAAACAAGGGCATAAGCCCCCGTTTGAGTTTGGCTATAAGATAGACCCGAAATTTCTAGTCTGAGTTTTTCTTCCACGCTTAGGCGTTTGCTTTTAACTTTTTAGCAGCTTCAATGAGTTTAGGCATTACTTCAAACGCATCTCCGACGATTCCGTAGTCAGCAGCTTTAAAGAATGGAGCCTCAGGATCAGTGTTTATTACAACAATAACCTTAGAACGATTTACGCCAGCTAAATGCTGAATAGCACCTGATATTCCAGCTGCTATGTATAAATTGGGACTTATCGCGATTCCTGTTTGGCCCACATGCTCGTGATGCGGTCTCCAACCGATATCTGCTACTGGACGAGAACAAGCTGTGGCTGCACCAAGAATTTGAGCAAGTTCTTCCACCATTCCCCAATTCTCAGGTCCTTTTAATCCACGACCTGCAGAAACCACCAATTCAGCTTCCGTTAGATCAATTTTA
>JAGQYO010000156.1 GCA_020435995.1 Flavobacteriales bacterium | reverse complement strand
ACATCTCCTATCCAACTCGCACATGTAAAAATGGAAATCAAGGATTGCCAATCTACTCCAAATTTAAGTTTTGAAAGTACCTCAATAATGAACTTTATTACCTTATACAATTCTTCACCTTTTGGTGGTACAAATGAAAGCCACTCAAGTATTGACGCCTCTGATACTGAAAACTCAGCTCTTTGTCAAATGGTTATCTCGGGGTTTTCACCAACCAAGGTAAATGGTGGAACAGGTGACATCGTTACAATTTCAGGTAGTATGTTTGGTTCTACAAAAGGAACAGTTCAACTTAGAAACACGGATGTAAATGGCTCGCCGTGGGTTACTTTAGATTCATACGACGTAACTTGGACTGATACGGAAATAATAATTAAAGTACCTTCAGTTGTACCTTTGGCCAGCCCAACCCCTGATAAATCTGTTGGCACTGGAAAGATAAAAATCACAAATCAATCTGGTACAAGTAAAGAATCTTCTCAAGTATTAGAAGTTTATTATTCTTGGAATAACTCGACTTTAATTGGTTCCGAAAAATTCAAAATTTTTCTTGCGGGCGTAGATAACGTTTGGGATGAAGACCTTCGAAACCAACAATTGGGATACTCCTTTGTTTTAAATCCAAATATTGCAAATAATTCAAACGCATACGGATGTGTTATTAAGGCAATTAAAGATTGGGTTTGTGCAACTGAAATAAGATGGCAAGTTGACAGTAATGTATCTTCATTGCCCTCAAAAAGGGATACAGTTTCAACTATTCAATTTGGTACAACAGGTGCATCACATATTCAAGGTGAAACACAAGTTTGGAACTACAACTGTGGTGGTCCATCCTCTAGCACCATGTCTTTTGCCACAGATGTTGATATAATAATTTCGAATCGTTCGACTCATCCATGGATGTATGACAGCACTGGACAAAATCAACAAAACTCTGGAGTATATGATTTCTATTCAATTATTCTGCATGAATTAGGGCACGCTCATTTGATGAAACATGTCAATGACCCAAATGACCTGATGTGGTCAGAATCTAAATATCACCCAACTAATAATATCCCTTGGACTGATAGAAAGACCGTTTTTTCATGGTCAAACCTTGACGGTGGAGCTCAAATAGTTGATGAAAGTGAAAATGCAGATTATACATTTTGTTCTATCCATGAATATCCAATGATAAGGCTTCATAAAGAAAATTGTAGTGTTAGCATGTATAATGAAAATGATAAAAAGAGTAATTCTTCTTCTCTGTTAGTTTTCCCAAATCCATTTACAAATCAAGTTACGATTGAATTTAATTCTATTTCAACTCTAACTTGTCATATTGAAATATTCTCACTTAATGGTCAAAAACATTTCAAGTCAACTCAAAACTTAGTGCAGGATGCAAAAAACAAATTTCTAATCAACACCGAGTTTTTTCCGTCTGGCTTTTATCTTGGCAAAGTACAACTTGGAGAAGAACAATTTAATTTTAAAATAGTCAAACCATGATAAAATCTAAGCTAACATGGATTTTGGTTGGTTGGTTGATTTCCCATGGAGCATCTTCATGTCACCTTGGAATTCCCAAAGATAAACGATTATGTTTCAGGAGTTTGAAGGGTTTTTGTGAAAAAAATTGGCAATTTGACTCTAAAAATCTTCTAGTACCTACGAAACAAACCTATGATTTTGCATTTGGTAGACTACCAGAATCGGAATGCATTAAGGGACTGACTATGTCAGAAGTGAATAAGATATTTGGAGCACCTTACGAAATCGATTCTAGTAGAAACGTGTGGTCCTACTATGTCGCGGTAGGTGAAATTGAAACTTGCAAACCCTCCTGTGTCTTTTTCGATTTCAATTTTTCAAAAACCAACACATTGAAATCTATTAGTCAAGGTTCTGGTATGACTGAACATTAACAAACTAAGCATAACAGCAGTAGCTGTGGTTCAACCCCTCCCAAAAGCAAAAATTAAAGCCAAATAACGCTGTTTTACAGCCACTTATATTTTGGG
>JAGQYO010000155.1 GCA_020435995.1 Flavobacteriales bacterium | reverse complement strand
CAAGACAAACCCACTCCTGGACTCCAAATAAACTGATCGGCAGAGGCGCCGTAGGCTAGTAGTTGCGTAGAGTCGCCAGGACAAAGGGTATCCTTAGACAATGACTGCGCTTGAAGTTTATGTGTGTTGACGTATAACGTTTGGTTTAGGGTGGGGAGTTGAATTCCTATGCTACGACCTAGAGGACCAATAACAGTATCCTCAATTATAATCTTATTAAATATATTATCTGGGCATTTTATTCTGGACAATTTTTTACTTTTTTGAAATTCGGGATCTACGTTGATGAAATATAGATGGCCATCAAGACCTAGTTGGTGATCTCCCATTAACGAATTAATACTTAGATTAGAATCTACGACTAGCAATGAAGCTTTAATCAAATTAGAGTCTTCAGAAGTCACATCAAAGGCAATTAATTTATTTCTTTTCGAGACGAAAATATGTTTGCTATTGCTTGAAAAACTACAATATAATGCCTCTCCCAAAATACCCGTTGAATCCGAAAATATTCGATTGGATAATTGCCCAGTCGTGTTATTTGTTTTGAATATTTCTAATTGACCTTTTGGTGCTCGATTAACACATGCTAAATACTTACTGTTTGGAGAGCTTTTCATGAAAAGGTGTGCATTAAACAAAAATTTACCAAAATACGAAAGCTGTATTGAATTCAAATCCAGCCCAGATGGAGTTAGGGGTACGGAAATAAACTCTTCGGCAGTATCCGATTTTAGAATAATCCATTTATCTTGATGATTAGAATGATCGATTACTGA
The DNA here is from genome assembly GCA_020435995.1 of Flavobacteriales bacterium. GTDB lineage: Bacteria > Bacteroidota > Bacteroidia > Flavobacteriales_G > Salibacteraceae > JAGQYO01. The sequence goes on along the minus strand of JAGQYO010000155.1, from coordinate 1,293 downwards.
TATACCTCGAAGGTTAACAAAAAAAGGTAGATAGGCAGAGAGTTTTACCGACCCATTCAGATTGTCGTCATTCATATCAATAATTGAATATTTACATCTGCCTGAATACGGATCTGAGTTTGGGTAACTCTCAGTCGAAAAAAGATAATATTCATTCCCAGAAAGAGGTTTTTTTACAATCAATAGGTTTGTCGCATTGAGAATGTTAGCTCCATTGAGCATAGTATCGTGTTGGGCGTTGTAGATATTAAATCTATCGGCATAAAATAGAAGTTTTCCTTTCGCATCTGAAATTGATGCTACCGCAGAAGCAGATGCGTGAATACCATTCAGGTTAGCCCTAGGTATCCCATTGACAAATTCAATTCCTGAACCTAATCCAAAATACCAATATTTAGCTTCAAGATTTTGGGAAATACAATCGTTTGAAAGCACAAAAAGAAGCAGTACCACTACATGATACCGCTTTTTTATTAAAAAAACATCTCTCATTATTATTTCGCAACAACTAGAGTCCTAGTATCTACTGATAGCCCATCTACAATTAAAGTGTATGCATAAATACCAGGTTTCAACTTATGAGCATCTATGACTATAAATTCTTCCCCTGTGACATTTGATTTAAATCGTAAATTTCCTGTAAGATCATAAATCTGGATTTCAGCTTCGGAATATTCAGAATATATTTCAAAGTTTATCATCGTACTTTCAGAAAACGGATTAGGGTTGTTTTGATAAAGTATTCCTTTGACTTTTTCAATGTCGTTACCTTTTTCTTCATCGTTGGGGTCTGAATTTGCTAAAGAGTCAAATATGAAATCAATTTGATCTTGCTGCTTTTTTAGACCTTCAATTAACAACGGAATAAATTGTTCGTAATCAACGCCATAATATCCATTTGCCGCCAATTTTAACGGGAACGGATATACATCGATCAACTCTTGAGCTAATACACCTGCCTTTTCTCCCCTTCCTAATTTATATCCTGTCTCTGCAGAATCTTTATAATAATAAGTGTACCCATTCAATTTAGACAAAATTTCAAGAGGATTTAAAAGCTTTTTTATATTGATTTTTAATCGTTCGTCAGAAGGTACTGGTGTTCCATTAGCCCAAATATCATTGCCTACAACCTCAAATTCTCCTACAGATGCGAAATTTGCTTTACAATCTCCTATCACCACAACTTCATTTCCTCCTCCAGTTCCGCTACCTAAAACAATGGTATTATTATCACAAACCCTAGAACTTTGGCCAATTGCCGTGCTACCAATTATAAAATTATCTACAACG
>JAGQYO010000154.1 GCA_020435995.1 Flavobacteriales bacterium | reverse complement strand
TTTATAGAGGAAGGTTTATAGAGATTTATTGGGATTACTTGCCCTGTTGGGGTTAAAAAGAGTGGTTTATCATTAAATATTAGAGAAAGTTATTTACAAAATACAGCACTTTTTTAAGCCTTTTGCCTGTGATTTCTGCCAGGTAAACATAAATGAGAATACCGGGCGAGGTATTTAACCACATGTTAAACTCCGGCAAAAGGCTTTTTGGTGTGTACCACCCAATCCTTAGCATAAAGGTTTTCTTTCCACGGATGATAGCGGGCAGGCTTGGAAGGAAAATCGGGCGGTAATATTTAAAGCCCTTGTTCAACCGCCCCGCGCATTTGTTTGAGGAAAAAAACTTTGAATACTTTTTTCAATGATTGTGTTTGTGGGAACACTACCTCGAGCAATGCAGTATTGACGCAAGGTATTGCGCAACTGATCACCATAAGGAACAGTCCTGGTTTTGTGACCTTTACTATTACGGATGGTGATGATGTGGAGGTTTTTGTCAAAATCGAAGTAATTTATCCACATCCAGTTCGTATTCCTCCGAACCGACCTTTGCAGTCCCGCTTACTTCAGTGTAAGGGTCACCCCGAACCACCCCCGACACGGTGTGTACGGGGCAGGCTTTGCGGCTTGCTAATACTTCTTGGCGTTACCCAAGTGTATAGGAGGCTTTCACTCCCTAGTCAACTGAACTTCTTCAATTGCATCCTTCCAAGAAAAAGGATATATTTACCATTCAAGGCACACACAATGTGGATGACGGTCATACTTTTTTGCCGCGGGCGCAACACAAAAAAGTACGACGCATCCACTGGACGTTGTAGCCAATTAAAAGAGAAATCATTAAAAATTCAATGTCAGTTCGTAGAAGCCATGATGAAGTATAGTGAAAAATGAGCAACCATCTACCCATGTCATCATCCAATAAGTCCATTGCGGTTCTCCCTTTTGTTAATATGAGTGCCGACCCTGAGAACGAATACTTCAGCGATGGCATAACTGAAGAAATAATCAACGCCCTAACCACAGTGAAGGGCTTGAAAGTCATTGCCCGCACATCCTCTTTTGCATTTAAGAATAAAAATATAGATGTGCGAACCATTGGTGGTCAGTTAGGAGTAAGTACTGTTTTGGAGGGGAGTGTCCGGAAATTCAAAAAAAGGGTTCGCATTACAGCGCAGTTAATCAGTACTAATGACGGCACTCACTTCTGGTCAAAGAATTTTGATCGGAATTTGGAAGACATATTTGCACTACAAGATGAAATAAGTTTACTCATTGCTGACCAGATTCGAGAAAATTTTGGTCACCTCAATATTCAGGAACATCTAATTGAAGCGCCTACACAAAATATGGAGGCCTACAACCTTTATCTTAAAGGTCGCTATCAGCATTTAATGTGGGATGGACCAGGAATCGCAAATGCAGTGGAACTCTATGAACAGTGTGTAGCGATAGATCCCTCATTTGCTTTGCCTTACTTTGGTTTGGCGTATTGTTATGCCATGTCCGGATCATGGGGAAATAATAAAGGCTTGTTGCAGATGTCAGAAGAGAAGCTCAGCAAAGGTTTTAAGCTGGACAAACAATCCTATGTAGGGAATTTCAGTAAAGCGACATTGTCCTTTTGGGGCCAATGGGATTTCATCAAGGGGCAAAAATATTTTCTAAAAGCAATAGAATTTAATCCATCCTATACGGAAGCAGAAGAAGGTTTATGCGAATTGTATACAGCAGTCGGCTATTTCGAAAAAGCGCATTGGCATACTGATAATATTTTAAAAATAAATCCTTTATCTCCGAATCATTATTTTACCAAAGCAAATATTCATTATTTAAACGAGGACTACACGAAAGCTTTAGAATGTATAGAGACCTCATTGAGCATCAACCCAGGTTTTACACATCCCATTGCACTAAAACAACTGTGCTTAATTCTTACAAAAGATTACGAAAAACTAAATGACTTCTTAGATAAAACTCCTTTGGCAGAGAGACCAGAAGAATGCAGAGTATTATACAAATTGGTAAATCCAGACGATAAGATCGATGTTGATATCAGCAGGGTTAGCTCAATGA
>JAGQYO010000153.1 GCA_020435995.1 Flavobacteriales bacterium | reverse complement strand
CTTGCCAAAAACGTAACTGCTGAGAACCAAAACCACAAAAACAAAAAAGTGCCTTTTCCAAATGCCCAACGTCGCGCAGCTGAGCGGCCTCCACCGTCTGGCGCGACTTTTTTCGAAAAGGCGTGCCAGACGGTGGAGGTCAGCTCCTGCTGCTAGTTAGACCGCCCCGTTACAATAAAACATTTAGTTTTCCTCACTCAAACGCCGCTGATAAAGGAGCCAAAATCCGAACGTTGCCAAACCTAATACCCCGAAATAACTGATCATGCCCACCACTTCAGAAGTAGAGCGGGAAGATTCCTCAACAACTATTCTCCAAAATCCCGGAACTTGTTTTTCTCCTACAGCCCATCCCCCGATATTCCATGCTGCGTGCAGACCGATTGGCACTGCCAGTCCTTTGGTGGCGATGGTTGCCATACCGAATAAAATTGATCCCATGCCCGTACCCAATAAGGCTGCCATCCAGGGAAAGCCTCCTGCCACATGGTATACAGCGAAAGCAAATGCCACTATTAGCTGTGCTATAACTAACCCATAGGAAGATTCTAGTCTGCGAAATGAGTAACCTCGGAATCCAAGTTCTTCCATTACGGAAAGAGCAACAAAACTACAAACGGCTACCAGAAGGGTTATCGGCTTGACTTCCGGTACTCTTTCAAGAGCTACCTGACCACCAAACAACCACAGAATCGCAAAATGGAGCGTGATCAAAAACAACCCGCATCCTATTCCGAGAATAAATCGAGTGATAGAATTTCGACGAAATGAAAGCCCAACATCCTTTACACTCCATTTCGCCATTCGAAGGATACCAATAGTAATCAATACTGTTCCCGCGCTAACCACCGTTCCGAGAAACGTCCCCTTCCATAGTCCGGGGAAAGCGGCAGAGAGTGGTGATACAAGTCCAACCAAAACAGCAAATCCTATCCAAAATAATGTTACGCTTCCCCAAGCGGGTAGTTGATGGTTCGAAAGGAACTGTTTAACCATAGAGAAAAATTTCTTCAAATAAAGACCTCATAAGCTTGATATAATTAAGAGATTACGGAAACGCTCAAAGACCTCATTCAATTCCTCTGAAGAAGTAAAAGACTAATTTCATGGCGGTATAACGTCGCGCGTTTGAGCGGATTACGCCGTTTGGCGCGACTTTTTTCGAAAAGGCGTGCCAGACGGTGGAATTCAGCTCCAAACGCTAGTTATATGCCCCCAATACGATTATTTGACGGTAATTTTTAATTCGACTTCTGCACTTATCTTTAAACTTTCTCTAAAAAAGGCTCCTCCAGGAGTACTACCCTTATCAACCTCGTATACCGAGTTATATAGATTTATTCTTCCTCCTCGTAAAACAGTAATAGAACTAGATTTTGTCTCGATTATTTCCATTGGCTTTGTCAATTCGACATCCATGTTTTTCGCCAAAAGATTAGCCTTTTCTTTTGCTTTCTTTATGGCTGCTTCAAGTGCCTGAAGTTTGAATTCTTCCGGATTGCTAATTTCAAAAGAAACGTCGGATATATTGTCTGGCTTAAAATCGCTTATTGTCAACAGCACTTCTTCTAGAAATCCAATACTATCCACCTTTAAAAAGGTGGTCATTTCTGTTTTATAATCGTTTTTGGATGAGAAAAATGACTTACCATCGAAATTCTCACCTGAGTAAAATTTAGAGGTAGACAGATTTTCTTTTTCAAGTCCGAGATTAATTAATGCTGCTGTAATTTGTCCAACTCTTCCCTTTGTCTTTTCCAAAGCTTCTCTAAGTGAAGAACCCTTTTCGGTTACACTGAACGACAAACTTGCATAATCAGCGGGTACAGATATTTCTACTTTGCCATAGGTTACTATGAACTTCCCCCGGTTTTGTAGACACACAGTTAAGCCTTATATTGGCTTTTACTCAAGAGGTGTGTCATGAACAAGAAAGAAAGTCGTAAAGTTTTTACCAAAGAGTTTAAGGAAGAGATTGTTTTCCTGGTAACCGATAAAGGCCGTAAGCCAAGCGAGTTAGCCAGAGAATTTTCTATTAACCGCAATACGATTGACCGTTGGGTCAGGGAGTTTAAAGCAGCAGGAGAAGAGGCCTTTCCCGGTA
>JAGQYO010000152.1 GCA_020435995.1 Flavobacteriales bacterium | reverse complement strand
CCTCCAAGACCATTTTTTCTTCGTCTTGAGTCACAATATTTTCCTCAGTCACTATCGGCACCTGATAAGCATAAAGTCGGTCCTTTATATACTCAAGTTTATAGGGTTTAGCCCAGTCTTTTATACTGGCGGGCAATTCCTTGTTTACCGGAGGATAAAGGTGAGCAGCCTTTGTCAAGTAGATATTTTTGCCGCTGATAAAATACACTTCCCTTGTTTCTGTATCCAGGGCCAACAAATAATAATCCATCCGTTGTTTCCACTTTTCAGAAAAAGGAAGATTATAAGGGAGACATTTAGGATCACCTCCAAATCTAAGAATTTCTGGCATAGGCGGCGGTGGCGGTGGTGGATACCCTTTTTGGTCTATCCATTCATCATGTTTTTTCTTTTCTTCCGGGTAGTAATAGTAATGAATCCTACAACAACAACCTAACTTAGAGTATTCGTCATTATTCTGACAACTTGATAAAGTTTCTAATGTATCTTTATAAAACCTGTAAAACTCAACACCATCATACATGGTGTTTCCAACTATAGTGTGATTCCCTTCAGTTATTAGACCGTTTCTAAAGCCTGCCCAAGCCTCGGAGCAATTTCCATTGGCAAATTTCAGATTAAAGGTAACTGGTTCAATCCTATTCCAATATTCATCAAAATCTGGTAGCAGTTTATCAAAATCCGAAACCCCTTCCTTAACTACCCAAACTGAAGAATCTAAGTTTAATCTATTTTCCAAATTGGGTAGATTTAACACTCTATGCATGTAAGCGTTTTTCATTAAGGCATTTAGAAGATACCTTTCTTTATCTTCAAAATCTTTAAACTTGACCTTTGGCTTTGGTCTAGTAAGTCTTTCATAAGTAATTCCTCTTATATGCTTCCCGCCAAAACCATCAGGATTTTGTGGATCAATATAAATTTCGAATACATATTTAAACTCTTCTTTTTCATTATACCCAACTGAAAAAACCAAAGTATCATTCTCCTGTCTGGTAAATTCAATACGGTTATACTGATTTGAGTATAGTTTCAACTGTAGGAATGGAAGAAAAGACGTGGGATTATTTTTATTTAAATCAAAATCTTTGGCAATTCGATTTTTAAAAGGGAAAATTCCCGAAATAAACTTTATCTCCATACTCTTATTTACTCCTACCAACATATTTTTTCCTAAAGCCGGAATCCTTTGACTATAATTACTCCAACTTACTAGGCTGTCGTTTTTAAGGTTATCGACAAAAGAAATCTGATATAAATTCCAGGAGGTATCCGGATAAGGAATTTCTACTGGCTTTATTAAACATTCTAGTTCATCTGGTAAATACCCGAAACCAGGAAATTGAATATACTTCCAGTCAACAAATGAAGAAATAACATATCCATCAATCTGATTTGCTTCTGAGGTGAAAGATCTTTTCGCTTCAAGGATTTGACCAAGCGCAATATTTTTAATTACACTTTTTTTAATATGAGAATTTAAATCAAAATTAATTTCTCTTTGTCCAAAAGAAGTGCCTGAATAAATAGCTATCATAACGATGGTGATGATAAATTTGATCGAGTGAAAGTTCCATTTCAATTTTCTTTTATTTTTCATTCTTCGTTTTTGTGAAGGTAAAAGTCCTAACCAATTTCGGCATTATAGTACTCAATGGAGAAAGTGGGTTAGCCATTCTAACAATTAAAATTTATTCTACCCAAATTACAGGTTCATCATAATTACTTTCTTCAGCGCAAGCGTCCAAACCATCCTGATTACCATGTTCATGCCCAGGGCCATGGCTGCAATAATCTGTTAAATTATTTCCTCCAGGAATGCATCCATTAAATTCTCTAGTATCTTTATATGCTGCTCTAAGTAGTTTCCATCTTAGTGCAGATTCCTTGTTCTGAATTTTATAATATAAATGAGCGATTTCATGGGCTATCGTTTGGGTATATTGATAATTCCTTAGTTTATCTATATTAGAATAATCACCACTATTTGCATTCCCCTACCAAACTGTAGGATTTATTTCTCCAGTGATCTCAGCTCGACTTTAGCCTGCCTGACGCCGCAGAAAATTATAATAGGTGCAGCGCGCCTGTCTGGCAGCCAGGCAAGACCGA
>JAGQYO010000151.1 GCA_020435995.1 Flavobacteriales bacterium | reverse complement strand
AACGGCCGTTTCCCACCCAACTTATGCTAAAATTCAAGCGTTCAAGATTGCAAAACAGGCGGCGCGGCGGGACGCCGAGGCCGCAGCCGGGTGAGGTTCTGCGCTAGCCAAAAACCACGCCGGAGCAGAAGGTCTATTTGGTTGGCAGTAATCACAAAATACAGTTCTACAATGTGGATACAAACCCAATTTTAATTTGATCCATTAAATCATCGTCACTAAGTTCCTTTTCTTCATTTTCACCACTTAAGCGCCCAATAATGCGTTTCTTGAGTCCTTCGCCCAAACCGAGTGCAATTCCTGCAGCAGCTGAAAAAATAATCATTCCTGCTGGTGCGGCTAATATCAATAATGGCGTTGACCCAGCAATGCACCACCCTGCATAAGCCCCAATAGTGGTGGCTCCACCTATTACCCCAACCTTGGAATACAGTTCTGCCAAGGTTGTAAGTTCCAGCGGTGACTGCTCGAACGGGATCAGCCTTGAATAACTTACCTGTTCTGCAAATTCATATACTTCAATACCAATTTCCTCTACAATTTTGAGCTTTGAAAAGCCCATAACAAGCTGACGGTAGAGCTGGAGTGCATCTTTCTGGTCATTATTGTCTTGTGAGGCACTTTTCCCATTTTTAGCGATTAGGCAAGCGATTGCTATTGGTAATTCCGATGAAGAGATTTCTTCAGCTCTCTTAAACCCTAGTTCATCAAGCCAATCAAAAGAAGTTTCCACTGTGTTTGGAATGGAGCGATTTGGGACAATTATGGCTGAAAGACCTTGTTTACCATCTAAATCGGTGATTGAAGTTTCGTAAAATTGCATAATCTTCATTTGTCTAGTCTCCTTATAAATCAGCAGCAATTCTCAATTTGAAATTGGAGTTGAGAGCTTTTGGCCCATTTTATCCCGAATTTCGGTGGGAAATTGCTAAAATTGTCCAATTGATAAGCCTTTTTGGATCGTTTTTGGAAATTTACGAGGAAAACATGTTGATTTTACATGCTTTTGTCTCCGACAAATCCCAAATTGATAATTGCTGATAAATCAGACGAATCAAAAATGGTCTAAAAATATGGATATAGGCTTTTTATATCTGCCAGAATTTCATTCATGTCATTTTTTGTAAGAGCGGGTTTATTGAGTTTTTTCAGGCTCGTTATTAAGCGAAAACCGAGATAGTTGATGCTATCCAGGTCAACATATTCCTCACGAATTTGCATTCCATTTAGAATAAGCTTGTGTAGTTCATCCTTGCATTCTTCATCAACTTCAAACCCAGCATTTTCTAAATTAGTAACGAGATTAGTAACGAGCTCAGGTAATAATAATATATTCCATGCGACAAGAGCTTCCCCAAGTTTAACTTTTTTATCAGCTAAATTTTCATTTCTTGCCTTCCACGGCATAGGCGGAAGAATGGAAATGGGTGAATCTTCTTGGATTCCAGGATGAACACCTGAGAAACGCATAGTTTGGGATTCAACTGAAGAATCACTTTTTTTTGAAGTATTCTCGTCTTTCATCATTAAATTCTCCTAAAACAGAGTATTTCCCAACTTTAAGCTCAACTTCAAGAATATATGTCAGTTTGGATTGAACAGAATCGTTCACTTGAGGAGTTTGTATTTTATGGTAAAGCACTTTAATCGGCCAATCTTTGAATTTCATAAAATTCTGCGCCAGATTTCTATACCTAAATCATCGCATACCCCTGCTATGGGCATATCTTCTCTGTTGCTGTGGCCCGGGCGTTCTCGCCGTGCTGCTTTTTGGCCTGAATGGATTGTGTGGTAAGTATCCTTTCACCCCCAGCGTGGTTGAGAAACGGCCGTTTCCTACCCAACTTATGCTAAAATTCGAGCGTTCCAAATGACAAAGCAAGCGGCGCGGCGAGACGCCGATGCCGCAGCCGGATAAAATTTCGTGCTCGCCGGAGACCGCATCTAGCAAGGAATAGTTAGGAATGAATTATGTGAGTACAAACACTTGCAGTACTGATGTCATTCTTTGGATAATAGGGATGGTAATATCCTGCATACCTGGTGGCCTGTTTATTCGATACGGATGGATAGAGCGAAAAGCTGGCTTGAGTTCTCAAACGTATTTGCGAC
>JAGQYO010000150.1 GCA_020435995.1 Flavobacteriales bacterium | reverse complement strand
AAAAAAACCGCCACGGACTAAGGTTCTGAATCTTATGCGACTGACATTTAGAAGTAGTCTTATTTGGCTGTACGTGATATTAAAGTTTTTAGATTCATCGCTTTGTATATATTCATTACACTTCCCCTCAATTGACTTTATGTAGTCTTTATAGCAGTAAAAAGGTGATTTTCGGTCTTTAATAAATGCAAGTAATTGGATTCTTGGATGTGCAAGATAAATCCTTTGATTAATCCAATTAATCAATCTTTTTGCAGAGCGTTGTTGGTCTGTGAGGTATTCGTGTGTGATTTCTAAATGCTCTTCTGTCGTTAGATTTCTCTCTAATTTGGCAAACTTATCTAGTGCTAGCCAATAAGATGAAAATTGAAGTAAAAAAACATCTGAATCACTTTCAAGTATTTCAAGAAACCAGTGAATTAATGACATTGATGAGCAGTAAACAGTCGGTGTATCTATTAATTGAAAGTTACATGATGAACAGATTGAAATTTTTCCTGAAATCAGTCTGATAGGTTTACCACATTGATAACATTGGTCTAATAAGTAGACCGAATGTATGGGACAGGCATATATAGGCTTTAAAAGCCATAGTTTCTTAAAAAATGGTTTTTCAGCTAAACATTTTGGGCAATATGAATATTCATGTGGTTTGAATAGTTTGCAGTCAATTTTTAACTTGCCCCATTTCCGTGCTGAACACATCGTTGGCTTATCTCTTTCAAGTGCTAAACTTGCAAATGTAGGGTCAAGATCCAATACTTGAAGGACATATTTAAAGCGAGGAAGTTCATATAAAAAGCAATTTGGTGCTTGCTCGGCGAGAAATTGAATGTTTTTTATTCCGAGCATATTATAAATGGACGAGTGGTTGTTTTGTTGAGCCGCTCGAAGTAGGAAGCTGGCGGCCGATTCTTCTGGATAAGGAATCGGCTTAATAAGTAAGCCTTTAGTTATCATTACTAACTCGCTGTATATTAGAGTTCAGTGTTGTCAACGACATGTTGAAAGGATTATTTTTTTGGTCACTGATAAATGAAGTAATGCCAAGCTGCCATGCCATGCTAAAATCATTTTTGGTCACATTATCTCTCCCATCTTCTAATGCAATGGCAATGCTTTCACGAATTAGACTCATTACATAAGAGTGAAACCCCTTTGTTGCTATAAAAATTTGCATTCCTAACGTATGGCTATCCAATAAAGGCGAGAAAGAAATTTGAATTTCTGACGCTCGACGCGCCACTTCGCCAAGAAAAGCATAAATTGTTCCATGTGAGTCCTTTGTCCCAATCGTGAGCGGATTCAATTTATAGTGATATGAGAATCTACGTGCTATTTGGCTATCGAATTGAATTAAGTCAGCAAATTCAGGTAAACCGACAAGGCAAAAACTTATACCTGTTTCGTTTACAAGTGTTTTAATCCAATTTCCAACAGTTATATTTAGCCGTGTTGAGGTTGGTTTTCGGTCAAACAGGTGGTGAAACTCGTCTAAAAAAACTAATTTTGTTTCACATTCAGTGAGCAAATAAATCAGCCTATTAGTTTGGTATGATGTTGTACCTGCGAGATGTGTCGCATCCCCAAGTTTTTGTAGCATAGTAATGGCAAGAGACTTTACCGTCGCTGGCGATGGAACCTCCACATAAAAAGCTGGCACGATAGTCCTTTGGCTATATTCCTCTGTTTTGTAGAACCTAGGCATTTGGTTGAGTATTGTGTGGCATAGTGTTGTTTTACCCAAGCCTCCTTTGGCGAGGAGCATACTTCCAATGGGTTCATTATATGCAACGCTACGTTCAGCACATCGCTGGATTCCTGTAAAGGCATTCATAAATTCATCTGAGGTAACGACAATATCGTTGAGTTGACCAACGCGCTGATAGACAGATTTAATGTTTTCCATTTTTTTTTACCTCAATTGAGCCAAAACGTAACGTCGGCTTTTGTTGATCTGGTTGTTTATCTAAAGTGGCTGTGGGGTAATCCTTAGCTTCATCGGTTTTGAGACTTAGCCCCGATTCCAGTTGTTTGAGTCGAACAGGTAGTTCAAGCTTTAGATGTTTCAGCTTTGGCTTTCTTCTAACTAAGTCGGCTTGGATGTCTTGCATCAAAGCGTACAAGTTATAGAGGTCAATAAATCTTCCAAGCACACGTCTGTCCGATTCAGTCATTAGTTTTT
>JAGQYO010000149.1 GCA_020435995.1 Flavobacteriales bacterium | reverse complement strand
CCTTGGGTGTAAATACCGTTGTAGATAATTTTATAATTGGTAGCACGGCAATTGGCCAAAGTTCTAGGGTTTGTGATGACTATACTATTGTTTTGGGTAGTAATTCGTCGGCTGGTACTGCCAATGAAACCATAGTTATTGGGGATTGTCAGCCTATAACGGGCAATACAGCTGTTTTTCAAATAAATGATACCCGCGGTGCATACACTACTGGGGGATGGAATACACCATCAGACGAAAGACTTAAAACAAACATGACCAGAATTGAAAATCCTCTTGAAATTATTGAGCAACTCAATGGATATACTTACAATTTTAGTTCCGAGAATATTTTTAATATAAAGTTTGGAGGCAAAACAAAAGCCGGGTTTTCGGCACAAGAACTATTAAACGTATTTCCTTACCCTGTTACAGAAAGCGAAACCGGGCCAATGTCGGTCGAATACGACCAGATTCTTCCATTGTTATTAGAAGCTATAAAAGCTCAACAGAAAGAAATTAATACATTAAAGGAAGCCCTTAACATTCAGCCAGAAGAAAAAGAAGATGTAGATGAACTCTCTAAAGGAGAATTAAAGCAAAATAATCCTAATCCTTTTATAGCTGAAACTAAAATTTCGTATGAAATTGCTTCTGCATTTTCCAAAGCCGAAATAAGGGTTTATAACTTATCAGGCGAACTAAAGTATGCTACCCAACTTCAAGAAAAAATTGGAGAGGTTGTGCTAGCAGGAGATATCTTACTTCCTGGTATTTATGCCTACAACCTAATTGTCGATGGTGTTTCGGTAGATACGAAAACTATGGTTGTTGCCAAATAGAGAGAACTAATGGACTGTTTAGAAATATCGGTTAAGCGATGCCTGTTGGCATCGCTTATTTTTCTCTGTTACTCCACTTCGGCTCAAAACCTTCAAGGTAGCAATTGGATTTTTGGTAACAATATTTGGCTCAACTTTAGTGTTAAAAATTTAAATGTAGATACTTCAACTTTCCTAGGAATCTTGGATGGAAGATCACCTTCCTGTATTTCTGACGGCAATGGCAATATATTGTTTTATGGAAGTGGTAAAAATCTTTACAATGCTTCGCAACAAAAACTTAATACTGGAATTGCACCACATATAAGAGTAGAACGCTCTATGATTGTTAAAATCCCTAATTCATCTAGGTATCTTTACTTCTTTACTACAAGTGGCCCTACACCTCTTTTAGGTTCTGTCTATTCGTTAATTTTTGATGCAAATCGCAATGCAGGTATTGGAGATGTGATCCCCGGGAGCCTAAAGCCGCTTCCTGGTACTTATATGCATCATTCCTTAGCTTGCCTTGACCATTCCAATAATCAAGATAAATGGCTACTGTTGGTGGACAGCACTGAGCAAATAACCACGTTCTTAATTGATTCGTCAGGATTACAAACAGCACTTGTAAAATCGCGTTATATTAGTCATCTGTTTCAAAGACCGCCTGCTCGTTCCATTCGTGCTTTAAAATCAAGCCCCAATAGCCAGTGGCTTGCAATTAGCACGGCTAACGATGGAGCCCTAGGGGTATATAAATTCAACCGAACTAATGGAACAGTATCAGACACACTTTTTACCTCCTTGAAAACCATTCAAGCACATAATTACTGTAGTTTTTCTCCTAATTCAAGGTTTTTGTATGCTACATCAAGAAATTATGTCTATCAGTACGATCTCAATGCATCATCAAGCCAAAAGATAAGACAATCCGAAACCATAATAGATTCGATCTCTGGCGGAGCGCCCATGCACTACGATCTTCAAATTGGTATTGATGGTAAAATTTACAACCTTATCAATCAAGCTCCTTATCTCAGTGTAATTGAGTGTCCAAATGGCAAAGGGGTACTTTGTGGCTACAAAGATTCTGCAGTGTATCTAAGAAATAATCGTCTAAATATGAATCTATTCCCCACCCAAAACCAAACCCTTTATGTCAACGCCCACAAACTGCAAGCTCAATCTACCAGTGCTTCCGATACCCTCTGCCCGGGTGATTCGGCTCAACTTGTGGCTTATGGTGCTTCTATGGATCAGTTCTTTTGGAGTCCGGGTAATGGTTTGTCTTGTACCAATTGCCCCGCACCTATGGCAGCTCCTTCCAAAACCACCACTTATAGAGTTATCGGTCGCGCTACCTCTTGCACCATAGACCAGCTCGATACCGCCTTTGTTACTGTGTACGTGGTGCCTCCCACGGGGGAGATGTC
>JAGQYO010000014.1 GCA_020435995.1 Flavobacteriales bacterium | reverse complement strand
AAATCGGTAGGGCGATAAGCGGGTCTACCGTTTTCAGCGAAATGCACTTTAAAGCCAAACTCTTCCAGGTTTAGCGAATGCACAAAAGCGTCAACGACCCTCACTTCATTATCGGGTTCAATGGCGTTGTCTAAACAACCTTCATAAATCACGGCCTGGTCTCTAGGGGTGCCTTCTAAAAATTTCATGTCATCAAGATACAACAGTAAAACCACTCACAAACCCAGTCATAGAGCGCTCATCCACAAAATGTGTGTTAATAAGATGGGGTTTTTAGACAGTCTGACGCCCCGCTGCCATGGCAAGTAGGGCAGCGGAAGCCAAGTGGCGCGTAGGCCGAAAATATATAGCTCTGATTGAGCGCGCCCGCCTGACTGTCGGGCAGGTGGGACCAACCACACTTGGCTTCAGAATCACACACTTGGTATCTTCTCTTCTGATTCATAAATGTCTATCGTTTCAAATTTACAACTGTCCGCCCTATTTGCTATTTGGCAGCTCCTGCGTTCTTCTTTAAAAAATCCCGCAGTTTTTCAGGGTCTTGTCGATTGTCCCAAAATGCGGTAATGATTATTCCATTGCTTTCAATCTTGTAAAAGATACTGTAGTTTCCAAGAGAAGAAACTCTGGTGTTTTTGAAAATTGTTTCTGGACAACGTTTAGGGTTTCTTAAAATTCCTTGTGTATTGATGTCAATCCGATCAATAAGTTTCTGGGAGTATGTATCAGATTGGTTGTTTTCAAGCCAGTATTTCAAGATTGAACGAAGCTGCTTGGTCGCTCTACTAGTCCAGACTACGCGTTTCTCAGCCATTCTCTTTCACGTTCAAAAAGTTCGTCCTGAGAAATAACATTTCCATTTTTAATATCCTCTTCGCTCATTTCAAGCATTTCAATTTGAGCTGGAGTAAGTTCAACCTTTGAGTTCTTCGCAGAAACTGAAACTAGTTTATCGATTGCATTTAAAATGTCTTTATCTCTAATAGTCAAAAGTTTGCTGATTAAAGAGTTTCTAATGTTATCTACTGTAGCCACGTTCCAAAGTTTTTTCAAATATCGTGATTCTCGTCGGTTTCCGCAAATGCAGGGTAACTACTTTTTTAACAACTTGATATTTAAACGATTTATTATTTAGATTTGGGAGGAAAATTTTTATTAACTTAATTATTTGTCATGAAAACATTATTCTCACAAAGCCACAAAGCCACAAAGCCACAAAGCCACAAAGCCACAAAGCCACAAAGCCACCATTTCATAATTTTCTAATCGCTATGCTTGCGATTTGCAGTTTTTTAATTGGCCACGATCTGAAAGCTCAAATTCCATGTGATGCATGCCATGATCCATACCCACCGCATGATATCGTGCCAGGATATTATATTGACAACCTATCCTCGTCTACGTTTCAATATTGGCTTTATGAGTCTACAATAGATGCGGGTTCATGCGCAGCAACTGGTTTAACTTTTTACAAAAAAGTAGGTTCTAGTGGTTGCGAAAATTGGACTTACAGCGGAGGTTCATACCAAAACATTACCCAAATAGCTTTTCAAGAATTAAATGGTGGAACACCATGTGGACCAGTGTTTACGATGGATATTGGCAACCGAAACACAGGTGTTATTACGTCGTGTGCCGGCAATCCTGATTGGTTTGCAAATTATGGCCAATGTGGCGTTACTGATCTTTGTCTTAAAGGAATATTGACCATCGAGGATTATTAAAATGAAAAGTGTATTCAAAATAAAAAACTATGACGGCTTGATAGCTGTCATAGTTTTATTTTTTTTATCACAGCTAAGCATCGCCCAGTCATCATTTATTAAAAATTTTCATACCTATGTTGGGGGGGCGGGAAGAGAGAACGTAGGTAAAATTGTTCAAGATCCCTTAGGTCAATATTACGTTATAGGCGGAACCAATTCGGTATCTGGAATATCTACCCAAGGCAGCATACAACCAAACAATACTTCTGCTTTAAGTAACAAGGGGAATCATTTTATTGCAAAATTCAGTTCAGATGGAAAACAATTCATTTGGGGTACCTATACTACTTTTTTGAAAAGTACATTTCCATTTGTTCCCAGGTCTATTGCATTCGATACGGTAACCAATAGTTTATATGTGGCAGGAGAATATGCGGCTGATAGCATTTCATTCGGAACCAACACCCACAAACCTTACAAGCAAGGAGGAGGCATGTACCTACTCAGGTTGGATACTGCGGGAAGCCCTATTTGGAGTACCTATTTAGGAGGTTTACCTTATTCGGGAGAGCATGTTGGCGAAATTGCACTTGATGAGGCTGGAAATATATTTGTAGTGGGTGTTACAAGTAGCGATACAGCTATTGCCACTTCCGGAGCACATCAAACCACATTGGTTAGAAAACAAAACCAGGGTCCGAATGACGCCTTTTTAATGGCGTTTGATTCTACTGGAAATAAACTTTTCGGCACCTACTTAGGGGGAGACGCCGAAGATGTTGGACTTCGGATTGCATTACATGATAGTCTTGTTTTGGTTTCTGGGCGTACAGAGTCTGATACGGGAATAGTTACGTCTGGTACATTTCTTCAAAAGAAACCACCTAATTCTTTCACTTCTCAAAATACTTTTATTGTAGCTTTTAATAAAACGGGGCAGCGTTTATGGGGAACTTACTTTTCAGGAACCATCTCGTCCATTTTGCCTATAGATTCAGTCTTCTATGTAGTGGGAAATACAGAAAATGACACCCTCATTTCTAGTGGTCATTTTGCCGGTGACACTCTGAAAGGTGCTTCAGATGGATTTATTGTTTCCTTCGATTATTCCGGCAATAAGTTAAGAGGCCGTTTCTTGGGCGGAAGTGATAGGGACGCTTTTAGTCATATTTCCCAGCTTAACGATTCATCTTTTGCGTTAGTGGGCAATACTGGCTCCACAGATTTAAAGGTTATTCATCCAATAGACTCCGTAAATAATGGCAATGAGGATGTGTATTTATGTATAATCGATCAGGATTTCAATTTGCAAATGCAGAGTTACTATGGTGGTGGGAGTCGCGATTGGGGAAATTTTTGTTCTTATGATGCTCCCTTTCTGAGTATAGGAGGATATACTGAGTCCAGTGGCAATGGAACAGTAGGCATTCATCAGCAATTCAATAATGGAGATTACGATGGTTTTATAGCCCGCTTTCTTCACGAGCCATGTAGCTTTTACAATCCAGCAATTAACCTTAATAAAACCGACCCGCTTTGTTTCAATTCTAATAATGGAACTATCAAGGTGAACCAAAAAGCTTCTTTGATTAACTACAATTATTATTGGAATAACCAAGATACCAAGGACTCCATCTTTGGACTTGCCGCCGGCAAGTATGCAGTTACCCTTACTGATTCGTTGGGCTGTGTTTATGCTGATAGTATTCAATTATCTCAACCCTTGCCGATTTCGCTTTCAGTTCAAGAAGTGGATTCTGTTATGTGTTATGGAGATAGCACGGCTACCCTCGTTAGCACATACAGTGGTGGTACCGCACCTTACACACTGCAATGGAATACTAACGCCAATTCAGATAGTATTAAAATGTTGGCTTCGGGCAATTATTCGGTTACCATCACAGATAAACACAATTGTATCAAAAGTCTTAATTACATAGTTGGTCAGCCCGATTCTCTTTCGATTCACTTAAGCTTAACTAATGAATCAAGACAAGGAGCTAAAGACGGAAAAGCATCGTCGACCGTTTCTGGCGGCATAAGTCCGTATTCCTATAATTGGACCTCAGGAGGGCTATCTGATAACACCACTAACTTAGCAGCTGGCAGTTATGGATTCACAGTAACAGATCATAACGGTTGTGTTAAATCTACAGAATTTGTCATTGCAGATTTGCACCTTGGAGTACCGTTTTTATTAAAATCAACTCAAATAAAACTCTACCCCAACCCTGCACATGATTTTATTACCCTCCATTTTGGAAATGAAGCCCTGAGTGGAACCATTAAAATAACAGACGTACTTGGGCAAGTGGTTCATACTCAATTTATCGAAAGTGAAAACTCGGTGGTGGTATCAACTTCGATATTACCTTCAGGCAATTATTACCTTCAGATTTCTAATGGCGAAATGCGAGCTTATTATAAGTTTGTTGTCAAACATTAGCATTTGCTTTACCTCATCCCTACTCCCATTGGCAATCTCGAAGATATTACCCTTCGAAGCCTTCGCTTGTTGAAAGAAGTGGATGCAATAATGGCTGAAGACACGCGTCAAACGCTCAAATTACTCAGGCATTTTGGAATAGAAAAACCTTTGATTTCATTCCACCAACACAACGAACACAAATCGCTAGATCGAGTTATTGAACGTTTGGAATCTGGTGAAAATTTGGCTTTGGTGAGCGATGCGGGAACTCCCGGAATTTCGGATCCTGGTTTTCTGATTGTTCGTGAGTGCATTGCCAAAGGGGTTGATGTTCAATCATTGCCAGGCGCGACCGCTTTTGTACCTGCATTGGTAAATAGTGGATTGCCATGCGATCGCTTTGTATTTGAAGGGTTTCTACCTCACAAAAAAGGCCGTCAAAAGCGATGGGAAGGGTTAATGGAAGAAACTCGAACTATGGTTTTTTATGAATCGCCCTATCGTTTGATTAAGTTTTTGGAAGAAGCAGAAAAATTTGTGGGCCCAGAACGACAAATTTCTGTATCGAGAGAATTAACCAAAATGTTTGAAGAAACAAGAAGAGGTGGGGTTTCGGATATCAAAAAGCATTTCGAAAATCATGCTATAAAGGGCGAATTTGTGATTTGTTTGGCCGGAAAAGAATAGGGTCAACTAGCAATACACCAGCATGCAATCTTTCCGATTCGATAACCAAAGAGAAAAACTCGAAGCAGAAATTGATGTTTCGATGTTGCCCAGAGCTAGTTACTTTTTGAGAATTGAGGATGGTTTGAATACTACAACCAAAAAATTAATTTTGGAATAGTGCGGAAAATACAAATGTGGAAAAGGGCGCTCGTGTGCCCTTTTTTTATGCATTCATGCCCATTACATTTGTTTAGATTAACGATTCAATTTTGCTTGACACATCCATAGAGTTTCTAAAAGGCGTAGGCCCCAAGCGGGGTGACCTACTCAAATCTGAGCTGGGCATTTACACCTGTGACGATTTGTTGAACTACTACCCCTTCCGATACATCGACCGCAGTTCGTTCCACCCAAGCAACCATCTCAATGCAGACATGCCCTATGCCCAATTAAAAGGCAAAATAATCGGTGTGAAATTGGTTGGGTCTCCTCGTCAGCAGCGGCTTACCGCCAAATTCGAAGATAAATATGGAAGTATCGATTTGGTTTGGTTTCAAGGTGCCAGGTATATCAAACCTACCCTTGAAGAAGGCGGTGAATATATCGTATTTGGAAAACCATCGTTGTTCAACAATCGGTTTACCATCACACATCCAGAACTAAGCAAACTCAGTGAAGAAAACCCATTGGGCGCCTTAAAACTCCAACCTGTATATTCTTCAGGAGAAAAGCTTTCGGGAAGAGGATTGAATAGCAAGGGAATTGAAAAACTAGTCAGAACTTTACTCCCTCAAGTACTGGATTTAATTGGTGAAACGCTTAGTGCCGAACTCGTCAAAAAATTGAACCTCATCTCAAGAAAAGCGGCCATTCGCCAAATTCACTTTCCGGAAAGTGGCGAAGCTTTGCAAGCTGCTTTGTTTCGGTTAAAATTCGAAGAATTTTTCTTTCTGCAACTTCAATTACTCAGAACCCAAATCAACCACCGAAAAACTTACGGCGGCTTTGTATTTGAGCAAGTCGGTGATCATTTCAATGACTTTTTTACCAACCATCTCCCCTTCGAACTCACCGAAGCGCAAAAACGAGTTGTAAAGGAAATTCGAAAAGACCTAGGAACAGGAAACCACATGAACCGGCTACTTCAAGGCGACGTTGGAAGTGGCAAAACGGTGGTTGCTTTGCTCACCATGCTATTGGCAAAAGACAATGGTTTTCAGGCAACTTTGATGGCACCCACCGAAATTCTGGCACAACAACATTTTGAAAGTTTGAGTCAACTACTAAAACACACCGGACTCAACATCGCCCTGCTAACTGGCTCTGTAAAAGCCGCAGCTCGCAAGCCCATTTTTGCTGGCATATTATCTGGGGAAATTGATTTTTTGGTAGGAACCCACGCACTACTTGAAGACAAAGTTCAATTTAAAAACTTAGGCCTTTCGGTAATCGATGAACAGCATCGGTTTGGAGTGGCTCAAAGGGCCCAATTGTGGAAGAAAAACATTTGCCCTCCACATGTGCTTGTGATGACGGCAACGCCAATTCCACGCACCCTCGCCATGACATTTTACGGCGACTTAGATGTTTCGGTAATCGATGAATTGCCGCCCGGCCGAAAAGCGATTAAAACCCTTCATAAAAAAGACTCATCTCGGCTCAATGTGTTTGCATTTATGAGGAGCGAAATAGCCAAAGGACGCCAGATCTACGTAGTTTACCCACTTATCAAAGAATCGGAAACCCTTGATTACAAAGACCTTATGGATGGTTACGAAAGTGTGAGCCGAGCCTTTCCATTGCCCAACTACCAAATAGCCATTGTTCACGGCAAGATGAAACCCGCCGACAAGGAATTTGAAATGAATCGGTTTATCTCTGGTAAGGCCCAAATTCTGGTATCAACCACTGTAATTGAAGTGGGCGTTAATGTTCCAAATGCCTCCGTGATGGTTATTGAAAGTGCCGAACGGTTTGGCCTATCCCAATTACACCAGCTACGTGGTCGTGTGGGAAGGGGTGCTGACCAATCTTATTGTCTCTTAATGACTGGCAACAAGGTATCGAGTGAAGGCAAAAAGAGAATGGAAATAATGGTGCGAACCACTGATGGGTTTGAAATTGCAGAAGAAGATTTAAGGCTTCGAGGCCCGGGCGATATTATGGGAACGCAGCAGAGCGGGATTTTGGATTTAAAGTTGGCCGACTTGGCACACGACCAACAAATTCTAATTTTGGCAAGAGATGCAGCCAGAATGGTCCTAGAATCGGATCCAGATTTAGCCAGACCCTCAAATTTGAGAATACTTACCGAATATAAAAATCAAGCACGGCGAAGACCAAATTGGAGCCGAATTTCTTGATGTTTAATTCAACCAAGTGCTAACTAAATCGGGATTTTGATTGATAAACTCACGAGCTGTTGCAATTCTTTGCTCTTCATTTTTTGCATCCTTCATCATCAACAAGTAGCTACTAAGCAAATCGTCGTTAAAATAGATTTTGCTCAGCATGCTTACTATTTCAGGATGGTCTGTATCAAAACCCTCCCTACCCACGATATGAATTTCATCTACAGTACCATAAGCACCACTCGTGTCCTTCAAAAATTTTAGATCGAAGTATCCAATTTTCCAATGTGGTTTCCATGCAGCTGTTACGAAGTTTTCCTTTTTATCGATCATCATTTGCAATTTTTCAATCAATTGATCCTCGTCCATGTTGTAGATCTGAGCATTTAAATCATACACTTTTAGAGCTTGTACGGTAGAAATCATTACCCCAGCATCTTTCATTACACCGTACACTGTATTTCCGTATTCTGAAGAATCTCTTTTTAACTGAGAAATAGAATCAATATGAAAATAAGAAGGTACTGCCAGTCCAAATTGACAGCCGTGGTACACATTTCCCAGATCCACCAAATCAGGATATTCAAAAAGATATACATCGTGCCCTTTAAGCCAGGCGTCCATATATAGATCCAAATGCCCATGACCTAAATTTCGATAAATCTGCTCAATCTTCTGATGTTGAATTTCTACATCATAACCTTTTTGCTCCAAAAGATTTTTGGCCAAATAGGTTAACGCCCTGTTCACGGCCCATTCCTCGTTGCCAATGGTAATTTTTGGTTTGGCTGGTTCACCACACGAATTGAGGATTAAAATAACTGAAAGTGCTAGGGTTATTTTTGAAAAAAATGATTTCATAAGCGTAATTATTGAACCTGCAAATTTAAGTGAATTAGGTCGAGGATTATTTATAAATCAAAGCAGTTGTCAGATCACAGAAATCAAGGTTTCAAAGGGGTGTTGAGCGGAAGAATCCAATCAGCAGCTTCAAACATACCATATTGCACACGCGATAAATCAACAGCAGTATCAAGAAACAATTGAGGTGCGCGTCCATTAAGACTACAATAGGCGCGCGCTGTAACAGTGTATCGCTCAATACCATACGCTTGAGCATCGCCTGCCACAAAAACCGCAAACTGTTGAATCATATCTGGCTTATACCACATTTTTAGCAACTGCCTTTCTGTAAGATAGCTACTCTGGTCTACCAAATAACTTTTGTTTGTATTCAGGTCGTTTATCACAATATCCACTTGTGATACTTTTTGCCTCAATTTCATGTGCCAAGAAAAACGATGGCCTTCTTCAGACCAGTTTGGATCGCCGGGATAAATGAAGTGCCTGAGCGGCACAAGCAGTTGAATCAACATGTAAACCAATAGGCCAGTGTAAATGAAGCTTTTTGACTCTATGCAATCAGGGTTCTCGGGTCTTTGTCTGAATCGGTTGAACCACTCAACGGGAAAGAACAAAATAGTAGCAACCATCATAAACCATGGAAAAATCCCTATTGAAAACAACTGCCAATTTATAATATGAAATAAAAAGACCAGACAAATGCCTAGCATTCTTGTCCGCTTTATGATGAGCAACGGAACAATAAATAAGTCGAACAACAAACCTCCATAGGTAAAAAAGCAGACCAATAACTCACTCGAAAGCGACGAAAGAAATGCATACTTCTCCTGCCAATTGCCGATCCATATTCTAATAGGCTCGCCTTGTAACCAATCCGCATTAAGTTTTGCGATTCCACCGTACACATACACAAGGCCTATTTGAAACCTCAGTATAATCAGGTTCCAACTTGGCAAATCATCTAATCTCGGCGCTGAAAAAAAGATTTGTCTTAAAGAAAACGCACGGTCAGCTCGGATGAATAGCATTAAAAATAAAACCAGAATAATCAAGTAGAAATGATTGAGATAATTTGTTTTGTCCAATAAAAACAAATAAGAAAACCCAATCAAAAAAACCAAAAGTGCCCAACGATAGAATAACCCTACAGCGACGAGCAGCCCACTTAAAAAGAGCACAAAAAACAAGGCAACCATAAAGGATGGCGAAAGGGGCTGAAGCCAGTGGAACCCATCGAAAGTAAAATAGAATTTAGGGTTGATAAAGTATTCTTGAATCCAGCCAAATTTGAAATAGTTGAGAATTTCGATGCATAACATGATACCAAACCCTATTCTAAAAAAAGCAATAGGAGTACTGGTTACCTTAGAAAAAAATATTTTATCAAGTTTTTCTTTCACGACTATAAGGTGACCACTGCAAAATGTTTAAAAACTGAAATCTCCTCTAATCAGGTCGATAACAGAAAACCGAGACATGATTTGAAGAAAGATAAATGCCAAAAAATAAAGTTTAAATTTCTTTATCTCATACAATTCAATTTGGGCAATTCCTAAGATGGCTAGTGTAAATCCGAAGGCAACAACAGGTACAAAAAGGTAGGTGGCCGCGAGAAATACTAACAAGAAGTAATCTCGATTCATTCTAAAAAAACGAATTTTGGTAAGGATAAATGATGCTAAAATTCCAAATTCCAAAACAAGCGCGGAATAAGTTAATAACAAGGCTAAAGGCATTAATACAGGATCGCTGTTTAGGGTAATTTTCATGTAAAGATTTGGATCCGAAACCATAAATTCCATAAGACGCAACTTATCCTTTAACAAATCATATTCGATGTTGGTGAAGAACACCGTTAAATACTGAAGCCTAGGCTCGGTTAATAATTGGAGTTGCATAAAGGTTCCATTTAAAAAATCAGGCGAGGCTATTTTCCAATATAAAGCAAACAAAAACGTGAGAATAATTAAAACGTTGGCATTGGCTTTTAACACGTTTAACCTGTCCTTATAAAATGTGGACAAAAAGCATGCGCCTACCCAATAGTTGATCAGGTATTTATGGTTGTCCACTTGGTTCCAAAAATGGAAATTATAAACCGTAATGCCTAGTAAAACACAAAGCCAAAGCCACCTGTTGACTGCCGAGCTTCGAAGCGTGAATACAAAAAGTGACGCGATGCTCACTGGCAAAAAAATTACCCACGAATCGGAAAAATGCAAAATAACAAGAAGTAGGCTCAACCGATAGATCAAAATGTCTCTTGGAAATGACGCCAGTTCATTTCCAAGATCGTTCATCTTATTAATAACCGCCTTCATCGTTGTCATATCGGTAGCTAAGGATTTCTTCGAATTTTAGGCTGTGTTCAGATTTAGTGTACTTAAATTCATAAATGGAGGTTTTAATTGATTTGAACTGATACGTTTTTTCTTCAAGCGACGCCAGCTTGATGGAGTTGATGGGTTGGAATACGGGATCGTTATATTCCCAACCTAGTCTCATGGCGACTGAATGTTTTCCGTAGTTCAAGCGTTTAACGTAATGCGCTTTAGCCATAGCTTTTGAAACTTTCATTAAACCCTCTAAATTGGGAAACGTTTGAAGTCTTTGGGCATATCCCCTTGTCCAACTTTCCTCTAATAACTCCTCCTGAAAAAATTGAAGTAGATGGTAGTCACCAGATTCATCAATACCTTGAACCAACAAAACCCTCATATCTGGACCGGCATTGGAAGCAAACATACCAAACCCGCCTCCCTTCCAAGGTGATAACAAACCAAACTGTGCTAACCTAATTTGATTTAACGCTACTATGCCCATTATCAAAGGCACGATGTAAATTAAAATGTCTTTATTTTTCACTGCCGCAAATTTGAACCAATTTTTTAATGTTTTTTTAAACGATGCACTCCATTCTTGGCCACTCCCTTGTGAGGCCCAATTGACTCCACTAACTCCATCTAAAATAGGGCCCGATGAAGCTAAAAAAACACCTAAACCATCCATTCACAACAATTATATAGCAAACCACAACAAAATTTAAAATCTGTTAAATCAGTTTTAGCCCTTCTCTTATATTCGCACAAAAGGAATTCTACTTTACAAAATATAGCTTGAACTTAAAGCTCCACTTATCCTACGCTACGTTAGTTATGGCTCTGGTTGTCATTCAAAATTCGTTTGGGCAAGATCTAAGTGATTTAAGTCAAGTAAAGCCCCTAACCGTCAATGGAGGGGCGTCGTTTTCTCAGGTTTGGTATGGCGCTCAAAATATAAACGAACAAAGGCCACCCTACTTTTGGGTATTAAACGCAAACCTCAACATCAACCTATATAGTGTAGCTATTCCGTTCACCGCCACGTTTACTTCTCAGAACAATGAATACACACAACCCTTCAATCAATTTGGAATTAGCCCTAAATACAAATGGATAACCGGCCATCTTGGATTTCGAAGTATGCAATTCAGTGAGTTTACCATGGGAGGTCTTATTTTTCTAGGCGCTGGTGTGGAAATAGAACCTTCAAATTCAAAATGGAAGGGCAAGGCTATGTATGGTAGGTTGACCAAGGCCATTCCTTTACCTGATGGTTCTGCCGTGGCATCAAATGAACCTGCTTACGAAAGATGGGGCTATGCTGGGCAAGTAGGTTATAAATTAAGTATTGGAGAAATAAATTTGAATTTAGTTCGCGCTAAAGACAACCCCAATTCAATAGACATTGATACCCTCCAATTAAATGCCCAAGAAAATTTTGTGTGGGGGCTTACCACAAACCTCAATCTAACTCCCAAATTAAATTTTCAAGGAGAGTTTGCTCAAAGCGCATATACTTATGATGTATCGCTTCCAGCTTTAGGAGAAAACACTTATGGATACGCCAATAATTTTGGTGTTTTTTATACCCCAAACTCTTCTACGGTAATTAACGGTGCCGGAACAGGAACCTTGACTTACAACCTCAAAGGAACCAATCTTGGGTTCACCTACAGGAGAGTTGGGCCTAACTACAGAAGCATGGGAGCCATCTACTTAAATAATGACCTCGAGAATTACACCTTTAACTTAGGCACTACATTATTAAAAAAGAAAATGACCCTGGGAGGGAGTTTTGGAGTTCAGAGAAATAATTTAAGCGGTGAGCAGCTCACCTCAGACAACCGCTTGATTGGTTCTGTAAATGCATCCTACCAACTTACCAAAAAAATAATGGTAGCGGGTAATTATTCAAATTTCCGTTCTTCAAACACCCCATCTGCGGCCAATATTCAGGATACAATCAAGTTTCTTCAATTGACCAATAATTACGGCTTGCTCACTTCTTACAGCACAGGTAACGAAAACATATCCCATGCGGTTAATGTAGCAGGAAATTATCAAAAAGCGGATGCCATTCAAGACAATAGTGTGTTATCGGTTTCAGATGGATCTGAATTTTATAATACGTATTTAGCTTACAACCTCGGGTTTCCAAAACTCAAAGTCACTTTTACTTCTGCCATCAATTATAACCGCTTTGTGAGCCCAGGAAACTTAACTGAAGCTTACGGACCAACTTTAGGAATCAACAAACAATTTTTTAAGGATAAAATAGGAACCAACCTTGCCGTTAGCTATATCGACAATTTTTTAAATACATCCTACCTCAACAACAACGTTTCGTTTGTATATGGAATAAACTACCGTGTAGATAAATACAATTCTATCCGTGTAGATGGCAGGTATTTATCAAGAAAATCCGCAGGAAATGTACGGGGAAGTGAAACTCAATTTGGATTATCGTATGGGTTTAACTTTTAGACATAACGCATTGAAAATCATCTCTTCACTGAGGGTGATGTTGCTAGCAGGTTTGCTGTTGCTTGGATTCGCATCATTTGCTCAGCAGCGCCCTCCCGTAACCAACACCGCAATAATGGGCCTTCCCTATACTCCATTTATTAGTGACTATTATGCGGCCAACTCCACTAACCTACAGGTTAACCTATTGTTTAATGACCTTACAGAACCAAGCTTAGATGTATATCTCAATTTGAAAATTAATTCTAGCAGTGTTAAGTTGCAGTCCAAGGCGAACTTTAAGCCTACGCAGAGAATAACATTATTGCCAGGACAACTTAAAAACATATCAGGGTCGGATTTAGCTACCTATTTCGATTATAACAACTTAGATATTACGGGAACCACCGTCGCCGATTTACAACGAACAGGAATGCTTCCCGAGGGCAACTACAATTTCTGTATCGAAGTGAGGGAATACAATTCAGGAAGAACTGTATCCAATATAAGCTGTGCTTTTGCAGTAATCACCTTACAAGAGCCACCTCTGGTTCTAAGCCCAAAAGATGCAAGCACAGAAACCCCAAAAAGCCCTCAAAATATTGTGTTTCAGTGGCAATTGCGAAGTATTCCTCCTGGAGGCTATAGCAATGTAGAATACATTCTAAAATTATATGAAATCACAGACCCCAAAACAAATCCAAAAACAGCCGTGGCTAATAACCTTGCGCTTAAAATCTATGAATCTCCCATAGCGGTTCAAAATCCCACATTTATATATGATGTGGCAGCAACACTTTTAACCATTGGTAAAAGATACGCTTTCACCGTGCAGGCGAAGGATAAATTAGGTAGATCCTCCTTTAAAAACGATGGTATCAGCGAAGTGCATTGGTTTAGGTATGGCATGAGCACCAACGGTAACATTGACCTTAAAAAACCTGAAGATCAGGGTGGATTCTCATCAAAAGAAAACATCGCTTTTTCATGGGGAGCTCCAGATAACCTTGAACAAAACATGAGCTTTAAGTATCACATGAAAATTGTAAAACTGGAAGGTAAAACCGCCGTGGATGCGCTCGACAAGAATACTTCAGTTTACAACTACACATCCCTTGAAACTACTTCGAGCCAAGATGCAATTCATACCCTCTCTGAAAAACTCGAAAAAATGGAAGAATATGCTTGGCAAGTCACAGCCGAGTTTAATGGGGTCATATTCGCCAAGTCAAAAGCCCAGACATTTACAGGTCCGCCTTTAATGGACTACTTCATTGCTGGAAATGAGCAAATTCAGGTCATTAAAACCTATAACAAAGATTTAAACAAACTATCGGGAAGAGGAAAGGTTCCGTATGGAAATGACGCTCTGATGTTTGAGTTTAAGGACATTAAATTAGTAAGATCAGGTAGCGATTATGTTTTGGCCGCAGGAGAAATTATCGCTCCGTTTGTAAACAAACCAGACCCTATTGAAATCAAACCAGAATCTAAGGACAACGGTAGTGCCTATTTTCAACCTGATAGCGTTAAACTATCGACCCAAAAATATTATCTCGGCGGCAAGGTTACATGGGATTTGCCTCATGCGATAAAAGGAGGTTCCAAAGGTGTGGTTACTTCGAATTACACTTATTTGGTCTATTCAGAAAAGAAATTAATTGGGTCGGCTACGCTGGATGCGAGCAACGATTACGAATTGATGGATCCATTAAACTTTAGGTTGCATCTCTTTAAAGATGTCGCCGATTTTCTCATAAGTTCTAACGTTTTTCGATTTAGGTTATACGGCGAAATTTATGCGCCAACCAACGTAAAAAGCAATGACAATAAGCGTATCGCATTCGAATTCGAGGACAAAAGAGACCTCTTTTACTTTAATATGTCGACCAAATTCACCAGAAATAATGAGCTTCCGCTTGTATCCAAAGCCAACATCTACGCAGTTCCCAAAAAGTGGATTCTTGACCTATCCGAAACACAATCTCCCGCGAGACACAGCTCGAGCAAAGAATGGAAGGGCCTTTACTACGAAGATTTTGATGTAGAGTATTACACCGATGTAGACAATTCAAAACAGCTCATTTTTGAGAATAAACTAACCCATACCTATAATTTGACCAGCAATAACGCCGTCAAAATGTGGATTGATGCCAAAGGTCTCCAAGCCAAAGTGCATCGAAAGATTACTGCAAGTGAAGATGCCAAATTCAATCAATTTCCAGCAACATTATACGATTTTGAAATCGATGTAGAAAACAGCATTACTAAGGCAAAGGTGACTGGCAACGTGCTCATCCCTTTTATATCGCAAAGCACTCCGTTTGATTTTACAATTCCCATTAATGATGATGGCTTTCAAACGGGCTCATTCAATGAATCGTTTGATGGCTATAAATTAGTTTACAACCCAGACGGTGGTGATCAATTGATGAATTTAACGATCAAAAGAGCGGTGTTTGCTGACAACGAGCGCTTGGACTGCACCATAGACCTTGAAATTCCAAAACTTAAAGTTTCGTTCTCGTCCGTAAATAATTTCAGGATCTACGGCGACATGTTTATCGGCTATGGCAAACGAAACGGATCCTATGCACTTCCTCAACAAAAAATGGGAAAATTTGACAGCTGGACCATTAACATAGACAAACTAGGTGCAGGGTTAATCAAAGGAAATTATGCACTAAGCTACAGTGGCTCTATGCCCCTCGGGAGTGATGCTTCTGGTGATGGCGGCCCACCAAGAATTGATATATCAAGTACACTGGGCGTTACTAATGTAGCCGAGGGAGTTGACCTAGCTGCGGGTGATTATGGCTCGGCTACCACCGAAATTCCAGTTGCAATCAAGGCAGATAAAAAGAAAGACCAATTCGCTTTTGAGCCCATGGAAATAAAATTTGTTTCTTCCATTGTAAAAATTGAAGGTTATTTGGAAGTGCGTCAAGATGATCCTGTTTGGGGAACGTGTTTTAAGGGAGGATTAAACGGTTCGTTGTTAGTTCCAGCTAAAATTGACATGGGCGCCAATATGATTCTCGGCAATACGAAGGACAATTTAAAATATTGGTATTTCGATGCCTACTTTAATGACACAGAAGGACAGGGTATTAAGGTCTTTAACTTCTTCAATATTGTAGCACTCGAAGGCCGAGTTTACCGTCACATGAAACAAAACCTAACCACCAAAGAATTTGAGATCAACAAAGACGTTGAATTTGGAGCGGGCATTTACACGCAGCTCATCGATCCTAATCAACAAGGAAAGCTCTTTAAAAGCGATATAGGCGCTGAAATTGAAGTTGTGAAGGGTGATTTCACTGTACAAGTAGAAGGAGATATAGCTGTATTTAACGCAACGGGAAGAGACAAATCTGGAGCAAGTGCCTTAAAGAAAAAAGCAGCAGAAGCTGCTGCAAAAGAAGCGGCCAAGCAAGTGGCTAAGCAAATTGGAGAAATTAATGTGACGGTGCCAGTGGGAAGCAACAACCTCAAACTTAGAGGAAGCGGGACTATTGCTGGGATGACCTATGTAGCGGGCGGAACTGAGGTCGGATTCTTAGGTGATATTTCTTCAACCCCCGAAGCAACCGTTTTCTATACAAGTGGTAGCGACGAAATAAAAATGAAGGGAAATACCGCAGGAGCAGCTTCATTAACCCTTAAAAAAGGAAGCGACAAATTCGACTTAGCATTCGACGGAAGCAACAAAGGTTCATTTGATTTAGCATTATCCTCTTTTCAAATGGGAGCTTCATTCGACAACATACAAAAGGCAGCTAGTTTGAACTTAGGCTACGACTCTAAACAAATGAAACTAGCTGGAAATAAAACTACTGGTGAAGGAAGTTTGTTCCTGAAATACGATGCTACCAAAGAATTACTTGCGAAAATTAATACCGCTGGCTCTGCCCAATTCGATGTCAAATATGACAACTTCAACATGCATCTTTCTGGCGATAAAAGCACAGGAAGTGGTGCTATTGGTTTCAAAATAAATTCGGATTCCTTATTTGCAGCCGTTGATAAATCCAAAAGCCAAGGCCAATTGTACACCGATATTGACGGACATGTAGTAGATGCATTTGCCAATCCAAGCGGAGGCAAAATTTCATATTCGAAGGGCTCAATGAAATACGCCCTAGAAGCCAATCGGGTAAACGGATCAGGTAAACTTGAAATCATCCCCTCCAGCACAGAAAAATATATGCTCGAATTGGATAAGGTGGGCAAAGGAAGCTTACTTATTCAAAACAGCACTCTAAATCTTTCATTATCAGCCGACAAAACTGCTGGCAGCGGCGATTTTTACCTCAATACAAGTGGCATAACGCTAAGAGGAGGAGCGAATAAAACAGCATCTACCGGATATGCAGGTTATCGCAATGGAAGCGATTCCATTTTTGTTTCCGTTCCTTCTTCTACCGAGCTTCAACTCAACTCAAACTTTAGCAACAATGCCCTTAGTTTTTACCTCAACAAAGCAGGACAGGGCAATGCCATGTTTAAAAACAGCAGCATAAGCTTATATGCCGGAGCTAACAAATCCGCAAAGAGTGGCTACTTTGGATTTAAAAATAACCAAGACAGTTTATACACTTTTGTGGATGGCACCAACACCAAGGGGCAATTCTACTTGGCATTAGGTAGTAAATTGATCAACGCCGAAGCCACTTCTGGCGATGGCAAACTCCAACTCAAAGACGGATCAAAAGAATTTAATCTCTTGGCCAACATTACCGAAGGAACTGGTTCATTGGAGCTTCTTCCAGGCGCCAACGAACGTTACTATCTGGCCTTGAGCAAAGCTGGGACAGGAAACCTAGAAATCAAAAGAAGCAATTTTGAGTTGAGGCTTCAGGGAGCAAAAACCGCAGGAAGTGGTGATTTTTATCTCGATACACAGGGAAAAATATTCAGAGGGGGTGCCAATAAAACCGCTGGAACTGGTTATGCTGGCTACAGAAATGGAAGTGATTCAATATTAGTTGCTATTCCATCTTCTACAGAACTCCAACTCAACTCGAACTTCAGCAACAATGCCATTTCATTTTATATAAACAAAGCTGGACAAGGTGATGCCGTATTCAAAAACAGCACTCTTTCACTTTATGCTGGAGCCAATAAAATAGCCAAGAGTGGCTACTTCGGGTTCAAAAACAACCAAGACAGCATTTATACACTCGTGGATGGCAGCAAATCGAAGGGCGTATTTTACCTATCTTTTGGAAGCAAATTAGTTAATGCTCAATCTGAGGCAGGAAAAGGAAGCTTAAAATTAGCAGATGGGGCTAAGGAGTTTAACCTTGATGCCAACATTGCCGAGGGTACTGGTTCACTTGAACTCATCCCTTCTTCCAACGAACGATACTTTTTAGCACTTAGCAAGGCTGGAACTGGAAACCTTCAAATCAAAAAGAGTGGTTTTGAATTAAAACTTCAAGGTGCAAAAACGGCTGGAAGCGGCGATTTCTACCTCGATACCCAAGGAAAAATATTTAGAGGTGGCGCCGACAAAACAGCTGGAACTGGTTATGCTGGCTACAGAAATGGAAGTGATTCCATATTAGTTGCTATTCCATCTTCTACAGAACTCCAACTCAACTCGAACTTCAACAACAACGCCATTTCATTTTATATAAACAAAGCTGGACAAGGTGATGCCATATTCAAAAACAGCACGCTTTCGCTTTATGCTGGGGCCAACAAATCTGCTAAGAGTGGCTACTTCGGTTTCAAAAACAACCAAGACAGTATTTATACGCTGGTAGATGGAAGCAATTCGAAAGGCGTGTTTTATCTAGCTCTTGGTAGCAAACTCGTAAATGCTCAATCGGAGGCTGGCAAGGGAATCCTAAAATTAGTTGACGGCTCGAAGGAGTTTAATCTTGATGCCAACATTGCTGATGGTACAGGTTCTCTCGAACTTATTCCTGCTTCCAACGAGCGTTACTTTTTAGCATTATCTAAGGCGGGAACTGGAAACTTAGAAATTAAAAAAAGTGGGTTTGAACTAAAACTTCAAGGAGCTAAGGCGGCTGGAAGCGGCGATTTCTACCTCGATACCCAAGGCAAAATATTTAGAGGTGGGGCCGATAAAACTGCAGGTACTGGTTATGCCGGATACAGAAATGGAAGCGATTCAGTTTTCGCAAACATCTCAACCAATAAATTAGAAATTGCTACTGCATTTAGCGGTGTTGCACTTGGCCTTGAGGCCACTAAAGCAGGTAAAGGAAAATTCGCATACACAAACGGAGGCGAATATGTCCTCTTAGACGGTGATGTTGCTGCCAAAAAAGGTTCATTTGAAATCGCCAAAAGCGGAAAAAAACTGTACTTAACTGGTGATGTAGGCAACCTAAGTGGAAGTTTTGGCTTTAGCTCCGGAAGTGATTCGGTTTTTGCATCGGTGAGTACTTCTGCGGCAAAATATTATTTGAATACATCATCACTGTTAATTGATGTAGCTGGAAATATAAATGGAGAGGCAACCCTAAAAGTAAATTCGGGAGGAAAAGAGCTAGAAATAGACGGAGACGTAGTCAACAACGATGGAAAAATAAAATACACCGAAAGCGGGCTCTCTCTTGAAGTTAATAGTGTAAGCAAAGAATTCAACTTCGTTTCGGGCTCCACTACGATAAAGGCGAAAGTTGGTACTTCAGTTGAATTCTATGAAAACAATACCCAAGTAGCACTCAATTTCACCAATGGTCAGGGAACTTTTAACGGAACCTATAATGGCAAATCGGTAGAGTTTACTGTAAGCGGAACCGAGAAATACCTCAAAGTGGGCGATGCCTCCACCTATGCCGAGGTTTCGTTTGATAACAGTTACAATGGAAGTGCAGAATTCAAGTATAATGGAAATGTATACAAGGCTGAAAAAGACGCTTCTGGCAATTATATTGTTCAATACAACACCAAATACGCTAAACTCAACTCAGATAAAAGTATAGAACTGGCTGATGGAACAGCTCGCGTATTGAAAATGAGCAAAGACAACCTAGATGTTTCATTTGATGGCTACACTTTGGAACTTGATGGCACAGCCAAAAAACTTTCTTACAAAGATCAATCTCGAGAAGCTTATGTGAGTGCCACCGAATTGTACATGAAGGACGGAACCAAGAGTATAAAATTGGATAGCGACAAAAAGATAGAATACGCGAACGGCACGGCTCAGCTCTTTAAGGCAAGTGCAGATGGATTGGATGTAAAATACGACTCCTACGTTGCCTCTTATAATGCTTCGAAATCACTTTCTTTTAGTGATGGCACACGCACGATGGCATTTGCAGGTTCTAAAATGGAAATTACCGATGGTTCGAACAAACTAGCTGTTGATGCCAACGAAACAAACCCTTCTATTGAGTTGGAAAATGGAACCAACGTGATGAAGGTGAACAAAACTGAAGCTTCATTAGTAGTGGGTAGCAACTCACTCAAATTTGTAAAAGACAACAAGCTTGAAGTAAAGTATGATAAGTACACCCTCGACGTAAGTAAGGATAAGGCCAACTATACAGATGGTACTTACACGGTAGCACTCGGTGGTGATCAATTACTCAAGCTTAGTGATAACAACAAAACGTTTAAGGTAACTAACGACCAAGGTGTCGAATTTACCAGCGGAACCACCACTTCCATCAAGTTGAGCAAAACCGAATTAGATTTTAAATACGATTCTTATGTAGCTTCTTACAACGCTTCAAAATCCCTTTCTTTCAGTGATGGCACGCGCACTATGGCATTTGCAGGTTCTAAAATGGAAATTACTGATGGTTCCAATTCACTAGCTGTCGAAGCCAGCGAAACAAACCCTTCAATTGAACTTAAAAACGGTACCAACATACTTAAAGTAAGTAAAGCAGAAGCTTCATTAATAGTAGGCAATAACTCTCTGAAGTTTGTGACCGACAACAAACTGCAAGTGAAATACGATAAGTATGATTTGAATATAAGTAAGGACGCCGCAAGCTATTCAGATGGCACCTACAATGTTAATTTAGGCGGCGACCAACTTCTAAAACTGAGTGACCAAAGCAAATCATTTATTATTACCAACGACCAAGAGGTGCAGTATAAAGATGGAACCACCACAGCCATTACGGCAAGTAAAACAGGCCTTGATTTTAAGTATGACAAATACACTGCTGGCTTCAGTACTTCTAAATCTTTGAATTTTAGTGATGGCACCAGAAGTTTTGCTTTTGAAGGGAATAAAGTAGAATTAAAAGAAGGTGCAAAAACTTTGACATTAAATACAGATGCTTCGAATCCTTCCATTGCCTTATCTGATGGTAGTAATTCACTAAAAATGAGCAAGCAAGAGGCTGAAATTATTTATGGCCAAAATAGTTTGAAAATCGACAAAGATGCCAAGTTAGGCATTACTTACGGCACCCACAAACTCGAAGTAAACAAAGAACAAGCTAGCTACACCAATGGAAATTTGAAAGCAGGTATTGGTGGTGACAACATTGTGACCGTTTCAGAAGGAACTCGATCTATCACATTCGATAAATCATATAACCTAGCTGTAAAAGATGGTAAGTACGAAGCAAAAATTGGGAGCGACAAAACCTTCATGGCAACAGATGGCACACAAACGCTCACCTTCGGCTCTCAAGATCTTATTAAATACTCTAGGTCAGATATGTCATTGGCCTTGTTCAAAGGCAATATTGGCTACGGTGTTCGTTCCGAGTATCAGTCGTATAAAATTTCTGTAGAAGCCGGTAAAGGAAAATCTGCCAAAGTAGTTGCCGAAGAAACCTCCATGGGTAAACTGGAATTCTCAGGTTCTTCAGGAGGTGACCTCACGGTAGGTTATACCAAGGGTAGTGATGATCTATTTGTAGACGCAGGCAAAAAGTCGTTCAAGGTATATGGCACGATGGCCGATGACATCAAGAAAAGCCTACTCGGCGGATCTGGCGGAACAGCTAAAGATCCTGAGTACATAGGAGGATCTGCTCCCCCTTCTATGAGCGGACCTAAATATTTGGGCGATAAAATCACCAAAGGCGAAGGCGCTGTTAAAGGAAAAGTATCCATGTATTACAGCAGTGCTAAGGAGCATCTACTAGTAAATGCAGCCGTGAGCGGTGCAAAGCCAATTTGTATCAATGGATCCATGATGGTGGAATCCAAAAAAGGAGCTTGGAAAATCATGATTGGTGAAAAAACCAAATTGATTGAATTGTACCCTACTTGCTCTGGATTTGGTGGCGAAGGTTATTTCTATTACGATCCTAAAAAGTTAGAATTCTACGCTAAAGGCGGTTTCAGATTTGACGAAACTGTGGGGCCAAGCTGGGGAAATATTCAGGCAAAGGCACATATGAATCTAGCTGTAGGAGCCGCAGCCGAATTAGATCCATTTAAGTTACTTTCCGCCGAAATTGCAGTAAGTATGGGTGCCAGCCTAACCGTAAATTATGACTTTTTGGTTTATTCAGGCTCCTTTGAAGTGGCCTCAGCTCAGTTAAATGGTAATCTGAAGGCCGATTTCGTTGCAGAAACCCTAAAAGGAAACCTTGATGGACACGTAAGAGTCTGCGGGTTTGGAAAAAGCTTTAGCTACAATTTTGAATCTTCACTTTGATAAAGAACATTACATATCGTTTCATGTTGGCAGGAATTCTACTAATTCCGTTTTTTGCCAAAGCACAACAAGAAGGGCATGAGGGTTATCTTTTTGTGAGAAACACATCCACTGGATTGGTAGAGCTAAAATGGATAACCAATAAAGTACTCTACAAAGAAGGATATAACCTTTATAAAGATGATGGAAACGGCAATTGGCAAAAACTAAATGCCACGCCTTTTATAAAACCATCAGAGTTACCTGCTGAAATTACGAGTGCAGATAACCTTGCAGAACCTATTTTTAAAATGATCGATCAGGAACCTAGTTTTGAAGCTTTTCAAGAAGGAATGGCTAGGCTTTTCTTGCTCATAAGGGCGGTAAAAAACAACGATTTTGCTCGAGCTATCGGACTTGCCTATCTAGATGAGCAAATTACATCGGGAGAGGTATATAAATACCGGCTTACCGCCATGTACAACGGCAGTGAAATTGAAATCGCAGATACTTCCATTGTTGCCGGCCCTTATGTTCAGGCACCACCACCTCAGAATGTAGAACTAGATAGGAAAAAGAAGCATGTGGACATTAAGTGGAAAATTGATAAACTTTCATACTACGGTGTACTCATTTACAAAACCAACATGAGCACCGGAGAAACCGAATTACTCACCAAAGAGCCAGTAGTTGTTACAGACGAAGACTTAATGCATGAAAATGGCAAACATCCCAATTATATAGACTATGCGATAGATAAAGAAACCGACTATACCTACGAGCTTAAGGTAATGGATTACTTTGGCGAAGAAGGAAAGGGAACCGGAGCTATTCCCGCCGCAGCCAAAGATTTTGATCCTCCGATGGAGCCCTTTAATTTAAAATTTGACCAAGATACCTTGAAGGTGCACCTAACGTGGATGTCGGTTCTTGACGATGACCGATACGGCTTTAATCTCTACCGATTTACCGATACCATTACCAATAAAATAAAAATGAACCAAGAAGTAATACCCCCAGACAAGGAATTTTATTGGGATGTGGTAAACAAGCCCGGTGAGTATTATTACGTAGTGGCTGCTGTCGATCTGGCTGGCAATGAGGCTTATTCAGGTGCCATTATCGCTCACGTGAGAGACGTCATTCCGCCGAAGCCACCTACCAACCTAAAAACTGAAACCGACTCAGGAAAGGTGATGCTCCGTTGGGACCCTAGCCCCGATAACGACCTTATGGGATACGTGATTTACAAGGTAATTGAAGGCGAAGAATTTCATCCTGAACACTATACACTGATCAATGACGTTCCAGTGAAAGAAACCAATTATATAGAAGAACTTCACAAGAATGTAAAAACTGCCTTCCGATATGTGGTGGAAGCTGTTGACACAAGTTATAATCGAAGTGTGTTTTCCACCTTTTCTGTTGCGCGGCTTCCAGACCACTTGCCACCTGTATCACCGTTTATTCGAAATGTGACTCTAGCAGAAAATGGAAATGAAATCGTCATCGAATGGGAGGCTAACAAGGATGATGACATCTATGGCTATAATTTATTTAGAGTAGACGGAACAGATAGCCTCGCACCAAAAAACATATTAAATCTCGCACCTTTTCTAAAATCAGAACTCAAATATTCCGATGAGGCCATCAGCCCTGGAACCAAATACACCTATTTTTTACAAGCTTTAGATAGTTCTCGAAACATCTCCGATTGGTCCAACGGATTTTCAGCATTAGTTCCTGGAAAATCAGTTTCAGATGGTATCAAACTCAAATCTTTTAGTGCAAAAATGAGAGGTGCCAAAACAGTTGACCTCAAATGGAAGGCAAATGACCCTGAACATGTACTGGGCTATGTAATTTTCAGAAAAGAAGGTGACAATAACTTTATGCCCTTAACGGGAACACTGGAAGAAGGAAAATACAAAGACAAAAGTGTAAAAAGCGGCCTTGTTTATCAATACCAAGTAAGAATGTATGCCTCAGATGGGGGCATTGTTAAATCAGAAAATAAAGAATTTAAAATTCCAGACGATGAAAAATAGTTTATTAATCGTTTCATTCGCGGTTAGTCTCGTTTCGTTGAATCTAATCGCCCAAGTAGGAGTAGGTACTGATAACCCCAGCTCGAGCGCCGTTTTACATCTTCAGTCCAGTAACAAAGGGCTTATCATACCTACTTTAACCACGGCGGAAGTAGACGCTATGACCCTAGGACCTATAAGCAACGGTACCATGGTTTTCAATATCGACAGCAATGAAGTTTATGTTTATTTCGGCACAAAATGGCACTCACTCACACCCTTAGAAAAAGAACACGGCCAAGCCGCGCCTAATAAAGGAAGGATTAAGGCAACAACCAATGCGCTCGAAGTCAAATCGCTGGATGCAACAACTGTAAATACGTTCAATGGAAATGGTATCACCCCAATTGGTGGCATTATCATGTGGAGTGGAACCACAATTCCAAGCGGTTGGGCACTCTGTAATGGACAAACAGCAAATGGACATCCTACTCCAAATCTCACCGGAAAATTTATTGTGGGATATAATTCTTCGGATACGCGATTTGATCAAACTGGCTTTTACAGCCAACATGCTTTGTATAAAGCTGGTGGCGGTATTGCCACACCCGTATATTCTGCTGGAGACTTTGGTGGACAAGATTCTGTTACACTAGATATTAATACAATTCCACCCCATTCTCATAATGGAAATACAAATTCCGATGGTAATCACACGCATTCATATCGTCGTTGCGGAGGTTGGGCAGAAGCAGGAGGCAGTTATTGGGATAACCTTGCTAGAATTAGTAATCTTTTGACAGAAACAACTACAGGTACTGGCGCTCATAGTCATTTCTTTACAACCAATGTTGGTGGCGGGCATGGAAAAGCTCACAACAATCTCCCTCCGTATTACACACTTGCTTTTATAATGAGAGTTCAATAAATAAATACCTATGAAACAATTATTTACATTATCAATTTTGTTTTTTACTACTTCAATTTTTGCTCAGGTAGGCTTAGGGACAGATAACCCCAATGCTAGGGCAGTACTCCATTTATTCTCACCAGACAAAGGGCTTATTATTCCAACTCATAATACAGGATCTATTGATGCCATGACCTTGTCCCCCATTCCCCCTAATGGAACCATGGTTTACAATACCGATAGCAATGAAGTGTATGTGTTTTATAATACGAAATGGCACTCTATGACTCCATTCGAAAAGGAGCATGGACAATTAACAACAAATAAAGGTAGGATAAGGGCTACGAAAAACGCTGTATCCATAAAACAACTTGATGCAACCACTGTAAATGCAGTTGATGGCAATGGCATCGTGCCCCTTGGAGCAATTTTAATGTGGAGCGGAAGAGTGCCTCCCGATGGCTACGTATTGTGTATGGGTGGCGGCGGAGCTCATACCAATCATTTTACGGTTCCCGACCTAAGAGGTCAGTTTATTGTCGGCTTCGATTCAACAAATTCTGAATATAATGAGCCTGGGAATTTAAGTACTGCAGGTGGTTCAACCAAAAAAGGCGGTAAAGTGGGAGGAGCAACAAGTGTTTCTTTAGATTTAACCCAAATCCCAAGACATACACATGGGGTTAATGACCCGGGCCACTACCATCAATATGATAGGCAAGCGGCCAACGGAGAAAGAAGTGATGACGATGATGCAGAAACAGAGGGCGGTTTGGTAAACTTTAATTTCTCACAATCGAACTCTTACAGTGCCTACACTGGCGTTACCATACAATATTCTGGAGGAACCGGAACGGCCCAAGTAGCCTCTAACGGAGCTAATCATGAAAACCGTCCTCCTTATTACACCTTAGCTTTTATTATGAGAATCAAATAAAACATGAATAAGATGGAAAACATAAAACATTTAACGGCTTTAGTTAGCCTACTGTGGTTGTCATTCATTCTTAGTAATATCTCCCATGCCCAAGTAGGAGTGGGTACGGATAATCCGAGCTCTAAAGCAGTGCTTCATTTAGAGTCGAGTGATAAGGGGCTCATTATTCCTAAAATGAATAATGCAGCTATGGATGCAATGACCGTAGGAGGAAATCCCGAAACAGGCACATTGGTTTATAATACCGATGTAAACGAGATTTTCACATTTAAAAATGGAAAGTGGTACTCAATGACACCATTTCATCGTGAAAGATCTAGCAATATTACTAAAGACACCATTCGCCCTGCCGTGGCTACGGCGGCCCGACCCTTGGAAATTACCAGCCTTAACGTTCAAAGTGGTTATGGGGTAACGCCACTTGGGGGCATCATTATGTGGAGTGGTAAAAATCCTCCAGATGGCTGGGTACTTTGTGATGGCAGTACATCAAATGGATATACAACACCAAACCTAAGCGGTCGCTTTATTGTTGGCTATGATGCTTCAAATACAGACAACCTATCCTACAATTTTCCAGGGAATTACAGTGAAAAAGGAACTAGTTGGGGTCATTCGGGTGGCGATAATTTCGTTACACTAACTTCAGCGCAATCAGGAGTTCCTGGACATACACATGGCGTTTCAGGCACTATAAATGGCGGAAATCATCGACATGGATTAAACGACTTTAGAAGTGATGGGTTGGACCACGATGCAAGTGGCTCTCCTGGGCAAGAATACTGGAGACGCTGGGTTGGCGGCGGAGTTACCAACTACACAGAGTACGACGGAGGACATACGCATTCTCATTCTTTATCTGCTGTAACCAACGCAACCGCCAATGCTTCACAATCCCACGAAAACAGACCCAGATTTTACGTTTTGGCCTTTATCATGAGAGTAAAATAGTTTTATGAAAAAACTGATATACATATTATCCCTTTTAATCCTTTCTTTTTCTGGCTATGCTCAGGAGCTTATGATCAACAAAGGGACTAGGATTAAGTTATCCAGCACGAGCGATAAACTTTTCTTACGGGGTTATTATGTACATGATCCAGCAAATGCTACCCTTAATAATAGAATAAGTAATGCAGGAACCATCATGGTAGATGGCCATTTGCTAAAGGGCGATTCATCAGTATTTCGAAATACCGACGACGATACAGCCAAGTTAGGTAAAATCATATTTGTTAATACTACCGCCCCCTTTGATATCGCCAAATCCATGAGGCAATATGTACCAGTCGGTTTGGACACACCAAAACCAAAAAGTCGTATTTGGCATCCAGGTTTTAATGCAGCTATTCTAGAAATTGACCTCGGAAGTGATACCCTTTGGTCTGACTATTACAGTAAGTATAATGCAGAAGTTATAAACGAGTTAAGGTTTTTGGGAGGCGCCTTGTATAAAAGAGGGACTCTCCAACTTTATCGAAATGCCAATGGAAGTGATGAGTACCGTGGAAGGATAATGAATGAAACTGAAACCAATCGAGTGATGGGAGCAAATAGATGGGGTACAGAGAAAACAGCCAATGTTGAACTTCTGTGGAAAAATGGTTCCAGAGGCGGGCATGACACAACAAACATTGGTATTAGCAGCGATCAAGGTTTTAGTACAACTGGCTTTGTACAACTTAATCGGTTTTTAGCTGGCTCGCCCGACAGCAACAACATTGTTAGATCCATCA
The DNA here is from genome assembly GCA_020435995.1 of Flavobacteriales bacterium. GTDB lineage: Bacteria > Bacteroidota > Bacteroidia > Flavobacteriales_G > Salibacteraceae > JAGQYO01. Next base: position 35,156 of record JAGQYO010000014.1, on the reverse strand, counting down.
ACCGCTCATTTAGTGTTGAATACAATGGAACTTCTCCCGCTTCTACGACTGGATATGAATTTAAATACTTCAGTGCCGAAAACGATTCAAACACCCTTCAAAAAGCCCAGCTTTTTAAAACCAATATCCTTCCCTTCAGTAATTCAATCGGACAATGGACGGGAATTAAAAGTGGTAAATCGGTTCAAAATAAGGTATTCAATACCACTTCCCTCAATGCTGGGACTTCTGCAACTATGGTTGTAATGGGTGATTGCCCATCTCCACCAAACATTAATATTCTTTTACGAGATACTTCCTATTGCATTGATACTGTGGCGGCTAATAATGATTTCTTGGAGTTAAACTGTTTACACAATTTGTCGAAAGAAGTAAATGTGACCTTTCAATGGTACAAAGATGGGGAGCCAATTCCCGACTCTGTAAACAGCACCATTAGGTTAAAATCTTCTGGGGGCTCAACGGATGCTGGAGGTAGCGGATTGTACTCCGTAATTGCCACTAACTCTACCAATGGGTGTATTTCAACAGACACTATTCAAGTCTATTTAAACCCCAAACCAGTTGCAGATTTTACAATTCCGGGTGTAGGCAACCCAAATTGTGAGGGCACAAAACACGTATTTATCAATAACTCATCAATTTCTAAGGGAGGCATAATTAAGTCTAGTTGGCAACCAGATGCTTTCTTCGGTGGAACGCCCTGGTACGACTCAACTGGAACTGCCAATGGTGAATATACCTACATCAAAAACACAGGTACGATTAATTATTGCGTTAGGTTAAATGTGTTTAGCGACTCCGGTTGTACAGGGCTCAAGGTGAAATACTTCGATGTTTATACCAAACCCAACGTTAGTATCGGCACACCAAATGGCACTGGAATCTGCGAAGATGCCCAACTGGTTTTGACGAATACAAGCACAACTACCGATGGGGCAAATAACCAACTTTCATCTTCTACTTGGTATCATGGTGATGGGTCGTCTAATGTGTATTCGAGTGGGCAAGTGAGCCAAAGTTCGAGTCATTCTTATACAAACCCTTCTAATATCGCCCAAACAAAAACAGTAAAACTTCATGTTGTAACCAATAAGGGTTGTAAAGATTCTGCCACCGTCAACATCACCGTTCACCCCAAACCTGTTGCTACACCTGCCATTAATTTACATGCTGGAGCGCGGTTGTACAAAGTGTGTCAAGACACGGGAATTGGTTTTTCATACACCAATGCTTTCAATGATGTGGGTGTACAATGGAACTTTATAAATGCCGCTACAAATACTGCTAACTCGGCCAAAAGAACATTAAATAGCCCAACGGGAGTTGTATTCCAAAGTGCTGGCACCTTCACCCCCAAAGTTGTGCTTACTTCTTCTCAAAACTGTAAAGATTCGTTTAATACCGCACCTATTACGATTTATCCGCTGCCGGTTGCTGGTTTTACTGTACTTGATGACACCATCTGCCAAGGCGTAGCAACCCAATTTACAAATAGCTCTACATCTCCAAGCGGAACAAATACCTATCTATGGAATTACGGAAACGGTGCTACCTCTAATTCGACAAGTCCTTCATATACCTATCCATTATCTGGTGCCTATTCTCCAAGCCTAATGGCTACTACCCCTTTTGCTTGTAAAGACACATTTAGTTACCCCATCCGAATAAAACCGAATCCTTCTACATCTTTTACCGTTTCCAACAAATGTGAGGACAGCACAGTAAGTTTTAACTCCACTACAGTAGCCATCCCCAATGGCTCTCTTTTTCAACCAACCTGGCATTGGGATTTTAAACTCCTTTCAACCAACGCCAACTATATTTCTCAAAGAAGTGCTGAAGACCCTAATGTAGATTACGCAAGCTATGGCAGTTATTCTCCATCATTATACGCTGTTGCAGAACAATGTACAAGTGCCACAGTTTCTCGACCTTTAGTTATTCATGCTAACCCCGTTGCGGACTTTAGCAGTTCGGATAATTGCGGTGGAGATACTGCTGTTTTTGTGAATGGTAGTTCACTCGCTCAAGGAGCTTATACCTACCAGTGGAACATGGGGGACGGAACGTTTTATAACAACCAAGCTACTGTAAAGCATGTGTTCTCAAGTACCCAAAATTATAATGTGAGACTAACGGCTACCTCGGATAGCAACTGCATCGCTCACAAGCAAATCGCCTACCGCGTGTTTGATATTCCTACTGCTCAATTCGACACAACAAACGCCACCGTTTGTAACCTCATCGCTTCTCAATTTACCAACCAATCGAGCATGAAAAGAGGATCTGCTTTGAAATATGTTTGGAAATTTGGCGATGGACATGATACTAACACTGTGAACCCATCCTACATTTATCAAAACCCCAATTCGTACAACGTTACCCTACTCGCATTACCAGTTGACACCACTAATATTTGTAGAGATAGCATTACTAAAACGGTCATCATCCATCCCAATCCCAATGTGGCCTTCGGCAACATTGACAATTGCCTAAACGATACTTTTACATTTAGTAACCAATCCACAATAGCCTATACCAATATGACAAAACATTTTTGGGATTATGGTGACGGGGCGAAAGACACCACCACTACTCCACTTACAAGATTTCACCGTTACACCAACCCTGGCTATTACACAGTTTCATTAAAAGTACTCAGCGATAAGGCTTGTTTGATTGAGAAAAAAGATACGGTAAGAAACTTTGCTCGACCAAAAGCTAACTTCGACACTTCGTTGGCGTCCGTTTGTATATTTAAAACCAGCCAGTTTACCAATTCATCTGTAATGAGCGATGCTTCGAACATGCTGTACAACTGGGACTTTTTCTATAACAACCAGACAGACACAGCCAAAGACCCCAGCTTTAAGTACCCCTCCACTAAAGCACAGTACAACGTTAAACTCAATGTTCGCCCTGCGGACACCACCAACGTGTGTAGGGATAGCGTTACAAAAACCATTTATCTCCACGATTTGCCCGACTCAAGCTTCGCAGTTACTCGTGATACATTTTGTTTTGGTCAAACCATCTACTTCGTCAAAACGAAGGCTCAAGGACTTCATAATTACCAATGGCATTTCGGGGACGGCCTCGCCGATAGCACCAACGTAACTTACGTTTCTAAAGAATACGCATCGGCGGGACCATATACAGCCACTATGAAGGCCAAATCAAATTTTGGTTGCACCAGTGATTCAATCGTCAACCTTTATGTCATTCCCTTGCCGCGTGCCGATTACACCATTACACCAGACTCTGTTTGCCTAGGCGACACCATGCAATTTGTGAACACAGGCGATTCCATAGCTAGCTACTATGTCTGGAATTTTGCTGATGGCTCCACACCTGATACCAATTCTTCAAGGTTTTATTATCCGAAAAAAGTTTACAGCACGCCGAATTCATATTATACCCAATTAAGCAGTGTTCGGTCGTTCCAAGGTGGAAAATTCACGTGTATTTCCAAGAAAAACAACTGGGCAGTGGTTCACCCTAATCCTGTAATCAATTTTGCTGCTAGTAGGAATTTAGGAAATGGAAAAGCATTTTCTTTCTCCAATACATCCTATTTGCCTAGTGGAACACTTGGAACTTTATATTACAAATGGAAATATGGTAATGGCGATTCGAGCAGTAACTCTAATGCCTATCATACTTATGTATATTCCAATTTAGCCTCCTACCAAGTGAAGCTAAAAGCTACTTCTACTTTCGGATGTAGCACAGAAGATTCGATTACTATTAAGGCAGTAAGTACCCCTAAAAGTAGTTTTGGAATAAGCGATTCTTCTGTTTGCGGTGCCAAAACGATTAACTTTTCCAATTCTTCGAATAATGCACAATCCTTTAAATGGTTTTTTGGTGATAACGCTACTGATACGGTACTCGCGCCTGCCCATACTTATCAAAACCCGGGTAAGTATTTAGTGCAACTTGTTGCCATAGACACCAATGGCTATAGGGATACGTCTAAAAAACTCATTGTTGTAAATGCGGTTCCTTCTGCACAATTTACAGCGAGCAGCGTATGTGCCAAATCAAATGTGCTGTTTAGCAATACGAGCAAAATACTCAGTCAGGAACCTTTAAAATACCGTTGGTATTTTGGCAACGGTGATACCAGTATTCTATCTGCCCCGACCACAACTTATGATACCGGAGGCGTAAAATCCATTATTCTCGTAGCTACTTCAGATAGTGGTTGTGTAGATTCTTCCAACATTAATTTAACCATTAACCACAATCCCGTTATCGACTTTGACAGTTCACTTGCCCGTGCTTGTGTTGGCGACTCCTCTATTTTAAATTCAATCATAAGTATTTCGGCTGGCTCAATTGCTTCGCGATGGTGGAGAATCCAAAATGACCCCACAACCTATCTTGCAAATCAAGTGAAAAGACCATTGGGTAATGCCGGTACATACACAGTAACTCTAGCAGCACAAAGCAACTTGGGTTGTAAAGATTCTATCAGCAAATTGGTTCATGTTGATGTACTTCCCAATATTTCGCTAGCCGACAGCCAAAGAACTTGTGGATCTACCTTGAATCTAAACTCAGGAATTGCAGGCGCAACTTATGCTTGGTCTACAAGTGCATCCACACAGGCGATTACCGTGAGTTCAGATGGAATTTACACGGTGACCGTTACTTTACCTAGTGGTTGTAAAGCCTCAAAAACAACTAAAATTTATTTGAACACAACAGTTTCTCCTAATCTCGGCGCAGACTTCGCCGTTTGTGGTGACACCGTATTAGACGCAAAAAACCCTGGCGGCACTTATGTTTGGAATAATTCCGCTACCACCCGCACTATTCCTATCACCACTTCTGGAACTTACAGCGTGGTGGTAACAGATCAAAATGCGTGCGTTGGATATGATACCATTCAGGTAACCCGAAAAAACCCTCCGGTGGTGTATTTAGGAGCTGATACAATAGAATGCGCTGGAACTCCTATTACCCTCGATGCGGGTAGTGGTGGAGATAAATATCTGTGGTCTACAAGTTCGTCAAATTCTGCCATAAGTGTGAACAGCCCTGGGACCTACACTGTGGCAGTGACCGACACCACGGCTAATTGTACCACAAGAGACACTATCAATGTAACATTCAGGTATTCGCCTCCAGTGAATTTAGGACCAGATAAAACCGTTTGTGGCTCTCAATCTATTTTATTAAATGCCGGCACGGTGGCCAACGTCAATTATTTGTGGAGCAACGCTACTACCAACCAAACGCTTTCAACTTCCACTTCAGGAACTTACTGGGCCAAACTCACCGATCAAGTGAAGGGATGTTCCAGAACAGATACTGTGATAGTAAATATCAACCCAATTCCAACAGTTAGTTTGGGCAATGCCCGAACAGTATGTGCCGGAAATTCTGCAAGCATAATTGCTGGATCGCAAGCAGGTAACAAATACAACTGGTCGACAAATGATACAACCCCTAGCATTACAGCAGCATCAAGTGGAACTTATTCAGTTACTGTAACGGACTCAAACCAATGTTCAAACTTTTCTAGTGTTCAAATGACAGTGCTTCAGGTTCCTCAAGTTGCCTTCGGAAATGACACTTCTATTTGTTCTGGTAAATCACTCCTACTGAAAGGGTCTTCTACGGGTTCGAATGTTACTTGGAGCACCAATCAAAACCAGGCTTTCTTGAGCGTGAATAGTTCGGGTACTTATTGGGCAACGGCAACAAATGGCTCATGTGTAAGCAGCGACACCATTCAAGTTGCTTTCAAATCTTTACCTGTGGTTAACCTCGGAACAGTATCTTCTATTTGCGGTGCTGGAAACTTGGTATTGGATGCGGGAGCTTTTGGCGGAAAATTCAAATGGCAGGACAACGATACCAACCGAACCAAAACCGTAAATAATTCTGGTCTCTATTCGGTCCAAGTTACCGACTCGAATGGATGCATAGGAAGCGCAAGTTTGAATGTAACAGTTCACGGAAGCCCTAGCCCTCAATTGGCGAATAAATCAGTTTGTTCAGGTGTACCAGTCTTTTTAAATGCGGGAAATCCTGGAAACACATATTCTTGGAGCAACAGCAGTACAAACCAAGCTATAAGCACTACCACAGCGGGCACATATAAAGTCACGATTACCAACTCAGGAGGTTGCTCCATTGTTGATAGCTCAATAGTAACAGTAGCAAGTCCCCCAACGGTTGCATTAGGAGGAAATCAAACGATTTGTTCTGGGCAGCAAGTTGCACTAAATGCACTCAACCCTGGGTCAACATACAAGTGGTCTAACAACGATACCACCCAAATTTTAAATGTAACCAGCTCGGGATATTATTCAGTAACCGTTACCAACGCCAACGGTTGTACTGCCGACGATGCCTTAACAGTAAGTGTACACGGGTACCCCGCTGTAAACCTCGGACAAGATAAAAATGGTTGTATAGGTGATACGCTAAACCTACAATCTTTAGTAACCTATCCTAGCGGTTACAATTATTTGTGGACAGGTGGAGCTACCACTCCTGTACTAAAAGCTGCCACAACAGGTAGTTACGTATTGACCGTGACGAATAATTTCTCATGTTCTAAAACGGACACAATAGGTGTAACTATTTCTAGTCCGCCATCGGTGAGTTTAGGGCCAGACAATATAGTTTGTAAGGATACCATCTTGAATGCTGGAAATGCGGGCGCAACTTATTTGTGGAACAACAATGCAACGAGTCAACAAGTAACTATTAACCAGAGCGGAACATACGTTGTTCAGGTTTCAATTGGAGGTTGTAGCAGCAAAGACACCATCGCCCTTACGATAAATCCACTTCCCGTGGTTAATCTAGGTGCTGATCAAACAACTTGTATATCGCATCCACCAACACTAGACGCAGGTAATTTAGGGGCAACATTCCTATGGAACACTGCTGCATCCTCAAAAACAATTGTTCCTTCTACTTCAGGAAAATACTGGTCGAAAGTCACCAATTCATTCGGTTGTAACAGCACAGATACGGTATCCATAACACTAACAAGCGGTCCAATAGACAGCCTCGGACCAGACATTAATATCTGCTGGGACAATCAACCGATTACTTTAAATGCAGGAAATACTGGTAGTTCCTATAAGTGGAACACAGGCGCACAATCCAAAACCATTTCGGTAAGTAGCAGTGCCGTGTTCAGCGTAACCGTTACAGATGCTAGTAATTGCGCGGATACAGCGTATATCGATGTTACTTTAAAACCAACCCCGGTTGTTAACTTCGGTTCTGATAGAAGCGTTTGCGATAGCATTCAGCTTGACGCAAAAAACGCTGGTAGTACTTATTTGTGGTCTGATGCAAGCACCAATCGGTTGTTTAAAATACGCCAAAGTGGAAAATATTGGGCTGCAGTAACCAACACACAATCGTGCGTAGGAAGCGATACGGTGCAAATTACCATCAGCGATGGGCCAGTGGTAAACCTTGGAAACGACACTGTAGTATGTAGCGGTAACGCCTTAATCTACAAAGCAAACCAAAACGATGTAAGCATCCTGTGGTCGAATAATTCTATCGCCGATACCTTTGCGATAAGAGCAGCCGGAGAATATTGGTTAAAATTAACCGACTCTTCAGGTTGCTACAACACAGACACGGTTTCGGTGAGTTTAGGAACGCTTCCAAATGTTAACCTCGGACGTGATACCACACTTTGTTCAAACCAATTATTCCCTCTTCAAATAGATTCAGGATATGCAAAATACAGTTGGACAGGCCCTAATAATTTTGTAGACAGTTCTCGGTCGGTATCTGCCAAAACAAGTGGTGTATATAAAGTAGATGTGCTTTCGAAGGATGGTTGTAGGGCCATGGATTCTATAAGCCTAACCCTCACTCATGATACTGTAAAAGCCAGATTCCTCATGCCATCGTCTGCACAAATTGGTGATTCTGTAACCATGGTCGATTTGTCTAGTTCTAACGTTACCTCTTGGTTTTACGATTTTGGCGACAACTCAACAAGCAACAACAGAGACCCCATTAAAATTTACATCCTTGAGGATACTTTTAAAATAACACTCACTGTTTCCAATGGTACTTGCCTCGACCGAGCTCAAAAGTCCATCGTGATTAAGAAGGAACTTAAAACTAAACCAAAAGTGGAAGAAGAATTGGTACCCGACGACATCATCACCATTCTCAACGCGAAGGTTTATCCTAATCCGAACATGGGTTCGTTTACATTCGAAATGAACTTGAGCGATGAAGATGACTTTGTGATTTATTTCTTCGACATGCGTGGCGTGGTTATGAGTCAAGAGCGGTACCAACATTTGTCCGAGATGACCAAGAATTATCACTTTGGAAATCTATCAAATGGCATTTATTTCTTGAAAATAATAACGGCCAGTCAACAGACGCAAACATTTAAAATAGTAGTTAACGACTAATTCGTCGATATGAAAAAGTATAGCGCTCATCTTTTATTAATTCCCTTCCTCATGTTCGCCGGAATAGCGGTACATGCCGCTCCCATTGGTGGTTCGGTGGTTGTAAAAGCCACATCAGCCTCTACGGATTCTGTTTGCGCAGGAACAAACTCAAAAATACTGGAACTTACCGGCTATTTTGGAACCATAGTTCGCTGGGAATATTCCTTCTCTGGCAATAATCCTTGGACCACTATTGCCCACACTACCGACGAGTATACATTAACCAATCTATCAACAAGCATGTATGTGCGGGCTATATTGTTGGATGGAACAACTGCTGCATCGAGCCCTGTTTTTATCCGAGTTGACCAACCTACTCAGTCGGGAAAATTAGTCGGAAATAACACCGTTTGTTCGGGTACCAATTCTGGAAGTCACGAACTTACCGGATATGTTGGGCGCATCAATTCTTGGATATTTTCTAGCAATTTGGGCAGCACTTGGATTGCCAACGCAAGCAAAACAAGAGACACTTTAAATTATAACAACCTGAACAACACCACTTGGTACAGGGTAGAAGTAAAAAACGGTGCATGTGCATTCGACACTTCTAACATCGTTAAAGTAAATGTATCAGGGCAAACAGTGGCTGGGAGTGTTTTAATTGGTGGTTTAGCCAGTAAAAATGTGTGTTCGGGAGATAATAGCGGCACGCTCAATTTAACCACGCATACTGGAAATGTTATTGCATGGGAAAGGGCTCCAAGTTCTAACGGCCCATGGACCCAATTATTTAACAACACGGTTTCTCAAACTTTTACCAATCTAACGAGCACAACTTACTACCGAGCCATAGTTTCAAGCGCACCATGTGATACCTTGTTTTCGGCTGCCGCTTCTATTGTTATTGATCAAACATCTGATGCTGGAACGTTAAGTGGTGATGTGGTAACGTGCGTGGGAACAAACACAGGCACGCTCACAACATCGAATTTTACGGGTAGTCCTACCAATTGGCTTTCGAGTGCAGACAACGCTACATGGACCCTCATCAATAACGCAAGTCCATCGTACACATACAACAACATAGCCGACACTACTTGGTACAAAGCCATCGTTACCAATGGTACCTGCCCCGCCGACACGAGTTCCGCAATTAAGGTAAATGCCAACCCCACTACTGTTGGAGGTTCAATCAATAGCCCTACACAATGTTACCAAATCAATACTGGAACCTTAACGCTAACAGGACACACGGGTGAAATAATACGATGGGAAAATGCTTCAAATTCTGGCGGACCGTGGTCTACCGTTACCAATTCAACAGCTTCGCTCGACTATCAAAACGTGATAAACACCACCTACTACAGAGCCGTAATTAAAAGTCCTGGCTGCCTTCAGCAATATTCAAGCACGAGTACATTAACCATAGACCCTACGAGTGTGGCTGGCACCATTAGCGGTAATACAAGTGCTTGCGCATCGGGCAATTCATTTACACTAAGTACAACTGGGGTGTCTGGTGCGGCCACTAATTGGCTCAGTTCTAATAATTCTGGCTCAAATTGGACTTCATTAAGTATCACAACTGACACCCTTGGAATTACCAACCAAGCTGTAGAAACTTGGTACCGGTTTGTAAGTAAATCAGGCGTGTGCCCAACGGATACTTCATCTATTTTTAAAGTAAAATCAGACCCAACTTCGGTGGGAGGAACTATGGCCGCTTCGGCAGCAACGGTTTGTTCTGGCAACAATGGCAATACCATTACTTTAAGTGGAAATACAGGTTCGGTAGTTCGCTGGGAAACGGCAGTAAATGCTAACGGCCCATGGAGCGGAGTAAACCACACAAGCAATTCATTAACCTATTCAAACCTCACCAATACCGTGTTTTATAGAGCTATTGTAAAATCTGGCCTTTGCGCCGAAACGCCAAGCGACTCGGCCAAAATTACTGTAGAGCCTGGCTTAGTTGGCGGACGAATAGTGGGCTCAGGTGTAGGTTGCGAAGGAGAAAACAGCGGTTTATTTGTGCTCAACAATTATGGAGGCACCATCACCAAATGGCAATGGTCTGATGACTTGAGTGGTACATGGTCCGATTCAGTTACAACTTCGCCCAATTTTGCTTACAGCAACCTACTCAAAACCACTTGGTATCGGGTGCAGGTTCAAGCAGGAGTTTGCGGCTCTACTTTTAGTGACACTGCCATGATTCAGATCTATTCGGAGCCTGTGGTAAACTTTACTACACCACGAACTTGTATGGACAAATCTGTGAGTTTTGCAAATCAAACCATCAATGGAAATAACAACCAATACACATGGGCATTTGGAGACGGAAATAGCTCCAATCTACAAAACCCAAAATATAACTATTCGGCCCATGGATCCTTTGCCGTAACGCTCACAGCTCGAACCAGTGACAATTGCTCAGCGTCCCTTACTCAGAATATCACCATCGATTCCATTCCAAACGTAGTTTTCACTAAATCTAATGTATGTAAAGGGCAGTCCATCAGTTTTACCAACACCTCCACGCCAATAGGTGGTACAAGTTCCTGGAGTTTTGGAGATGGTGGTACTTCTTCATCGAAAGACACCATCTATACCTACACTACAGAAGGTGCTTACACATCAAGTTTAACGTATACCGCTCCTAACGGCTGTTCTATCACCGAAACTAAAACGGTTGAAATTTACCCGCAACCTGTTTCTGCTTTTACACATCCAAGCGTGAGTGAAAATAGTGCCTTTCAATTCGTAAACAGTTCTTATGTTTCCTCTGGAACCATAGGCTTTCAATGGGATTTTGGAAATGGATCTTCTTCATTTGTTCAGAACCCTACCCATACTTACTCCGACACAGGAAACTATTCGGTTCGTTTGATCTCATTAAACCAAAACTGCAGAGACACCCTCACAAAAATTGTGGTTGCTAACCCACGACCTGTTGTCAACTTCACTGCCTCTGCACTTTGCCAAAATGACTCTACAGAATTCACTAACCAATCTACAATCAAAAAAGGTGGAGTTACCTACGCCTGGGATTTTGATGACGGCTCCTCATCTACCATTATGTCACCGAAACACAAATTTGCTACTTCAGGAAATTATAAAGTCGAACTCACTGTTACTTCCGATTCGGGCTTCTCCACTTCCTTCGTTAAAAACGTAACCATTGACCCAATTCCAGTAGTAAATTTCTCCACGATTCAAGCTTGTGAAGGAGATACCACACAATTCAAAAATATTTCGACCATAAATGGCGGAACCGCTTCCTATATCTGGGATTTTGGTGTGCCATCCTCTGGAGCAGCTACTAAAGATGCGCAGTACAGATATACCACTGGAGGCAATTACTCTGTAAAGCTGATAGCCACTTCCAACAAAGGTTGTATCGATTCAGTAACCAATGCTGTTGGGGTGTACTTCAGGCCAGTAGTAAAATGGGGTGCAGATACAGTGTGCGCGGGTTCCGCGACCCAATTCACCGATAGCACCACAGTTCAAGGTGGTCGCTCGAATAACTTTGATTGGGATTTTGGAAATAGCAATGGAACCAGTGTAAGAAACCCTAGCTATCAATATGCAAATTACGGAACATACCTTGGGAAACTAAAAGTGACCAGCGACAAAGGCTGTATCGATTCGTTAATCAAAAATGTGGTTGTAAACGCCTTACCGGTGCCCAATTTCGTGGCAAACGACGCCTGCCAAAGAGATTCTATCACCTTCAACAACACTTCTTTTCACCCGCTGGCCGCTGGAATGACCTATAGCTGGGATTTTGGTGTCGCAGGTGCAAACTCTACTTCCACTTCACCAAAGTATGCCTATTCAAATGCTGGTCAGTTCAATGCAAAGTTGGTTGCAACTGCCACAGCTACTCAATGCAAAGATTCAGTTATAAAGCTAATTACCTCTCACCCCAGAGCTATTCCAGGATATTCAGCAGCAGGTACATGTAATGGAAGTAACACCCAATTTGTAAATTCTTCACTCGTTTCAAACGGCTCTCTAACCTACTTCTGGGAGTTTGGAGATTTGAATAACTCAAGCTTACCCAATCCATCGCACAAGTATGCTAATGCAGGAAATTACAATTCTAAACTTACCGTTACTACCCTGCAAGGGTGTAGAGATAGTGCTGTCCAAATAGTTTATGTATGGCCTCAGCCTTCGGCCAAATTTGCCACTCAAAATGTATGTAATGGCGATTCTCTGGTATTAATCAACCAGAGCACCTATTCAAGTGGTTCTGCTATTCCAGATTCTACCATTAGCTACATTTGGGATTTTGGAGATGGAGATACCGCTCACGCAAAAAACATAAAACACCTATATAATGCCAGTGGAATTTACAAAGTAACGCTGGAAGGTACCACCGACTCTGGTTGTGTTAGCTCCTTGCAAAAAACGATTGAGGTATATGCCTTACCCAAAGCTGATTTTGAATTTCTAAATGCTTGTGAATACGACTCGCTTTCGTTCACCAACAAATCTTCTTCGGTTTATGGAAGCGTCAATCCCACATGGTATTTTGGTGACAATTCTAATTCTAATTTAATAGACCCCAACCACCAATACGCTTCGTGGGGTAGCTACAAAGTGAAGCTCGAAGTCACGGATAAGTTTGCGTGCTTGGATTCTGCGGTTAAAACCGTAAGAGCTTATGCCAAACCATCAGCTTCGTTTCTGAACAAAGAAGTGTGCGATGGAGAAACATCTCGATTTACAGACACCTCAAGTGTTCCCGAGGGAATCATAAGCACTTGGACATGGACCTTTGGAGATGGAACTGGCTCAGCACTTAGAAGTCCAGCACATTTGTATTTGAATGATGGTTCTTTTACTACTAAATTAGTGGTAAGCACTGAATTTAATTGTATTGATGATACCTCAATGACCGTTGTGATCAACCCACTTCCCTTGGCAAATTTCACCATAGCTAGAGCTTGCTTAAAAGATCCTATTCCCATCGAAAACAAAGGCACCATTAAATCAGGGTTCGTTACCTATTTGTGGAAATATAGCGATGGTGCAACTTACGAAACGCCACAGCCTGCTCATATTCCCATTATTACAGGCGACGTTTCAGTTTGGCAAATTCTTACCAGCGAAAAAGGATGTATGGACTCCATACTTAGAAATACAGAAATTTGGAAGCTCCCCGTGGTTACGGCTGAAAAAGACACCAACTTAAGTTTTGGACTTCCATTTAGACTCAAGGCAAGTGGAGCTAATTCATATTTATGGACACCAAATGAAGGATTGGATCAATCAGCAATAGCGAATCCATTATTCAATGCGCTACAATCTACCCAATTTATTGTTTATGGAACCGACGAAAACGGATGTACCAACTCCGATACCATCTATGTTGGAGTTAAGGAAGACTACCAAGTGTTTCCGAGCGAAGTAATGACACCCGATGGCAATGGCTACAACGATACCTGGATAGTTAAAAACGCCGAGAATTATCCCAATTGCAATGTCCAGATTCTTGACAGATGGGGCAACGTAGTTTATCAGGAAAATGAATACAGAAGTACGTGGGAGGGTACCAATAACAACGACGACATTCTCCCCGACGGCACCTATTACTACATCATAACCTTCGATGGTTCTGACCGAACTTATAAAGGAGCATTAACGATAATTAGAAATCAATAATTAGCGCAAAATGAAAAAGTATATTACACTGGTTTTGGTTTTAATCACAGGCTTATCTCAAGCCCAGCAGTTGCCTACATTTAGTCAATACATGCTCAATCCATATATTATTAACCCCGCAGCGGCTGGTATGCAAGGCGACACAAGGTTTTTTCTTCATTACCGAAACCAATGGATGGGTTTTGCTAATTCTCCAAAAACATTCGCTATTACCTTCGAAACCCCATTGAATAACAACAAGGTGGGGCTGGGGTTTCAGTTCCAAAACGATCAATCACATATATTGGTCAACAACACGGGCAAGCTCACCTACCGATATACCTTTGACCTCAACGAAGACCACCGATTGGGTTTTGGTTTAAACGGAGGGTTTATGCAACGTAGAATTAATTATTCGGCCATTGAAAATGCCGACTTTGAAGATCCTGCCTTGTTTCAACGTGACGTTACAGGTAGTGTGTTCGATGCGGGATTTGGTGCTTGGTACACTTGGAAAGCGCTTGAGGCCGGATTTTCTATCGACCAAATGCTAAATAACAAATTTGAATTTTCGGACGATATCTCTGGTAACAGCACTACTTTTCAAAGTGTTCGCCAATTTACCTTAAACACCGCCTATAACTACCAGTTTAAAAACGAAGACTGGGCAGTTAAACCATCCGTGGTGATGCGCAGTTTTCAAGGAGCTAACATCAATTTTGAAGGGACTGCAATAGCTAAGTGGAAAAAAATGCTTTGGGCTGGAGCAGGCTACCGTCAAGGGTTTGGACTTATTTTCTTAGCTGGTATTGAGGTCGCCGAGCAGCTTACTTTTGGTTATTCTTATGACTATTCCCTTAACGACATCCAGGCCTACAATACCGGGTCGCATGAAGTGTTGCTTTCCTATCGGTTTGGCAAAGGCGGAAGCGGCGGAAGCGACCCTGAAACCAAACGCATTTTGCGGAAGCAGGCCAACGAGATTAGGGACTTAAAAGCGGATAACGAAGACCTACGCGCTCAGCTAAACACTCAAAAAGAGGAAATTGAAAAACTCAAAGATGTTGAGCAACGAGATGAAGCCGAAATGAAAAAGGTGATTGATGAAAACAAGGTGGAATCAATTCCCAATGAATCAGGTAGGAAAAGCAACTCCGAAAAAAACAACGCCAAATCTGAGAACAATAACACCAACGCAGCAGCGGGTGCTGCGGGTGCTGCGGGTGCTGTAGGAAAGCAACCCTCAAGTGCGGAGATGGCAGAGGTAAAAAACCAAATAAAAGAACTTGAAAAGCAAGTTGAAGAATTGAAGGCCGCAAAAAGCGCTTCTTCTAATTCCGAACTGGAGTCGAAACTATCAAAACTTGAAAATGAAATAGAAGTGCTGAAATCGGGAGCTGTAATCACTGACCCCAACAATACGGATCCTACACTTGATAAATTTTATGTAGTTACCGGAGCTTATTTTGGAATAGACGACGCAAAGCTTTTGCAAAAAATATTAAAGCGCGAAATGAATCTCGATACAAGGGTAGTTTCACGTTCCGATCGCAGGTTCTTTTTCGTGGTTTCCAAAGAGGTAAAAACTAATGCAGAAGCCCAAGAAGAAATGAAAAGGCTCAACGAAATTGGTATTAAGAAGTACATCAATGGAAACCTCTGGATTTATGGTACAAGACCTGAGTAATCCCCGTTTTATAGCTTAAAACTGACTCCGCCTTCAAACCCTGAGCTGTTGTGTCCGCTGTTGGGTGCCCAAAGGTTGGCATTGGAATTATGGCGTAATACCATTCTAAAATCGAGGCTAATGCGCTTAATATCATAACTCACTCCAAGGCCACCGATATCTGAGAAGGCAAGACCATCTTTCAGCCTTTCAGTAGAGCTACTACCATACATGGGGCCCACCGTGCCCACCAAATATGTGCTCAAACTATGGGAGAGATAAGCCCTAAAAATAAACCCTACACTGAGTACCAACTCATTAAATGTTCGGGACTGGGTGTAAAATTCGCGTTGCTCCAAAAAATCTTCACCACTTCCTAGCCCAATGTAGTACGGGTTTACAAGTTGATGATAGGCTACAAACCAACTCGGCTCCCCTATTACTTCCCATCTAAAGCGACTGTGATTCCACAACACCAAATTAAAAGTAGCCTTCACTCCTACGGTTTCGTACAGATATGTGGTGTCGCCAAATGGCCAATTGGCTTGGCTGGTTCTAATATAGCTCGCACCTATTTTTATTTCCTTTTTTGGCTCGTGCACATCTTGACTAATTGCAGCCAATGTCCATCCCAGCAAAAGGAAACTAAAACAACAAAAACGGTAGAGCAAATCGCAGGGTTAAAGCCGCGAAAATAAACCTTACTTTTTGGTTTTTTGTAAGAATAACCTTTGGGCTTATTAGGGAACAATCGTCTTTGCCTATACCTCATCTACTCCTAAGCAAATACTTACTTTTGCCCGTCCAAATCAAAGCACAGTATGAAGATTTCCTACAATTGGCTCAAGAATTATTTGCAAGTGGATATTCCTGCTTCTCAAGTGGCAGAAATACTCACTGATGGCGGCTTAGAAGTAGAAGGTGTAGACGAGATTCAACCCATTGAGGGTGGATTAGATGGCCTTGTGATTGGCGAGGTTATCGAAAAACAAAAACACCCAGACGCCGATAAATTGAGCTGCACCTTGGTAAATATTGGCGGCCCTGAGCCGCTTCCTATTGTGTGTGGTGCAACCAACGTAGCAAAAGGCCAAAAAGTGCTTGTTGCGATGGTCGGTTGTACCTTATATCCTACCGATGGTGAGCCCTTCAAAATTAAAAAATCGAAAATTCGAGGTGAGGTGTCAGAAGGTATGATATGCGCTGAGGATGAAATTGGACTCGGGGCTTCTCATGATGGCATCATGATTCTCGACTCCAGTGCAATGCCAGGTACGTCAGCGGCAACCTATTTTAAGCTCGAATCAGATTTTGTATTCGAAATCGGTCTCACTCCAAATAGGGCTGATGCCATGTCGCACTATGGTGTTGCGAGAGATTTAGCGGCCCTTCTAAACCAGCATAAAATTGAACATGGTGGACTTCATTTGCCCGATATTTCTAAATTTAAAACCTCCAATTTCAGCTCTCCTATTTCCATTTCTGTAAAAAACGAAGAAGCTTGCCCAAGATATATTGGGATGTATATCAAAGGCGTTAAAGTAATGTCATCTCCCGAATGGCTGCAAAACAAACTCCGCGCTATTGGCTCCAAACCTATTAATAATGTGGTGGACATCACTAATTATGTGTTGCACGAACTCGGACAACCACTTCATGCATTCGACGCGGCCCATATTTCTGGAAACGAGGTTGTTATACAAAATCGACCAGAAAACGAAGTATTTGTAACGTTAGATGGCGTAGAAAGAAAATTGAATGGCAGCGACCTCATGATCTGTAATGCAAATGAAGGAATGTGCATCGCGGGTGTATTTGGAGGCCAAAAAAGTGGCGTTACGGAAAGCACCACAAATGTATTTTTAGAAAGCGCCTATTTTAACCCAACTCACATTCGGAAAACTGCAAAAAGACACGCCTTGAACACAGATGCTTCTTTTCGTTTTGAAAGAGGCGTTGACCCCAATATTACTTTGTTTGCTGCGAAAAGAGCGGCTCAATTAATTCAAGAAATCGCCGGCGGGGAAATAGCAGAAAACATCACCGATGTATATTCTTCGCCAATTGATGGATTCGAAACCAAATTGCGATATGCGTATTGCAACAAGTTCATTGGGAAAGCAATTGCCAAGGATGAGATAAAACGCATTATTACAGACCTTGAAATAAAAATTACCGCCGAATCTGAGGAAGAATTATCACTATGGGTGCCCCCCTACAAGGTAGATGTGCAACGTGAAATTGATGTGATTGAAGAAATTTTAAGAGTGCATGGCTACAACAACATTGAATTTCCAGAGAAACTTCAATTTGCTTTGCTTAATAACAGGGGTGATCAGGTAGAAAAAGTAAAAAACATTGCCCTCAATTTCTTGGCAAGCAATGGCTTTAACGAAATGATGCACAACTCACTTACAAAAGCCTCTTATTACCAAGCATCGGACGGTTGGAATCCTGAAAATGCCATCGAAATCTTGAATCCCTTGAGCAACGACCTTGGCATTTTACGACAAACCATGCTTTACCACGGCTTAGAAGCCATTCAATACAACCAGAATAGAAGTGAAAACAATTTGAGGTTGTTAGAATTTGGTCGCAGCTACCATCAATACCCCGACAAAAGAGAAGAAATTGAGCATGTAGCACTTTATATGGTTGGGAGGTTCATGCCCGAAAGCTGGAATTCTATCCCCGATCAATCAAGTTATTTTCATCTAAAGGGCATTCTCGAAAGTTTAATGTCCCGCTTGGGGATCGACGGCCCAGGGCTGGTGTGGAAAGAAGGACGTTCGCCCCTATTTGAGGCTGCCACCGAATTGTTTATCGCTAACAAAAAAGTGGCTGAGTTGGGTCTGGTTTCAAGCAAATTACAAAAGAAATTTGACCTCCGACAACCTGTGGTTTTTGCCGATATCAATTGGACACAAGTACTTTCGATGCTTCATTTTAATAAAGTAAAATACAAAGAAGTGCCGCGCTTCCCAATGGTACAAAGAGATTTGGCCCTGTTGGTAAGTCAGCAAACCAAGTTTCAAGATATTTTGGATCTAGCGTACAAAACCGAAAGAAAGTTACTTAAACAAGTGAGTCTTTTTGACCGCTATGAAGGAAAAGGACTAGAACCTGGCACCAAAAGCTATGGTGTTCGATTTGAATTTAGACACCCTGAAAAAACGCTTAAGGACGCGGACATTGATGGGATTATGAAAAAAATCTATGCTCAACTACAAAACTCCTTAGGCGCTTCTCTTCGCGCAGGAGAAATTTAAACTCATGAACCGACAGGATAAGTGGGTATTTGGCTTGTTGTCGGGCTTCGCTTTTCTGTATGTGGCCATAAGGGCTTACAGGCTTTCATTTACACACGATGAGGCGTTTTCATTTCTTCATATTGTTCCAGAAGGATGGCTCAATATAATCTCCTATAATACGGCTAGCCAAATTCCGAACAACCATGTTCTGAACAGCCTTTTGATGAAGGTCGGACTCAGCACTTTAGGACCCGCCGAATGGGTTATGCGCTTGCCAAATGTCTTGTCTCTCGTTCTTTTTATTTGGGCAATAAAAGAATTGCTCAGTCATTTTAGGTCATCGGCTGTAAAGTGGTTTTTTATGGTGAGCTTGCTCCTGAACCCCTACTTCTTAGAATTTTTTAGCCTAGCACGAGGTTATGGCTTGTGCTTTGCGTTTTTAATGGCTTCAATTGCCCTATTTCTTAGGTATTTTCAAGACTCGAAAACAAAATCTATTGTTTTATCAATGATATGCCTTACGCTGGCGATCGAAGCTAATTTCACAGCGCTTTATGCCGCTTTTGCCATGTTTATTCTACTGGGCATAAAAGCTATTATTAACATTCAAAAGGCAAGAGACGGGCGTCTTTTCACGGTCATTACATTGAGTGGAATTACCGTGCTGGCCTTGGTTTACGAACCGCTCAGGCATATCTCTGAGGCAGAAACTTTGTTCGGGCCCAAAGTGAGTTTTTTCGTAAGTACTGTTGTTTCTCTTTCTTACCTCACCGTGGTTCGAGGGGTATTTGCGGCACCGTTTGAGCTGCTGGCTTTTGTGTTCGCTGGCCTGTTTTTATTTTCACTCGCTATGGGGTTGGTTGTATTCAAGAAAAAAGAACAATTGCAGCGACATACCTTTTTGATCATTTCTTCTCTCCTTTTGCTCATTCTGTTGCCACAATGGATTGGTAATTGGTTTTTCGACCGACATTTACTCATGAGTCGAACAGGCCTTTTTATGCTTCCTATTTTCTTCTTACTCCTCTCTTTAGCTTTTGATTTTGCCATAGAGATGCGGCCCCAATTAACGAAAGCAGTGATTCTAGTTTTTGCTGTCTTTTTTGCCATAAACGGAGTAAGCAAGCTCAACCTTTCCTACGCTACAGAATGGTACTACGATAAGGACATCAAAGAGGCATATACCATCTTGAAGAAAGAAGCCCATTCCAAAAATATTTCAAACGCCACCCTAGGAATCACTTGGTTTATGGAACCGATTTTCAATTATTACATTCAAAACGATCAAAACTCTCCTTTTCAACCCGTTACCCGCAATGGCCTAGTTGGAATCTACGACTTCTATTGTGTATTTCCAGATGACAAAGATTTGCTCTTGTCGAAGAACACAACATCCCCGGAGGAGGTGATACGAGTTATAAAAGAATTTCCCGATGGCAGCACACTTGCCGTCGCTAAGTAGACTAATTTTACGTATTTCATCACCTTATTTCTACCCTCATCTTAAAGCATAAATTAAGAGGCAATATGGAAAGATTTGCTAAAATTGTCACTAACTTAAAATAATATTTAGGGGGTTTTTCGCGAAGTGGAATTAAAGGCAAGCTAAAACTCCCAATTCTTAATACATTCGCTTTCGGATGGAGCAATTAAGTGAAAACACATCATTTGAAGGCGAAGATTTTTCTTCGAAAGACATATCAGGACATGAATTCGAAGAGTGTGAATTTAGGTCGTGCAATTTTTCTGAATCCGATTTAAGTATTTCCAAATTTATTGAGTGTAAATTCATTGAATGTAACTTCAGTATGGCTAAATTGGATAGATCTAGCTGGCAAGAAGTATCTTTTCTGAATTGCAAAATGCTCGGGCTACAATTTCGAAGCGTAAATGCCTTTTTGTTGGCCCTCAATTTCAAGCATTGTCAACTCGATTATTCAAATTTTGAGCAGCTTAAATTAAAAAACACCGTTTTTAAAAATTGTTCTCTCTTGGAGGTAGATTTCACACAAGCTGATCTCTCTCAGGCTAATTTTGATTCAAGCAATTTGACTGGTGCCCATTTTGAAAATACCATTCTCGAAAAAACCGATTTCAGAAACGCCTTAGGATATCAATTCGATCCCGAATTAAATTATATCCGAGGTGCCAAGTTTTCTCAGCCAGATGTTTTGGCCTTGTTGGCAAAGTATCAGATTGATGTTGATTAATAGTACGATGAGTTATATCCTAGAGGTACGCCCCGAAAATGCTAAGGTGCGTCAGGAAGTTTGTACCGTTGTACGTTCTACATCCTACATTGAACAATGAACGTTTTACATTTTACATTTCACCCGCTCTCTACTATAGTTTTGCCCCATGAATAATTCCTTTTCAATAGCCATACACGGCGGTGCTGGCACCATTCACAAAAGCCAAATGAGTCCCGAAAAAGAGGCTGCTTATAAGTCTGTTTTGTCACTCGCTCTTAATGCAGGTTATTCTGTTCTTGAAAAAGGCCGTTCGAGCCTTGATGCAGTTGAAGCGGCTGTAATGGTATTGGAAGATTCACACCTGTTCAACGCAGGAAAAGGATCTGTTTTTACCCACGAAGGATCACACGAAATGGATGCCTCTATAATGGAAGGGCTTCATCGACAAGGGGGCGCTGTTGCCGCGATTAGCGGTATCCAAAACCCAATTGCGTTAGCACGCAGAGTAATGGAAAAATCAGGTCATGTTTTTTTAGCGGGCGATGGTGCTTTGGAATTTGCCAAAATTCAGGGTTTTAAGTTCCTAAAACCAGACTATTTTTTCGACGAATTGCGTCACCAGCAATGGCAAGATGCACTCAAAAATGACGTCGTTCAACTTGATCATTCCCCTCTCAATGAAAAGAAATTTGGAACCGTAGGCGCGGTCGCACTTGATGCGCATGGCAACATAGCGGCAGCAACTTCAACTGGCGGCATGACCAACAAACGATTTGGCCGCGTAGGTGATAGCCCCATGCTTGGTGCTGGAACTTATGCCAACAACAACACATGCGCAGTTTCTTGTACCGGTAGCGGCGAGTTCTTTATTCGCGGCGTTGTGGCCTACGATGTAAGCTGCTTGATGGAATACAAAGAGTATTCTCTTGCAGAAGCTTGTGCCGAAGTAGTTCAAAATCGATTAGTTAAATTGGGCGGCGACGGCGGACTTATCGCGGTTGATATCAAGGGTAATATTTGCCTAGAATTCAACACCGACGGTATGTACCGAGGTATGAAGAATAGCAAAGGTGAGGAGGTAATTGGGATTTATAAGGGTTCGATGGATGTTCGATAGAGGATTGGAGATGTTCGATAGGGGATATTGGATACAGTTTAAGGAGTAGAATGATTTTCCGACATCAATAATCGCTTATCACCAACCTCATATCCAACATCAAACATCAAACGTCCAAAATCAAATATACCCAGCCTCAAGCGGCGAAATCATAACTCGTCGGTCGTTGATCATAAATTCATCGTTGTTGGCCAAAATATGCACGGATAAGTTACCCAAACTAATAGGCGTTCCTTCGGGCAATACACGGTGACTATTGTGTGATAAATGACTAGGGTCGAACAGAATAACCATTCCAGAACCAATAACCCTAAAGTGATTGCCATTTTCTATGATAATACCAGTATCTTCAGCCAATCCGAGTCCCAACAAAGTAGGATGAATGGCTACCGCCTCTGCCAATCGCCCGAACCGGCCTCGTCGGATAAAGTGTGTGTCGATTATAAGTCCTTCTATAAGTCCTAAACCAATCCGCATGTGTACCGCACCCTTGTAAAGCGACTCCTGGCTGCTTCCACCAGCCACCATTTCTTTGCTCATGGCCATAGCTCCTGCACTTGTTCCAGCTATTACAATTCTTTCGTTTTGGTAGCGCTTTTTTAAAATTTCGTGAGCTTTGGTTCCTCCAATAAACTTGGCGATTTTGCTTTGATCACCGCCAGAAAACATAACACAATCGGCGGATTCTAGTGCTGAAATTGTAGCAGCCGTGGTGCTGTGCATGCGATTTCGGATATTCAATACTTTTAAATTGCGACATCCCAACTGCTCAAAAGCCCGCAAATAATTGGCAGAAACCTCCTCTGGAATACTCGACGCCGTAGGTATAATAACAATATTGGCATCTGGCCCGCCAGCCTCTCTAACTACATGACTTAGAATACTATCCTCTACAAATTCGAGTCTAAAGTCTTCCCTTAACTCCAATCCTTTATCCTCATTTCCTCCTATTGGAATTAATATCCCTTTTGGTGCCATATACTTTTTATTTTTTCAAGTAGTAAAACTATGCTTTAGGCCAACAAAATTTTTCTATTTTTCAATCGCAATATCAAGCGTTTATTAACGCTGCTTAAACGTCCTCAAAAATGAAAATTCGCGAAATAAATGCCATGCGCGGCCCAAATTACTGGTCGATTCGCCGTCATAAGTTAATTGTAATGGTTTTGGACCTCGAAGAAATGGAGGAAAAACCTACAGATAAAATTCCGGGATTTAGAGAACGTTTGGAGGCAATGTTCCCTACTATGTATAGCCATCGCTGCTCTGAAGAAACCGAAGGTGGGTTCTTCAGAAGGGTAGATGAAGGCACTTGGATGGGTCACGTTATCGAACACATTGCACTTGAAATACAAACCCTAGCAGGCATGGATGTGGGTTTTGGAAGAACAAGAGGCTATGGAGAAGATGGTGTATATCACGTGGTGTTTGCCTACATGGAAGAAAAAGTAGGACGCTTTGCCGCCAAGTCAGCTTTTAGAATAGCCGAGGCGCTTATCGAGGGCAAAGATTATGACCTAGAAGCAGATATTCAAACCATGCGCGAAATTCGCGAAGATGAACGCTTGGGCCCATCTACTGGAAGTATCATTGAAGAAGCTGCGGCTCGTGGAATTCCCTGGATGAGACTCAATAAGTATTCGCTTTGCCAGCTCGGATATGGCAAAAACCAAAAGCGGATTCAAGCTACTGTTACGAGTGAAACGAGCAGCATTGCTGTAGAACTGGCCTGTGATAAAGAAGATACCAAATTCCTGCTCGAACAAGCCGAAGTGCCCACTCCGAAAGGTGAAATTATTAGAACGGAAGAAGGGTTAAAAGATGCCGTTGAATATGTTGGTTACCCACTTGTAATCAAGCCCGTAAGTGGAAATCATGGGCGAGGAATTACGGCCAACCTCAATTCTTGGGAAGAAACGCTTGTCGCATTTCATGCAGCCAAAGAGGTATCGCGATCTGTTATTGTGGAGCGTTATGTAGTTGGCGAAGATTACCGTTTGTTGGTGATAGATTACAAATTGGTGGCTGCCGCAAAACGAACGCCGGCAGGCATTACTGGCGATGGAAAATCTACCATCCAGCAATTGATTGATCAAGTAAATTCGGACCCACGACGTGGATATGGTCACGAAAAGGTATTGACCCAAATTACTGTTGACGCGATGACCAAGGCCATACTTGCACAACATGGTAGAAACTTAGACACTGTTTTGCCCAAAGGAGAATGGATGAAACTCAAAGACACAGCAAACTTGAGCACCGGTGGTACATCGACGGATGTAACAGATTTGGTACATACCTATAATGTATTTATGGCCGAAAGAATTGCTAGAATTATAGGCCTCGATATTTGTGGAATCGATATCATTACAACCAACATTAGCGCACCACTCCCCGAAACCGGCGGAGCTATTTTGGAAGTAAACGCAGCCCCAGGTTTTAGAATGCACCTAGCGCCTTCAACTGGTCTTCCACGAAATGTAGCTGGAGCAGTAATCGACATGCTTTTTCCAGCGGGAACCGAATCGAGAATTCCAATTGTAGCAGTTACAGGTACAAATGGTAAAACAACCACTACAAGACTTGTATCTCACATTATGCGCATGAAGGGGTATAAAGTTGGATACACTACTACTGACGGGGTTTACATTCAAAATAGGTTAATGATGCAAGGTGATTGTACAGGACCAGCGAGCGCAGAGTTTGTCTTAAAAGATCCCACTGTTGATTTTGCTGTTCTTGAATCAGCTCGTGGAGGACTGCTAAGGGCAGGCCTCGGTTTTAGCACATGCGACGTAGCTATCGTAACCAATATCGCCCCTGACCATTTAGGATTAAAGGGTATTCATACCATTGAACAATTGGCAAGGGTGAAAGGTGTTGTTCCTGAAACAGTACACGCAGGGGGATATGCTATTCTTAACGCCGACGATGAATTGGTTTACGCCATGAGAAAAAACGTAACGGCCAATGTGGCTCTTTTCTCGATGGACGAAAACAATCCACATGTAAAATCCATTGCCAAAGTAGGCGGACTCTGCGCGGTTTACGAAAACGGCTACATTACCATTTGTAGGGGCGAATGGAAAATGAGAATAACCAAAGCGATTAACGTCCCATTAACTTTTGGAGGAAAAGCCAGTTTTATGATTCAAAATGTGCTCCCAGCAGCACTTGCAGCTTATGTTCGAGGAGTTCCATTGGAAGACATTAAGGTTGCACTCGAATCCTTTATTCCTTCCCCATCTCAAACACCTGGAAGGCTGAATATGTTTGAGTTCAAAAACTTTACAGTACTCTTAGACTATGCACACAATTCTGCTGGACTTCGCGCGCTTAAAAATATGCTCGACAAAATGGACGAAAGTCCCAAGGTTGGTATTATCGCAGGAATTGGGGATAGAAGGACCGAAGACAATAACGAAATAGGACAAGTAGCAGCAGAGATGTTTGACGAAGTGATTATCCGCCAAGACAAGCACCTTAGAGGGAAAACAGAGACGGAACTCATCAATATGCTTGAAGCTGGAATAAAGAAAGTAGATCCAAATAAAGTGGTAAGGGTTATTCCTAAGGAAAGTGAAGCGATCGAGTATGCCATCAAAAACGCTAAAAAGGGAAGTATTATCGTAATTTGTAGCGATGTAATTCCCGATGCGCTGGCTCAAGTGACCAAATACAAGGAGGAAGAAGCGAAAGCCCTCTACGATTTCACAAGAGACGATATTCCGAATTTGCAGAAGTAAATCCCAATGAGTACGAATTCTGTTTTTAAAACCCAGCTATTATTCATTCGTGGAATTGCAGTGGCTGGTGTTCTGTTGTTTTGTATTGGAGTGGTTTTTCCACCCGATCATATTCCCCTTCATGGAATTGGCTTAGCCCAGCTGGCTGCCGGAACCTACAGTTGGTGGGAGTTCAGAAAAAAGAACTATGTTCATTATAACAACGGTATTTTACGTTGGCGATTCACAGCTATGGGAAACGAAAGAATCATCAACCTGAAGGACTATTCGTCGTTTGAGGAAAAATGGTTTGGGTTTGAATTTAAAAAACCGTCCGGTGAAATCGAAAAAATATCTACCGATGGCGTGTTCAAAAGGGATAAAAAACGCTTTCAACAGTTTCTGGAAAACGAGATAAAAGGAAATGACCCGAAGCTTAAACCCATCTACTTGACCTAATTATCTCTTACTTTGGCCCCACTCAATGGGCGAAATAATCAAAAGCAATAAAATTTCTCTAGTTGCGGTCATCCTTGTATCGCTCACCTGTGTTTTCTTTAATTTTTCGAACTACCCCAGCAATGCCCTTTCCTACGATGTATTTGGATACTACTTATATCTGCCACAAATTTTTATCTATCACGATATTTCGGTAGAAAATTACGAGCAAGTCCAAGCTCTCATTGCCGAGTATAAAAATACCTCTTCGTTGTATCAACTCACTATGGCTCCAAACGGAAATTGGGTGATGAAATACAGCATGGGCATGGCTCTTTTGTACCTTCCATTTTTTCTGATCGGCCATGTTTGGGCTTTGTTTTCTTCTTATCCCGCCGATGGATTTTCCTTTCCCTATCAAGCATCCATAGTACTCGCCGGAATGGTCTATACCATCCTAGGATTTTGGTTTTTGAGAAAATTGCTGCTCAGGTATTTTAGCGAACTTGTCACAACCATTACCCTATTGGTCCTCTTCTTTGGAACAAATTTCTTCTTTCATTCCTCCTTCCACGGGCAAGGCACCATGACGCACAATTTTTTGTTTGCGTTTTACGCCCTCATCCTACTCGAAAGCGATAATTGGTATCGCAAACCCGAATTGAAATACGCCATAAGATTGGGGTTTCTGTGTGGATTAGCAATTCTCGCAAGGCCGTCAGAGATAATATGCCTTTTAATTCCACTCTTTTGGGGAATCCATAACCTTGATAGCTTTAAGCAAAAGGTTAACTCACTTTGGGATCACAAATCACATGTGGTAATCCTCGGTGGAATATTGGCCTTCATCGGCTCCTTTCAAGTAATTTATTGGTTGTGGGTAACTGGCAAACCACTGTATTACAGTTATGGCGGAAACGCAGGCGAAGGGTTCGAATTTTTCAATCCCTATACTTGGGAAGTCCTCTTTAGCTTTAGAAAAGGGTGGTTGGTTTACACACCACTAATGAGCCTTTCCATATTCGGGTTTTGTTTTCTGTGGCAAAGGCAAAAACAATTGTTCGTTCCTGTTCTTTTATTCTTCCTTACCAACCTGTACATTGTTTCGAGTTGGTCGTGTTGGTGGTATGCCGAAAGTTTTAGCCAACGGGCCCTAATTCAATCGTATGCCGTGCTGGCCCTCCCAATTGGAGCGTGTATGACATATATTTTATCGACAAAAAGGTTTACTCAAATCACCACTCTCATCTTGATTTCAGGATTAATCGTATTGAATTTATTTCAAACTTGGCAAATGGCAAACAGCGTGCTGCATCCTTCTCGTATGACTCAAAAAGCCTACTTCGCTATTTTCGGGCAAGTTGATTTACCCGAAAATTATTTCGATATGCTGCTTGTAAACCGTGATTTTGAAGGTGAAGAAAAAATGCCCGAGCATATTCCTTTTAAAAGCTCTATTGTCTATCATAATGATTTTGAAACTTCCGTCGATACGTTTAAATATACCGCAAATGGATTTAATGGAAGTCAGGCGCTATTGCTTCAACAACCGTTGGAACGGTCACCAGAATTTAGGAAAGCTTATAAAGAGCTTTCTGAGAATTACTTTGCTTGGTTTCGGATTTCTGTAAAGGTGTTTCCGACTATTTCAGTAGCAGAAAACCCAACGCAAATTGTGGTGTGTTTTGAGCACAATCATTATTGTTATAAGTACAAGGCATTTGATCTATACGAACGTCATCTTGAGCTAAACAATTGGAACGAAGTCAGCTTTGATTATCTATCTCCCGAGATTCGTAGAGGCACAGACCAGCTTAAGGTGTATGTGGAGCATTTGGGAAATCAGGGCGTGTTGTTGGATGATTTTAAGGTGGAGGTTTTTGAGGAGATTTCTCCCGCAGATCTCGCGGATTAACGCAGACAAGCTGTTGAGTTATGACGCAAAGTTTCGCGAAGAAGGCGCAGAGTAAAAGGAGCCCGCTGATCTCGCGGATTAACGCAGATAAAAAATACTGCAAGGTGAAATTTGGTGAGCTGTAAAGCAGACAAGCTGTTGAGTTATAACGCAAAGTTTCGCGAAGAAGGCGCAGAGGTACGCGGAGTGATTTACATTTTGAATAATAGTTCCCGCAGATCTCGCGGATTAACGCAGATAAAAAATACTGCATGCTGGAAGTGAGTGTGTTGTAACGCAGACAAGCTGTTGAGTTATAACGCAAAGAAAGCGCAGAGGTACGCGGAGTGTTTTGCATATTGAATTTTACATTTTAACGCCCGCTGATCTCGCAGATTAACGCAGATAAAAAATTCTACATGGTGAAATTTGGCGAGCTGTAAAGCAGACAAGCTGTTGAGTTATAACGCAAAGATTCGCGAAGAAAGCGCAGAGGTTCGCGGATTAAAGCAGAAGAGTACAATAGTGGAGGCGCTAAGGGTCGCGGAGTGTTTTGACTTTTACATTTTTCGGTTTTATCTTTTTCGGTTTTACCTTTCACTCTCCCAACCCGTCCAACAAAGCTTTATCTACCAAATTAGGCAGCGTTACTTTTAACCTTGGCTCTTGTTGCATCGCGCGTTTGATGGCAAACATAGCTGGTTCGTTTCGGGCCCAACTGCGCCTTGCAATGCCGTTGTTTACATCCCAGTGCAACATCATTTTGAGTCGTCGATCGGAGTCGGCACTGCCATCGAGGAGCATTCCAAATCCTCCATTAATTACTTCACCCCAACCTACGCCGCCACCATTGTGCAACGAAATCCAAGTAGCACCTCGAAATCCGTCTCCTACAAAATTCTGAACTGCCATGTCGGCTGTAAATTGAGATCCGTCGTAAATATTGCTTGTCTCGCGATAAGGTGAATCTGTACCAGAAACATCGTGATGGTCACGCCCCAAAACTACGGGTGCTGAAATTTCTCCCGATGCAATGGCGTTGTTGAATGCCTCCGCAATTTTCATTCTTCCTTCTGCATCAGCGTATAATATTCTTGCCTGTGAACCTACCACCAACTTATTTTCTTGCGCGCCCTTAATCCATTTGATGTTGTCGGCCATTTGTTGCTGAATTTCTTCCGGAGAATGTTTTTTTATTTCTTCCAGCACTTCACAGGCTATACGGTCGGTAGTAGCCAAGTCCTTTGGATCAGACGAAGCGCAAACCCAGCGGAAAGGCCCAAATCCATAATCAAAGCACATCGGGCCCATTATGTCTTGCACATAACTGGGGTATTTAAAACTTCCATCAGCTTTCAATATTGCCGCTCCTGCCCTACTCGATTCTAATAAAAAAGCGTTTCCATAATCGAAAAAATACGTGCCATTGGCCACACATTTGTTCACCGCGGCAACATGCCGGCGTAGGGTTTCTTGTACCCGCTTTTTAAATTCTTCTGGCTGTTTGGCCATCATTTCGTTTGACTCTTCATAACTCAGCCCAACTGGGTAATACCCACCCGCCCACGGGTTGTGCAACGAAGTTTGGTCTGAGCCCAAATCGACTTTAATTCCCGATTCAGCGAATTTTTCCCAGACTTCCACCACATTTCCTTGATAGGCGATGGAAACGACTTCTTGGTTGGTTTTTGCTGCACGCACTCGCGTCATGAGTTCATCCAAGTTATCGATTACCTCATCCACCCATCCTTGTGAATGGCGTGTATGCGTTGCCTTGGGGTTTACTTCGGCGCAAATCGTAATGCAGCCTGCAATATTTCCAGCCTTTGGTTGTGCCCCACTCATTCCACCGAGACCAGCTGTGAGGAAAATCTTTCCTTCAAGCCCTTCTCCTTTTTTGGAAATCATGCGACCGGCATTAAGCACAGTTATGGTGGTGCCATGTACAATTCCCTGCGGACCGATGTACATAAATGAGCCTGCCGTCATTTGCCCGTATTGAGTCACGCCAAGGGCATTAAACTTTTCCCAATCATCAGGCTGAGAATAGTTTGGAATCATCATACCGTTGGTGACTACAACCCGAGGTGCATCTTTATGCGAAGGAAACAAACCCATGGGATGGCCTGAATACATGGCCAGGGTTTGGTCGTCTGTCATTTCACTCAGGTATTTCATCGTCAAGCGATATTGAGCCCAATTTTGAAAAACGGCCCCGTTTCCGCCGTAAGTAATCAATTCGTGAGGATGTTGTGCCACTGCGTAATCCAAGTTGTTGCTTAGCATGAGCATGATGGCCGCCGCTTGCTTCGATTGGTGCGGGTAATCGTTGATAGAACGTGCAGTTATGTTGTAATCTGGTCGAAGGCGGTACATATAAATTCTGCCATAAGTTTTGAGTTCATGTGCAAATTCAGGAGCCAAGGTGGCGTGGTGTTTTTTCTCGAAGTACCGCAGGGCATTTTCAATGGCCAGTTTCTTCTCTTTTGGCGTGAGAATATCCTTGCGAATTGGCGCATGATTAATGGCTGGGTCGTAGGCTTTTGCTTCGGGTAAAATATCAGGAATTCCCTGTTTGATGTCTTCGGCGAATGTCATCTGCTTTTTTCTTTTTGTCGTTAAATCCATAAGGGCAATGCTTGCAAGCATTCTTGCAGCAATACCCTCTTTTGAGGTGATATTTTTCAGTAAAAACAATAAACCCGTCGGGATGATTGTAATAATCCTCTGGGTCTAATTTGCTAAACTGGTCAAAACCTTCCATCGTGGGGCAAAGGTCGGATTTTAGGGGCTGGGATGCAACAAGGGAGTGGCAATAAATATCTTCGAAACTTCAAGCGAATTGAATATTAATAAAACCATCAGAAAGTTGAGTAGGAGTTGAGTGCAATTAAATTCACATTAATCACAAATGGACTTTAAAAAAGGACTTATGGCAGTTTCAAATTTTAAGCTCACTAAATTGCTGCTTTGAGCTCAAATTCGGTCTGATTTGCCCATTTTAAATAATAATTATGAGCTACAAACTCCAAATGCTCATCTGGTGGCGGGTGGGTTTTGTTAATGTTACATGATTAAAGAGAAGACAAGTAACTAAATAAAATTTTATTCAAACGGGTAAAGTCGTACCTACTTTTGAGCTTCTCCAAAAATTACCTTTATTGGTTTTAAAGCATTTGGATCGTAAAGATCCCATTCTTCGTCCATGAGCAATTCTACATCTTCTCCACTACAGTCGCCAAAACACATAACCTTTCTGAGATGTAAGACAGAATGTTGGTGATATTGAAGTGGATCCAAAAGAGGAATAGTATGACAAAATGAATGTCCATTAAAGTTGGCCGATGCATATTTTGCTTTACCAGGAATAGGATAATCAAAACTCCATTGAATAATACACGGTGCCGGAACATCTGTGGTACAAGTAGAAGCGCATAAAGTGACTTCATTATTCACATAATCATAACTCTTAGTAACTATAACTGGATTACCGCACAACATTTCAGTCCCGGGTGCAGGACAGCATTCAACAATAAGAGTTTCAGCACAAGAAAAGTCGAACGAACTACTTAATAGCACTTGTGAGGGCCGAGAAATAATAAAGCTGGGAACTCCACTGTACACTATACTATTATGAGGTGGGTATAGGTCATTCACTTGGACATGAAAGGAGCCGGGCGAATTCAAAACTATTGGGAATTCACAGTCACTAATTCTATCCGGAAATAAATCTGGAGCCCCAAATCGCCACTGGTTGTAATCTTCACCATCTATTTGATCCGGAAGGAAATAAAGATAGTCCAACGGATCCATTACGGACCCTGTTAATAAATTAGTAAAACCATGAGACGCATCGATATAACTGGGAGTCCAAGTTGAATTAGGATCATTGTTATCTTGTAGTGTTCCTAAATTATAATCACCTGCTAGGTATATTCGGCCATCTATGCCTCGTTCTATTTGCGATTTGCCATATTCGCGATTCTGATATCCCGACAAAATCACTCCGCCCCAAGCAAAATTATTTGACTGTAAGGCACGAGTAAAATAGACGAAATATTGATCGTCATTTATTGTGCTCAAGAACTTATCCCATCGAATGATGGAAGCATATAGTGTTAATCCGTCTTCCGAAAACTCCAGACCTTTAATTGAATTTAAAAAAAAATCATTTGGATCCGACGTTGGCACCTCAACTTGATAGTCAGAAGTGAAATTCGGTGTATTTCCGTTGAACTCAACATCAAAAATATGAACCGCCCCGCCTTCATTGTTAGGAGCTAAATTTGGTTCGCTAAAATAACAAGTGGATAAGGAATATTTTTCGGTGCCTTCGAAAGGATATTCGTACACCTCCATTTCTGATCTATTGTTAATTTGAAAGTGGGGCCCTGACGTCTTTTTTTGTGAACTTCCCAAATAATGGATATCATCATTCCTTATTTCAAATGCTCCAATACAAAAATGAAGCGACATAAATAAATATCTATTACCTTGTTGATTTTCCCTTGTAACAGCCAAGTGATTATGAAATAATTGTGTGGAAGTTTCTGGGCCTGACCCAAGTCCATCACTCCTTGAAAAAGAACAACTGTTGTTTTCATAAAATTCGGTAAGTGTGCTATTAGGCATCGTTTGGGCGGACCAGATTCCATTTATTTTTTTAATCCTACTATAAATCAGAAAATTTCCAACATTACCGCTAGTTGTTCCTAAATTATACGTGTTAATGGCGTAAAACTCGTCGCACTCTTCTGGAACGGGAACAAAAATGAACTCTGACCAACCTAAAGCTGGGTCTGTTCCCCTTGGTTCGAATTGTTGATGAATGAGCATGCCATTGGCATCATAAATTCCTCCGTCGGCGGCATAAAACTCTAATGTTCCTTGATCGTTAGTAAGCCCGTTCTGTGTTTTGGTGGGTACAGGAACCAACCCTATATGGAGGGGAGCAGCAGAAGGTGCCATATAATCGACCAAATTGGTGTGAATGACCCATTTGTTTTGCTGAGCCAAAGACCAATGGCCCATTAATGAGAAAGAAACTAGCGTGGCGAACCATTTAATAGACATAATGTAGATTTTGACTCAAACTTCCGAAAATGTTATATTTTGGCTTATGGCATTTTTGCCATAAAATCAATTGAACAACATCATGGAATGGGGATACCGACTAAAAAGGCTCAGGGAACAAAGAGGATGGAGC
Organism: Flavobacteriales bacterium; assembly: GCA_020435995.1. GTDB lineage: Bacteria > Bacteroidota > Bacteroidia > Flavobacteriales_G > Salibacteraceae > JAGQYO01. The sequence continues at coordinate 1,604 of JAGQYO010000014.1, read as the reverse complement.
CAAACTACACTGGCTGGCCTTTCAGATTTAGACCAAACAACGATTGCCAAGCTCGAAAGTGGAAAAAGAGAATTTAGCCTTGGCATAATTAAAAAATTGGCCTCCGGATTCGAGTGGGGCGTTTCAGAATTAATTGTAATGTTAGAAGGACAGAAACACAACAACCATGACGAGGTTATGGAGGGGCTTTACCAAAATTATATTAGGTTTAGGGCAGTAGTAATGGAATATTATTCTCTGACGAATAGCATCATTGCCAATCAAAATAAATTAATTGAAGGTTCAGACCTAGTTAGGCAAGCTGATTGGGAATTCTATCAAAAAAATAAAGTTGATATAGATAAGATTGATTCAGAAAGCGACAACGGCAGTAGGTCAAGTACAGAAAAAATGAGGGGGGGGACAAGTTTGATGCCAAAATCATTGCCTCTTAATCAGTTTTTGAATAAAAGATTGTTCGCTATTTTGCCAGTTTACAAAATATAACCCTGCTGGTAAATCTGCCATATCCAAATCAACCTCACGTTCGCCATTTGTTTTGATTTTTGATTCGATTTTGCCTTGGGAATTGTATAAAATAACATGGGTAGTTTTCTCTATGTAGGTTGGTAGCATAACTGATACACTACCACTTGTAGGATTAGGATAAAGCACAAATCCCTTCGCAGATACTTCCGTTGTTTCTATCAAGCTAGCGGTATCGGGTATAGAACAATCATAAGCCATCAATTCTGCGTAACTACTTGCGCTTGTATCGTTATTAATCAAATTGAAATAAGATTTACCTACTCTTTGCTGAAAACCGATAAAAGCTATCTAAAGGCTCGCGAATGTCACATAGATTGGACAGTCTAGAGCAATTTCGTATGCCGTATTCCTCACCAATCCTTGCCATGTATAATTTATCAAATCCTTGTATATATTCTAGATTGGGGTTACTATCTACTCTTAAATAAACATCGGAATATCCACCTTTAGTTTTCCATAATTTCAATGTCGGATTGTTTTTCACTACATATTTATAAATGCTTCCTCCACTGTCGTCAATCAAGAGTGTATCCATGTTGCAATCAATTATGTGAATCCAGTTGTATCGGGGTTCATTTCGGGTCATGTTTTTTGTATCCACCCGAATCGTTTTTTTGGTTGTATTTTTTATAGTTAAGTTATTGTTTTTTTTCACACTACCCACTGGTGGGTAAACGGCAATTGCTGGGCAGTTATCAAATGTAATCTCGCCTATAGATTCGCGAATGCCACTTAGAGAAGTTAGGTTAGGCATATTGATAAAAGTAAAATTAGCCCAGGGGCTGTGCCCTTTAAACCAAGGAACATCAGCCATTAGAAAGTCCTTTAATACTACAAGGCGCAAAAGTCTCAACGAATCGTAGGCAGAAAGATCCTTAATACGGTCATTAGCACTCAATGTGCTATCGTACCTGAGATGAAGTGTAATGTTAATTTTAGCGTGCATTATTTGAGCAAACGAATCTACCTCACTTTGTTTCGTAAGGTACTTTTGGGCAGTTGCCACATTACACCATCCTGCTAAGGTAAGAGCCAAGAGAAGTAATTTTATTTGCAGTTTCATTTCCTATATTGAT
>JAGQYO010000148.1 GCA_020435995.1 Flavobacteriales bacterium | reverse complement strand
GTTCTGGCACAATTAAGGGGAAGCACTTAAATAATATCAATTTGCATTTTAAAGAATCCTCAGTACGAATTGAAAAATCGAAAGAAATTCTACTAAGGCATACTGAAAAACACTTTCATTACATATCCAAACACCGCCACTACTGCCGTTACAATTACTCCTTTTATGATCTTTGGAACCATTCCTTCCTTTTCACCTATTTCTTTTTTTAATGTAATTTCTCCCCCTGCCTGATGCACATCACCAACTGATGAACCTGTTATATTATTGATGTTTTGGATATTAGGTTGTTGCCCTGCTTTGGCAAAAGCTTCCATCCGGTCATCTATTTCATCTTGTTTTAAGCGTAAGGCCAGTTCGGCTTCTGCGACCTTTTTCTGTTGAAATACCAATGTATTTTCCTTTCCTGCTTCCGCCAACCTCACTTGTGTATCATAAATTCTATTGGCAGTTTCTAACTGGCTCTCAAGTATGGTCTTTTGTGCTCTTAGCTCTTTGAGTTTGTGTTCCATCGTCTTTTTCTTAGTTCTTCTAATCTATCATGAATTACATTGGTGCCATCAGTCCTTAACTCCTATACCTCCATTTCTAGCGTATTCTTAGCACGTATCATCAGTCATTCTCCTATCTCGATAGTCCGTTATAAAATCTTTAAATGCTGTTTCCGTTGGGGTTAAAACCACGCGCATCTTCAGTCCTTCCTCTTTCTGAATAGCCCCCTATTACTTTCTTTAATTCTATTGCTTCTGAGTGATTCATGATCTTAAGGCTTTTTACTAATACTTAAATCAAAATTACTAGGTTTTAGCCGTAACTAAAAAGACCGAAAAGATTCCACGGAATTTAGTTTTGTAATTAAACGAATAACGGAGTCACAGTGGTGGAACTCTACCTACTTAACTCTGGCCTTTCCTTCAGATGAATAAACTAAATCTCTGCTTAGTTACACCTCAGTAAGATTCTCGAACAGCAGTTTCTTCATATAAATTCATAGTTCTAGATTCTAAAGAAATTTCTTTTAATTCCCATTAACAAATTTACCTTTACCCAAAACTTGTCAATATGAGATGTGTACAACTCGCCCTTTTAATGATATTTACGCTCTTGATTTCTACCATGGAATCTCACAGCCAAAAACTTCCCGTAAGTAAAAAAAAGAAATACCTTGCTGTTAAAGGCACCTCAACTAATTGCGTTTTTTGTGGAAACAAAATAAATGTATCGGAGGATTTATATGAAAATCATAAAGATTCGGTTGTAATCGTAAATAACCATCAGAATACGAGTGACTTGGCTAATGGTTACTCTTCTAGTTTTAATCGCTATTTACATAATACAACCGCTACTCCACATATGTACATAGATTCTAAGGTGATATATAGATCCAATTATTCATACGATTACATTAAAAATGTAATTAATGAAGCTTCTACAAAACCAGTAATCGCAGGAGTTTCGTTTAAATATGAAATTTCAGACACAATGATAACCGTAGATTTGAGTACTCAGTTTTTTGAAGCTGATACTGGTAATTTTTGGTTGACAGTATTGGTTTTGGAAAATAATGTGGTTTTTAATCAACTTGGAGCCCCTAGCAATCCACATAGTCATCAGCGTGTGCTTCGCAAATACTTAGGAGCGGGGGGCAATTGGGCTCCAAATCGTGGTGTAGACATCGCCGATGGGATAGTGGCCCAGGGTTTTATTTATGATTATCAATTTAAGGAGGGTATTGATTCTTCATGGAAGAAGGAGAATCTCAGATTTGTTGCTCTTCTTTGGGAAAGGATGGGGACGTATATGATTCCAGTTGCGGTAGAAGATCAGCCAAACGGGCAAGGGAACCCAAACTCCATTGAACAAATGAATAAGGTTGAAAGTAACAACGAAATTAAAGTTTATCCTAATCCAACTAGCCGACAAATTAATGTTCAATCAGAGAAAAAGGTAGATTCTATTCGCTTAATGGGAGTTAATGGGCAAGTTATTATCAAGGAAGATAATTTATCTACTGAATCAACACTTGACGTGACTAATTTATTGCCAGGAATGTATTTTATTGAAGTTGCTGTGTCAAATGATATAATCATTAGAAAAGTCTTAATTACTTCTAACTAACCCCAAAAATAGACTTTTAGACATGCAGGTAATTTTGCTAAAGTATTTTGGATTTCCCTTGAGTGACATACTAGTCCTTCTAAACTTAAATTTGTTTGTACAGATAAACCAACTCCAAGCCCTTCATTCAGATGACCAACGACACATTCTTAAAACCA
>JAGQYO010000147.1 GCA_020435995.1 Flavobacteriales bacterium | reverse complement strand
TCATGATCGAGGTGTTGGGGCCAAAGTCTTCTGGTATTTGGATTTCCATAAATTTGCCGACTTCAAAAACAAACGCCTTTAGAGTCAATTGATATGATTAAAGTTTTTAGAATATTATTTTTTTGGATGTCTGACATCGTTTTCGATCCTTTTTATTTTGAACTCAAGTCTTTGATCGGGAGGTCGTTTCAAGGAAAATTAAACGTTGATCCAAAAAAAGAAAACTTCATCAATTTAGGGTGTGGTAGAATCATTCAGAAAGGGATGATTAACATAGATTTTTTCTTTGTGGCGGGTACGGACTATGGTGCGGATTTGCGTTATCCTTTGAAAATTGCTAGTAATTCAATTGATGGAGTAATTTGTGAGCATACCATGGAACATTTGGATTATGCAAGTGATGAAAGATTAATTGCCGAAGTGTTTCGTATTCTAAAGCCAGGAGGAGTTTTTAGAAGTATTTTACCAGATGTGTCGAAATTCACGAAGGCTTTAGAAGAAAATGATACCGAGTGGTTTAAAAAATGGGAGCAATTCTATTTTATAGAGGCCAAAGACCCTAAAAGAGCAAAACGAAGGTTAAAGTCACCATTGCAGGCGTTAAGCTTCGTAACTCAGGAGTATGGTCATATCTCGTCTTGGGATGTAAAGACGCTTACCATATTTTTGAAGGAAGGTGGATTTTCTGAAGTGAAAGAAGTGGAATGGAAAAAAGGCATTGTCCCGCAACTATTAATTGATACTGAGGTTGATTCAAGAAGATTTGTTTCGATGTATGTGGAGGCAGTTAAGTAAAATAATACTTTTGCAGGTATAGAATCCTTCATAATCATGATTTAACGTGAGAAAATTAGCTTTCCTAATAGCGATTTTGGCTCTAGGACCGATTTCGCTAAATAGCCAATCTTGTAACAATTTAATTGGCCAGTATTGTTTTAATGGAAACGCAGCCAGTGAAACTGGAACCGGGAATCATGGGACTGTCTTAACTGGAACAGTGCTCACCCCGAATAGAGTTTCCAAGTCCAATTCAGCGTATCAGTTTAATGGAACTTCAGGGAAAATAAGTATTCCTGTGGTTAACTATGAAGGTAAAAATAGTTTTACTTATGCTGCTTGGGTCAATCCTTCCCAATTTCCATCAACTGGCAGTGGAAGAATCATTTTTTCATTGGGTGGATCTGGGAGAGATCAGATGTTTGGGTTGTTCAATAACCCTAGTGCAGGCCATGTTGGATGGTGTATAAGTACTTACTCCTCCACTGGGGTAGCTTCCAATAGTTGTGTAGGAACTTTGCCGAGTCTTAATCAATGGTATCATATTACCTTTACCAGAACAAATCAAGTAGGAAAGCTATATATAAATGGTGCATTATCCGATTCAGTAAATTTGTTTGGAGTAAACGCAGGCTATGGTTCTACTAATACGGCGTATTTAGGTTCACGATATAATTCAAGTCAATATTGGAGCGGAAAGATTGATGATTTTACGATACATGGGTGTGCATTATCAGCTACAGAAGTTTTAGCGCTCTATAATTCAACATCTTGTGACGCGAACAGGTCTTGTTCCACACCAGCGGCTCAATATTGCTTTAATAATGACGTGAAAGACAATACTGGCTACAACTGGCATGGAACAGCAATTAATTTAGTTTCTGATAGCGGAAGAACAAATAAAGCCAATACAGCATATAAATTTAATGGCTCGAACGCGACGGTCAGTCTTCCAGGCTCAGCGTTTTCTGGTTGGAATGATTATACATATTCTGTTTGGGTTAAACCCACAATCTTGCCCTCTACAGGAACTTGGCAAGCGATTGTAAATGTTGGATCCACTTCTAAGGATCAATCAATTATGATCGGGAACCATTCAGGGGCTGGTCAAATTGGATTTGGATGGGGTTCATATCATTTGACTTCTGGATTTGTAAATAAATATGTGGGTTATTTGCCCAATGCGAATCAATGGTATCACGTTGCTGTGACACGAACTAACCTGAAAGGAAAAATTTACATTAATGGCGTTGTTGCTGATTCAATTTCCGTTCCTAATGTAGATGCTGGATATGGAACATTAACATCAGCCTATATTGGTTCGCGACATGGGACGGCACAGTTCTTTAATGGAAAAATTGATGAGGTTTCATTTATGCCGTGTGCTTTGTCTGCAGCTGAAATTGCTTTGTTATATATCCAAACCCCATGCGATGACACCTGCTCCAAATACACTGTCAATCCAACCATATCTAATTTAGATTCCCTTTATTGCACCAATGCATCAAAAG
>JAGQYO010000146.1 GCA_020435995.1 Flavobacteriales bacterium | reverse complement strand
GCGGAAGCGACGCTGCTTGTATCGTAGAGCGTAAGAAAGAGCCTGCCAGGGTTTTAAGGGCAGAAGCCGTAAGGAACATCTTTGGTGACAGCAAATAAAGGTTTGGCAGGTTTGCTAAATTGAATCAATTGTAAGACGTGGTTTTAGAGCAAAACAAAAAAAGCGGGTGGCCCAAACCACCCGCTTTTTCATCTTTCACATACGGTTAGTAACTTTCAAGCTTACGGTATATCAAATTCAGGAATAACGGTCGTTGATACCTGATTGCCATTATCGTCGGCGCAGGTTATGTCAAAGCTAAATTCCGGGGCAAAGAGCCAAACCAGAACATCATCTATAATCCGGGGCGATTCCTCTTCGCGAATCACCAGATTCACCTGCTGGCCATCAATCACATCGTAGCCATTGATAGTCGCCGACACCAGATTCGGGGCCGTTTCGCTACAAGCGTACTCGACCAGGAACTTGCCACCAATTTCAGGACTGGTTTTGGGGCGAATGAGGTTGAGAACGGCCGTAGGTGGATCAAGCTTTGGTTCTACTTGTTCCGTTTCAAAGCAAAGAACAGAAAGAGCAAAATTGGGATCTGTAGCACCCGGGCCTAAATCGCTAGCAAATTGCAGTTCTAACCGCGCTATACCTTGCCCAGATACAAAGAAAGTATAGTTGCCTGGTTGCCCTGGATTGGCAGTGATTGCATCGCCTGTCAGCCAAAGATCACCTGCAGAGCCACTTCGCGGCAAGGAAGCTGGATCGCTTGTATAGGCTAGAGTATTAATGTCCACTAGCGCGCCATTGGCATCATAGGCTGCCAAAGAAATTGACTGTTCTGACGCATGTACAGGATTAAAATCCCCATAATCTAACATTTGTACAGAAAAATAATCTACGGTCAAATCCGGTCCAAAGCTAAAATCGTACTCATGAGTTTTTGTTTCATCAAAGAAGCCATTCAACAGGGCATCGACACCGCCATTGAGAATACTATTGTCTCCATTTGGTGCGCCATAAGCTTTTGGGTCTTGTGTTTCTGCTACAACAACAGCATTACCTGTTGTATTGATATTTAAATCAGGATGAATTGTACCCAAACCTTCTACAGATGCACCTACAGGTATTTGGGCAAAATCCGCACAAACGGTACCAGCGGGAGGCGTAGGAGGCTCATCTTCTGTAGAGAAACATAGAATAGCCAGCGCAAAATTTGGATCTGTAGCCCCTGGGCCCAATTCGCTTGTGAATTCTAAAGCAACTCGAACGATTTCGTTACCTGTCACAACAAAAGTGAAGTTACCAGGTTCTCCTGGAACTGCTGAAACTGCATCACCCGTGAGCCAAAGATCGCCCGCAGATCCAGAAACTGGTAATGATTGGCCATCGCTTGTAAACGAGAGTACATGGCTATCTACCAAACTATCAGTTGCATCATAGGCCGCAAGCGTAACAGTATGTTCCGTGGCATGCACTGGATTAAAATCTCCATAATCCAGCATTTGAATAGAAAAGAAGTCAATTGTTACGTCGGGGGAAAAGGTAAATGTATAATCGTGGGACTGCTCAATATCGGAGAACCCACTCCCTAAAATATCCACACCGCCATTTGGTATACTTCCATCACCATTGGGAGCACCATAGGCTCTTGGATCTTGATTTTCAACTACAGCTACAGCGTTTCCAGATGTACTAATATTCAAGTTAGGATGAACAGTGCCCAAACCCTCTACGGAATTCCCTGCACCAACCTGAGTGAAGTCGGCACATGCTGTTACATTAGGGGCAAAGGGAATTGAGGCGGCTTGTGAATTGCTAGCAAACACTGAACTAAACGCTGAAAAGAACAGCGCTACTGAAAAAACTGAAGCCAGAACCAGTAGACGTTTAATATGATTATACTTTCTCTTCTTGATGTGCATTGGTTACCTTCCAAATTTTACTATACAGAACCCAATAATTACCGAGAGAATCGTGTAACTACCTAAAGTAATTATACATCTCTTGGTACAATTGTCCTATTTAACGCTTACGGGGTGTATTAAGGAAACAAATATCTATCAACTATATCGCAATGAACTACCCCGCCGCAAGCGGACGGGGTATCCGCCCCTACAACAACTTTAGTTGCTGTACATGTAGTTGCTTGTAATGCTGTTCTTGACCTTGCTTTTTAACATATTCTTTGATCACCGCTTCGGTCGCATTTTGACCGACGGTGCCATTATAGTATCCATCTGTCCAAAATTCACCCCCCCACAGTTGTTTCTTCACCGAGGGCACCCGCTTGAACACTTCTCTAGCGGTCAGGCTCTTAATTATTGTCACAATCTTCGTTGGACTATAT
>JAGQYO010000145.1 GCA_020435995.1 Flavobacteriales bacterium | reverse complement strand
GAGGCGGCGGCGGGCGTGCTGTGGGACGTGGGCCAGGCGCGCGCCTTACGTAAATTCGAAAATCCCACGCCGGAGCAGATTGCCGCGACGGAAGCGAGCTTCAAGCAGCCCATCCTGGACCAGTACGCGCATGAGAGCGACCCGTATTTTGCCACCGCCCGCCTGTGGGACGACGGCATCATCGACCCGGCCCAGACACGGATGGCGCTGGGTTTGGCGTTTTCGACGACATTGAATGCTGGTTTGGGAAACGGCCGTTTCGGCACCTTCCGCATGTAATCATAATTCATTTAGACTCTTCGTGGCGTTAGGCTCTTTATTTAAATGGGAGGTATGCGGAGCTTATGGACTCAAATAATTATGCCGACTTAAAGCTGAGTTTAATCGAAAAAACCTACGAACTCTATTTGAAACGAATGGACTTGTGGGAAGATCAATTTTATAAAATTAAGTATGGGTGCATTACGATTGTTACAGCTCTTCTAGGATTCAAATATACAACTGCTCCTACACAAATCTCTCTGAATTATCTTGCTCTTGCAGCTACTCTGGGTTTATGGATTTTTGAAGCCTCATTAAGGACAACTTTCTTTCGTTATGTTGCAAAACTAGATGTTTTAACAGAAGCACTAAACAGTCAACTATTCATGGAAGAAATTTTAAGAGTTCAGAAGCTAGATGCATTAAGAGTATTGGATTTTGATATACGGATGAAGACCTTACGAGATCCCATTTTTGAGTTCGTAAAAATAGTCCACTCTGAGAAAAGTGTCAGAGAGCAAAATCAAATTGCCAAAGAAATGCTTTCTGAAAAAGAAAAACTTTCCTCCTTCTGGTCATCATTTAAACTAAAAAATTTGCTGGTTTTCTATAGCGCTCTAATTGTTTTACAGATATTTGCACTAATATTTATTTAACTGGATTTTCTAGTCAATAATTTGTCGTGGTCAAGTCATTAGCAAACTACCAACTTGGGTCAGGTGCAATTGGCGTTAGGGTTAGCTTTTTCGACAACTTGAAATGGGAAGGTGCCAAAACTGCCGTTTCGGCACCTTCCGCATATTAAACAAGAGATATGAAAATTGCTCTTCCTAATATTTTCAAAATGGAACTTTCCACAGTTTAAAGTCAGGTAATTCGCGTGAACAGCCTAAATCAATCTAAAGTTGAGAATCATGAATAGAATCGAATTCCTTTTGAACCCCCAAGGAAGCCTAAGCGGGGATGACGACGGTAAAGATTATTTGGTCGTTGAAGTGATCGTAGATAACAATCCACTAACCAATTTTCAATGGTTCGCAACCGATTTGGTTCATCTTACAAAAAGTGCTGAAAGTAGTGGCAATTTTTACATCCTGACATGTTGGTGTGGCTACCCTCTTTGTGCTGGTCTCAAAAAACCAATAACGGTTGAGCACAATCATGATCACATTGTCTGGAAAATTTCCGAACCGGAACCGGTGCGAGAATTTAAATTTGATATGACACAGTACCGTACCGCTATAGATAGGTTATCAATTCAAGGCAATAAACTAATAAAACGGCTAGCAACTACCAGCATAAGGGGTATTGAAATTACACCGGATCAGAATAACGATTATTTTGTCGATCCTAAAAAATATCGAACTTAAGGGAAAACGGCCGTTTCGGCACCTTCCGCATGTAAAATAATGAGATGAAACATAATCGCCTAAAACATTGCGCCCATGTTCTTTGCCACATGTTCCGTGGCTGGCGCTTGCACAGCGACTGGGAAACAATTGTGCGGCTTGGCCCTGGAATGCTGAAGATCGATGTACTTACAGAAGCATGTTGGCACGATGGCAACGAAATTCCAGCACTCGCCATTGCTAAAGAACTCAGAAGCTGGCTGCTTGAAGATTTGGAAGCCCATCACATTCCGCTAAACAAAATTTCAGAGGCGAAACTGGAAGTACGGCTAGAACTTGGGATACCGGAACCGACCCCAGCTGGGCCAGGCGTGCCAGTCAATTTTCCTTGTCAAAGCCAAATTCAGACTGATGAGGTAGTTTATAATTCCACTTATACGGATGAGCAACTGCTACTTGTCAGCCTGGGTGCTCTTAATCTGGATAAGCAAGAGAAAGATGCGCTTGTACAAGAATGTTTAAGGATGGCCGAAATCCGGCCCAAACGCAGATGGCGTTGGCCTTTTCGACGGCGTTGACTGCGGGGTTAGGAAACGGCCGTTTCGGCACCTTCCGCATGTAAATTTGGAGAGTTTGATGGGCAACGAAAATGGTAAGCCAGATCAGGATTGGCGACTAATGGGACAGGAACGTTACCTGAAATCAGCAAAGCTGTATTGGCGAAAGTACGCACCATA
>JAGQYO010000144.1 GCA_020435995.1 Flavobacteriales bacterium | reverse complement strand
CGTACGCCCCGATACCGTGTGCCCCCAAAATCCAGGCGCGGGAGATACGGCCGTTCACCATGCCAAAATAGCCGGTGATTGCCTGCACCAGAATCAAAATGAGCAAGACCACGTTAGCCCAGGGTGTTTTCATGGAGGGTAGTTTAGCAGAAACGGCCGTAGCTCACCTTCAGACAATATTCACCATTCGTTTGAGGCATCATCTAATTTTTGTATACTCACCTTCGGTCTATTTTTTCTGGCGAAAAAACACAATATCCAAATAAATGAGTTTCACGTAGTAGAGGGAAACATGAGCTTAGACACAAAGCTTGTTTTGATCGATGATCAGAGCGGAAATTCTCACTTTATTAACGAGGATATCCACTTGCATGATTACTTAACTGACAATGCTGACTGGAATGCAGAATATTGGGATTTCGACGAAGAATATCTGCAAGAGTATGCAAAGAAATTAGAACGAATTTACTGTTCATCGGGATATGGGTTTGAGTTTCAGGCACTTTGGGTTGGGGAATATCCAACCGAAATTCGCCACATTTCGATTGATGACTTCTTGAAAATTGTCAAAGGGAACCAGATTAGTACAAAAACCAGATACGTGGTGAGGAAACCCACATAACAGAAATCTCAACTTGAAAAGAAACCCGGTAACTGCCTGCACCACCACCAAAATGAGCAAGACCACGTTAGCCCAGGGTGTTTTCATGGGGGTAGTTTAGCAGAAACGGCCGTAGCTCAATTCTTAACCCAGCCAACCTTCATCTTTTGTTTGAAGTTGCGGCTACATTTTGTATACTGTTCGAGCGCGTTTTTATTCAGTCTGGCAGGTTATTACGCACTCGTGCAGGCTAGACTACTTTAACACTCCTGAATCAATTAAAAATCACAGAGGCCAAAATGGAAAATCCTAATATTGATGATATTACCCCAGACGAAGTTGCCGAGGCTGAAGTATCCTCTGAGCTTGAAGAAGCAAAAAGCTTTGCCAAAACGTTGAACATAGAAGATGTCAAAAGTGGACAATGGTTTATCGCACTCTTACAGAAAGTTGTCGAAAGTTATAATCGTAATGTCAGAGTTGAATACTTTCAACAAAAATATCCTGGGCTAACACCGGATGAAATTGCAGATAAATTGATTTCCATTACCGTCAAGTATGCTACCATCGCCGGTGCGGTTACAGGGACAGCGACGACCGCAAATCAAATCGCGGCTTTGAGTTCTGCGGGGATGACAATAGCCTTAATGACCGGCGCGATTGGTGCGGAGATGGTTTACTTGGCTCGTATCCAAATGCGATTGATACTTGACCTTTCGGTTGCATATGATTTACAGCTTGATCCAGACGATCCGGAAGATATTTTGATGGTTTTTGGGTATGCAATGGGTGTTGCTCCAGTCGAGGCGGTAGGAAAAGGATTGCAAATGGCCGCACGAGGTGGAACACAATATGCGGTTAAGAAATACGTTAGCAAAGGAACCCTCAAAGCAATTCAAGATTTTGGCAAACGCATCGGTATCAAAATACTGCAAAAGTCCATTCTAAAATATACTGTACCGGTTGTTTCAGCATTAGCAGGGAGTAGTTATAACTACGTTGCAACCAAATCCGTTGGTGGAATTGCCAAAAATCATCTCAAAAATCGGGGGAAAGTTACCGAAGAATTACGCCAACTTGTATCGCGTCAAAATACCTATGACCTCGCGTTCCCAGCAGCGGCAATGTATCTTGCTCAGATAGATGGAGAATTTTCTGCCAAAGAAAAGGAATTTTACCGAGCGATATTATCTCGAATGGCATTTGAGGAACACACTCAAGCCGAATTTAAAAAGCTGATAGCGGACGAAGATAATATTATTAGCGCAATTGCCAATATAGAGGATGATGAGGTCAAAAGCAATTTGGTTGAAGTCCTGGTGTTGATGGCTATTTATGATGGTAAGTTGGTTGAAAAAGAGCGTGATTTTCTGATTAAGGCAGCGGTAGAACTGAATGTGCCGTTGGATATTGATGAAGTCGAACGACGAACCGAAGACTACAGGACTGTAATTGAAAAGAATATTTTTCAAAAAGCCCTAAGTAATACGAAGGAAAGTGTATCCAAAGCGGCAGGTATCGCTGGACAAACCACTAGTAATGTAAAAGTAACTGCCGTGTCAGCCGGTAGTAAAGTTTCAGGAGCTTTGGGTAACGTTTTGCGACGAACGAAAGACAAAGGAGCAAATACAGGAGCAGATGCTGCTACAGAGAATTAATAGCAACGTAGAAAAAGCATTCCGCATCAAGGAGAAAGCACAAGCTAGCTCAGCGTGTTGCTGACCGTACTGGATCACAGAGCATAGGTCAGTCTGTTTTTGGAAACGGCCGTTTCCCACA
>JAGQYO010000143.1 GCA_020435995.1 Flavobacteriales bacterium | reverse complement strand
AAGCCAGTACATAAACTCTCTGTCTCCTTCATTTTCAGTCAGGCAAACAAAGCAATTCGGGCAAGGTGCATTCAGCGGTTTCCCACTATTCAACCCTTTGTTCAGGATAAAGAAATGGGGTTTGGTGTAGGTGGTTTCTGGTCTGTGTGTTTTCAAGCGAAACGATTTCATATAGCAAGCCATTAGAATTATGCTCGCTGCGCTTCGCACAGACATTTTCAAAAGAGAAAAGAAAAAAGGGAAAAAAAGAAAAGAGAAAGCTCTTGAAAAGGCGGGTGTGGCAGGGTTGACAAGGTTTTTGGGAAAAATACTACCCGTAGGGTGGAGATTTTTTTCAAAACCCGTAGGGCTTGACCTTGACATCCCGGTTGTGCGCTGGGCTTGTGCGAACCCGCCTAACTTTGCTTGTCTCTATTTTTTTTGACAACATGACTTGCCATTATCTAACTGAATAGGGGGACAAGGCATAGAACCATAACTGCAATACACACAACAATCCCCTGATTGAGGCTTTAATACCGTGTGACATTGTTCACATTCATAAAAATATTGGCAGGCATCAGTAGGCATAATTTCCTCTTTTTTATGACCGCAATTGGGACAAGTGATTGTGGATTCAAGAACTACTTCGCTCATCATTGTTTGTTTATGGATTCTACTTTATAACCAGTATTATCTACAGCAGCTTTAACCTCATCAATATTTGTTTTTGACTCATCAAAGGTCACTACCGCATTCGCTTTTTCATAAGAAACTTCTAACCCTGAAATACCTGATAGTTTGCCAATCTCAAGTTTCACATGTTCCTCACATCCTGAACAGGTCATTCCAGTAATATTTATTTCATAAGTCGATTCAAGATTTGCGTTCTCGGAAATCGAAAGTTGGGTTTCGGGGTAAAAGGCATCAGCATAATACGGGAAAGCAAGCATGAACGCTGCAAACACTGTCACCATACCAAGAAATTTCTTGGAATGCCAAAAGGAGGGCTTTTCATCATCCTCACATTCACAGGCAATTTCCCGAGCTGATCTCGGTTTTAAATTTTGATACCATGCAAAGGCTAATACAAAAACGGTAAATCCTATTAACCAGGGGCGAAAGGGTTCTAACCATGCAAATGATGCAGCTATGCCACTTGATCCAGCAAGTAATGCCAGTACCGGAGTGATACAGCAAAGAGATGCGCTCATAGCCGTCAATATGCTTGTGATTGCCAATGAACTTGATTGCTTATTCTTCATGATATTGATACTTTTTTGGATTCCAACAACTTAAATATGGGATTCAGGATATTGGTGTTTGATTCTGTTATTGAATAAAAAATAGTTTGACCAACCTTCTTAGTTTCCACTAATCCTGCATCTTTTAATTTTCTTAGATGCTGGGATATTGCAGGAACGGTCATGTTCAAAATATCACTCAAGTCACAAGGACACATTTTGGATTCTTTTTCCAATAAAAAGAGAATTTTTAAACGTACTTCATTACCAGCAAGGTTAAGTGCTTTGGCTAATCGACTGACTGATTCCTCTACTTTCTCGATGTCCTGCTTACATTGATTGATTTGGTCAACGTCCGCATAGACTCTGATACATGTTTTGGTCATAATAAACTGTATTTAAGAAGCTGCTTAAATAAACGCTAAGAAAAGGAAAATAGTTTAATATTTAAGCAAATACTTAATAATCATTACTGAATGACTTAGAAAGTGGTTGTCGTGGGTGAACGCAGGTAAACTAAGGCGTAGCCATTCATGCGAGCCGCCTGCGAGCGGAGCAAGGGTGGTGGCTGCAAAAGCCCGAAGAATGAGGGCGGCAGACGCCTACCGTTTACGGCAGGGCTGGCGTGATTTTTTGCTTTAGGGTCGGCAAAGGCAAGGGTAGCGATTGAACGGAACGAAACGATTGTTGGGGTGAAATGAAGCAATTAATGGCTGTTGTTCGTGTTGGAGTATTTGACATCTTGATCCATCCACAAAATACCAATTGAAGGTCAAACAGCCGTATTGCGGAATGGAACTGTGTCGGCTCGTGTAGTGAAGAGAATGAGCTACTCTTGCGTGGGGTGCTGAAAGTTGCTGAATGCAAGGAAAGAGGAACGAGAGACTGAAATGAAGCTACTGTAGGCACTGGATTAACTGCAAAAAGCATGACAGCCCGATCAGCCCGCAGCGACCCGCAGGCGAGCAAAAACAATAAGCAGCGGCAGACCCCCAATAAAATAGAATGTGAGTACAGCGAACACCTTAGAAGGGGTTTGGGGGGATGAAATAGCTGCGAGTGAGGATGGAGAGAGTGTGTGGAGCAAAACAAGTGAACGGCAGTGAGTGAGCACCTACTGGAGCGCAAACGAGCTGGAAAGTGAACGGTATATGCAGGGGCGACTGAAAGGAGT
>JAGQYO010000142.1 GCA_020435995.1 Flavobacteriales bacterium | reverse complement strand
GAAATAAGCACTTGGACCAGTGGTCAGTTGACCCCACAATTCACATCCTCATCCAACAAAAACAAGTCAAACAGACTATGATTCTGGCGAAACACTGCTATGAATTGGTAGGTTTTCACATGTTTTTCTATACTCTTCATCTTGAAAATAATTTTGCCATTCTGTTTGCATGAAATTTCTGACTAATCGATTGCATGAAATTTCCAGTAAGCCGTCTCTGCTAAAAGGTATCAAAGCGACCATCCCTTTTTCAGTTCCTATGAGAATATTATTATCAATTCTTGATGCATGGTTTATTCTTGAGTTATCAATTGAGATAGCATGTAGTAATTCTCCACTTTCTGAATCAAATACATTTACCGAGCCAAGAATTGTTACAATGAAGTTGCCCTGCTCACTCCAAAAAGCATTGCCTCCAGCAAGCGTGAATAATTTATAAGAGAAGGAAGTATATGTCCCGTCTGTAGATCTGATATTATATTTGTAAACATGAGTGTCAAACGAAGTAGTTAGTATTAAAATATTTTCTTTCTCTGGGTGAAAGGATGCATCTACAATGCTATTTTCAATTTCCAAACTGCCAACCTTTTCACCTGTTACAGAATCATAAATAAAGGCGGTGTGTCCAAATGGTTCGATATAAAAGCTTTTATCTGAATTAAAAGTACCTTCGTTCTCCAAATCGAGATTAAGCTTTGTTATTTGTTCCCAAAACAAATCGCCGTGAGGTGTAAAAAAACGCTCGGTGAGGAATGTTGTTACTTCATTTCCAGTTTTCGTATCCTCAAGGGTTACACCATTTGCCTCAAAACTCGATATTATGATTGCAGATCGCAAATCCCAGACTTGGTATTGTTGGCTGCTGATGGTTAGCAAGCGGTCGTTTTCCTTATCCCACTCCACTCTTGTAACAACACCTTTACCAGTAGAAATTGAATAAAGCATCTGCCCTGTAAAAGCGTCCCAAATTTGGACATCAAATTTTTGATTAAAGAAATCAGACAAAACAGTTAACAATATATACCTTCCATGTTCATCCCATTTTGCTGTTGTTACCAAACCTAACTCTTCCGACATAAGCTCATTCCCTTTGAAGTCCAATACATGTAAAGAGTTAGAAATTCGATCAGCATCTTTTCTGCCAATGACAAAGATGTATTCCCCACCTGGAGAAACCTCGACATCTCTAACAGCTCCATCGATATTTTGCGTGAAGAGACCAGAATTGGCTTCTGCATCCCATACCTGAACCACTCCATTTTCATGTATTGTAAGGATGTATTTTCCATCTTTGCCCCATTCGGCATGCGTGATGTCAGATTCATGATGAATGGTAAATACTTCAGTCTGGGTATCAGAATTCCAAACCCAGACCGATCCAGTTTCGTCAACAGTTAAAATGTAGTTCTGTTTTGGACTCCAATAAGCTTGACTAAGAAGCTTATGGGTGTCTAACCTGTAAAGCAATTCACTTGTGATTGCATCAAAAATCTGAACACTGTCTGCGCTAACTACTTGGATATGTGAATTGCTGTGCCATGTGATCTGCTGATTTCCTGCGAACTGAATAGGTAAATTATTTAAGCTTTCACCCGTTAATGCATTCCATACTCGAACAAAAGTACCAACGGTGAACACAAGTGATTCAGATTGATTCCACGAAGCTCGTCCTTCGCCGAAAGTTTGCAACACCTGCCCATCTTCTGCGCTCAAAATTTGGGATTTACCGTCACCTGTCATTAATAATTTGCTACTATCTTTGCTCCATTCAATATTGCTTACAAACCCAGTGTGGGTAAAACTTCGCAACGTCTCATTGGTTTTAACATCCCAAATGGTGATAGATGTCTCTTCAACTGCAAGAATGTCACTTCCATCACTATTCCAAAGAATAGCGAAAATTCTTGATAAATTCTCCCTTTCATGGGTGAAAATTTGGTTGTTTGTTTGCCAATCCCAAACAATAATTTCACTTTTGCTGACTACCAAAATTTGTTCATCTGTGGGATTCCATTTAGCCAACTCCAAATCAGTCTCATGTGTAAAAGTTGCCAAAACTTGACTGTTTTCTGCATCCCAAATGGATAATTCTTTGCTTGAAATAGTGAAGATTTTTGTTCCGTCGTTACTCCACTCAGCAGTAATCGATTCTCCATTTTCAACAGGATGCTGAATTAAAAATCCAGGTAAGCCTTTAGAATTTATATTCAACGATAAAGTTGTGTTGAATGATTCAGTTGTGTCAGCTGTATTTAAACCTTCAGTTGCTAACAAGAGGGCCAAGGTAGGATTTTGTTCTGATATATCTTGGGCAAGAAATGATAATCGTAACGAGTTTTTTACATTGGATTCCTCTTGCGCTCTTTGAAACTGTAAGATGGCCCAAGTAGTTGCAAGGATTGCGGCAAAGAGGTAAAATACGCCTAGAAAAGCAAATCTTAATCGCCTGACAGAGCGTTTGG
>JAGQYO010000141.1 GCA_020435995.1 Flavobacteriales bacterium | reverse complement strand
GGTATAATTTCTTTTCTCGGTTAGTTCCTTAGTTAAGAAATTGAAAGACACAAAAGCGGTTCCCAAGGCACCAGCCTGTAGGGTAAGATTACCGATACTGGCACTACCACCCGCTACTTTTATTGTTTTTGGTTTTATCTCTTCTGCCGAGGTCTTTGTTTTACCTCCATTGTCCCAAGCACTGTAAAGAATATCATCTAAGGTAATGGTTATTTCTGCTTCATCATATAATGCTTTTCCTAACTCGCCCTGTTCTGGTTGAAACTCTAAGGTAAATGTTCTTTGATTTGCAAAGGGATTGCAAACGGCAATGACTCCTCCAACTGGAACAGTCTCTGAGGTATCTGGAAAAATATCCACTATGGTAGTATTTTTCCAAGCAATGTTATTGTTGTTTAGTACGTTGGTTGTGATAATATCGCCCTCTGGGAAAGTCATTGGGTCGTCTACAGAATCTATTCGAGCCAAAAGGCAAAAGTGCCAAGGATTTGGGTTGATCTCAATATAGTCTTCTGGATTAGGGACATCCCACTCGAATTCTAAAATCTTGGATTCACCAATTCCAAGTGGTGGGATTGTAACCGTGCCAACTTGATCTCCCATTGATACTCCGTTTGAACTAATAGACCCGTCCCAATAGTCTGGCCAATTAAGGGAAGTATTAGCTTTTGCCCAGTAGAGATGAAGTAGATCATTCCCTGATGAGGTGACACAACTGTTATTTGTTACCCTTACATAAACATAATTGGGATTGTTAGCATCATATTCAGGGTTTTGGTGTACATCGGTTATCTGCCCATCGTTATGGTTACGCACCCAAATATCTTCACTACGCCAAGGTTGGGCAGTATTGATATCTGGCTCAACGAAATAATCAATATCGGAATTTTGCATGGCTAAGTCTATTTCAGACGAAGGGTGTACCATACAGTCCGCTGTTTTCACTGCCCGAAAGGCATTTATCCGTCCCGTGCCCAATTGCCCAATAAAGGGTTCATTATAAGGGATATGGTACACATCATCTGTGGTATTTTTAATAATATCCAGCACTTGAGGAGCGGTTAGGCTTGGATTTGCCGCAAAAACCAAAGCGGCCACGCCTGTAACATAGGGTGCGGTACTGGAGGTATTTGTGGCTATGCGAAAACCTTGTGGGTGTTCGGCAAAATTATTTGTAATATTGGTAACAAGAATTCCCGGAGCACAAACATCTAATTTATCATTGTGATTATTGGCTCCTTCTCCGAAAAAAGGCCTATGGTAATGGCAATCAGGCCAAGAATCTGCCCAAAAATCAATAGGAGAAAATTCGCCAATCGGATAGCGATGGCCCACATTGGTAACCCCAAGAACGCTGTCGTAACAAGCGGGGTATTTATAATCTGTTACACCTTCATTGCCTGCTATAGCAACAATTAATGGCGGATTTGGCAATGTGTTAATTTCTGCAATTGCATCGTCAAGGTCAGGTTTTAGGGAATGATAATCAAACATTGACCAACTACAATTTATTACCCTGACATTTGGATAATCTGATAAAAGTAAAAGTCCATTTATTAAATCTCTTGCTCCTCCATTAGTATAAGCGAATACTACTTTAGACTCATGTGCTATGCCCGCAATATATTGATTGTTGTTAGCTTTGGCAACTATTTTTCCGGAAACAGCTACACCATGATCCCAGTATGGCCCATTATAATTATTTATTAAAATAGTGTCAAATATTTGCCCTTCTAAATCGGGATGCTCAAGAGGATTTGCAACATCATCCACCCCAATCAATACATTCGGATCTCCCGTAGTGATGGTCCACGCCAAAGGCAATCTTATCAAATCATAGGCTGTATATCTTTCCCCCGTATAAGGGTCATCATAATCATTCGGTAAAACAAAGGGTGGGTTGGAGGGAAGCGGTATGTTTTCACTATCATCTATTAAATTTTCATCGTTATCTAATAAAAAAAACCTTTCTACCTCATTTCGTTGTAAAAAACTATTTTCATTTGCAAAATTCTCAGAAACTTCAACGAAATAAATTCTTTGTAGTCTAGGCGTTTGTGCGGTGGGATACATTCTCTCAAACGTATATATGCCACTATTGTTTAAAACATTAGCAAAATCTTGATTAGTTAAACTAATATTTAAGGTTTGGTCTGGATTGGTTATTTGCTGGATAGTTCCCAACTCATACCCTTGCTTTATTTCAAGATAATAGTCCTTGGTGTTTTGGGCGCTTAAAAAAAATGAGGAAAAAGCAACCATAAGACAGATTAATATTCTGTGGGCGTGTGGGCGTGTGGGCGTGTGGGCGTGTGGGCGTGTGGGCGTGTGTTTTCATACTTTGGTCGATTAAAGATAGTTGATTTTAAGCAATGTACAAAAACCTAAGCACATAAAAAGTAGGGAAATACCCCTTTTTATTGAAGGTTTTTCCTACAAAAAGCTTACCAGTAAAACCCTATAAACGATGGTCTATCAAATCTACAG
>JAGQYO010000140.1 GCA_020435995.1 Flavobacteriales bacterium | reverse complement strand
CGAATTGAAATGAGTCAAAATGCTTTAAATCCTGACAATGTTGGAGGGAATTTTATTTCTGATGTACGCACGGCAACGGTTAGTACAGAGGATGGGCGAAAGAGGGTTGTCAATTGGTATCAATTTAGAATTCCTGTACGAACGCCTAATAAAACCAAACATGGAGACATTCGAGATTTTAGATCGATTCGGTTTATTCGAATGTATATGAAAGGTTTTACTGATCCCGTTCATTTGAGAATGGCTAGGTTGGAACTCGTAAGAGGGGAGTGGCGAAAATATCAAGGCGAAATCGACGACAATCCCGAGGGGATTACACAAGATCAAGAAGTTGCATTTAACGTAGGTGCGGTAAACTTAGAAGAAAACTCGGGAAAACTTCCAGTGAATTATGTAATACCTCCAGGTATTCAGAGAGAAACGAATGTAAATACCACTAGTCTTCAACAAATAAACGAACAGGCGCTCCAACTCAAAGTGTGTGGATTGGAGGATGGCACCGCGCAGGCTGCGTACAGAAATACACAATTAGACCTTCGTATGTATGGCACGCTCAAAATGTTTGTTCATGCCGAAACACTTGCAGAGGAGGCTCCAATTCAAGATGACGAACTCACGGTGTTTATTCGCTTGGGCACCGATTTTCAAAATCATTATTACGAGTATGAAATTCCCGTGAAAGTGACGCCTCCGGGGGTTTATTCATCCGATTATGAACCTAGCCAATTGCAAGTATGGCCAGAACTCAACAACATGGAAATCAGCTTAAAAGGGCTCACCAATTTAAAACTAGAACGAGACCGACAAATTCTGAATGGCGAATCAGATCAGCTTCTTAAAAAGCGCTACTGGAAGGATGCGGGTCAAGGTAAAATGTTTGTGGTAGGAAACCCCAATTTGGGAGAAGTGAAGACCATTATGGTGGGAATTCGAAACCCGCGTAAAGTGCCAACATCAGTGAATGACGATGGCTTATCCAAATGCGCAGAAGTATGGGTGAATGAATTGAGGTTATCGGATTTTGACCAAACCAATGGATGGGCTACGGTGGGGCAAGCAAATCTTAAAATGGCTGATTTGGCAAACGTGGTAGTTACCGCAGGAATGAGCACTCCTGGATGGGGAAGCCTTGAAAAAAAGGTGGCAGAACGACAAAAGGAAACAAAGAAAAATGCAGGTATCACAGCGGCCATAAACCTCGATAAAGTGCTTCCAGAAAAATGGGGAGTTAAAGTACCTATGTACACCAGTTACTCTGCCGATATTGAGGAACCGCAGTTTTCTCCATTGGCTCCAGATATCCAATTCAAAGATTATTTGGAAGCATGGGATACCAAAGCTGAAAAGGATTCAGTAAAAAAGATAACAACCGATCGGGTGATCCGAAAATCGTTGAATTTTACCAATGTGAGGAAGGAACGTACTGGCGATGCCAAACCCACCCCTATCGATATAAGCAATTTCAGTGTTTCGTATGCCCAAACCTCAGAAAACCACACTGATTTTGAAACTTCCAGAGATTTTACAAGAACCCAAAAGGGCTCGTTGACTTACAATTACGGACTTTCTCCTAAACCCATCAAACCGTTGAGCAAGGTCAAATTATTGAGGGAATCTGATTACCTCCAGTTGGCTAGAGAAATGAATTTTTACCTTCTTCCTAAATCTTTTGCCTTTACCACCTCCATGGACAGGATGTATAATGCATTCCAAATGAGGAACAACAACCCCGGGCTAACTGCTAGGCTTCCCGCTTTTTATAACAAAAGTTTTACCTGGACCCGCACCTACAATTTTAAATACGACATTACCAAAAACCTTTCATTTGATTTTAATGCATCCAATAGAGCATTGCTTGAAGAACCCGAAGGACCTGCCGAACGCGCCATCAATGATGAAGGACAATGGGATGCATGGAAAAAGGAAATGTGGGATCAAATTCAAGAGCTAGGTACCAACATGTCGTATACCCATACTGGTAATTTTAATTACACGATTCCACTCAACTATATACCAGCACTCGATTGGATTAATTCGAGCTTGGGATATGGATCGAGCTACACATGGACAAGGGCGCCATTAGGGCGAGAAGAATTTGGTGCGGTAATCCAAAATTCCAATACGTTTACAAGCAACGCCAATCTGAATTTAAAACGGCTTTATTCTAAGTCGAAATACTTGCAAGGTGTGGGTCAACGCGCACGTAGGCATCAGCAAGAAAAAGCGCGCGGCAAGCAAGATAAAAAGAAGCCAGAATTAGAGGAAAACGCTGATGGCGAAAAGGCCGAAGAAAAGAAACCTAAAGATAAAAACGCATATACATTTACCGATAGAGCCTCCAATTTTTTGATGAGTATTACCACCGCCTCCATTAACTATACAAGGGGAAAAGGAACACTTATACCAGGATATAACCAAACGAGCACCCTGTTGGGAATGAACCCAAGCCTAACTGCCCCAGGTTGGGGATTTATTAGTGGACAACAAGCTGATTTTGACGGAGAGGATAAGTTTTGGGTTTA
>JAGQYO010000139.1 GCA_020435995.1 Flavobacteriales bacterium | reverse complement strand
ACACGGTTTAGTAGTTTATTGAATTGTGAGAGATCGTTTCCCGATTTTACAGATGGCATTGTTTGTATTTTTTTGTTAACCAGACTTAATCATGATCTGACCACAGACCAATTCTAAGGATTGAATGGCTATCGTGTTGGCATCCGTCGTTAATTGCGGTCCCGTCCATTTAACGGGTATAGCATCCTTGATGTCCCAAATCATCACATCGTCATTTTTTGAATTGCGTAGCTTGATGGTAACTGGTCGCCGCTCGACCTTTTCATTTAGCGTTTCGATGTACCAGGCAATTAAACCATTATTCCCAACACCGTTTTTCAATGTTATTCGTGCTGATTTCCTTCTACCTAACAACAGGGTTGTTTGAGTATTTTCACCGCCTTCTTTCAATTCTTCAGTTTCTATTTCTACTGTAGGCAACACGCATTCTGTGAAGGCCGCTTTTGCATTACCGCCAATGTCAACGACAAACCTAAAAGCTGCATTACTTGACTTGCGAATTATTTCCTGGTCCATAAGAATTTTTTACCCGGTTAATAATCATATTCATAACTGTGCGTTCTTTCTCTTTCGATTTGCAACCTTTGAATAAGCAATAAATAAACTTTGTCCGCAATTTCTTGAATGAGCTCTGGAGAAATCTCGGCTTCTCGAAGCAAATTTGAATCACTCCTGGAGCGACCTTCACCTTGGTTAATTATTGGAATATCTGCCATCGTTACACCAGTGGAACCGTCTGTAACTGGATCTGATTTTCACAAATTGGACAAATCGTTTCCACAGTCAATGTTTCCAGGCTATTCTGACGAATATAAAGATCTTGCAAATACAAAAAATCGGCCGCATACAGTTGACCTATAATTTGCGGTGTTACAGATGCCAAGGTGCCAAGTTTTACAACTACCTTTGATAGCAAGATGATAGGTAGAAAAGCCTCGTTCCCTTGAACGCGAGCATCTTGCAGGGATAGCACTTCGTCAAGTGCTTTCGCCATCCGCATACGGCCTATTCGATGTACTTCTCCATTCCCATCAACGAACCCATTGGGTAATTCGAAGTCAATAAATTGCTTCATGGTAGGTTAAATAGTTAAGAGACTTTTAGATGGTACGAGTAATGTATTCGTGTTGAATCACAATCTCTTCAACACCAATTTCGTTACTGTCAGTCTTTGGCTGGGGACCACTAATTTTAACAGGCCATGCGTCACGAAAATCCCATTGGGCGCTAACTTCTCCTTTCTGGTTGTACATTATGATTGAGCCGTTTCGACGGGCCTTTTCAATATCCCCCTCTTCGACTTGTTTTCGCCAGGTCCACATATCTAAGCTTGAGGTTATTCCCCTTTTTAAGGTGATTTGTTCCCACTTAAGGCGGCCATTAGTAGTAATTGTTAGCTCTTGTCCCGATTGACTTATGACCTTATGTTCAATTACTTCATGCTCAGAACCTAATCCCGAGCATTCCAAGAAATATCCGGTTACAACGTCTTGAATGTCCACTTTAAAGTGACTCGCTGGTAAAATTCCTGCATCGTTTGCCATTTTTTATTTCTCCTTTAACCTTCTGCATTCGGGCCAGCCCATTGGCTCAACCGAATAATCACGAATTCTGCTGGTGTGGTGGGAGCAACGCCAACCTCAATAATCAATTGACCTAAATCCCGTATTTGCTTTGGGTTTAGCTCCTTATCACACTTTACATAAAATGCCTCAGCGGGCGTTTGCCCAAACAATGCACCTGAACGCCATACAATATCTAAGAAGAAGGTAATATCACGAGTCACTTTTGCCCATAATTCATGATTGTTTGGTTCAAAGGTTACCCATTGTAAACTTTCTTCCAACGAGGTGGCGATCATAATAAACAGGCGGCGAACATTTATATATTTCCATTCACCTTCATCTTTAGCTGCAAGTGTACGTGCTCCCCAAACACGAATTCCTCTGCCTGAAAAAGCACGGATACAGTTAATACCCTTATCGTTTAAACTACCATTTTCAGCTTTATTAACTTTGTATTCTAAATCCAAGACATTTTGTAAGGGTTCATTCGCTGGTGCTTTGTGAACCCCGTAATTAGCATCTGAACGATTATAAATGCCTATAACATGGCCGCTTGGTGGGATTAACTTAGTCCCACCATCACGGCTCGTCAGGTCAGGTACTTTAAGCCAAGGGTAATATAAAGCAGCATACGTAGGGGAACCCAAATCATTGCGCCACTTCCGCACATCTGCAAGACTCATTCCGGG
The DNA here is from genome assembly GCA_020435995.1 of Flavobacteriales bacterium. Lineage (GTDB taxonomy): Bacteria > Bacteroidota > Bacteroidia > Flavobacteriales_G > Salibacteraceae > JAGQYO01. Next base: position 280 of record JAGQYO010000139.1, on the reverse strand, counting down.
TGGTGTATCAAGAATTGCGAATCTGTCTTTCAAATTTTCGCACTGAGCGATCATTTCTTTCTGGACAGCAAGAATTTTATTGATAGATTTCTCATTCCCTTTTTGGTAGACAGCCATAATGTCAGGGCAGGCCAAGAGACGTACATCCTCATATGCAACCAAGCCTTTCAAACCTGTTCGTTTTTCTTCATCCCCCAGAAAATCAACATCCTCACTCGCTGCTGGTGAAACAGCAAAGTCATATTTTTCCACTTTTGGAGTTCCACCGCCTGTAACCTTT
>JAGQYO010000013.1 GCA_020435995.1 Flavobacteriales bacterium | reverse complement strand
CGACCAACGGGCGGTGAATCCTTGATAAAATTAATTGAAATAATCCCCCCGCCAAGCTCGCTTGAGTGGGGCGTTGAACAAAAAAAGATTAGAATTTCTGCAAGAAATTCAACGTGCTGCGTTGAACTGTTCTTGCAAATGCGAGTATTCCAAATCAGGCCATTACTTTTGGCGCCCAGAAATGATCAAATTAAAAATTCTCTTCTTGTTGGTGATGTCGACTGTGCTCAGTATGCAATTGCTGGCCCAAAAAACCGATACTATCTATTTATTCAATGGAGATAAAATAACAGGTGAAATAAAAAGCTTGGATTTGGGTAAATTGAAGTTATCGACTAGCGATATTGGGACAATATTTATAGAATGGGATAAAATTTTTACGCTTCATGGCGCTAAGGAATTTGAAGTGCTTTATTCTAATGGCGAGCGAAAATATGGTTCGCTGTATAAATCTGATGTGGCAGGCACTGTTATGCTAGGCAGTTCCGCAGAAAGTGAGATGGTGAACCTCATACAGATAGTAGAACTCACCACAATTAAAAAAACGGTTTGGTCGAGAATTGATGGAAAAATAGAGGTGGGAATGAACTACACCAAGGCCAGTGACAACTTCCAATTCAGCACCGATTTTAATGCTGATTACAAGGGGAAAATTTACTCAACTGGTATTAGGTCTTCCAATATTTATACAGATCAACCGGATAGGCGAACCCAAAAAAGCGATTTGAATATTTACCTCTCTCGCTACTTAAAGAAGAATTGGTATGTGGATGGAAGTTCCACTTTCGAAAGGAATACAGAATTAGGCTTGGATTATCGTGTGTTATCGGGATTTGCACTGGGGCATGATTTGATGAGGGGTTCAAAGAAGCGACTGAGTTTTCAATTGGGAACCTACTGGAACCAAGAAAAAGGTTTGGATACCAACTTTGTGAGTTCGAGTACTGAGGCCGCGCTGGGAGTTACATTCAGAAAATTAAAATACAAGTCACCTAACCTCGATATCTATACCCAAGCAACGGTATACCCAAGTTTAACAGAAGCCAAGCGTATTCGATTTCAATATGATATAAATGCCGATTTCGAAATCGTTAAGGATTTTTACATGGGAATTAAAATCTACTATACTTATGATAACCAACCGAGGAGCGAAACAGCCTCAGACCGAGATTACGGCGTGAGGAGCTTGATAGGTTATAAATTTTAGTGCATTTTTTCAGCTTCTTTTTTCAGCGCGCTGTTCATGTCGCGGAAACCTTTTTCGGTATTTTCTCTTATCGATTTGATAATTACCCCCGAAAGCAAGCCTTTGAAACGCTCGCCTTGGATCAGTTTTACTGAATTTTCGCCCAATGTTTGAATCTCAAAATAGTGACTGCCGTCAAATAATCCGGGGAACACGAGGTGCCCAAGCCATTCGAAACGCTTGGCGGGTTGCACTTCTATTATTTTGGGTTTAAATCTCAAGGTTTTATCGCCATTTTTCGTGGTATTTGTTATTTGTTCTCCAATCATTACATTGCCAGAAGCCTTGATTATAAAAGGATTCCAAGAGGAGTAGTTTTTTAAGTCCGTCAATATACCCCATACTTTGTTAGCACTGGCATTGACGGTAATTTCAGTATAGATTTCTTTTGGTGCTTTCATTTTATTTGAAATTAATATGAACATAAATGCTAAGGTGATTCATGTTTTCGTAGAACAAATATCTGTAGGTTATTGATAATCGGCTGTTTATAACACGCCAATAGCTTAACATTTTACGTCATCTGGATGTACATTTTTGTGGTATGGCATTCAACGGAAAATTTTTATATCAAATCATACAACAGGCAAACAACCGAGGAGCATCAAAACAACTTATGCTTCAATGTGCAGGCATGAGTGAGGAGGAGCTGCTAAAGGAGGAAACAAAGTTGGGTTACGAGGCATTCAACAATACCTTTGAAACGGCCTACCGACAATGTAAAGATCCTATGCTCGGTGTGAACATTACCAAAAGTATGAACCTCAATGCGGCTGGGCTAATTCTGCAACTTGCGCAATATTCAAATACCTTTAAAGATGCTATGCTTAAGGCTTGCGAGTATTCTTTGTTGGGGTGCAGCTCGTTGCCTATGCGCATCGAAAAAGATGAGTACTCTTACACATTAATATATAGTTTCGACCGCTCATGGAGGGCACATTCTGAGCTCACTTTTAGGCACACCCTCGAAGGTTCTATTTTATTTCTCTTGAAAGAGTATGAAGCGCTTACCCAAAACAAATTTTCACCAGTAAAAATTACTTTGGACTACGCGCCTGAAGTAGGGTTCAAAAAATTGGAGAAGTACTACAAAACGCCTGTATTTGTACGTGATAATAGAAATACGGTGGTTTTTAGGAAGAAGGATTTTGAATCACCGATTGCAACCGCCGATAGGTCATTACTTTCTCATCTTGTTCAATACGCCAACGACAAAATATTCAAAGTTCAAAATGGCAAAAGGGATTCCAACAAGGTATCGGAAATAATTATGCAGCACCTACCAGATAGGGTTACGGTGGAAGAGGTGGCAACGGAGCTAAATATTTCGCCCAGAACCCTTCAAAGAAAATTAAAGGACGAAAACACGTCTTTCAGAGAGCTCCTCGAACAGCACACTATGGAGTTTGCTAAATCTCAACTCCGTAAAAGACGTAATTCGCTTTCTGAAATAGCGTATTTACTCAACTATTCTGATTTAAGTGCATTTAGCCGTGCCTTCAAAAACCATTATGGTTTTGCACCAACCAAAGCATATTCTTAGCAGGTTTTTTCTTTTTTAGCGCTACCTTTTCCTTATCGTCTTAGCTTGCGATATATATTTGGGCCTCATTCAAATTACAGTACGATATGGAAAGTCCTTGGTATCGAGTTAATTCATTTGACCACTACAAAAAGCTATACAAAGAATCAGTTGACGCCCCAGAAGAGTTTTGGGGTAAGGTAGCTGAGAATTTCCGTTGGCGAAAGAAGTGGGACACTGTATTGGAGTGGGATTTCGATGGACCAAATATCTCTTGGTTTAAAGGAGGAAAACTCAATATCACCGAAAACTGCCTCGATCGCCATTTAGATAAAAGAGGAAATAAAATCGCATTGATTTGGGAGCCAAACGACCCTAAGGAAAAATTTATCCGATGGACATACAAGGAACTTCACAGCAAAGTTTGTAGAATGGCCAATGTATTAAAAGAAAACGGCTGTAAAAAAGGAGATATAGTTGCCATTTATATGCCTATGATTCCTGAATTAACGGTTTTCGTTTTGGCTTGTGCGCGAATTGGAGCCGTGCATTCTGTCGTTTTTGCAGGTTTTAGCGCTCATGCGCTGGCCGACCGGATAAATGATGCACAAGCGAAAATAGTGTTGACTTCGGATGGTCTTTACAGAGGGTCGAAAGAAATTCCGGTAAAAAGAATTGTTGACGATGCCATCCAAGATTGTACTTCAGTAGAAAAGGTAATTGTGGTTCAGCGTACCAATTGGGCTGTAAATATGGTAGCCGGTCGGGATGTTTGGTACCACGATGAACTAGATAAGGTAGATGCCGATTGCCCCGCCGAACCTATGGATAGTGAAGATATGTTGTTCATACTTTACACTTCTGGATCAACTGGAAAACCAAAAGGCGTGGTGCATACTTGTGGGGGGTATATGGTGTTTTCGGACTTCACCTTTCGTAATGTGTTTCAATACGATGAAAGCGATATTTATTGGTGCACCGCCGATATTGGCTGGGTAACTGGTCATACCTATATAGTATATGGGCCTTTGCTGGCTGGTGCCACAACAGTTATGTTCGAAGGCATTCCCACCTACCCCGATCCGGGTAGGTTTTGGCAAATTTGCGACAAGTATGGGGTTAGTCAATTCTATACGGCTCCTACGGCTATTCGTGCATTAATGGCGGAAGGAGACGATCACGTACTTTCCTATAGCCTCGACTCGCTCAAGGTGATTGGTACGGTAGGAGAACCCATCAACGAAGAAGCATGGTATTGGTACCACGTGCATGTTGGCAAGGAGCGTTGTCCCATAGTAGATACTTGGTGGCAAACCGAAACAGGTGGAATTATGATTTCTGCCCTCGGGGATTATGGACCACACAAACCATCATTTGCGGGTTACCCGTTGCCGGGAGTTCAGCCAGTGCTACTTGATAAAGATGGAAACGAAATCAAAGCAAATGGAGAAAAGGGGTATTTGGCAGTGAAGTTTCCGTGGCCAAGTATTATTCGCACAACCTATAAAGATCACGAACGATGTAGAAATACTTATTTCAACAACTACAAGGGATATTATTTTACAGGTGATGGTGCCTTGCGAGACGAAAATGGAATGTACCGAGTGATAGGAAGGGTAGATGATGTGATCAACGTTTCGGGCCATAGATTTGGTACGGCCGAATTAGAAAACGCCATTAACAGAAATCCCCAAGTAGCTGAAAGTGCAGTGGTTGGCTTTCCGCACGATATCAAAGGACAAGGTATTTATGTTTATGTAATCGTTCGCGACAAAATTGATGATGACAAAGTGTTGCGAGCTGAAATAATAGAAACCGTAGTAGAGGAAATAGGTAAGATTGCTAAGCCCGACAAAATTCAATTTGTATCGGGGTTACCCAAAACCCGATCTGGAAAAATAATGCGCAGAATTCTTCGAAAAGTGGCAGAGGGAGATGTATCCAATTTAGGGGATGTTTCAACCTTATTGGATCCAAACATAGTTGATGAAATCAAAGAAGGAGCACTCTAACGGTGACCATGTATTGAATTGTAGAAGTAAAAATTATGGCAAATTTTAAGGCATACCGAATTTTTGAAACTTCAGAAGGAAAGTTTGAAAGAAAAATAGTCCTGCGAAATACAGACGAACTACCTGCTGGTGAGGTATTAATTCAAGTACACTACGCGGCATTAAATTATAAAGATGGGCTGTCATCTTTTGGCCATAAGGGGATAACCAAAAACTTTCCACACACACCTGGTATCGATGCCAGTGGAATTGTTGTTAAAACTACTTCCCATAAGTTTAGAGTAGGAGATAAGGTGCTGGTTACAGGCTACGATTTGGGAATGAATACCGATGGAGGGTTTGGAGAATATATCCAAGTACCATTTAGTTGGGTTGTTCCACTTCCATCTACGTTTTCACTAAGGCAAGCTATGGTGATTGGCACTGGAGGATTTACATCGGCGCTGGCATTATACAAAATGGAAATGGCTGGTCAACGACCAGAAAAGGGCGAAATTGTAATTACTGGAGCCACTGGTGGTGTGGGTAGTATGGCTATTTCGGTATTTAGTAAGGCTGGATATCAGGTGGTGGCCTCCTCGGGTAAAAAAGATCAACACGGATATTTAAAATCTTTGGGGGCTGTACGCTGCGAAGACAGATCTTATACGAATGATGAATCAAAGCGTCCGGTGAGTCGCACTAAATGGGCGGGCGCTGTGGATACAGTAGGTGGAAATACATTGGCTACCTTGATGGCTGGATGCGGTAAAAATGGTTGTATTGCTGTGTGTGGTTTAGTTGCTTCACCTCAAATAGAAGCCACGGTTTACCCATTTTTGTTAAATGGCATCAACCTTATTGGAGTGGAGTCGGCCCAAACTGACATGGAAACGCGGCTAATTTTATGGGATAAATTATCTTCTATTTGGAAACCAGATAGTATCGAAAAAGTAGCTGTTGACATCACCCTCAACGAATTGGACGGTTATATCCAAAAAATAATTGATGGAAAAACACGAGGAAGGGTAGTTGTGAGACACCAGGCGGCTGAGGTTTAATCATCGGTTTTCTTGGAGTTTTTGTAAATCTACAATACGCTTGATTTTCCCAGTTCTAAGAAAGGAACTTATTATTCCTCGTACATCGGGGTTGTCCATTTTAGTATGAATACAATCAATAATCGCATCTGGATGTTTTACAAATTCAGGATCAAATTCGCCGTAGCCGATATACTTTCCATTTTCTAGTAGAATGGCGTGCTGTTTATCCGAATCTGAACCTTTTTCGATAAGCAAACAATCTTTATTGATAAATTGAATGCGTTCGATGGCCTCGCGTACCCTCAGGTTATAGGCATCGGCATTTTCTTCGCAAATGGCAGCTCCTTGGCAGTCTTTTACACCGTAGTACACACAACCTCGGGTACACTTGCTCAACCCCGCTAATCCTAAGCACAGTTGATATTCTTTGCACAATGACTCCAAAAAGCTTTTGGCTTCGCCGAGTGTTGAATGTCTCGAAATAGGCTGGTGACTCTGGTTTATTTTTATGGCCGCCAAATGAATGTAGCCAAACAAATCTTCAGTTTTTACAATTCCGAAATTGAAATTGGGACGTTTTTGAGCCACGTTATATTTGGGTTGCAGCTTTTTTATTTCTTCCGATTCTTTCAGCAATGCGATAAGTTCTGATCCAGTTATTTCATAACTCAAGTCGGCAACCTCGGCGTGCATTCGCATGGCTTTGTTGGTTTTGGGTTGCCGCAGATGATTAAATAGCCTTGTTCGGAGGTTCACACTTTTGCCAATGTAAATGATCTCGCCCTTTTCATTGTAGAGATAATACACCCCAGTGTCTTTCGGGATAGCCAAAACCTTTTTTACATCCAGGGCAGGGTGGAGGTACTTAGACAGCTGTTCTTCAGGTTTTGCTTTGGTGCCAAAAGTGGCGTCAATACCATGGAGTATCTCAAATAGTTTTACTGTAGCCTTTGCATCGCCTGCGGCGCGATGTCTTCCATCGATGATAATTCCGAGATCCCGTGTAATTCTTCCCAAAGAATAGGAGGCATGTCCAGGAATAAGCGCTCTACTTTGTTTTACGGTGCATAGTTTATCCCTTTTAAAAGTATAGCCCAATCGGCGAAATTCTTCTTGTACAAAACCATAGTCGAAGTTTACGTTGTGGGCGACAAACACACTTCCTTCCGTGATTTCAATGATGCTTTTTGCAACTTCATAGAACTTAGGTGCATCCTGAACCATTTGGTTGGTAATGCCAGTCAATCGAGAAATATCATAGGGAATAGGTGATTCGGGATTGATCAAAGAAACAAATTCTTCAATCACTTTTTTGCCATCGTGTTTGTAGATGGCGATTTCGGTAATTCGCCCTTTTAATTTGCTCAATCCGTTGGTTTCTATATCGATGATACACCAAGTCATGGGTCTAATAAAGGCTAAAAATTGTCACACAAATCAGGTGTTTCATCACCTTTCAAATTTAGAAAGGATTGTGCAGCTAAAAGACAAGTTTAATTTTCTACATTTGAAAAACTGATGAAAACAAACGAATTTCATATAAACAAAGGCTATTGGTTTCTGATTTTTGTGATAACCTTTAGTCTTCAAGGGTTGGCACAAGATCCACAACTGGAAGTAATGAGCGCTGGTGGAAACCAAGAGCACAAAGGATTGTTTCAGGTTTCTTGGACCATTGGAGAAGCATTTACGGAGTCTAAAGGAAGTTCCAGATATTTTGTTACCCAGGGATTTCACCAGAGCGAATGGACTGTGGTAGAAGTGTGGGAATACGAACCCGAAGAAATTGAAATGAAATTGTTTCCAAATCCTATGGCGCAATATCTCAACTTGAGTATTCCAGATTTTGGAAATAACAATGAACATCTTGAATTTGTGGTTCATGACTTTTTGTACAAACCAGTATTTAGAGCGGAGATAGAAAGTTCGGAAAGCACATTTTATTTGGACTACCTACCTAACGGTACTTACATCATGAATGTGCTAAATACGAATGGTGATTTACTCAAAGCGTTTAAAGTTGTGAAAAATCAATAGTCGTAAAAATTCTGCCCAATTACATCCAACTTTTACCCATCTTATCCTACACGTCGCAATTTATTCAACTACTTATTTTTTCGTTTCGTCACACGATTAATTGATTAGGTAACTTCTTTAAAGTTGGCTGGTTAATTTGTGATTTAACAAGTTTAGATTAGCCTTATAATTTACAAATACAAGCAAAACAAAATCTATTTCTGTGTGAAGTTATGGTAGCTCTGTAAGTGCTTGTAATTCAGAAAAATAGATAATTGTTAATGGGGAAATATGCGCGGTATAAAAATGATTCCAATTTACTTGAGAATTATACTATTTTTGAGGAAGTCAGGAAACTATAATATTTTGTTAAATAATAAATCAACTTATCTATCAGATAAGTCAGTCCCTTATTCGTATCCAGCGAGTGGGATCGACTTAAAAAGTCCTTTGTGTAAAACAATGATCTGGCTCATATCAACCCTCAATTACAACAGAAATAAATTACTCCAATTACATATTCTACGTTTTTAATCCGAGCATTATGAAGAATACTATGAACTACAAATTTCAAAAAGGAGCATTGTTGCTCCTAATTATGCTTTTGTCCTTTCAGGGATATACGCAAAACAAATTTGATGGAATTCGCTATCAAGCCATCATTCGAGATGCAAGTGGTAAGGTGTTGAGCACTCAAGTTGTGAGCTTTCAGTTTACCATCGAGCAGTCGGGGCAGAAGTATATTGAAAGGCAAACGGCCACCACCAATGTACTGGGATTAGTAAACCTGACCATTGGGCAAGGTACGCCTCAGTCGGGTGGAGTAGCCCGATTTGAGGATTTTGAATGGGATATTAACCCCAATTCGGCTATTCTATATTTTGTGGAAATTGATCCAAATGGTGGCTCCAATTTTACTGCGCTCGGGAGTAAAACGAAGCTAGCAACGGTGCCTTTTGCCTACCATGCTCAAACCGTAGAAAATGATAAAGTAGATGATGCGGATGCCGACCCAACGAATGAATTTCAAAATTTGAGTATCAACTATGTCAATAATCAATTGAGCTTATCGAATAGCACCAAGATTATTGATTTGGGAATCTACCGAAAGGATGCCCAACGCTTGAGATACGACGCTTCTGGAAATGATTTGATTTTATACGACGGTACATCGCCCGACGATGTGATTGATATGAGTCCATTTGCCCTTGCGGTGGATTTGAACGCACTAGTGGCGAAGCACAATGCTGATTTGGCAGCCATGAGCGGAAGAATAGCAGCCGATAGCGTACGATTAAATGCCACTATAGCTAATGTAAACGCAGGTGCTTATAAAGATTCGAGTGCCACAAATGAATTGAACACCGGAGTGAATTTAATTGGTAACAATTTGAATATTATTGATGCTGGCGGGGCCAAAACAGTAGACTTATCGAGTCTAAATCAATCTTCTCAGGTTTCAGCGCTAGGAACTAGAATTACCAATGACAGTACGGCACTGCGAAACCATATAGCGGCAGATGGCGATTTAAGCTCTACAAATGAATTGAACACTGGAGCCAATTTATCGGGAAATACCTTGAACATTATCGATGCGGGCGGGGCTAAAACAGTGGACTTATCAAGCTTAAACCAATCGTCACAGGTTTCGGCACTCGGAACCAGAATCACTAATGACAGTACCCGCCTCAATGGTGTAAACTCAGGCTTAAATTCCAGAATAATAGCAGATAGCACGCGCTTAAATGGAGTACAAACAACCATTACAAACCACAATACCCGAATAGTAAATGACAGCAATCGACTCAATGGTATAGTTGCGGATGTTTCTGCATTGGATACCAGATTGAAAAACGACAGCATCAAATTCGATACATTAATTGGGAACAACAGCCTTGGCGTAAATGACAATACCATTAAAATCAACAACTTAAGCAGTGCTTATGATGTAGACACTGCTCGAATTACTGTATTAGAAAAAGGGGCTTATAAAGATTCTAGCTCTACCAACGAAATTCAAACTTTGAGTTTGAATGCGGGAAATGATTCCATCATTTTGTCCAATGGAGGTGGTAAAATTGGTATTCCGAAACAGAGTACAAAAGGCTTGGACTCGGTACTAACGGAAGGAAATGACGCGGCAGACCAAGAGATAAACAATGTAAAATCCATAACCCTTGGCGCGAATTCAAAGGAGGCAAATGTGGCTACTATCGTTGATAGTACACAAGGAACTTCAGGTTACACCCATGCTTTAAAGGCGAGGTCTGTGGGTACCAACTCAAGTGGTGCATACCAAAGTGCGGTTTTTGGAGAAATATCGGGAACAAATGGTGAAAACATTGGAGTTGATGGTACGTCAAACGGTAATTCGGCTGGCACCAACACAGGTACCGGGGGTTATGCTTCAGGCGGAACTTTAAATCGAGGTATCCATGGATGGGCAGATTCTGCAAATACCACCATTGGTGTATTCGCTGAAGCGCACAAAGGAGCAGTAAACAACTTTGGTGTTTATGGAAGCGCCCAAAATGGTGGCAATGACCAAGGTGGTGTTACCGGTAGAGTAGATGCAGCGGGAACTAGTTCGGGGCGAAATTGGGGTATATTGGGATTTGTTCTCTCCACTTCTTCGACTAGCGTAGGTAACATTGGTGTCGAAGGTTCGGCAGAAGGAGTTCATTCGGGTGATAATGTTGGTATTTATGGTAAGGCCCGCTATTCGAATAATAACACTGGGGTTTATGGACATACAGATGCCGCGAATGGAAAAAACACAGCTGTTAGAGGAAATGCGTCAGGTGCTACAAGCGATACCAACATTGCTATATTAGGAGAAGCGGCTAATGCTTCTGTAAATATCTCAGGTTGGTTCAAGCAAGGATCAGTATATGTAGACGACACCCTGTTTTTGAGGTATGGAGCTCAGTCTAATTACGTGCTAACTTCAGATGCGAATGGAAAAGCACAATGGAAGGCACCAACAATCAGCATTGATAATGACACTACCAACGAACTCATTACATCGTTTTATTTGGCTAATGATTCCATCGTTATTGTTGAAAATGGTGTAAAACGCCATTTGCTTTTAACAGGCTACGTTGATCAGACAGACTATGCAGCCCACAAGGCGCTTACAAATGCGCGTTTTTCATCAGATAGTTCCCGAATTGCGGCAGACAGCATAAGATTAAATCAAGTTGAATTGAGCGCTTATAAAGATTCGAGTTCGACAAACGAATTGCTTACTGGTGCAACATTAAATGTAAGTGACTTAGAAATTACAGATGCTGGCGGCACCAAAACCGTAGATCTATCCGTGTTTCGAGATACGGCTGCGACTAACCGAAACCAGCAAGCCATTATAGACACAGCTAGCAGTTTACGGTCTTCAATCTCTACTCTTAATGCTGGAGCTTATAAAGATTCAAGTGCGACGAATGAGATTCAAGCCTTGAGTATGAGCAATGACACCATTTATTTGAGCAATGGCGGGTATGTAGTTCTTCCGGCAATTTCGGCGAACAACGATAACGATTCCACCAACGAATTAATTACCGCAGTTACCTTCACAGGAGATAGTGTACACATAACAGATGCTGCTGGAACCAAATCCGTTGATTTGGCAAGTTTGAACCAGAGTGGAGATGTGACAAGTCTATACTCCAAAATCTTATTGGATAGCAATGCCCTACGTTCACAGATAAATACCAATGCTACTGGTATTGGCACCAATGCTTCCAATCTTTCGACTCTGACCACGGATGTAAACTCAGGAGCTTACAAAGATTCAAGTGCGACGAATGAGATTCAAGTATTGAGCATTTTGGGTGATTCCATTTCGTTGAGTAATGGAGGTGGAAAGGTTGGTTTGCCAAAATCGACTATGGATACCTTATCACTTATTCGTGACGCAGATAACGATACCAAAATTCAGTTGGAGAAAAACACTGATGAGGACATCATAAGGTTTGATTTAGGTGGAACGGAAATGTTCCGATTTGAGAAAGATGGTCAAATCCAAGTATATACTACCAACAAGGCCACCTTGTTGGGAGCTTTTGCCGGCGAAAAGCTTACCTCAGGTACGAACAATACGTTTATTGGTTATGAAGCTGGAGCAAACAATACTTCGGGTAGCAACAATACTTTCTTGGGTTTTAATGCTGGAAAACTCAATACAGGTGCTAATAATACTGCAGTAGGTACTTATTCGGGAGATGCCTTAATTGGTGGCCAGCGAAACACTTTAATGGGTTTGCAATCGGGTTCAGGATTGACTTCAGGAAACGACAACTTGATGCTCGGGCATAATGCGGGTAGAATTGCTTCTACAGCCGAGCAAAACGTTTATTTGGGTTCGGGTGCTGGAGAAATTAATACCGGCAAACAAAACATCATGATTGGATATCAAGCGGGAGGGACAATAAGCAATAGTGATAACCTATTAATTATTGATAACTCGAGTTCAACGAAACCACTTATTTATGGTGATTTCAACACAGATTCACTGCGTTTTAATAGTTCACTTTCTATCCAACATGGCCTTAGCCTTCCAACTGGTGCTGGTATCGGGAAAGTTCTTACCTCTGATGCAAATGGTTTCGCTACTTGGCAAACACCAGCTTCAGGTGCTGATAACTTAGGAAATCACACCATGACGCAAAATCTCCTAACAAATGGAAAATATATCAGTAGCGATGGAGACAACGAAGGACTCTTAGTTGAAAACGATGGCGATATGGTTTTCCAAGGCGGAAGTGCAACCTTTAGAGACACCAATGGCTATGACCTCACATTAATACCTGATAGCGGAGCTTCTGGAATCGATTTGTTTAGTTATGGAACTGGTCAATTTGGTGCCAGTACCCTCGATTTTTACCAACAAAGAGGTAAAAAAGGTTCGCCACTCCCCGTAGCCAACAACGATTATGTGATGGAATTAAGCGCGGTGCCTTATAATGGTTCCTATTATAGCAAGTCAATCTTACAGTCAGAAGTAGATGGCGTATTGGGAACTGGGTCTAAGATTCCTATTAGTACCACTTTATACTCTTGGGATACCACAGGTGGTGTTGGTGCTTATATTCATTTGTTTCCAAGAGGAACCATGTCGGTAAATGGCGGTACAGGCAATTATTCGCTAAGCGTAGAAGGTGATATCGCTGCCGATTCTCTTTTCGTAGATTCTGCTGATGTAGACGCCTTGAGTATTAATGGAAATTATTATTTCCCTACTACAGCAGGGTCTAATGGGCAAGTATTGCAAACTGATGCAAGCGGAAAGCTAACTTGGCAAACACCGTCATCGTCTCCTTGGACTGTAACAGCCGACACCACTACTACGTCTGCGAAGTATGTTGGTATTGGAGATCATTCTAAAGATGCACGTATGTATATCTGGCACAATGTGGTAGGTAGTCAGTCTTCGGGATTAGTTTCGGATGTTTTTGGCACCAGTGTAACAAGCGATGTATATGGTATTCAAGGTATGGCAAGCAATGGATATACAAATTATGGTATTTATGGTAACGCCACTGGTGGAACCAACAATTGGGCTGGTTACTTTGAAAACGGTAATGTATATATTGAAAATAGCTTACAATTACCTAGCGGTGCAGGTAGCGGCAAGGTGCTTACCTCAGACGGAAGTGGTTTTGCTTCGTGGCAATCCGCGGCAACTTCTCCTTGGAATTTAGCTTCAGACACCATTTTTACTTCTAACAAATATGTTGGCATTGGAACGGGTAGGCCGATAGCACGCCTAAGTGTAGCAGATTCATTAACTTCTACTTCTTCTGAAATTGGTTTGTCAAACTCCATATATAGCAACAATACCACTGGCAATGCCTTTGGGTTCAAAACAACCCTGATGGGAGAGGTGGATCGCTCCTATGGCATTCATTCTACATTAGTTGGTAGCGTAGAAGACTTCGCGAAGAGTTATGGCATTCATTCAACGGTTGCCGCTTCTGGAATTGGCACAGATGCCGCAGATTTTTACGCAGGTTATTTCAAGGCTTATGGGTCGCACAACCCAAGTGGGTCGGAATACTATGGTATTTATGCGGAAGCTTCCGGCGCAGAAACCAACTATGCTTTATGGGCCACAGCTTCAGGCGGAAGTGATGAAAACTTTGCGGCTTATTTTGATAATGGAAAGGTTCAAATTAACAACAAGTTGATTGTTGGAGGATCTTTCGGCAATAATGCTGATTCAGCTCTTAATGTTAAAGGTGGTATTAAAACTGATTATTTTAGAATGTATAAGGGAGGAGGCGCAGGAAAAGTACTTACCTCGGATGCAAATGGCAATGCTACTTGGCAAACACCTGCCTCGAGTGCCGATGGTAACGGTATCTATGATGGTTCGGGTTCGCTTTCTGGAAATACCGTTGTAACCCAAGGAACAAATACACTTGGTTTTGCCGCGAATGCTACCAACGGATTCAGTGTGGATGGCTCAACATTCAGCGTAGATGGAGCAAACAACAGGGTAGGTATTGGAACAACTAGCCCTAGCTCTCCTTTAACGGTGCAACCTAGTTCGACTAGTAATTTCCAACAGAATGGTATTTACGTTAACAACAACAATACAGGTGCTACTGAAAGTGCGTTTATCACCACTAGGGTGCAGAATAGTTCGGGATCGCCTGTTCATTCTTGGGATATAGATAGCAAAGGAGGATATTCTATTGCTATGAGCCAAAGTGATACTGCACTTCACTTTTATAGAGATCCAAATCCCACTGGCACTAAGATTATGACCCTAACTCGGGACTACAAAGTAGGTATTGGAACCACGACAGTGCCATCGAGTTCTAAAATGAGAGTTGTTGGTGAGATTTGGGTCGATTCGTTGCGAATTAGAAACACTGCTAGCACAACTTATGCCCAATACGGTATTTACAACTGGATGAGTGGAACAGGCTCTGGAAAGAAAACTGCAGTTGTGGGAACCACTTCAGGTGGCTCAGGAGCGGGAGTTGGTGTAATTGGTGTTGCCCAAGATGGTGGCGTAAATAAGGGAATTGAAGGTTATGCTGCAGGTGGTACAACGAACTGGGCGGGTTACTTTGGAACAGGAAACGTATATATTGGACAAACACTTCAATTGGCCAGTGGTGCTGGTGCGGGTAAGATTCTTACTTCGGATGCCAGTGGAAATGCATCTTGGACTACTCTTGTTGACACCCTAACTTGTCCTGCAGGTTTTTCAAAAGCCAACGAAAAGTTCTGTATTTCTACAGCAGAACGTACAGCCACTTCTTGGTTCAACGCGGCAGCGGATTGTGCCGATGAGGATGCAGAGCTACCCTCTTACGTTGAGTGGTATACGGCAGCCGATTTGTTGGTACTTACTGGCGAAACCGATAACAACGAGTGGGTGAGCAACATATCTCAAAACAACATGATGATTGTTGGAAATGGAGGTATTACCAATAGAGCTTTTCAAGATCCAACTTTAACTGCGCCATATAGATGTGTGTATAAAAAGTAATGGGAACGATATTGATTTATGAGAAAAAAAAGCCATGTTGTATTATTTGTACTTGTATTAGCTTCAATTTCGCTTAGTGGGCAAAATGTTCTTATTGATGATAATGGTGGAGCTCCAGATTCGTCTGCTCAGCTTGAAGTAAAGTCTACGAGCAAGGGAGTTCTTGTTCCTCGAATGACGAACGCCCAAATGAATGCCATTTCATCACCCGCCACAGGACTTTTAATCTTTAACAGTACCAATGGCTCTTTTTATTTTTATAATGGAAGCGCTTGGGTCAATTTGTCTGAAGATAATTTGGGAGATCATACCGCTACCGAAAATATTCAACTTGATGGCAATTACCTTTCTAACGACGGTGGAAATGAGGGACTTTCAATTAGTAATTCAGGAGTAGGAACTTTTTCAGGGAATCTGCTCATGCCTAATGGGTATTTAGGAATAGGAACTTCTTCACCTTCAGGACAACTTACCATTTTTGGAGATACTTCAAATGCACTCACCTTACAATCCTCAAATAATGTACTTAGCCACGGGATTGCTTTTCAAAATTCAGGAGCAGCCTACACTTGGAATATTCGAAGGGAGAATGTCGGAGGCAATCAGGCCGATTTGGTGTTTAGAGGGGGAGCGGCAAATTCGGATATCAATGCTTTGGACGAGCGCATGCGTATCGACCAAAACGGAAATTTGGGAATTGGGACTAGCGATCCCCATAATCAAGTTCATATCAACAGTTCGGCATCATCATCATGGTTGCAAATAACCAATTCCTCTACAGGCTCATCATCCACCGATGGATTTAGGTTAGGCACAACTGGACTTAATACCTACTTCCAAGGTTACGAAGTTGGCAATTTGTATTTCAGAACTTCTAATTCTGATAGGATGATGATTTCGAGCACGGGTTATATTGGAATTGGAACCAATTCCCCTTCAGCGTTTTTGCATATTCAAGATAATGCAGATGCCGAGATTTGGCTCGAAGCCGATGCAGATAACGTTACCGAAACGGACAACCCCATGCTGCGTTTTAGGCAAGATGCCAGCTCAGTGGGAATGAATGTGGGGTTTGATGATTCCAGTTTTGGAAGCAACAATTTTGGAATTGGTAGACGCTGGTCGAATACAGATGAATCTCCAAGCATAGTCGTCGAAGCTCAAACGGGACATGTAGGTATAAGTAATACCAATCCTACATCTGAGTTAGACATTTCTGGAAAAACAATCACGCAAGATTTAAAAGTAACTACCGGTGCAGCCGCGAACAAAGTATTGGTTTCGGATGCTGATGGTGATGCCACGTGGCAAGATGTACCGTCAAAAACAAACACAATTGCCTTTCCTGTTCACTTGTATTCCAACGACGTACTTTATTCAGGAACCACTTTTGGAACATATAGCTGGGGTCGTAGATATGTTCAATTTGACGATGTCAATACGGATGACTTGTCCTTGACTTTTTTGGCACCCGCAGATCGCACATCCAATAATTTCACTGCGGTGATTTATTATACTAGCGATGATAACTCAGGGAATTTTAGAATGTTTATGGCCTTTGAGAATTTTGCAGAAGGCGATGTGGTTTCTGGTGCCCCTGGTGGTGTATTGAATACGATTCCAGCACCGTCAACAGTGGATGCGGTGAAAATTTGGAACAAGAGTTTTTCTGTAGGTACTGGAAGCAACTACGTAACATTTATAATTCGCCGTAGTGGGGGAGATGCCTTGGATACGAGTACGGGAAAATTAAGAATACTGGGAATAAACATTGAGTATGAAAACTAAAAACCAATTTATGCAGCAGATTCAATCATGTCTGAGAAGCTTAAATCCTTCAGTTTCGAAACCATATTCTTTTGTCAGTATTGAGAAAAATAAATCTTCGAAGTATTCCTTATTCAAAAATGGTGCAAGTCAATTCAATTTTTTAGCTCTCCAATTCATTGCTTTATTTATTCTATTTGCGGTTCAATCATCACAAGCACAATGGGTGTTAGTCAATCAAAATGGTGGCAGTCCAGACTCTTCGGCAGCAATCGAAATAGAATCTACTACAAAGGGAATGTTAATACCAAGATTAACCACTTCACAAATGAATGCGGTTAGTTCGCCAGCTACAGGTTTATTAGTTTTTAATAGCACGGAAGGAGGTTTTTACTTCTACAATGGCAGTTCGTGGCTCGATTTATCAGAAGATAATTTGGGAGATCATACCGCGACCCAAAACATAAAATTGAACGACAATTATTTGTCAAACGATGGTGATAATGAGGGAATACGAATAGATAATACTGGAAATGTAGGCTTTGGCATTACAAGTCCTGAAGAAAAAATTCATCTCGCTGGAAATATTAAGTTTTTAGAATCTTCGGGAGGAAATATAACCGTAGACAACCGGAGCACGAATGCACCCGGATCGAGCTTGGGGCTGGCTGCGGGCAGTGCAGGATGCTGTGGATTTGGTTATCCAGGTGGATCCTTGTATTTATCTGCGGGAGATGGTTATGGTGCTCCTGGGTTTGGACAAGGTGGCGGCGTGTTGATAACTGGTGGTGGAAACACTTTCGGACCTTATGATCCTGGAGATATTGAATTTAGAACTAGAACAGGAACCTCCACAATAACAAGGATGGTAGTTGATGGCGCTAATGGAAATGTAGGAATCGGCACATCGTCACCTTCCGAAGAATTGGATGTTGAAGGTGATATTCAAATTGATGGCGATTATACATACGAATCGGCCAAAACGAGTTATATGTCTTTTCATTCTTCAGCCTTCGAAATATCCACTACCAACCAGAGCGTATCGGCATACAGGCAATACCTAACATCGGGAACCACCGGCGTAATGCGTGTGGGAACCCAAGGCGGATTGATTTCAAACGATGCCTATCTTATTGCTCCAGTTCATTTGCCACATGGCGCTACAGTAACTGAAGTTTCGGCATTGGTTTATGATGCCAATTCTACTTATAATGCTCAAGTTCGACTTGTCAATCAATTACATGCTTCAGGATTTATGGCAGAAATGTCGAATGCCTCCTCAGTTGGAAATTCCGGAAACCAAACGCTAGTTGATAATACCATTGCAAACGCAACCATTGACAATTCATCAAAAGTCTACTCTCTAATATTTGAAACTAAGGAAGCATTAACGACAATTCAGTTAGCTTCAGTTCGAATCACCTATACAATAACAAAAGCCCAATAATGATAATTTAAAAATGAATGTTATGTCATGGAATATGTCATTGAAAATAAGATCAGTCTTTAAGAAGGTTAGATTGTTTTTATCTTTTTTTTCTGCCACTTCTCTTCCAGGTGGTCGGTCTGGGAGTTTTTTTGCCTTCGCCAAAATGTATCGAGAAGTTCTAAATAACATAGCAAGTTCTCGATACACCTTTAATCCGCTGTCGCTCCTTAAAGCTACTCCCTGCCTGCCGGTTAGGCTGGGAACTGACAATGGTAGCAGTCTGAGCGATTCGACTGAAGAGAGAAGGGTATCGAATACCAACCAAACAAATTGGCTTCGAAGAACGATTATTCCCACTTTGCATGATTATCTTAATCGAAGCCGAAACTTGACCTCCCAACTTTCCACTCTCGACTTTAACCACTCTCCCTTTAACTTTAAACTTTCAACTTTCAACTTTCAACTTTCCCCTTTCCACTTTAAACTTTCAACTTTCAACTTTCAACTTTCCCCTTTCCACTTTCCCCTTTCGACTTTCCCCTTTCCCCTTTTAACTTTTATCTTTTTACTCGCCGCACCGACGGCGCAAGCACAATTTATGAAAATAGACCGAGCTGGCGGCAACCCACACAATTCCGCAGCCCTCGAAGTATCAGATACCTCACGTGGTTTTTTACCGCCGAGGCTCACCACTACTCAAATGAATGCAATAAGCTCACCTGCTAGTGGACTTTTTGTATACAATACTGACAGTTCAAAACACTTTTATTTCAATGGCAGCGCGTGGAAAGCGATTAATGAGTTGAGTAGTTATCCCACAGATAATCTCGGTAACCACACCGCCACTTCAAACATCCAACTCAACGGAAATTATTTGTCTAACGATGGCGGAAATGAAGGGATAACCATCGCTAATAATGGCCAAGTAACCCTTACTCCAGCGACTGCAGGAGCCGGAAATTTCGCCATCATTGCTGGCGGAGATTACCGTACCACAGGGGTAGGAACGGGGTATTATTTAACAAATTCCAGTATTGGAATAACTGGAAATAATGGCAATTCTGGAGACCTGCGCCTTAAAACTGGTGGAAACGATAGATTTACCATATCAAGTGGAGGTATATCTAATTTTAGCGGTAATGTCGTAATTCCTTCATCAAAACTGGGCGTAGGATCCGGTTCAATTGATTCTACTCTTACCGTAAATGGGGGTATCAAAACGACCTACCTTACTATGACTGATGGTGCGGGAGCAACCAAGGTGCTTACTTCTGATGCCAATGGAGTGGCCTCTTGGCAAACGCCTTCTGTGGCTGCAGTTTCTTCCATACAAGACTCCGATAACGATACCAAAATTCAAGTGGAAGAATCTGCAGACGAAGACATCATACGATTTGATTTGGGAGGGACCGAATTCTTCAGATTGGACAGCGGAAGAATTGAGGTTTTAAATACCAGCGGTCATCTATTTATTGGCGAGAATGCAGCGGTCAATTATAAATTTCCAACAACATCAAACCCATCTGTAGGGATTGGTAGAAATGCTTTGGCTAGTAACGAAAGCTCCCAAGCTCATTTAGCCATTGGTGGAAATGCACTGACAAACAATAATGGAGGATTTGGTAATATTGCTATTGGAAATAAGGCGATTAGCTCTCATTCTGGCGGAAGTGGTAATGTAGCCCTTGGTGTCCAAGCTTTAGAAAATACTACTGGTGGAGATGATAACATTGCAATAGGCAGACATGCTCAAGGAGCAAAAACTGGTGGGTCTGACAACATAAGTATCGGTTCCTCTTCATTGCTAAACAATGCATCGGGTATTCGAAATGTTGCCATTGGTTATGAAGCTGGAAAGGACAATACAGGTCATTCAAATGTATTTCTTGGCTTTAAAGCGGGTCAGAACGACTCAACTGCTAGCCAAAAACTTTATATCGAAAATTCAAATTCTTCTTTGCCATTAATTTTTGGTGATTTTGCTACGGATTCACTTTTGTTAAATAGTTCTCTTACGGTAAGAGATAGTTTCTTCCTTCCTTTTGGGGCAACAAATGGTAAAATCCTCACCTCCGATGCCAAAGGAAAAGCAACGTGGGAAACGCCAGCTGCGGGTAGTAAAGTAAAGGATGAAGATAGCGATACGAGAATTGATCTAGAACCAACAGCAGATGGAGATTCAACGACTTTCTTTAATAATGGCAACTTAACCATGCAAATCAGAAATACGGGTACGGTGGGGTTAGGAACTTATGCTTCAACAAATCAAGACGTTCGATTACATCTATATCGCCCTACTTCTAACACCGAATTTAAAATGGAATCGGGAGGTGATAATGACGTATTTATTCGAATGAAAAGTGTTCATCAAACCTATTCGATAGGTCAGTTGGGCATTCCAAAAAAATTCTTGATTCGAGATGATACCAAAGGCGTTACCAGACTGACCATTGACACCGCCGGCAATATGGGAATTGGTACCAGTTCACTATCGGCGAAGCTAACTATTTCGGGCTCTTCAACCACTACTGCTCGCATCAATTCATTTGGTTCTACATTGTCTGACGCTTCGTCGTTAATCTTAAGCAAAGCAAGGGGCACTGAAGCTTCGTCCACTGCAGTAGTCACGGGAGATAATGTTGGACGAATAAGTGCTGCGGCATACGATGGAAGTACATACAATACAGTAGCGAAAATCCAATTTGAAGTGGATGGAACTCCTGCAACAGCCGATGCCCCTGGAAGAATTCAGTTCCATACTACCGCCGGTGGTGCATCTACCACTACGGAGAGGATGAGAATTACCAACGCTGGAAATGTAGGAATAGGTACTACCAACCCAAAGGCACATTTTCAAGTAGGAAATATGACAGGCATTACTTCGGCCTTAAACAATGCCCACATTACGGGTAATATGTACTATGATGGAGGCTGGAAAAGTATCAATGGAGGATTAGGCTCATTTATAAATTTTGATTACATCTCGGGCTCAATTGGGTTTTACACCGCTGATAGTGTCGGACCTGATGCCTCTTATACCGAATCTCGTAGAATGACTGTGGTAAATGATGGCAAGGTGGGAATCGGGGCAATTCCGTCACGAACCCAAGACCGCCTATTAGTATACCAAGGAGGCGCTGATCACGGTTATGTGACGATTGAGAATACTACAAAAGAAGCAGGATTTGATATAAAAAATGACCAGGCAGATTGGCTGATATTTGTTGATGACAGCGCTAATAATGAGCTATCAAAAGGAAGTGTTGGCTTTTACGATAAGAAAAAAACGACCGTCCGTATGGTCATTGACAGCAACGGCTTTGTAGGGTTCGGCACCACGAATCCACAGAGATATTTTCACTTAAACACTGGCGGGTCAGGTAGTTATATGCAATATACAAATTCTTCTTCGGGAGGGAATGCCAACGATGGACTCACTGTTGGTATGTCTGGTTCTGAGGCTGTATTTTGGAATTGGGAGAATGGTCCAACAACGTTTAGGACAAATGGTACAGAGGCGATGAGAATATCTAATACTGGAAATGTAGGTATTGGAACAATTAATCCCACGTATCCATTACACGTCATAGGCGATATTAATGCCAGCGGGTTGGTAAGGGCAGGTGGAGTTGCTTTGGTATCGGATAGAAGGTACAAAAACAACATTCTGCCAATAGAAGGTGTACTCAATACATTGGATCAAATTGAAGGTGTTTATCACAATTGGGACACAATTAATTTTCCAAACTTGGCTTTTTCAAGTGAAAGAACAATTGGTTTAATTGCACAAGACCTTCAAAAAGTATATCCTGAGTTGGTTTATCCCAATTCCGAAGGCTATTTGGCTGCAGATTACGCTAAATTCTCGGCTGTCTTGTTGCAAGCTATTAAAGAACAACAAGTATTAATTGAAGAATTAAAATTGAAAAATAGTGGTCTAAAATCCAAAATCGAAAATCAACAATCCAACATCGAAGATCAAACATCAAAAATCAATGAAATAAACGCCAAATTGGAATTAATACAAAAAATGTTGAATGAAGGGCAGAGTAATAAGTAGGGAGTTTGGAGTTGAAAGACGAAAGTTGAAAAGTCCAAAATTGAGAGAAGAAAAGAAAATAGAACAATAAATAATAGCGTGTAAACGGTGAATGAATCTGCATCTCATACGGTCATAAGATTTGAGGACTTAATTGCTTGGCAAAAAGCACGGCTTCTTGTTAAAGAGGTTTATGCATTGTTTAAAGATTCGCGTGATTTTGGATTTAAAGATCAGATTTGTAGAGCCTCCGTTTCTGTGATGAACAATCTTGCCGAAGGATTTGAAAAGAGAACCACTCCCGAATGGAGAAATTATTTGTTTATTTCAAAGGCAAGTTGTGGCGAAGTAAGGTCGATGCTTTATGTGGCTTTGGATTTAGGTTATGTTCAAAAATCAGAGTTTGAAAGCCTTAAAAACCAATGTGAAGAAGTATCGAAAATCATATCAGGATTAATTAAATCTTTATAGGCATGGATAAATTAAAAAAAACATCAGTCATTGATAAAATAAAATTTATTTTAATGAGAATTAGCAAAAGAAATTTGCTGGTATTCCCCTTTAAACTTCAACCTTTTGACTTTAAAATCACCTCTTTCCATTTTAACCTTCCCGCTTTAAGCTTTAAACTTTTTCCTTTAAACTTTAAACTTTCCCCTTTCCACTTTAACCATTCCCCTTTCCACTTTAAACTTTTTCCTTTCAACTTTCGACTTTTTCCTTTCCCCTTTAAACTTTCCCCTTTCCACTTTCCCCTTTCAGCTTTTTACTTTATAACTTTTATCTTTTTACTCGCCGCGCCAACGGCAAAGGCTCAATGGGTTTTAATCAACCAAACAGGCGGTACGCCAAATTCTTCAGCAGCCTTAGAAGTGCAAAGTAACAGTCGAGGATTTTTGGGGCCTCGAATGACCACCACTCAAATGAATGCGATAGGTTCTCCTGCCGCCGGACTACTTATTTACAATACCGACAGTTCAGCTTTTTTTTATAACAATGGTTCAGGTTGGTCCAACATTGCTTCGGCTGGTGCCACTCAATTTGCCGTTCCTGCGGGTTCCATTATTTCCTTTGCGGGCGATACAGCTCAAGTACCAGCGGGTTTTTTATTATGTAACGGCGCCAGTTTGGCAACAGCTTCCTATTCTGAATTATTCTCGGCCATCGGCTATGCTTGGGGTGGAAGTGGAAGCAACTTCAACTTACCTGATTTACGAGGTCGTTTTTTAAGAGGAACGAACTTAGGAGCTGGCAATGATCCAGATGCAGCTGGTAGATCGGCAATTAATACCGGCGGAAATACTGGGGATAAGGTAGGATCTGTCCAGGGCAATCAAATTCAGAGCCATTCTCATAGGGTTTGGGGCAAAACTTCAACAGGTGCTAGTTATAACGATCCTTTGAATTTTCCGACTTCCGGAATCACCGGAGAAAGTACAGTTGGTGCTGAGGGCTGGTTTACCCAGTATATAGAGAGCACTGGCGGAAATGAAACCCGCCCTGTCAACGCCAACGTCAACTACATCATTTGCTACAGCAGCAGCATCGCCGCGGCAGGAACCAACAGTTCGGTTTTTCAAGGAAGTATTAGCTCGGCGCAATTGCCGAACTCTGTAAAAGACAGTTCTCGAATTACCGACAACGATGGCTCTGCAAAGGTTCAAGCCTTAAGTTCAGACCGAATTATTTTTACGACCAATAGTACCGAAGTAATGCGTATTACTACTGCTGGTAAGGTGGGTATTGGCACAACATCACCTCAAGTTCCTTTGCATATTAGAGGTGGAAATGATGCATCCTTGAATGCTTCAAATGGGTATTTGGTAATTGGCAATACATCAGGAACCAATGTGGTGTTCGATGACAATGAAATTTTAGCAAGAAACAATGGCTCAACTTCTTTTTTGGCATTACAGGCTAATGGTGGGGCAATTACTATGCATGCAGGTACCAATGACGTGAATCAATGGGGGATATTCCTTGATGATGGCGGCTTGCTTTTGGGTGATACACTTACGGCCAATAGAAGCAAATTGAGGGTAGCTGGAAAAGTTCTAGCCGACACTCTGTCCATTCTTGGGGGAGTTCAACTACCTTCAAATAAAGGAACGAATGGTCATTTTTTGCAAACTGATGGAAGTGGAGTTGCCTCTTGGCAGTCTGTCCCGAGTAGTGCAGATGGCAACGGTATTTATGATGGTTCTGGATCCTTAACAGGCAATACGGTTATCTCAGCTGGTGGGAATAATTTGTCAGTTACTTCTACCGCTGCATTTAGCGTGGATGGCAACACATTTAACGTGGATGCGGGATTCAATAGAGTGGGTATAGGCACCAATGGTCCACAAACCGAATTGCATGTAGTAGGAGATCTAAAACTTGATGGAGGCGGAGATGCACTTTATCTGGCCAATGGTAATAACCTTGGTTGGGGAACAATTGGGGTAGCAGATGGAAATGGAAGGTTTAATATCTATGAAAACGCATTTAACGAAGGCGACAATTATATTAATGCTGAAGAAGCGTCTCGAATTAAATTACACAGCGATGGTATTTCCTTCTATACGGCGCCAGCC
Organism: Flavobacteriales bacterium; assembly: GCA_020435995.1. GTDB lineage: Bacteria > Bacteroidota > Bacteroidia > Flavobacteriales_G > Salibacteraceae > JAGQYO01. The sequence goes on along the minus strand of JAGQYO010000013.1, from coordinate 39,609 downwards.
GGAACTGCCGGCGGTTCTATTTCATGGGATGAACGTATGAAAGTATTAAACAGTGGCAAGGTAGGCATAGGCACTTCAAGCCCTGATTCACTATTTGAGGTTGGAGGAGGAATGGAAGCAGCTGCAATTAGGTTATCATCTGGGGCTGCCTTAAATAAGGTATTAACATCCGATGCGAATGGAAATGCTTCTTGGCAAGATTCGCAAGGCGATAACCTTGGAAATCACACTGCCACTACTAATTTAAATATGAACAGCAAAGCCATATCAGATGTGGCTAGCATGGATGTAGGGAATAACACTTTAGCGGGAACTGTAGGAGTGCAATCATCAGAACCCAATACAATAAATCTGGTTTCCACAAACAACAGCGATAGTACAGGTATTACGTTTCAAAACCCAGGAGGAAACTACGCTTGGAAAATCCATCGACAAGGAGGCGCAAACCCCGATATTGTATTTGCGGGTGGAAGCAATCAAGTAGGCTTTGCAGGACTTCCAGAGAAAATGAGATTGACTTCTGGTGGAAATTTAGGGATTGGAGTTACAAATCCTCAAGCACGTCTCCATGTCAATAATTCCATTTTTTTGGAAGGAAATAATACAGCCAGAATTGACAATTTTAAAAGTACTGGCAGAGCTATTCTACGGTTGTTTTCGGATTTTAATGGAACGAATGGAGGTGCCGCTATTTCTCTATTTTCAGGCTTAGACAATACCTATCCCTATCAAATAAGAATGTTTACAGGAAGCACCAATAACGGAGTTCCCAGAATGATGATAGACTCCTCTGGAAAAGTGGGTATCGGCACGGTAACTCCATCTGACGCCATGGAAGTTGTGGGTGGGATCGATGCCGATTCCATCAGTGTAGAAGAGCTAAACTCCCCGAGCACTGGTTCCGTGAATTTGTTACCTGCGGCTATGGGACGCATTGCGGGCGGAGGAGGTATTACAAATGGTACAGGAAATTTTACGGTTACCAATCCAAGTACAGGGAAATACGTTATTACATTCTCAAATTTTTCGGCTTTTAACAGTAATTGTGTGGCAATGGTAGCGCCTGAAGCCAACGGAAACGGAAGGACGGCTACCTATGATTTTAGTAGTGGTAAACTCGAAGTTTATATTTGGCAATCAAACACCAACTCTTTGGTGGATAACCCTTTTTCATTCATTCTTTATAAAAACTAGGCCTTTTGTTATTGGTTTCTGTGAAAAATGAAATCTAAATCTTCTGAGTCTTGTTTTAAATTCCAATAAGCACCTTTGCTTCAAAAAACTAATTGCTTCTTGTAATGAAGTATTATTACTTCATCCTATGATCAAGGTTTTTCGAAAATCAAATCGATTTCATTGGCCAGTTCTAAGTCTTTAAAGGTGATGGAGTCATTGGCATCGTGAGTACTCAACCAAATTTCAACTTGGTTGTACACATTTTTCCACTCGGGATGATGATTTTGTTTTTTAGCTACTTGAGCCACTTCATTCATAAAGTCCCAAGCTAGGTCAAAATTATCGAAGGTGAATTTTCGATACATTTTGTCGCCATCCAAGTCCCAACTCATTATTTCGTCGCTTCGCTAACTATGAGTTTTGCCATTTTACCTTCATTTCCAACTATCCAACCTGATTTACCAGTTGGGCTCCAACTCAAAGAGTTAAATGGAGTTTGGTCTACGTTTTCCCAGTTTCTACCCTTGTCGAATGAAATGTCGGTACCCGTAGTTCCGGTACACATAGCAAAGTCAGTTTCGGGGATAAAAGCTACACAAGAGCGATATCCCATCGGTTTGTTTTCCTCCACCATCATCCAATTTGAGCCGCCATCGGGGCTGGTGCATGCTGTTAAATCCTCTTGAACGGGCTTATTCCAACTGCCACCCACAGCAATCATTTCTCTTTTTTTGTTGAAGTCGATGCTATAAACTCCTCTACTAGAGTCTCCATTGCCCATTCCTGTTAATTGAAAATCCCATGTAATTCCCTTGTCATTCGAATAAAGTACGCGTCCTCTCGGAAAACCTAAGCCAATCCACACCAAGCTATCAAATCCTGCTCGAATACTAGTGCCACTGGCCGCAAACCCACCTTCTCCTTCAAGTGCGGCCGGCTGGTTATCAACCGGGATTTCATACCAAGAGTTTCCACCATTGTCGGTTTTTAAGATAAAAATTCGGCCATCTATTTGATCTCCAAATGCAATTCCTTCGTTTTCATTCCAGAAATCGATACCGTCCAAAAAAGCATCAGGGTTATCGTAGAAATAGGTAAGCCACCAGGTTTTGCCCCCGTTGTTGGTTCTAAATATTTTAGCAGGACTGCCAATCGACATCACAATTGCTTTTGATGCCGAAAAAGCATGAATGTCTCTAAAGTCGGACTGGTGATGACCAGGTACTACGTGCTTTTCCCAAGAATTGCCGCCATCGGTGGTGCGCATCACCGTACCGTTAGAGCCACTTACCCAGCAAACCGAATCATCAACGGCGCTCACTCCCCTAAGCGATGCTCGCGAATCCGCATCTTGGGGTTGGAACCCCACCAGTACTTTCGGTGTTTTGTCGATTTGACAACCGATCATACTTAATAATAAAATGGGTAAAAAAAGAAGTGAATTTTTCATTTGAAACAAGTGAATGAGCTACGATGATAAAAAGAGTTTTGCAAAAGGCAAACAAATATATTTGCAACCTATCAAAAATACAATGATTAGAGCAGGAGTAATAGGATATGGATATTGGGGACCAAACATAGTTCGCAATTTTAACGGCCATAGTGAAATTGAAGTAGTAAAAATTTGTGATAAGTCTGCCGATAGGCAAAAAGTGGCTAAAGGGGCTTTTCCTAATTCCGAAATTGTAAGTGATGCGGATGAGATCTTAAAAGATTCGAGTATTGATGCCGTGGCTATCGTAACGCCTGTTTTTGCTCATTTTCCTTTGGCGAAAAAAGCATTGGAGAATGGAAAACACGTGTTTATTGAAAAGCCCTTTACTACGACGTCTTCCGAAGCCAAAGAACTTATCGATTTGGCAGCTAAAAAAGACTTGATTATAATGGTCGATCACACCTTTTTGTTCACGGGTGCTGTGCGCAAAATGAAGGAGTTGGTTGATAATGGTACGGTTGGAGATCTGTATTACTACGATTCTATGCGGGTGAATCTAGGTTTGTTTCAGCACGATGTAAACGTGCTCTGGGATTTGGCGCCTCACGATATTTCTATCATGCAATATTTGGTACCGGGCCTCAAACCTAAATCCTTAAACGCTACTGGCTCGTCTCACTTTGGAAGAGGAATAGAGGATGTAGCTTATTTAACCGTTCAATACGACAATAATTTTATAGCACATTTCAATGCCAATTGGATGTCGCCTGTCAAAATTAGGCAAACTCTTCTGGCGGGCTCCAACAAAATGTTGGTTTGGGATGACGTAGAGCCAGATTACAAAATCAAGGTTTACGATAAGGGAATTGATATTTCCGACAAAAGTGAAATTTATAATCTTCTCATTCAGTACCGATCAGGAGATATGAGCAGCCCTAAGGTGGAGCAATTGGAAGCACTTAAATTGGAAACGGCTCATTTTGTAGATGCCATCAATAAAAAAGTAAAACCCATCAACGGGGGAGAAGAAGGCCTAGCGGTAGTCGAAATTCTTGAAGCTTCTGATTTGTCCATCAAGAATGGAGGAAAGGAAGTAAGGCTCTAATTATATACTAAACAAACAATGAGTAACAATATACATCCCACGGCGATCATAGACCCACGTGTGGATTTGGGTAGTGGCAACGAAATTCTTCCCTACACAGTAATTTATGGCCCTACAAAAATTGGTGATAACAACATCATAGGTCCTCATGTGGTGATAGGAAGTGCAGGTCAAAATACAAGAGAACCTCGATATGATTCTTCCAATTGCAAAGTAGAAATAGGAAGCGGTAACATCATCAAAGAATTTTCGACGGTACAAAAACCTGTTGTGAGCGACAAAACTTACATAGGCGATGAGACTTTTTTGATGCACGGCACACACATTCCACATGATGCAATGATTGATGATAAAGTAGTGATTACCCCATTTTCAGTATCTGGCGGGCATATTTCTATTCTCAAAGGCGCCAATATTGGTATGGCGGCCGTCGTGCATCAATTTACGGTGATTGGGCAGTATGCAATGGTTGCAGCCAATGCTACGGTAGTTAAAAATATTAAGCCCTTCGTAAAATATATTCCAGGTAAACCGCTCAAAGTCAATGATTATAACATAGATAAGTATGGTTTTAAAGAGTACACCGACGAGATCTATCGCTACATTCAAGATAACGTGCAACCCACATCGGATGCTTTGCTAAAACTTACTGATAGGTTTGAGAAACTGCATGTGGAATCAGGGCGTCAATTGTATTAATTGAGTTTTCAATCCAAATAAGAAATACAACAAAGAACATCGAGCAGCTTTTTAAAATCACAAAACAACATGAAAGTAAATTTCCTAGATCTTAAGGGACAATATCACCAAATTAAAAACGAAGTATTAACTGCCGTTGAGGATGTGTTTGAAAACACAGCATTTACCAATGGACCTCACGTAAAAAAGTTTGAAGAGAACTTCGCAGCCTATTGTCAAACGAAGTATTGCAGTTCGGTAAATAACGGAACAAGTGCCTTGCATTTAGCTATGGTGGCGCTCAATATTGGCCCTGGTGATGAGGTTATCATGCCAGCCAATACTTTTATTGCTACGGCATGGGGGCCGGCTTATGTAGGAGCTACACCAGTTTTTGTTGATTGTGATCCAAATACTTGGGAAATTGATGTGGAAGCTGCCGAAAAAGCCATTACTTTAAAAACTAAGGCCATTATTGGCGTTCATCTTTATGGTAAAATGTGCGACGTGGAGGCCTTAAAAGCAATTTGTGACAAGCACAATATTTATTTTGTGGAAGATGCTGCACAGGCTCAAGGCTCGAAGTATAAAGGTGTGAGGTCTGGCGGATTTGGTGAATTAGCTTGCTTCAGTTTTTATCCAGGAAAAAATTTGGGGACCTACGGAGAAGGGGGTGGCATCACCACCAACAACAAAGAATATTATGACCGAATCCAAAAACTTAAAAACCACGCAAGCGAAGAGAAGTATTTCCATCAAGAAATTGGTTACAACATGAGAATGGGTGGGGTAGAAGGTGCTGTGTTGGACATCAAACTTCGAAAGCTCGATGAATGGAATGGTCGCAGAAGAGAAATTGCGGCTCGCTATCAGTCTGAAATTGTGAGCACAAAAATCAGAATGCAAGAAGTGGGTGCTGACTACGAATCGAACTATCATCTTTTTGTGGTTACGGTTGAAAACCGTGAGCATTTTATGGAATACCTCAAGGAAAACGAAATATTTGCAGGCATGCATTATCCAGTTTCTTGTCATCTTCAAAAAGCATTTACCTACTTGGGGTATTCAGAAGGCGATTTCCCTCAATCAGAATATCTCGCGGCTCATTGTGTGAGTTTACCAATGTATGCTGAGCTAACCGACGAAGAAGTGAGTTACGTAATTGAAATAGTAAATAATTATTAGTGGCTGAAAAACCAAGTTGGTCTGTCATAGTGCTTTGCTATAATGAAGAGAGCACGATAGAATACGTTATCGAACGTATAACAACTTTGTACAAACCCTTGGTGAGCGAATTAGAGATTATCATCGTAGATGACGGAAGCAAGGATAAATCGGTGGAATTGGTGAAAGCCGCCATGAAGGTTCATCCCGAAATTAAGCTTATAAAACATAAGAAGAACAAAGGAATAGGCCGATCTCTGGTTGACGGATATAAAAACGCCACCAAAGAAAACGTGATGAACACCCCGGGTGATGCCCAATGGGATTACACCGAACTCATTCCTCATATTCACCTAAAAGACAAAACAATTTTGAGTTTTTACAGACTTGAAAATACGTCCTACTCCTTGTTTAGAAACATCCTCTCCTTCGTGAATAAAACCTTGAATCAGATTTTTCTAGGCATTAGCATGAAAGATGTAAATTGGGTAAAGGCCTACCGCAAAGATCAGCTTGATCGTATTGATTTTGAGATTAATAGCTCTCTTATTGAAACGGAAATTTGCAGCAAACTTCTCTATTTGGACAACCATTTAATCGAGGTGAAGTCGAAGTATTTGGAACGAAAGGCAGGTGTAAGCAAAGGCGCATCCATCAAAATAGTTTGGCAAGCCTTCCGTGAATTGTTCAAATTGATATTTATCATTCGCGGTTTTCGAAAACGTGTTTCCGCTGGGTTATACAACTAGGTATTTTCAATTCAATAAGTTCAGCGGCTACTCTGTGTGTTGCCTCAAGAAGTATTACTTTGGTCAATATTGGATATGGACCTAATAAGCGAAACACGAATAGACAAAAAATCATTTGAATAAAAGATGGAAATAGGCCAAAAAGCTTCTCTAACAAAGGCATTTACACATGACGATATCATGAGTTACGCCCAAGTATCACTCGACAACAACCCTATTCATGTGGATGAAGAGTTTGCCAAAACAACCAGATTTGGTACACGAATCGTTCAAGGAATATTGGTAACTGGACTTATTTCGGCTGTAATTGCTACCAAATTACCAGGTGCGGGAGCCATCTACCTTAACCAAACAGTTTCCTTTAGGTATCCGGTATATATTAATGATGTGATAACCGCTACTGTGGAAGTTATTTCAATAGATGGGGCAAAAATCGGCCTTTCTACTACCTGTTTTAACCAAGATGGCAAGGTGGTTATTGAAGGAAGTGCCTTGGTATTGGTGAAGTAATTCTTGTTGGTTTTTACCAATGCAAAAATATTCGCTGCTTGGCTAATTCCAAAGTTGGCTTTTGTTTAAGCAGCGCATCAAGCAAGGAGTCAATTATTGCGTCAACTAACCGATCAACCGATCAACCAACCCAACCCAATCAAAACATTATTTTTACCCGACAAATGTTTTCACCATGAACAAACTCCTTTTTTTTCTATTAATTCCCGTTTCGCTGTGGTCACAGGCAGATTTAAGTCCAAGTGTTAGAAACATATTATATGGTAGGCAACGCTCAAATGTCGAAGTTGAAGTATGGGTTCAATTTTCCAATCAGCTCGATTATGAAGCTTTGGCTGCTGAATTTGATAAAAAAGGATTCACAAATCACGAACGTCGAAATTATGTTTGGCGGGTTTTACACCAAAACAATGAGGCGGCTGAGCAATGGATGACGAATTTTTTGGAGGTATATGAGCCTCATAAAAAAATAGCACATTCATATTGGCTGAACAATTCTTTTGTGGTTTCGATGTCGGTCGCAACACTTAAAGCGCTAGCCAGCCAAACCCAAATTTCGTGGATAGAATTGAGCGATGAACGACATGCCATCGCTGCAGAGTTCCGCAAATGTGATGAAGGAAATGCAACGTTAAAAACAGAATCGATCAACGGTCGCGAGCCAGGTTTAGATGCTATTCATGCGCCAGAAATGTGGGCTAGGGGATATACTGGAGCAGGCCGTCTTGCATTGATTTTAGATACTGGGGTTTGGCCTCAACATTCAGCCCTCGGCAAGCGGTGGCGTGGGTATCGGGCACCTTTAAAAGAATCGTGGTTTGGCTATGATTCTAAATACCCACAGGACAAACCAGGAACTCATGGAACTCATGTAGCGGGAACAATTTTAGGTTTGCACAAGGCTAACAATGATACCATTGGGGTAGCGTTTAATGCCCAGTTTATAGCCGACGACCATGTGGTGAGCAACCACGATGAAATTAAATCATTGCATACCATAACCCCAGCGTTCGAGTGGGCTTTAGACCCTGATGGCGATACCAGTACCTACCACGATGTACCCGATGTGATAAATAACTCATGGGGTCACGAATTTGATACCGCTGAGTATATCTGTATTAACCCAATAGGGGATGCAATTGCGGCGTGTCAATTGGGCGGCACGGCTGTAGTTTGGAGTGCGGGCAACAACGGTCCAGGTGGAAAAACAATAGGAAACCCAGCCACAATCACTAGAAATCCTTATTTGGTGTTTACCGTTGGCGCCATCAGCCCTCATAACTCTAATTATCCATTGGCCAGTTTTAGCAGTCGCGGCCCGTCGCATTGTGTGGATACGGGGAGCCTGTCCATCAAACCCGAAGTGGTTGCACCAGGAGTTAATATTCGGTCATCGGTAGATACAAATGGGTATGCCAACTACCAAGGAACTTCAATGGCAGGACCTCATGTGGCTGGAGCCGTTCTTTTACTGAAGGAGGCTTTTCCTACACTTCCGGGTGAAAAGCTTCTCGAAGCTCTTTATATGACGGCTCAAGATTTGGGAGTAGCCGGAGAAGACAATGATTATGGCAACGGGATTATCCATGTAGATAGCGCGTTTTTGTGGTTAGCTAAGCAATACACACCAAAACCAGCGACGAATTATTCTGAAGATGTGGCCCTTGAATTTATCGGTTTTAAAAAAACAGGAATTACGTGTGCAGAAAACAATATTGCCCAACTAATGGTGGTGAATATGGGAGCAAGAAAGGTAAATGCCACTGACCTAAACATCAAAATTGATCCCCAAAATGGAGCAACTCAAAGCCTAGGTCTTTCTGCGGATTTAAATCCCGGTGATACTGCATTTTTTAATCCGAGTATTACTTATAATCCTAATGGAAATTCTGGTTTTACGGCCAGCCTAGTTTTTAAAGCAAGTTTCAATGACGACCCTTGGAACAATCAAATTGTAGCCGATTGGAATAATTTGAGGACAGCCACATTGCCATTTGCTGAAGAATTTGAAAGCGGATTGTCAAGTTGGACAGTCGAAAACCCAGACATCGATTACACATGGAGGGTAAAAATGATGGGTGATAGCGGCATGGAAAAGGGGAGTGCCCAATTGCCGTTTCATGGCATGACCAGCCGAAAGTCGCAACGAGATTTGATGTATTCACCTGTTTTTAATGCAAGTGGTTTAGAGAATTTACAACTGGTTTACGATTATGCCTATACCACCAAAAACGTTCAGGTTCTATCAGATACATTCAATATTTATGTTGCCTCAGGCTGCAATTTATCTTCCCGCACAAGGGTATTTCACGCCTCAGGTGATGCTTTGCTTACCAAACCCGTGCAGGGCCCTTATTTTTGGCCTTCGGCTCCGGATTGGAAAAATAACATCATCGATCTTTCGCAGTTTGATGGCAGCACAGGGCTTGTCATTATTTTCGAAGGTGTAAATGCCAATGGAAATAATCTGTACTTGGATAACATTGCCATCCAGCAGGATGCAACTGGAAGGGAAGAATTGTTTTCCTCCAACAATGTAAAAGTTTATCCAAACCCAGCTCATGATGAGTTAGTAATTGAGGGTTTAAATCAAGACTTTATTTCGTATCGAATCTATTCCAATTTAGGTGTACAATTTGCGCAGGGTCCGCTCCGTCAAACAAATTATCATAAAGTCGATGTAACAGAGTTGCCACAAGGATTTTATGTCCTAGAGTTAATTGGAAAATCAAAACTGTATCAATCTTTTATCAAAAAATAGTGGAGCCGCTTAAGTACATGTTTACCCCCAATGTGGTTAAGGCCATTTCCGTTGCAGTAAAAGAATACTACCCTTCATTTGACGCTACTGGGTTCGAGAAATCCGTGCTTGATGACACTTGGTCTGATTTGGAATTAAAGGCTAGAATCGCTCATATTACTCAAAACCTTCGTCGGTTTATGTCAAATAACGTTCCTGAGGCACTCAAAGTAATTGAAAAAGTGAGCAAAGCTTTACCGAGTGGTTTTGAACAAATTACGCTTCCCACTTTTGTAGAATTTTATGGTCTCGAACACTTTGAGGATTCAATGCGAACCATGAAATCAATAACTGCGGGAAGTACATGTGAATTTGCTATTCGACAATTTTTAAAAGCACAACCAACAAAAACGCTTGCCATTATGAAAAAATGGACCAGCGATAAGAATGAGCATGTTAGAAGACTGGCGAGCGAAGGGTGCAGACCTCGGCTACCTTGGGGCGGAAATTTTCAGTTGGCCATTGAAAACCCTAATCCCATTGTAGAAATTCTGGAATTGCTGCGAGCCGATGAATCGCTATATGTGCGAAAGAGTGTGGCAAATAACCTAAACGATATTTCGAAGGACCATCCCGAGCTTGTGCTAGAAATTGCCGAGCGTTGGTTGGAGGAAGATAACAAACACACCACGTGGATAGTGAAAAAGGCACTTCGCAGCCTACTTAAAAATGCTCATCCTAGGGCGTTGGAGTTGTTCGGTTATGGTAATCCAAATCAGGTTTTGATTGAAGCGCTAAAACTTATAAAACATGATGTAAAAATAGGAGGGAAGCTCCATTTTAAATTTGAGTGTATAAATAATTCAATTCGATCGGAGAAAATCAGGCTTGAATATCTCATTACTTACGTCAACAAAACAGGCCAAGCGACCAAGGTTTTCCAGATTTCGGAAATGGAGATGGTGGCCAAAGAATCAAGAACTTTCAAAAAATATCAATCCTTTGCTGATATGTCTACCCGAAAACACCACCCAGGTGAGCACAAATTGGCAATTAGGATTAATGGCGTGATCAAGTCAGAGGTCAATTTTACGGTAATAAAATGATTAAAGACCCTGTTTTATCCTCAGATCAGGCCAAGAGTTTGAAGGGCCAGAATAAGAAATTGCTCAATGAATTGGGGAAGGACCACCGCTTGATGGACCAAAAGTTTCATCATTTTCATGATGAGGTTTTTAAAGAAATGGATTGTTTGGATTGCGCCAACTGTTGTAAAACCACCAGTCCGATTTTCTTACAAGAAGATATAGACCGCATAGCAGCTTATTTAAACGTGAAATCTGGTCCGTTCATCGTCAAGTATTTGGAAATGGACGAAGAAGGTGATTTTGTGCTTAAAACGGCCCCATGCTCATTTTTAAATGCGGATAATACCTGTGCAGTTTATAATGTTCGACCAGAGGCCTGCAGGGAATATCCACACACCAACAGGAAGAATATGCACGAAATAATCGATTTAACTTTAGAAAATACGGTTGTTTGTCCGGCTGTGAATGAAATTGTGAAACGTATTAAATCAAGTTTTTAGTTGTATTAGAACTTAGCTTGAACGGAGAACAGTATGTTGCTATTTGAGTTGATGTATTGAACCGTACCCGTAGCATATGGATTTGTTCCCTGATCATTACGATAAAAAGGCTTCTCAGCTGTAAAGTTTCTTGACTCTATCCTAAACTTTACACGATCCATTGGGGAGTAGTTTAACCCCACCGTATAGCATTGTGTAACAAAAGGATTGATGGTGGCGGTCGAAATATATACACTTCCTGGATCATCGTAATGTTCAGCACGGAATCCTACGGACCATTTTTCACTAAACCTATATCTAGCTAAAAAGCTGATAACCATTATATTGTTGGTAGTATCTAGCACCGTATTGTTGTTTATTCCATAATCGAATCCTGTAACTAAGTCCAATTTGTTCATGAGGGTAAATGTCGCGTAAAGGTTGTTGTAGAACATAAACTGAGCTAGTGAATCGGGATAATCGTTCACATACAAATTGCTGTAGTTAATAGTGATGTTTTTGTTTGGCGAAAAAGCAACCTGACCGCCAAGAGCGGGGGTCGTGTTTCCTGGAATTTTTGTAATGTTTTGGGTTCCGTTGGCCACGGTAGCCGATAAGGTCCATTTTTCGTTTGGATTAAAAGTTACTCTAGCCCCAGACTGATAATAGGGTGTCCATTCAGAGGCCAGCGAGTGGCTAATAAATAGGTTTTCAAAAGAGGCAAATGATTCAAATCCCAAATGAGACCCAAACATTCCCATCATAAAGCTCGCTTTTTTTGCGAACTGATATTCCACATTAGCTTGATAGAGTGCTTTGAGTAGGCCTTGCTCATGCGCCATGTTTCTGTTGGGGAAGTCCCCGAAATTGAACCCAAGTCGCGCTGTTAGTTTTCCTTTGGTATATTCCCAATTGGCCAAGGCCAGATTGATTCCTATTTGGTTGTGTTTGCCATAATTGAACAAGAAATCTGGTCTTTCATTGTCATAAGGTTGGTTGAGGTCATAGCCGTAGTACAAATCGATATAGGCGTTAAAATTAAGCTCTCCTTTGCTAGAGTCGGCTTGGGAAAAACCTGTGCTTAAGGTTGTTACAAATAGTGCGGTAAGTAGGGTGCTTTGGAATTTCATATTTCAATCGTTTTTTGGGTGTGTGCTATTTTAATGTTTAACCATGCAAAGAGGATGGTCATTACGGGACTAATATAATTAAAGAAACAGTAAGGCAAATAGACAAATGTTCCTACTCCAAGCACAGCCGATTGTGTGGCCCCACAGGTGTTCCAAGGAATAAGCACGGAGGTAACCGTACCCGAATCTTCCAAGGTTCGACTCAGATTTTCGGGGGCTAGCCCCATTTTTTCAAAACTCTCGCCATACATTTTTCCTGGGATGACTATTGCCAGATATTGATCGCTTGCCGTAAAATTGATAAAGAGGCTTGAACCAGCCGTGGTGGCTACAACACCCGTGGCAGTCGAAACCCCTTTCATAAGCCAGGCCGTAATCCGAGTTAGCGCCCCAATGGCATCCATCACTCCTCCAAATGTCATCGCACATAAGATAAGCCAAATGGTAGGCATCATTCCCGCCATTCCACCTGTAGCGAGTAGGTCATTTATTCCTTCGTTCGAAGTCGTGATTTGCATTTCCGAACCCATTGAAATCATGGTTGCGCGATATACGTCTTGGAAGTAATTACCCGAATTACCTCCAATTTGAGCCACTAATTCTGGTTGAAAGATAACCGCACATACAACCCCTAGAATGGCGCCGATAAACAAAACAGCTGTTGGTTTTATCTTTTTGATTATTAGAAATATAACTACTGCTGGCACAAGGAATAGTACAGGTGAAATATAGAAGGTGTTTTCAATGGCCGAGCTCAATAGTTCGGTATTCACTTGGGTTTGTGGGGTGTCATAAAAAAGACCAATTCCAGCAAAGATTAAGATATTGATACTGAAGGATGGGCCAGTGGTAATCAGCATGTATTTAATGTGCTTGAAAAGATCTGTTCTGGCCATAGCAGCTGCCAAGTTGGTGGTGTCACTAAGTGGTGACATCTTATCACCAAAGTAGGCTCCGCTAATGATAGCTCCTGCAATAATTCCTTCTGAGAATCCGAGGGCCTTGCCAATGCTTAGCAATGCGATTCCAATGGTAGCTATTGTACTCCAACTGCTTCCGCTAGCCAAACTAATCACGGCGCAAATAACTGTGGAGGCCACTAGAAAATATGAAGGGTGGAGTATCTTTAGTCCATAATCCATAAAGGCTGGCACAATTCCACCAAGCATCCAGCTTCCAGCAAGGGAGCCAATAAGCAAAAGGATAATCATCGCTTCAACAGTAGAAGCAATATTTTTTTCGATGGATTTGAAGATAACTTGCAGTGAAAACTTATGTTGGATGCCTACGGCAATTCCCACCGCAGCGCTAAATAACAAAGCAAGCTGATTAGGGCCGCTAAGCGTGTTGTCGCCAAAAAAATAGACGTTGAGCCCCAGAAAGGGAATCAAAACTATAATAGGAAGGAAAGAAAAGAATAGGGATATTGATTTAGTATCGCTCATCTGGCCAAAAATAAACTTTACGCTTCTGATTGTTTCAGTCGATTTTGATTTCGTTTGTAACTCATATAATCAAAAGCCATCACTGTAAAAAGGATGAAGTACGCCAGGGCAATCATAAATGGGCTTTCTTCATACGGAACTACTCGATAGGTAAAGTAGCTCAAAAACACTACCCAGGTCCAAGTTATCACCCATCGCTGATGATTTAAAGTACTTAAAGCCAGAAGTGTACATAAATACCAAGGGTGCATCACGGCTGAAAAAAGGAAGTAGATTCCGAGTGTAAGTATTAAATACCGCACGAGGTTTTTTGCGTGAATCGACGTCTTAAAGAAATGGTAAACTATAAACGTAGCGGGGATTAAAAGTAATGATGTAGCCACTTTGGCTTTCCAGTCGTCAGGGCTTATGTCAAAAAGAATGGAGTAAAAAAATGAATTGAAAGCGAATCCCTGAAAATAAAGCCCAACACTGGATAAGATATTAGAAACAAGCTCTTTGCTGATAAATGGTAAGGCAAGCAAAGCGGTAATCAATATTCCAATTAACATGGAAATAGCTGATTTTTTAAATCCCATGTACTTTATCAAAAAAGGAAGAAAAATTAAAGGAACCAACTTCATATTCACGGCCAATGAAAAGCAAATCCCCGCCAAGATCCACTTCTGTGTTTTTAGGAAGTAGAGTCCAAGCAAAAGAAAAAAGATCATGACACCCTCAAAGTGGCTGTTACCACACAATTCAATAATCACCAAGGGGTTTAAAATGTACCATCCAGCTTGTTTGATGTTTAACTCATACACCCTTAGTAGTTTTGGAAAAACCAAACAGGTGCCTACTTCTGCGGCGAATATTGAGGCTTTTAACAGGATAGTGCTTGCCAAAAGGTTTTTTCCGAAAAGTAGGGCTGGAAGTGCAAAAAAATATTGATTGAGTGGAGGATAAACCGTGTAGTAATTCGAGCTGTTTAAAAGGGAATAAATCTCGCTTGAATACCCCGATAATTTTGAGGATCCGTATAGCGCCTGCGGCGTGTACATATAGGGATTCAAGCCCGCAGTCCATACATGACCATCCCACAGAAATCGATAAAAATCATCACTTAACGCAGGTTCCGAAAACAAGGCAACCAAGCGAAGTCCGATCCCCGCCCAAAGCATTTGTTTCCAAGAAACTGGCAGTTTGTTGAGTTGAAGGTAGGCAATAAACCCCACAGAATAAAGGCCAAAGAGGCTTATAAAATCATTTCTAACTATAAAATGGGTAAGAGCTATCACTGCCGCAGAAAGCAGTGCAAATTGCATAAAAATAGCGTTTTGGGTGTGTTTAACCATGCTCAACTAGAGCCAACAAACTTAATTCGATGATGGTGTCTTAAGGAGAAGCTATTTTACTTTTATTACTTCCTCCATGCTCCATGCTACTGGTCTCTCAGCGAAAAGAGCTTTGGTAGCTGGCCAAACTATGCCAAAAGTTTCGGAATTTCTGTAAGCATTTAGTTGGGTTTCCGTTTTCCATATGCTGTAGGTTAAATACACGTTGGGGTTGTTAATATCGTGTAGCAAGTCAAGATGGGTGCAGCCAGGCTGATCGGCAATCGCGTTTTTATGTGTTTCGAAAATCTCTAAAAATGCTTTGACGTGTTCTGACTTAAAAGTCATTTTTACTACTCGAATAACCATTAGCCAATAAACTCAATTCGCACCATGTCATGTAGTTTAAGACCCAGCAGGTTAGTTGCCGAGCCAAAATTGATGGCAATTTCTAAATAGCCTGTTACCCCAAAGAGGCCCAAGCGCTCTCCGGCAGGAACGTTTCCGTAGTTTGTACTCAAGGCGGTGATGTCATAACCTTTTACCTTGGCGCCAATTGCAAACTCACGCCCACGGCCAACTTGTTTAAAAATATCTAATGTAATATTGGTAATTGCGTTGCCATACGAGTCAACGTAAACTACACTTCCCTTAATAGCGTTTTCTTCAACGAATACTTGGTATTCGCTTTTGATCAACAATTCGGTTTTTTGGATTCCAATTACTTCTGGTGTGCCTCCTCGGGCCAAATGAGCTGCCGCTTTTACGAACACATCGCGGATTGGAAAGGTGGTGGTATTAGAGTCGTGTTTAATGGAAAGTTCAAATACTCGATCTGGATTTTGGTCAAAAAGCAATGAAAAAACACCATTGTCGGCAGCAATGAAAAAATGATCGTTGTGTTCAACCACCACGTGGCAGGTGTATTCATTCAATTCGGCTTGTACGCCAATAATATGAATACTTCCTTTTGGGAAAGCATAGTAAGCATTTTTAAGAGCAAAGGCCGCTTCTAGAATATTAAACTTAGCAATATCATGCGTGATATCCACGATTCTAATATCCGGGAGTTGGCTGTATAATGCCCCTTTTACTGCAGAAACGTAATAATCCTTTAAACCAAGATCAGATGTGAGGGTAACTATCGCCATTTGGGCTTTTCAAAAATTGTTTCAGTTGACGAAATAGGATATTTTTGTCCGAAACAAAAGTAAAGAAATGACGATGCCCTCAAAGGCTTATTTTTAAATTAATTTTATTAATTAAGTAAGCGTATTTAAATTACTGTTAATCAGAACACTTGCAAGAAAAAATATTTGAATTCGATACCAACAACCCAGTAGAAATATTTGGTACTAACAACGCTAATGTTGACTTCCTGAAAAAACAATTTCCTAAACTTAAAATTATTGCGAGGGGTAACGCATTAAAGGCTATGGGTAGTCTTACCGAACTCGAAAACTTTGATTTGGTTATGCACGACATTTTTCAGCATTACCAACGCTTTAATCAAGTTACCCAAAACGATTTGGAGCGGATTGTACAAAAGGAAGGAGCGAAGGTAGAAGTAAATGGAGAGTCCCGTATTTTATATGGCGTCAACGGCGAATCTATAAAGGCCCGAACACCCAATCAAATGGTAATGGTGCAAGAGATTGAAAATAGCGATCTCATATTTGCCATAGGTCCTGCTGGAACAGGTAAAACGTATACCGCAGTTGCGCTTGCCGTAAAGGCACTTAAAGAAAAAGCTGTAAAACGAATAATACTTACGCGACCTGCTGTGGAGGCTGGGGAGAACCTAGGTTTTTTGCCCGGAGATGTAAAAGACAAGCTCGATCCTTACTTACAACCGCTCTATGATGCCCTTAGAGATATGATTCCCGCCGACAAGCTTAGTTTGTTTATGGAAAACGGCACCATTCAAATTGCACCACTTGCATTTATGCGGGGAAGAACACTGGACAAAGCATTCGTGATTTTGGATGAAGCACAGAATGCCACCCAGAGCCAGCTCAAAATGTTTCTGACCAGAATGGGTAAATCGGCCAAGTTTATCATTACAGGCGATCTGACGCAAATAGATTTACCACGACATCAGCCCAGTGGGCTGATTCAGGCAGTTAACATTCTGAAGGATGTTGACGGAATCTCGATGATTCACTTGGATGAAAATGACGTGATCCGGCATAAATTGGTGAAGGATATCATTTTGAGGTATGCCAAAATTGAAAAAACAATTCAAGACAAGAAAGATAAGAAATGAGCGATGCACTAACTCAAATGAATTTCCAATTTCCTAATCAAACCAAATACTACAAAGGAAAAGTACGAGATGTTTACACAATAGACACCGACTTATTGGTCATGGTGGCGAGTGACAGAATTTCGGCATTCGACCATGTTTTGCCAAAGGGAATTCCCTATAAAGGGCAAGTGCTAAATCAGATCGCGGGGTATTTTTTAGATGCAACATCAGACATTGTTCCCAATTGGAAAATGGCGTCGCCCGACCCCCAAGTTACGGTCGGAAAAGCTTGTTCACCATATCGCATAGAAATGGTCATTCGCGGTTACTTATCGGGCCATGCGTGGCGCGAGTACAAAGCGGGGCGAAGAATGATTTGCGGTGTAGCCATGCCAGATGGAATGACGGAAAATGATAAATTCCCAACTCCGATAATAACACCCGCTACCAAAGCCGATGAGGGCCACGATGAAGACATATCGAGAGAAGAAATTATCAAACAAGGCATAGTTGTAGAGTCGGAATACACTCAATTGGAAAAGTACACAAGGGCGCTTTTTCAACGTGGATGTGAAATGGCTTTGGCGAAAGGCCTCATACTCGTTGATACCAAGTACGAATTTGGAAAAGATCGCGATGGGAACATTACCCTGATCGATGAAATTCATACACCAGATAGCTCTCGGTATTTCTATGCTGACGGTTACGAAGTTCGACAAAAAGCCGGTGAGAAGCAAAAACAACTATCTAAGGAATTTGTGCGTGAATGGTTGATGGATAATGGGTTTCAAGGTTTAGAAGGCCAACAAATGCCCAATATGCCAGACGAATTTGTGAAAACGGTAAGCGAGCGTTATATCGAATTATACGAAAGCATAACTGGGAAATCGTTTGAAAAAGCCAATGTGCAAGATATCGAAACTAGGGTGGAAGCCAATGTGTTAAAGTACTTGGCCACGAAATAAGCAGCAGCAGGGAGCAAATTCTCTATTTTAACTTCAAGATACAATTCTGAAAAAAGGCTGTGAAACCCATCTTATTTTCTAGCTGGTAGACTTAGCGTTGAGAATCCATAGGTTTCTGAGTTTCTTGGCGAATCCTTTGCGTAACTCTGCGTAATAGCCTTCACCTAACTCTCCATCTTAGCTTTCACACTAACGTACTTCTATATGAAAGTGGTCATCGTGGCGTACGGAATGGCACCCATGAAATTTGATTTTTTCATGTGAAACGCCCAATCGCTCGGCAATATGAGGTTCTACAAAAACCGTTTTGATCATCTCGTGGTCGTCAATCATTTCGAGTAACGCAGCTGTTTTGGCTAAATCAAAGATTCGGTCTTTCTTTTTCGAGAAGGGCGCAAGTATTTTGGTAAAAGAATAAAATAAATTTCCCTGCTTTTTGCACTCTGCCGCCTGATTTAATTCCCCCTCTTCTGGTTCTTCAAAAAAACCATATCCAATCCAAGAAGGTGGGTTTAAAGAAGCTCCATCCGCATCTGAATAATAGAATCCAAGATCGAGCTCCTTACCTGTTTTATGACTCAAGTGTGGTAAGGTAGGAAACCAAGGCCACAAAGGAAAAGAAGCGTCGTAGTAGTAGGTTACCGTACCGTAATAAAGGTTATTCATTTTTTTTGAAACAGAAATGGCTTCGGCAAGCATTTCGGAGGTAACATAATTGCGATTGGTGAGAATGGTCATAAAAGACCGAGGTTGTAAAAATTCGGTAGGCATAATTCGTTCCTTCCCCCAGTTTTTAGCCAAGGCTGGTAAGGCGTATGTCGAAAAAATACCATAGATGACCACAAACAAGATGGTGCCGTAAACTGTTCGTTTCCAGTTTTTAGGGAAGCCTGAAATGATGATTTCTGTGAGCAACAAGACCACGCCGCCCACTTGGGTGAGTGCGGTAAGAAGTAGGAATAGTATGATGTTGAAGATGCCCTTTAGCATGCTTTTTATGAAGCTAATGAAAGCGCCAAGGTAATCCATTTTGACAACAATTCTTAGCCACCAAGATAATCAACAAGAATGAGCGATGTTGCTTAAATGGATTTTAATTTTAATCCGAGAAAATATGTTCTAGGCGCTGCGGGACCATATATATAATTGCTGTCTCGGTTTTTTCCTGAGTCAAAATCGGACTGATAGGCATTCGTTAAATTTTTAATTCCAGAAAATAGTTCTAAGCCAATTTTGCTGGAAAAGGAAAAGGAATAAGCGCATTTAAAACCTATTTCTGAAAAGGATGGGGTGGTTACATACGAGTCTTCAGTGTGCTCAGGAGAACCACCAAAATGACCAATTAACATGCTCCCAGTTTGAACAAGGTTAATGGATGTTGTTAGTTTTTTTGGGGCATAAACGGCCAAGGTTGCATAGCCGTAGTTGGCTGGTGTTCGCAAGAACTCTTTTTTTGCTTCTAATCCTTCGTGATACTCCACGGGTGTATCGTACAAACTCGATTGTAGGGTATAACCCGCTTCCAACTGAACCACCCGATCAAAATTAGCCCTAGCCTCTAAAGTAACTCCTTGTACAGTAGCCCCAATTCCATTTTGCTTTTGAAACTGCATACCGAATTCATCCGCGCCAATGTGCTGCAAAAAGAAGGCATTATTTAATTGCGTATAAAATACTTCTGCTGTGCCTCCAATAATAAAATGCTCCTGCGCATTGTCGTAGTTTACCGAAGCATTTAAAGTGTTAGAACGTTCTTCTTTTAAATTGGGGTCGAGGGTTATTCTTGAAACCCCACCGCCCGCAAATGCAATATGCAAGTCGGCATCGAATGCTTGCGGGGCTCTGAACCCTGTACTCCAGCTCGCCCGAATCTGCGTGGATTTCCGCCATTTGTACATGAGCGAAAACCTGGGACTCAGAATGGTATGATTCACCAAATTGTGCTTGTCAATTCGCACACCGCTCAGAAGGGTTAGAGAAGGAATAATATCCCAGTCGCTTTGAATAAACGCTGCCACGTCTTGGGTTTGTTGATTGACCAGATAAGCATAAGAAGGTATTTCATCGTAAATATCATCATTAATAAACTCTGCCCCAAGGGTAAAGACATTGGTACCATTTAAAAAATTTTTGATTCTATGATTTACTTGGATGCCCCCTTGATACGTTTGGTTCACCGAAGTGCCGTAAGGCGGATGATTTAGATGATTTGCAATTTCTAAAGAGTCATCAGGATAAATGCCAGTGTAGTGATCGCGTAGGGTTTGTTGGCCGGCCGCATACGTGATAATTGAAGAATTGTCATCATTAAAATTAATTTGGTAATCTACATTTCCAATGAGTACATTATGGGTTCGTTCTTCAGATTGTTGAGTCAGGTGAGGGGAGATGTTCAACATTTCGCCACCGAAGCGATATTCTTTTAATGTCGAAAAATTCACTTCGATCTTTTGGTTTGATTTGGGTTTAAAAAACAAATTTCCTCCGATGGCCTTGTTTTCAATTATGGGTAATTCGCTAAAGTTGTCGTTGTTTTGGTCGAAGTAGCCTCTTTCTCGATGGAGCAGGAAAAGTGAAAAGCCGGCATTTTTCTTTTTGTTGATCAAGGTTGTATTTCCAGTAAATGAATAGTCATCGGTTCCCGAAATGTTTTGATAGGTGTATCCTGCTTCAAAAGCATTTTTGGTAGGTACGCGGGTAATTACGTTTACAATGCCCCCAATAGCACTTGACCCATATAATGCGGAACCTCCACCACGAACGATTTCAATGCGTTCTATCATATTCGCTGGAATCTGGTCCATGCCATACAATCCCGTTAGGGGACTAAAAATAGGCCTTCCGTTGATCAGTATTTGAGAATAACCACCACCCAGTCCATTCATTCGCAGTTGTGTGTAGTTGCAGGTCTGACAATCTGTTTCTACTCGAAGCCCTGGTTGAAACTTCAGACCCTCTGAGAGCACACAAGATTGGGTATTTTCCAAGCCTTTGCTGTCGATAACACTTACAATTACTGCTGATTCGGTATTGCGCTTAGCGGTTTTGGTTCCCGTTACCACCACCTGATTCAGGTTGTACCAAGTGGATTTCAATTCAATATTTTTTAGCATCCTGGTGTTGGAGTTAACATTGAGTTGAGAAGAATACATCTCGAATCCAACTGCCTTAACCTGAAAGGTATACAACCCCGATGTGACGTTCGTAAATTCAAATTCTCCCATTTCATTTGAAATGGAGTTGATGGTATCTTCATTTGAAAATAGGCTGACCACCGCAAAGGGAATCGGAATATTGGCTTCTGTAACCACTCCATTTACTGTATATTCTTGGGCCAATACGAAATTGATGCAGCCCAGAACAAAAAGGGAGGATAGAAAAGTGTTTGCGAGTCTTCTAATCATAAATTTAGTCAAGCAAAAATAAAAGTTTAGATAAGTCTAACAACAATAAAATGAAAGAATAACATACTTTTGAAATCCAATTTAATGCCCATGTCTTCTCCTGCTAAAGAGAATTATTTAAAAGCCATTTACGCACTTTCTAATGAGCTCGAAAATGTAACCTTGAGTAAGCTTAGTGAACGGCTAAGGGTAAGCAATCCCACAGCCAACAGCATGATTAAAAGCTTAAAGGAATTGAATTGGGTGAATTACGAAAAGTATCGACCGATCAGTTTAACAGATGAGGGAAAAAAGCAGGCTGTAAAAATTGTTAGAAGGCATCGCTTGGCGGAAATGTTCTTGGTTGAAAAAATGGGTTTTAATTGGTCAGAAGTGCACGATATCGCAGAAGAAATGGAGCACATAAAGTCCTCTTTGTTTTTTGATCGAATGGACGAAATTTTGGGATTTCCAGAAAGAGATCCGCATGGTTCGCCAATTCCTGACAAGCAGGGTAAAGTATTGCATCACAATTTTTCGAAACTTTCTGAAGCTTCGGTTGGGTCTAAGGTGCGTTTAATGGCCCTGGGCAGTAGCTCTAGGGATTTTTTAAAGTTTTTGGATAACAGAAACTTAGAATTAGGAACAGAAATTAAAGTCAAATCCATCGAAGCATTTGACCAAAGTATGGAGGTGAGCTATAACAGCCTTGCGCCTACTACATTTAGCCGCGACATTTGCGACAGACTTCTTGTGTTGCCATTATAGCGTGGCCAATTCTTTTTTTTTAAGATTTAATTTTATGATTTCATTCTTCCACTCGTGTGAAATGGTGTCGAAGAATTAATAATACTATTTTCGTTTGCATATCTCAAATTAAACATGAACACATTTAAAAGCTTTTTTTCCATTTTCAATTACAAGACCCTGTTGGCGTCACTGGTGTCGGTTCTGTCCGTTTATTTGTGCATTAGATTTGGGGTAAAAGCCGAGTTTCCCTTATATCTCATTAGTATAGCCATCGTATTTCCTATTGTTTTTTCAATTGATAGCGCCTACAAAAGAAGGGAGCATGCGCTGCAGTACTACGCCGATTTAAAAGGTCATGCCCTCTCACTTTATTTAGCAATTAGAGAATGGGGCAATGTGTATGACAAAGACATGGCTGCGGCTTATAAAATTCAGATCAAGGAGCTGTTTCATCTTATAAGTTCAACATTTATGATGAAACCAAAGGAAGCTAAAGCAACCGAAGCCGAAATTTACAGACGTTTTTCTGACTTAAGTGAAGGATTGGTTCATGCTAGAAACGTGGGCGTAGAGGCGGGACTGCTCTCTAGATTGCATCAATACGTAAGCAAAATGATTATAGGATATGGTATTGTTAGAAATGTTTTCTACTACCGAACACCCATTACATTGAGGGCTTATAGCAAGGTATTTATTTACTTTTTCCCCATACTTTATGGCCCTTATGCGGCAAGTACTTACGAAGATTATTCTTACGGAATAGCCTATTTAATAGCCGTGCTATACAGTGTAATTCTCGTGAGTTTGGACAACCTTCAGGAAGACCTAGAAAACCCGTTTGATCAGGTAGGTGAAGATGACATTAATTTTGAGGTAGAGGAACTTTCTCATTTTATGTTTGATTCCAAAAGGCAGGACAAATAAAGTGAATGGTATAACCTGTTCAAAACAAATTGGGCCCTTAGGTTAATTTGCAGGCTAGCCTCTGATAAGTTTGTGCTAGTGAAGGCGAATACTATTTTTAATGAATCGTGCCTAGAAGGATTGGCGAAAATGGAGTCGGAGTCGGTAGACTTGATTTTTACAGACCCTCCATACTATCAGTTTCGCGCTCAGAATGTTACCTCCCTCAAAAATCACAAAGATGTAGTTACAGAATTTGATTTTGACGGATACGACTCGGAAGAAGAATATTTAGAATTTATATTGGCTGTATTACAAGAATGTTATCGGGTTGCTAAACCTGGGGCTTCTGGGTATTTTTTCTGTGGCGATGATTTTGTGTCCTACATCAATCGTCTCGTTGCGCAGGCGGGTTTCAATTTTAGAAAGGTGATTCACTGGCACAAAACAAATCCTTTTCCTGCTATTCATACTAGAAAAATGTTTGCCAATTCAATGGAACTTATTGTTCATTTCAGCAAGGGGTCACCCAATACATGGAATCACAAGCACGTGAATGAAATGCATAATTTTATTGAAACGCCGATATGTATGGGAAAAGAAAGAAGCAAGCACAAAACCCAAAAACCACTTAAAGTATGTATCCCCTACATAGAAATTAGTTCCAATTTTGGTGACCTAATATTGGATCCTTTTATGGGTTCTGGAACTACGGCAGTTGCGGCAGCATTGTTGGGAAGAAATTATATCGGATTCGAACTGAACCCAGAATATGTGGAAATTGCCCACAACAGACTCAAAGAAGTACAGGTAAAAAAGATAAAAGGGTAATTTTCTCGATGAAAGTACAATTGATTTTATCCAGTTTACCTCCTACCTTTTTAACTTATATATTTTTGCTCAAACAAGAAATTTATGAAACAGCTTAAGCTGCTACTTTTCATTATTGTTTTGGCTATGTCCTTTATAAGCCAGGCTCAAGACACGACTCTAACCGAAGTAGACCAAAAGAAAATGCTCAATCAAGCTCGCGAATACCTACGAGCCCAAGATTTTACCCAAGCTTTCAATTTATATTCAACCCTTTATGCTCTTGATACTGCCAATGCAGCTTATAACTATGAATTGGGTATAGTCATCTTCGAAGGTTCGTTTAACAAATCAGCATCGAAAAAATATTTTGAAGCTGCCGACCGGCTGGGAAACCGAGAGGACATGCCAGACCTTTTCTATTACTTAGGTAGGGTTTATCATTTAGAACACAACTTTTTCTTCGCAATGGCTTCATATAGCACCTACAAAGCTGAAAGTTTGCCGAAGGGAAGAGCGGGCAGGAAACGCAAAAAAGAAGTCGATGCCTACCTTACTCAATGCGCCCAAGGAAAAGACTTGATGGAAAAAGAAGGGGAAATACTTAAATCAGAAGCTAAGCCGTCAAAAAATATTTCAAGATTCTATTTGGGCGATAAAAAGTTTGTGCAATTAGAAAATATGGGTGAAGAAATAAACAGTAAGTTTTCGGAATATGGCCCTGTTATTTTTAAAAATGGAAAGCACATGTTGTTTACTTCTCGAAGAAGTGGGTCTACTGGGGGTGAGCTTTATTCAGACGGCCAGTATTTTGAAGACATGTATATCTGTATCAATAAATCAGGTCTTTGGACTGATGTAAACAACATAAACAACTCGCCATTTTTTAATGGTGCTATTCAAAACCAATCTGGTCACAACGCTTCGGTTTCGCTTTCTCCTGATGAAAACGAACTTTTTGTGTATTCTGAAAACCATGTGAGCGTGGTGAGATTTGATGGAGAAAAATGGCTGGAGCCCGAAAAATTTAGTGAGAAATTTAGCAGGGCGGGAAGCTCAATAACCAGTGTAAGTATTTCTCCAGATAAAAGTAAACTTTATGTTGCAGCCGAACGGTTTGACTGTATTGGTGGGCGAGATTTGTTTTATAGTGAAGCTACTGAATCCGGTGAATGGGGTGATTTAATTTCTATGGGGCCCATTGTCAATTCAGAACTTGATGAGGATTCACCCTATTTACTGAACGACACTACACTTTATTTTTCTTCCAAAGGCCATTCAAGTATCGGTGGATTTGATGTGTTTGTAACCTACTTAAGTGCAAATGGGTGGACAACACCTAAGAATCTGGAACTGCCTATTAATTCGCCCTTCGACGAGATAAACTATTTGATGGCCCACGATAAGTCTCATTCATATTATGCATCAAATAGGGCAGGCGGTTATGGCGAATTTGATCTTTATAAAATAACCGTAGGGGAAGAAAAAGACATAGATGAAGCTATGCTTGCGGGTCTTGATCGAAAAGATGGAGATACAACCCAAACTAGGGCCAAAAGAGTTCTACTTGTTGACAACATAGGCCTTGACGATGATGGAACATTAAATGAAGCCACTACTAAAAAAGTAAATGATGTATCGGCAGCACTAATAGCCGATGCAAGTTTAACCGCTCAGATAGTTGCAACAGCAAGTGGTCCAAATGCCAAGCAAGATGCGCGCAAGAAAGCTATGGTTGCTTTTGATGCAATGGTTGCCCAAGGAATTGTGGCGGAAAGAATCGAGGTTATTTACACAGGTATGGATGAGACTGATGAGGCCCTTGGCGGAGGTCAAATCGTGATTGCTGGTGGTGCAGGTGACGGAGCGCCACTAAAAGCTAAATTTGAAGAAACTGTTTATTTCGGTAGCAACTCTAAATATGTAACCGAATACAGCAGAAATAAGTTGACCAAACTCTTAGAATATACCAAGGCTAACCCTAAAGCACGTATTTACCTAAGCGGCCATTCCGATCATGTGGGTAATGAAGCTTATAATCTTCAATTGTCTGGAAAAAGGGTAGAATCAGTTGCGGAATACCTCACTTCACAAGGGGTGACGAATCCGATGAGGTTAGAATTTTTTGGTGAATCGAAGCCTCGACTTTCAGTTGACGAGATTTCAAAAGACCCTAAGAAGTTGATTTATAACAGAAGAGTTCAAATTGTGATCTTCTGAGAAACTTAATCCTTTAACTAGTTTTGGCAAATCGTTTGTAATCGCTGAATAAATTTGCGAAAAATGCCCTTGCTCAAATCTCTTAAGTTTTCATTTTTTCTCCTTACCTTGGTTTTCTTTCTTTCTGCGTGTAGTGGCTCTAAGGCCTACTACAAAAGAGGGGAGAAGCTGAGATTAGCTGGAATGGAAAAGGAAGCAACCGATTACTATTTCATTGCAGTTCAGCGAAACACAAATAACATTGATGCTAAAATTGCCCTTAAAACCTATGGCCAAAAATTATCCGACGAGTTATACCAAAAGTTTTACGTAGCCCATGGGCTTGGAAAACACGCAGATGCCGTGCACCTTTACCGTGAAGCTGAAGCGTTTGATAAAAAAGTAAGTCCATTCGTAACACTTGAAAAACCACCCTATTATGAGGATTACTACAAAGAATCCAAGACAATTTTCTTGAACGAGCAATATCTTAAATCGACAGCCCTCGTTGATGATGGTGAATTTGAAAAGGCAAAACCCCTACTTCAAGAAATTGTGGATATTGAACCAACATACATGGATGCTTCGAGCTTGCTATTGTATTCCGATTTGGAGCCTAGGTATCAAAAGGGAATAAGTGAATTTGAATCAAAAAATTATATTGCAGCATACGAGATATTTCAAAAAATAACTTCTAAAAGCGCGAATTATAAGGAGTCGAAGTATTACAAACAGAAATGCTTAGAAAATGGAAGGGTTACGCTTGCCATGCTGCCGGTTGCTAGCCAATCGAATGCGAAGGTTGCAGAAGTATTGTACACGGCCATTGAAAACGCCATTATTTCAACTAAGGACCCCTTTTTGGTATTAATCGATAGAAAAAATTTAGATGCCTTAATTGCGGAACAAAAATTGGGAATGAGCGGGGCTCTTGAAGGAGGTTCGGTTGCCGAGGCGGGTAAATTATTAGGAGCCAAGTGGGTCATAAATTCTAAGCTTCTTAGCTATTCTGAGAGTGTTAAAAAACCAGTTAAATCAAATGAGATTGGGTATATAAAATACACGGTTAGAAAATACGATAAAACAAAGGGAGCTTATTACAACGATATAGAATACACCCGAACCACTTACTCAAAAACTACGGGAAATCGAATGATTCATTGCCAATTTGCAGTGAGCGTGGTTTCTTCTGAAACAGGACAAATTTTATATTCGAAAACATTTACGCAGTCCGAAAAAGACGAGTTGGACTATGCTGAATACAGTGAGGCGTATCGCGACTTATACCCTGGCAACGAAAAGGAGATATTCACTAGCTCAGCTGACAAAAGAAATTTAGACATGTTGTTTCAAGAAAAAAGAAGATCGCTTGTTTCTGAAGAAGAACTTGTGGGTAAAATATCGTCGAAAATTGGCAGCGAAGTGTCTGCGGAACTTACGAAACTCAAGATGCTGAAATGAAATACATAATGATTCCCTTTGTGGTATTAATGGCCTGCGCATGTGCGAATAAAAAAAAGACACTTAGCAGTACTCAAAAGGCAGTTGAAGTAAAAAGAGAAATACCCTCTTGGGTGAACCAGAGGCCCGTAAGTTCACAATATTACATTGGAATTGGTAGGTCGGGGCTAGAGGGCAGCGATCCAATGGCTAGCGCAAAGAGCAATGCGCTGCAAGATTTGGCGTCAGAAATAGAAGTGAAAATTGATGCCAATTCACTTCTATATCAAATTGAAAAAAACGAAAGCTTTAAGCAGGATTTTTTGAGCGATACCAAACTCAAAACCAAACTTCAACTTGAAGGCTATGAGGCAGTAGATTCTTACTCCGATGCAACAGGATTTTACTCCTATTACCGACTTGATAAAGCTGCTTATCAGGAGCTTCAACGACAAAAAAAGCTCAAGGCATTGGATAAGTCCACAACGTATTATACAAACGCTACAACAGCCCTAGAGCAGGAAAAATACCATGTGGCCCTGGGAAACTATATCAATGCGCTTCAGAGTATCGAACCTTATTTAAACGAGCCAATGAAGCTTGAAAACGAAGACGGTTCCACCTATTTTTATGACAACGTCCTTTATGCTGAGTTGCAATCGCTTTTGGATAAGATGCAAATACAGCGAATGAATCCCATTGTTCAAACTACACCAGGTTTTGAAGTGGATAGAGAAAAAACTCAAGTGCTTGTTACCGATGATAAAGACTTACCTATTTCCGATATTCCAATTGTATTCGAATGTGAATTTTTAAAGAAAAAACTCATTGCGAAAAGTATTCAGGACGGAACAGCTAATGTATCCTTTGGCCAAATTTCAAAAAAGGGGAGCGGTGAAATCAAAATATCGCTCGATGTAATGAGTTATGCTAAAACCAAATCACCGCTTACTGAAGCCCTGTTATTGAGTTTGCGAATTCCAGGTTCGGAGATTGCCATAGTTTCGGAAAGCCCCCGCGTTTATATCGAGCTAGAGTTGAAGCATAAGGACGAACCTAAAAGTACCTCTGAGGTTAAAAATGGTCTTGAATCGGCACTTACGGCCAACTCATTTCAATATGAAAACAATTTGAACAAGGCGCATTATATACTCAAACTCAAGGCGAATAGCAGTGAGGCGGGAGAGTACCAAGGATTGTTTACTACCAGTTTATCAGGGTTACTTTCAGTGGTGAGGGCAGGTGATGGCAAGGTGATATTTACCGAAAATTTATCCGGAATAAAAGGTGTAGACTTGAACTATGCTGGTGCTTCTAACAAATGCTATACTTCCCTTAGTAAGGAGCTCAACTTTGAAATAATTCCAAGGTTGCGTAGACAAATCATGGTAAATTAGAATTCAATCCCCAACACAAGCACATCATCCATTTGCTCGGTCAATCCCTTCCATTGTTGGAATTCTTGAATTAAGGCTATTCGCTGTTCTGCGGGTGGTAAATGGCCAGTGCGAAGAATCAGTGATTTAAAATTTCGTGTTAAATATCTTTTTTGATTTGATCCGCCTATTTGGTCGGTGAAACCATCTGAAAAAAGAAAAAGTCGATCCCCATTCAATATTTGGATATTATCATCCTTAAATGCTTTTCCATCATGACTATACAATCCCACTGATGCACGGCTACCTTGTATTTCTATAATTTCATTATTTCTCAATACCCAGAGTGGACGCTTTGCACCGCTGTAACTCAGTAAATGGGTAGTTGTGTTGATGTAACAAAGCCCGGAATCAAATCCGGCATTAAGGTTTTTTATACCAGAATCATCGCCTTCGCTGAAACCAGCAAAATCATCTTCCCAATACACATCCGACAAATTTTTATCGATAAAGTTGTATAAGTCAGAAATATGGGAACCTTTAGGCAGCTCCCCCAAACCTTTCGAAAGTTGGTAGTTTACCAAAATAGACATCAAGGCTCCAGGTACGCCGTGGCCTGTGCAGTCAATAACCCCAAAAATATATTCTTCGGAAGAAAGCTTTTTGTACCAAAAAAAGTCGCCTCCTAAGCTCTCTTTGGGTCTGTTAAGCACAAATGAATTTGGAAAAATCCGTTGAAAATCTGATTCACTCGGCAGAATGGCTTTTTGAATTTCTTTCGCACTTTTAAAGCTTTCCATTAACTCACCAGTTTGGTAGGTAATGGTATCATAAGCCATCCTTAATTCTTCATTTTTTCTGTGCTCTACTTCCTTAATGGATAAGGCAACTTCAATAGTAGATTTTAGAACGTTTTTATCATAAGGTTTTACAATATATCCAAGTGGGTAGGTAGATTTTGCGTTTTGTAGTGTTTGTTCGTCGGTATCGGAGGTGGCGTAAATCACGGGAATATGTTCCTTAGCCAGAATCAGCTCCGCTGCCTGAATTCCGTTCATTTTACCAGCTAAATAGATGTCCATTAAGATAATATCGGGCTTGGTTTTGGAAACTAGTTCCACAGCTTCTTCGCCAGAGTCTACTGTGGCCAATACAGAATATCCTAGTTTTTCCAACAGCCGATTAAGGAGAAATGCCATTCCTGGCTCATCTTCTACAACTAGTACTTTTGTGGTTTTCGACGCCAAATTTTGTTACTCTTGTGCGTTAATTTCTTCAAATATAAGAAGATACACTACTTAAATTCAATATAATAAATTAGGAAGCCCATGAAAACGGTATTCATCCTCATTGCTGCAATGATAACAATTAGCAGTTGCGAAACAAAGACTCCAAAAGGATTATCATCACCATTTCTTGGTGAATTAGAAAAGATGATGAACGAACAACAGAATTGTTGGAATTCGGCTGATCTTGAGTGTTTTATGAGCTACTACTGGAAAAGTGATTCGCTTCAATTTCTCTCAAAAAATGGCTTGTCTAATGGTTGGCAGAAGGTTATGAACAACTATCAAAAAGGATATCCTACCCCTGAAAAGATGGGCAAACTGGATTTTGAGATATTAGAAACTAAGAATTTGGGTAACGTCTCGGCACTGATGCTTGGAAAATGGAAGGTGAGCCGAACCTCAGATACTTTACAAGGTCATTTTTCGCTTCTTTGGCAAAGGAAGGGTGGCGAGTGGAAAATTGTGCTGGATCACACGAGCTAGCTTGCTCTAAAAATGGAATTGTAGGTATAAGTTACTCAACATAGGCTCGAAATCAAACAATACTATATTGGTGTAGGTGATAGTACCTGTTTCGAGATCACGATTTCTTGAAAAACCTGCACCTGCCGCCGCCGTTACATCCGCACGTACTGAAAAGCGAGTTGATACATTGTAAAGGAACACTGCAGATAATCTCAAGCCCAATTCGTTTGAGGTTCTTACAAGGTAAGCTTTTGGAAGTGCATCGCTTTTTGAGAAATCAATGGGAATGGGGTCGTATACGTCTTTGTTTAATCTGTATTCAGTTCTTTGTACCTCAGTGTTCATTTCGGAGTATTGGTAATAAACATCCGAAGCAAGCCCCATGTGAAAGCGTCCTCGGTTTACAAATCGCCACTCGGCCCCTGTGGCGATTCTTACAAACCTTTCAGAATCCATTTTATAATCTACAAATAAACTACTGTCATCTTTGGTGTAAATGGTCATGTTCTCGGGGCCATAGTTGTTGTAATTATAATTGGGAAGCCCAGTTGCAATACTACTTCGCCAAAACCAATCCTCTTTTAGCTGGAGGCCATACCTCAACTCGAAGGTGGTTTTAGGTGTAACTCCTGCTCCTAGCGTAGTAACCAGAGGAGAAACATTAACTCCGATTTCATTTTTGAATTTTGTTGAATCCATTTGAGCTTGCGCATTGTGAAAACAAATGGCTACGATCATTAAACTGAAGTATTTCATGAATTGAATTTTTAGAACAATTCACAAACGGATAAAAAATATTTCTTATTGCAAGCTCGTGAAAATAATTAAGAAACCTTCGACTACATCAGAAGGGATAACCAATACCTAGGTTAAAGGTAACGCCTCTAAAGGCGGGACTTCCGAGGTCTGTTCCCTTATTGGCCACATCGTGCCTCATTTGTTTGTATTGGTCTTTGCCTTGAAAAAACCATCTTTCGCCCTCTGGGTAAATCGGGTCATGTACACGATAACCCCCGTCTAATCGTATGATAAAGAAGCTTAGATCGTATCTTATTCCTAAACCACTTCCAACGGCAATTTCTTTATAAAACCTGTTTAAATCGAAATCAGCTAAAGGTCGTTTTTCATCTTTTTGTCTTAGCCAAACGTTTCCTGCATCAATAAAAAAGGCGCCTTCGATACTTCCGATAATGGAGAATCGAAATTCCCAGTTAAATTCAAATTTTAAATCTCCAATTCGGTCCACATTTGGCACTGTGTCGGGCATACCACCAGGTCCCATAGTACGAGCCACCCAAGCCCTGTTGTTATTCGAGCCACCACCATAAAAACTCTTTTCAAAGGGTAGTACTGTTAGGTTTCTAAGAGGAAGCCCAAATCCACCGTAAAACCGATAGACTGATCTCATGCTTTCTGTGAGTACATTGTAGAGTCGAATGTCTCCATCAACTTTAACGTATTGTGCGTATCGAATTCCAAAGGTGGTGTAGTAGTTACCCGTTGAATCTTCCGTAATAGGAAACCCGAAGGTTTCGTCAATAAGCCGGAGCATATTACCAGCCGATTCCAAGGTGGTCTTAAAGGCCAAATAGTTTTTATCGTATCGTTCTTGGTTGGTAAACTCATATTGGAATATGGTTGCGGCAATTAAGTGATTTTGGTAACTATTGATCAACAAGGAGTTTTTAGAGTCTTGAAGTCGTTGCTCAAACCACTCAGCCTTATCAATTCTAACAAAAGACAAATCAAAGGGACTCACTTTGAAACCGTGTTTTCTTCTCAGAAACCAACGGTAGGAGTACGAAATATTAAAGATGTCTCTTTTGTAAGCACTTCTAAATTGGTGGTTATACCCGAGTCCCACTTGGGTTGTTGGCTTAGTGTAAGTAGGTATTTTATTCGGTTTTCTAGGAATCCAAAGCCCAGGAATTTTGAGATGCGTTTCGAAACCATACTCAAGGGTATTAAAGGGGGAATTTCCAAGAATTCCCCTATCTACTGGATCTTCTTGGCTATCCTCATCCTGAATGGTTCCTTCTGTTCTCTGAGCTTCTAAACCTCCTCCTACTTTAAATTCTAAAATTTCGGCGCCATGAAAAGTGTTTCTGTTGGTAAATGTCATACTCCCATTAATACCGAGGTTTCCTTGTCTATTGGTTCCTTCGGTTTCTATCATAAAACTTTGCCTAGAATTTGGCGACAGATTGATTTCCACTTTCAACTGGTTTCCATTTGGCTCTTTTGGGTCGGGGTATACATTAACGCTTATCGATTTAAAGGCGCGAAGATTTCCAAGTCTTTCGTAGGTATATTCTACATTTTGAAGGCTATATACGTCGCCCGGCTTAACAAATAGCGCCCTCAAAATCACATAAGGACGTAGGAGCTTGTGCCCGTGATTTAAAAACCGAAACCCATCCACAACCAAGGTATCCCCCAAGTTCATCATTTTTCCTGATCGGTCTTCTACGTTTACAAAAACATCTTTGATGTAATATTTTTTGTGAGGTGTTAGTATAACAGAATCGACTCCGTTTTTTGTTAAAACATTGCTGGATGGTTGTTTGATTTTTAATTCTACGTCGACTCCGTAGTTTTTATCGATGGAATCTACCAAAAAGGAAACATACATATCGGTAAAATCATAATAACCTCGGTTCTTCATCGCGCGTTCTATTCTGTTTCGCTCTTCCGTTAAGAGGTATTCATCATAGTGCTTTCCAGGATCTACTTTCGTTTCCCTAGTCATTTTGCTTACGTCGGCCACAATCCCGGTATCTTCAATATAGTAACTGATTTTTCGAAATTTATAAACTTTTCCAGGCTTGATAAAATATTCGATGCTGGCCCTCTTTTTTTCCGCGTAACGAACCGTATCCCATGAGTCGGCCAAAAAATATCCCTTCTTTTTTAAAAAGAGCTCTAAGTTTTCGTTGGTTTTTCTAGCAAGTGATGTATCTATAATTACTGGTGGTTCGCCCATCTTTTGCACCCACCTTCGCCATCCATTGTCTTTTCTTATACCATAGGAATACACATGCAATTGAAGTTTGAAGAGGCCCAGTAACTTTCTGTTTCCCTTTTGTTTAAACAAACCTTCCAACTCATCCATAGAAACATTTTGGCGAAATTCTAAGGCTGCTTCTGGGCTGAGATTTTGAGATAAATTGATGTGTTGTTTGTGTAAAAGATACTGACCTTCGGCTAAGTTCTTATGAGGTCGACAGGCGCCAAAAATGACTAATGTAAGCAGAAATAAAAATGCCCTATGTAATGCCTTAATCAATTCTTGTCCTTTGGCTTTTTGATACCTTTGCAATATTACTCAATTTGCTATCTAAGGCTAAATATGCTATCGAAAAACAAACTCAAACAAATAAACGCTCTCCAACGAAAAAAAGGCCGATCAGAAAACGGACTTTTTTTGGTGGAAGGTGAAAAAATGGTTGACGAATTATTGACTCAATATTTTGGTGAAGGAGAATCGGTTTATAAGATTACCGATTTGTATTATACCCTTCCTTGGAAAATGAATCATTTAGACGAACTGGAAGATGCGGATTTCAATTGCGAGGAAGTTACTGAGTCGGAATTATTGAAAATATCCTGCCTTTCGTCACCAAATCAGGTACTTGCAGTAGTAACTACTCCCACCAAAATGTTAAAGCCGCTTGACGAAGAACTCGTACTGATGCTTGACGGTGTGCGCGATCCGGGTAATTTTGGAACCATTATCCGATGTGCTGATTGGTTTGGAATAAAATACATTATATGTAGTACCGATTGCGTGGAATTATACAACCCCAAGGTTGTGCAGGCTACTATGGGTTCTATTTTTCGCGTGAATGTGATTTATACCGATTTACCAGCGGCGATTCAGAAAATAAGGAGAAATAATCCATTAAAACCCGTTTACGGAGCATCATTAGTTGGGGATAATATTTTCAACATGAATTTGGATCAAAATGCAGTGTTGGTCCTCGGAAGTGAATCACACGGATTGAGAGAAGATGTTAAGGAAATGCTCACACGTGAGGTTATGATTCCCCGATTTGGCCAAGGTGAATCACTTAATGTGGCTATTGCTGCAGCTATATTGTGTTCAGAATTCAAAAGATATTAATAGATGAGAAAACCCTTTATATTGGTTTGTAACGACGATGGCGTAACAGCCCCAGGGATAAATGCGCTAATTGAATCAATTCAAGATTTGGGAAGGTTGATGGTTGTTGCACCCGACAAACCTCAGTCTGGAACTGGACATGGTATTACCGTAAATTCTACCTTGAGGTTAAATAAAATTAGGGAGGAAAAAGAATTGGTAGTTTACAGTTGCAGCGGTACGCCTGTAGATTGTATCAAACTTGCAATGCATAAATTGGGCACCGAAAGGCCAGACATCATCGTTTCGGGCATCAATCACGGTAGCAATGCCTCTATTAATGTTATCTATTCGGGCACCATGTCTGCCGCCGTGGAAGGAAGCCTTGAGCGAGTTCCCAGTGTTGGTTTTTCTTTGCTGGATCACGGTATTGATGCTGATTTTAGTGCTTCTCGAAAAATTGCGCGCACCATTACACAAAAAGTACTTTCTGAAGGATTACCTCAAGGAGTATGCTTGAACGTGAATATTCCGAAACTGCACGAGAGTGAGATCATGGGAATTAGAATCTGTCGACAAGCCGACGGTAATTGGGAAGAGGAATTTGAAACCCGCCTCGACCCCACGGGCCATGAGTATTATTGGCTCACTGGTAAGTTCAAAAATCACGATAAAGGAGATGATACTGATATATGGGCCTTGGAGAATAACTATGTTTCTGTAGTGCCCGTTCAGTACGACCTAACTTCACATCCAACGCTAAGCACCTTAAAATCTTGGAAGCTATGATGTCAATAAACGATAACCTTTTTTTAGGAGCATTTTTGGGTTTAATTATCCCTCCAATTGTAGTCTATCTTTTGGCTATTTCCGTCAACCAGGAACTATTCGATTACTCTTCGACCTACTTCGAAAATATATGTTTGATGGGTATTGGAATCAACGCTGGTGTTATGTGGTTGGTACTCAATAAACTTAAAAAGGATAAAATAGGAAGGGGAATTCTTATCGTGAATTTTGCGTACGTTATCGCCTTCATTACTTATTTCTATATCTAGTGAAATACTACCTTATTGCTGGTGAAGCTTCAGGCGATCTCCACGGATCAAACCTTATTAAGGAACTGAAAAAACAGGATCCCAATGCGGAGTTTCGAGCTTGGGGTGGCGACCACATCCAAGATCAAGGGGCACATCTGGTAAAACACATCAAGGATCTGGCTTTTATGGGTTTTGTAGAGGTTATCATGAATCTTGGAACTATCCTTAAAAACATTGGCTTTTGCAAAAAAGATATTGAAAGTTACCAACCTGATGTGCTGATTCTGATCGACTACCCAGGTTTTAATCTAAGAATTGCCGAATGGGCTAAAAAGAAGGGCATTAAGGTTTTCTATTATATATCTCCCCAGATTTGGGCTTGGAAGCAAAACAGAGGTTTTAAAATCCGGGAGGTGGTCGATAAAATGTTCGTGATTTTGCCCTTTGAAAAGGAGTTTTATAAAAAATTCGATTTTGAGGTTGAATTTGTGGGTCATCCTTTGCTTGATGCCATCGAACAGTTTCGAAAGGAGAAAGTATCGTTGGCTGATTTTGCAAAAATACATGGTCTTAATGAAAAACCGATTATTGCACTACTTCCAGGAAGCCGAAAGCAGGAAATTGAAGCTATGTTGCCAGTTTTTTTAAAGGTGCAAAAGCACTTTCCAGCCTACCAGTTTATTATAGCAGGAGCTCCGTCGCAAACTTTGGCTTATTACAAGGGATTTGCAAAAAACGATGGCATTAAAATTCTTCAAAACAGAACCTATGATTTGCTCTTGCACGCCAGTGCGGCCTTGGTGAGCAGTGGCACAGCTACCTTAGAAACAGCACTTTTTAAAGTACCAGAGGTGGTGTGTTATAAGGGTGGTGCCATATCTGTAATGATAGCGCGATTGCTAGTTAAAGTGAAGTTCATATCTCTGGTCAACCTCATCATGGACAAAGAAATTGTGAGAGAGTTAATTCAAAGTGAGTTTAATGAAAAACAAATTACCGCAGAACTAAAGAAGATACTTACACAGGGCCCAGAACGCGATCAGCTCATGGCCAACTACCAACTGTTGGAGGAAAAACTAGGTGGATCAGGGGCTTCACAAATTACTGCTAGTCTGATGTTGAAAACTCTGTCGGAAGGAAAATAAACCCCCGCTTCGCGAATCTATTTTTGTTTCCATCATGCATCGGTATATAATCACAGCTATTTTTATTCTTGGGCTTCAATTGGGTGGCTTTGCCATTCGTGAAGTTATCAACGTAGGAATATTTTGGGGAACGTTGCCATCGTCTTCCTTAATTTCGATTGAGCTGGGTAGTTACGACCTTATTGGAGATGGCCATGCAGTAAAAACAATGGCAGAAAACCAAACTTTTCTGGCCGCCGTTTCGGGAGGTAAGGTTCAAATTACCTCTGGAGGTAAAATTATAGGCTCTTATCATAAAGTAAATTTAACCCGAAAAGTATGGGGCGCATGTTTCAATTTAAAAGGAACGAACCCAAAGACAGACCGGCGAACTTACAATGACAATTTAGTTCTGACGGTAAACGGAAATCGCTTAAAGTTGGTCAATAGTGTTTATATCGAACACTATATAGCTGGTGTAGTGGAAGCTGAGTCAGGTTCAAAAGAAACTTTTGAGTTCTACAAGGTTCAGGCAATTATAGCACGAACTTATGTACTTACCAACTTGAACAAGTACTCGAAGTATGGATTTAATGTGTGCGACCGCGTAAATAGCCAAGTGTACAAAGGTAAAAGTACGAGAAACCCTGATATTGTGAGGGCGGTAAACGCCACAAAAGGTTTGGTACTGGTCGACAGTGATATCAATTTAATTCAGGCTGTATTTCATTCTAATTCGGGCGGACAAACGGTTAACTCGGAAGATGCGTGGAGCAAACCTATGGGGTATTTGCGCTCGGTACCCGATACATTTAGTAAGGATATGCCACACTACAATTGGAAAACCTTTATACCTGAAGATAAATGGCTGAACTATCTTAAAAAGAACTACAAGTACCCTGTTGAGGATTCCACTTACCGCGAGTATGTTTTGAGTTATTGCCCCGATGTGAGGGATGTTTTTCTTTCACCTTTAGATACAACCATTAGGTTAAAGGATATTCGAAAAGATTGGGGTTTGCGCTCTACATTTTTTACCATTAAAGCGTCTGACGGATATGTGTATTTCGAAGGGAAGGGATTTGGGCATGGAGTAGGGCTGAGTCAAGAAGGAGCCATGAAAATGGCCGAGTTGGGATATCCTTACAACAAAATTCTACATTATTATTACAAAGACACTCACCTGATTCATTTGTCGGCCCTCGATTTTTTTAGAAGCGAATAAATAATCATCCTTATTTTTTAAGCTTAGGAATACAAAAATCTAGTAAGGACAACATCCGAAAAAACAAATATTTTAACTCTAACTCATTATCGATAAGGATTTTTCCGTTTTCATGATGTCGAATTCGAAAGTTATTGCCGATTTTGGTAAGTTGCGTAAATTCATTTTCTATTACATCTAGTAATTCTGGTGATGAGATGTTATTAAAAATTTTTTTTATTGAACTTTTCTTATCAGGATCGTAAAAAGTTTTTAATCTTTCGAATGCATCCCACAGTTTTTCAATTGCAACCTGCATTTCCCCATGTTTTCTGTACCTTCTTTTTGCCTCTTTTACAAGGTCATTTAAGTCCTTGTCAGAAGAATTGTAATCACTTTCAAAAATTAGTTCAGTATTAAAATTTAAAGCAACTAAATCACCCAACTCTACGTCCTTTCCGGCATTAATTGATTCGTCAATAAAGCGTTTAAATTCAAGCTCTGCAGCTTCGAAAACGTCATCCAGATTAAAGTCATCCAGTTTACCAAGAACACGAAAATCTCTCTTCGAAAACAAACCTTTAGTAACTAAGTCAGCAATTTCTTGAATATTGAGTTTTTTTAAAGCCTCCTCTACCCAAAAACCGCTATTTGAATTATTAGACTCTACATCATGACCGAATTGTTTAAATAACTTTCTTATGTAAATATCACTTCTTCTTGGAAAAGGTATACCCTCACCTCCTCGAAAAAAAAGTGCAAGATCTTCTTCAAAATGAGGGTTGTTCAATCTGCATTTTAAAAGCTTATAGACCTTTAATTGCTCCGAATTGCTGGTATCTATTTTTAACTC
This sequence comes from Flavobacteriales bacterium, assembly GCA_020435995.1. Taxonomy (GTDB): domain Bacteria; phylum Bacteroidota; class Bacteroidia; order Flavobacteriales_G; family Salibacteraceae; genus JAGQYO01. Next base: position 446 of record JAGQYO010000013.1, on the reverse strand, counting down.
GAATAAATAATCTTCGAGTATTGCCAAACCAATGTCAATATCATCAAGGTTAGGTTTAGGTGGTAAATTGTTTCTAATTAAAGAATTTGATTTAGCATCTTGATAAAATGATAGTGTCTTGAATTTAGTGTAATAATTAAGTGGAACTATTTTATCAACTCGCTCAAGCTTTAGATCCAATGAATATTGAGATGAATAATTCTTTTCATTTCTATATGACAGCAAAGCCTCGATTAAGGAACTTATTGGTAATGTTTTCACTATTAAATCACTTTCTTTTTTCTGCTCCATAATACTTTCGATAAAAGCTTTGCCTAGTATATTAAATGGGTCGTCCTTGTCCATATGCTCAATAATAATTCAAAGAATAAAAATAATATATGGAAGAGTTAATTTTCGTAAAGAACTTATCGATTTCTGGATATTTATTAAAAGAAAAAGGGGCC
>JAGQYO010000138.1 GCA_020435995.1 Flavobacteriales bacterium | reverse complement strand
CGAAATGTATCGAAACCTAGACCTTTTTAAGTAGCACTTCTCGATACAATTCTTTCAGAATCACTCGAAGTGACAACCAATTCTTACTCTTATTAATTAACCTAATTACTAATTATATTAGAATGCTAATTTAATTGGTTTTTAGCATTCAAAAAACAAAACAAGGAAAGAATATTTTTCAACAAAAAAAAGCCTTTCTGTTTCCAGAAAGGCTTTTTCAGTAAAGTAAGAAACTCTACTAATTACCCATACTATCTAGTCGCTTTAACAACTCTTGGTATTGAGACTTCAATAAGTCAATTTCAGAATTTTGAGACTTCAACTTTTCAATCTCCTTGTTTTGAGCTTCAATAATAGCTTGCTGCTCTTGCATGGCTTTTACAATAGGTACTACAAACTCAGAATACCTTAACCCATAATTATCATTCTCATTTTTAGGGGCATCTACTCCACTAAAATCGTAACCTAGTTTTTTTGCCGAAGCTTCTACTTCTTGAGCGATAAAGCCTGTTTGAATAATTCGCTCCTTTTCTGCTTCAGCCTCAAATAACCTTAAACTATCTGGAGTGTTATGAAACTCTGCTATGGCACTCATATCAAGGTTATACGTCACAGGACGTAAAGCCAAAACAAAATCAAGCCCAACTACTTTCTCTTGCACATTCTTTTTAAAACGGGCATCAGACACATTCGTCCAATTTGTATAACCACCAATCGAGGAAACCGAAGAATTACCAAGCCTTACTTGATTCGAAGAAGAAATCACTGTTCCATTTCCAAATGCACTCGAATTTGAGTAAGAACTTCCACTACCAAAAGCATAGTAACCAACTGCAGTATTCGAATAGCCTGTCGTATTCGCATAAAGAGCACCGCGACCAAGTGCACTGTTATCATAACCAGTACTATTATTAAATAAAGCTACGTATCCTAACGCAGAGTTATTATTACCTGTGGTAGTTTTGTTGAGAGCACTTAAACCCACTGCCGTATTTCGATGTGCACCAGAACTATTATATAAAGATTGAGACCCAACCGCAACATTACTTCCACCCGTAGTATTTGAGTATAAGGCATTTCGACCAACAGCAACATTAAAATTTCCTGAAATATTTAATCTCATAGCACTAGAACCAACTGCTGTATTTTGTTGACCACTTGAATTGTTTTCAAGAGCCGCACTACCTATTGCAACATTATACCAACTACCATTTTTCATGAGCGCAGTACTTCCTAAAGCTGTATTATTATACCCGCCAGTCGCTTGGTACATTGCACGACGACCTACAGCAGTATTGGCAGAATTACTGCCCAAGTTGGTCATACTGTTTCCTGCTTCTTCACCAATAAAAATGTTCCAGCCTGTATTTGATGGTTCAAGTCTGTTTTTCTGAATCACCCATTTCTCCGTCCCTCCAATATCAAAACGAATCACATCCTCATCAGCACTCTCTTCCACTTGAATCTTAGTGTCATTATCGGCATCTTTTATCTCATTGGAAGATCCTCCTCCACCACCAGCAGCAGTTTGCCAAGTAGCATTTCCACTTGCATCCGATGTAAGAACCTTTCCTGCTCCAGCACCTGTAGGCAAGCTTAAACCATCCTTTATAGATACTGAACCATTAAAACGAAGAGAATCGTTATCAAATTCGCCGTAAATGAGTGGGGTCGTTGTCGCTGAGTTTTCGATATACAATTTATTAGATCCCGTTTCGGCAGAACCAGCAGAATATCCAATAAATACGCCACCACTTCCATTATTGGTCGCACCGGCAGAATAACCAAGAGCAGTGTTATTATTCCCTGTAGTTAGACTAAACAAAGTTGCATAGCCTAATCCAACATTCTTATCCCCTGTCGTGGTAGACTTCAAAGAAGAAAATCCAAAAGCAGAATTACCTTCACCATCGGTATTCGATTTCATAGATTCGTAACCAAAAGCCGAATTCCATCGACCAAAGAACATGGCAGAATGAGCATCTTTACCAATTGCTGTGTTAAACGAATTATTCCCAGGGACAATTGTTTGACCAATCATCGCCCAACGTTCAACTCCACCAAGGTCAAATCGGATGATATCCTCATCTGTACTTTCTTCAACTTGAATCTTAGTATCATTATCGGCATCTTTTATCTCATTGGAAGATCCTCCACCACCGCCAGAAGCCGGTAGTTTTACAAAACCACCATTACTCAGGAAAATAGTGTCATTTGAAATCGATAATACTTGAATTTCATTTGTCGCGCTCAAATCGCCATCTGCTGCTATAAGAGTTTTCAACGCTGAACTATCATTTGTAATACGCGTACTCAAGGCTGCGTTTGAAGCTATTGCTCCATTTAATCGAAGGCTGTCATTGACGATTCGAGTGTTTATTCCTGAGGCTACTCCATTTAATCGATTGCTATCTGCTGTGATTCTTGAACCTAATGCAGTAGTTTGAGCAGACTGATTGAAGACCGATAAATCAGCGGTTTTGCTTCCTCCTGCGTCCGTTACCGAAAGCGTGTTTCCACTTAGTGACAAACTGTTATTCAATTCGTTCGTGGAACTCAAGTCTCCATCACCTGCGATATGAGTTTGAAGCGCAGTAC
>JAGQYO010000137.1 GCA_020435995.1 Flavobacteriales bacterium | reverse complement strand
GGTCAGCAGCCATTTGGTGGAGCCCGTGGTTCGGGTACAAATGACAAGGCAGGCTCTTATTTGAATCTCATTCGATGGGTTTCTCCAAGAACGATTAAAGAAACATTCGTTCCGGCTACGAATTACAAATATCCCTTTTTAGGATAAAATAATTTTTAGAATAAAAGAAAACCCCGTTCGGTACATGAATGGGGTTTTTGTTTTTAACCAAGCCATTGTCTATAATTTCAATTCTTGCGGTATCAATTAACTTCTACTTCCAACTACATTTGACCCATGCCTAAACGATTGGTCGAAAAGCTTAAAAAAACTCCAAAATGGATAAGAAATAAATACACCCTAACCTTGGTGGTGTTCTTTATTTACATGCTATTTTTTGATGCCAACGATATGATTAGCCTCATGAGACTTAGAGGAGAGTTGAATGAACTCGAAGAAAACAAACGCTATTTCAAGGAGCAGATTGATATAACCCGAAACGACCTCAACGAACTGCTAACCAACGACCAAAACCTTGAAAAATTTGCGCGAGAGAAATACCTCATGAAAAAAGAAAATGAGGACATTTTTATCATCGTCGAAAAATAAGATTTAGCACGATCCACGCTTACATTACCCATTTCCAATTTCTTACTTTTGAGTCCGCAACATGAAAACATGAAAAAGGAAAAATTATTTGGTGAGTTTGAGCCCTTTACGAAAGCCGATTGGATAAACAAGCTCGAAAAAGACCTGAAAGGAAAACCCTACTCAGATTTAACTGGCACCAACCTGTCTGGCATAGCCATAGAGCCGATCTATCATACCGAATCCCCATCTCCTGCCGATGAAGCTCCAGGGTCTGGATCTTTTAGAAGAAGTTCAAAATCGACTAGCAACGAGTGGGTGATTGAAGAGGAATTTAAACTTACCGGCCAACCTAAACAAGACAATGCAGAAATTCTCAAGAGATTGAACGCGGGATTAACGGGAATCTGTACTTATGGAAATCCGACAACGGAAACTTTAAAAAATATTCTACCCGAGTATATCGCTTTGGGATTTTGCGGTTATTCCGATTTATCAGTATTAACTCAAAACCTTAACAAAGCTTTTCCAAACCCTGACAAGACGAACTTGTCTCGGTTTCAATTGAATTTTGATCCCATCGGAAATTCAGCTCAAACTGGAAATTGGACCCCACTTTCACCATCCATACTAGCGGATGTAGAAGTTTTAAAGCCCTACACTGGGTGGAGGTTGTTTTCAGTAAATGCGCAAGAATACCATAACTCAGGAGGTAATGCAGTTTCTGAATTGGCCTTTGCACTCGCCCATGCCCACGAATATTTAGTATTCCTAATGGAAAACGGAAAATCAATTGATGATGCCTCTGCGCTGATAAAAATTCAATTGGGAATTGGAGGAGATTATTTTTCTGAGATAGCAAAAATTAGGGCGTTTAGAATGCTTTGGTCGCAAGTGATTAGTGCCTATTCACCAAAGCATGAATGTAGCAAAACGGCGTATATTCAATCCATCTCATCCCAGTTTTTGAGTACGGTTTACGATCCTTATGTAAACATGCTGCGAGGAACCACCCAAGCTATGTCTGCCGTTTTAGGTGGGGCAGATATAATTCGAATTCTCCCTTTCGATACGGCCTTTTCTACAGGGGATTCATTCTCACATCGGATTGCGAGAAATGTGCAAATTGTACTGCAAGAAGAATCGTACTTCGACAAAGTAATTGACCCAGCAGGTGGCTCGTATTATATTGAATACCTAACCAACGAATTGGCCAGAAAAGCATGGGAAAAATTTCAAAAAATAGAAAAGAAAGGTGGTTTTCTGGGTCTTATGACAAGCGGAAACTTGGCTCGTGAATTAAAAGAAGATGCCCAGGCTCAATTGGATTTATTAAATATGGGGAAATCAAAAATTTTGGGCGTTACACTTTATCCTAACAAAAACGAAAAGGCCCTTGACAAAATTCCAGAATTGCTAGAAAATGAATTTGAAGAAAATCCCGCCTTTGCCCCTATTGAGTTGTTAAGACTCGCTGGAGAACTGGAAGAATCAAGGCTTTCGGAAGAATTAAAGGAGGCTGACTTATGAGAAAAGATTTTTCGAAGATTACATTAGATACCAATGGTGCTTCAAAAACATCTGCTGAATGGTTAAAGGAGCGCAACCTCAACTCATGGGAAGCTCCAGAAAAAGTGAACGTTCCACCTATTTATGGCCCTCATGATTTGCGAGAAGTTGAGCATTTGGGTTTTGGAGCGGGAAAAGCTCCTCACCTTCGCGGGCCATATACCAGTATGTACACCGAGCGGCCATGGACGGTGAGGCAATACGCAGGATTCAGTACGGCTGAAGAATCAAACGCATTTTATAGAAGAAATTTAGCCGCAGGCCAAAAAGGGCTTTCTGTTGCATTCGACTTGGCCACTCATAGGGGCTACGACAGCGATCACCCACGCGTATTTGGAGATGTGGGTATGGCCGGGGTGGCCATCGACTCTATATTAGACATGGAAATTCTCTTTGATCAAATCCCATTGGATAAGATGTCAGTTTCGATGACCATGAATGGTGCTGTAATTCCTATAATGGCGTTTTTCATTGTGGCTGCTGAAGAGCAGGGCGTAGATCAATCACAATTGGCTGGAACTATTCAAAATGATATCCTAA
>JAGQYO010000136.1 GCA_020435995.1 Flavobacteriales bacterium | reverse complement strand
GGGCCTGCATTCCAACAGGTAGCAAACTTGTCATTCCGAACCCTTCGAGAGCCTCAGGGCAGGCTGTCTTCGGAGTGAGGAATCTTGCTGGCATAGTAGAAAGATTTCTCGGAGGACATCGAAATGACACCTTATCCAGGTAAATTTTTAGCACTAACGGCTTCCCGTGAGCGCGGAGCGCCCGGGCCTGCATCCCACGCCGAGCGTAGAACGAGTTGGTAGTTTCCCCACCCACTATTCACCCTCATCAAAAACGCCAAACCCAGCACCATCCGCGTTTGTGTCGGATACAAACCATAGTGGAGACTTTGGTCCCAAGATATTAACAATTGTCTGCTATAGTGGGGGGTTTTTGAGTTTTTCCGAATATAAATCATCCCATGAACCTGTGGACCAGGACATATAATGAAGAAAATGTTCGCCTATTTGATCAAAAGAATAATCTCTTGTGCCAAGTGTATAATAGGCATTTTGAATTAAATGATAATAGAAATCTGATAAGGGAGTAAAACTAGCTCTGCAAGTTGGCCAAAAACCTTGTACCATTTCTGATTCATTCGCTTCTTCGTCGTCGGACGGGGGTTCAAAATGAAACTCTCCGCCAATTTCTATTGAACTAGGTTGATCCTTTTCTTGAAATCGAAGTATATAAATATCGAGGCCGCCTTTTTGAGGTTCACCAACTTCAATATATTTATTCTCTAAAGTATCTAAACGTTGAGCACATCGATATGCCACAACATCTGTCCAAATTGCCTTCCAATTCTCCACATTGCCATAATTTTCAACTTCGGAAGCTAGTTCCAAAATTTTATTGCTGTTTTTCCAAGCTAATTTGATATCACGCGTAGTGAGTCTAGTTTTTACCTCAATTGCGCATATTACCGAGTGGAGCATTGCAAGCACAGTTCCATCTGCATTTTCTGCTAATAATGGATACCTTGAATCAAGAATGAGTACATCTATTTGAGGTGATAAAATTCCACTTGGTGGTACAAAATGACCGCTCACTGCCCTTAATGTTTGGGGTAGATATCGATTTAAGAATTGTAACAGTGGAATTTCCCCATTTCTACCGACGGTCGCTGAATTAGACGTAGATGCTAAGGCTCTATCGACAGCCAATAAAATTGCTTTTTCTTCCTGTAGAATTATTGGGTTCGGGGTGCCATGTTTATGCTTTATACGTTTTTCCATAATAATTTTAGGTTTTCATTAGAGCTTTATTTTTTCTTACCGGGAACCTCAAATTCTTGCCACATATTTCCATCAACGCTACCTACAAAACCAATTTCGGAGTCCGATGATTTTATAGAGCCATAGATAAATTCGATCCCATCATAGGTAAAGGATGATAGCTTTACTGGATAATGTTTTCTCCTAACATCAGCAATAAAATATATTTCATTAAACTGTTCAATAGAAGACTGGTTTTTTCGGCCATAAATGGTGACGGGAAAGTTGGAACATAATTCGAAATGTGCTTCGCCTGGCTCTTGATCGGTTTCGAAAAATATTTCCTGAAGCCGTGTGTTACTTAAAAGAACTTTTGCTTGATCGGAAGCTGTTTGACGTAATTCCCCCATTTTAATTTCTATATCTGAATGAATTAATTGCGGCTCTCCATCATGCTTAACAAAACAGAATACTGTAGCCGTTGCCCCTTGGATATATGCAGCACTTTCTAAGAAATCTCGAAGCTCGTGATCTCCACTACTCAGATCGACGACTTTTGCGCGATTCAACTCTGCTTTATTTTGGGCAGTTGTGGTAAAACCAGACCCACTAACCAAAACGAGCTTATTTGTAGGAAGCACCTGATGCTTTCGTAGTATTTGTTCTACCCAACTTGAATCAACCCTTCTGCTTCGGTTAACAACTTCAAAGGAAACCGTAATCGGATGAGAATTTAAGCTGCCGGTGAGAACTATGTCTACTTCACGCATTTGTCCCGTTTCTCTGTCTTCGAGCAATGCAGATTCCTCAATCGTAAGGAACCCTCCCTTTGATTCCTCGATTATTTTCACTGTTCGTTGTAGCAAGTTGCTTCTTTTTGCTAAAGTAATTTGAGAGAATTTCTCCGCACCATCAAGAAAGGAAGATGTATTTTTCTTATCGATGACTTTTTCTTGAGAAATTGTTGTTGAGTCGGGATCGTTTTGACTTTGATTAAGTTCATTATTATCTTCGGTGATTAAAGTCCCTAAGACTTCCCCTTGTATTGGAACGTAGGGTTGTTCTTTTTGTTCGATTGTGTTAAATGGGGAATGATTTGTTAATTTTTGCCAATTTACATTTGGACGGAGCTTTATTAATCGCTTATCGAGAATGTTCGATCTGCCAAGTCGATGACACTCGATTACAAACTCCTGAATCTTATCCTTTTTTGTATCACCTCTGATATTGTCGTAATCAAATTTAAGATCAAAACAAAGCGAGCGAAAGTCTGATTTACTGAAATACTCGTCAATCTGGTCACGCAAAATTGCTACAGGGTTCATAATTTTCACCACAAAAAAGGTTTACATACGGAAGGTGCCGAAACGGCCGTTTCCCAACCCCACATTCAAAGTAGCCGAAAACGCCAAACCCAACGCCATTCGTGTCTGCGCCGGGTCGAGGATGCCGTCGTCCCACAGGCGGGCGGTGGCAAAATACGGGTCGCTCTCGTGCGCGTACTGGTCC
>JAGQYO010000135.1 GCA_020435995.1 Flavobacteriales bacterium | reverse complement strand
TCATCTGGCAATAAGAATGGCTACCTCACACATTTCGGTGAAAACTGGCAACAGCCATGTCCATTGCAGAGGATTTTGATGGTGGATAGTTTTATAGTTGTCCTTCAAGATAACTCAGGCATCATTGATACAACAAAAACGCTTCTAGGTGATACTACCATGGAAAATTTATTATTGGACTTTGCCGATACAAACCAAATTAAGTATCTAGTCTTGTTTGGAACTAATTGGATTTTTGAGCCCCCAAACCATGGAAAAACTATAAATGGAATTGACAATAAAACACAACTCAATCGATTTCTTACAAAGGCAAAAAGAAAAGGAATACATTGTGCGATGGCCAGCTCTACGAGTGCGTCAGACACTGCATATATAGGGGCTTCGAATTACAACCTAACAGATTCAATGATGAAGTACAATTATAACCTAGCAGGAAAACTTTCCTTTCTTTATTTAGAACATGAATTTTGGAATTCATTGAAGTATACAGCATATTCGGGCAACACGGCAAATCTTATTCCTAAATCAATATCAAAGAATTTATGGAACGACCATTTTGTCAATGTTTATAACGACCATAAAAATATCTTAGACACATTACAGAGTCAACGGTATAAGGATGCCAATTTTAGAGGTGTTCATGATTATATAGATAAATTATGGTTTATTCAACCGAACGATTCAGTATTCACTAATGCTCACATTCGTTCTGATGATTCGGCTCGGCTTTCACGAGCTATTGAGTTAGAAACTAGGTCTAATGCCATTTTTCTAACGCATTATAAAAATTACTGGCCCGATGATAGGGGTATTCGTTTTTTAACTACAAATTACCCCGATACACGCCAAGTAAATATGTTTCGAGAACGTCTTTCTTTTTTTGGAAATGACACTAGCCGAGATACTTATATTTTTCCAACTTTCTCTGGAGAATGGTTTGATACCAGTCTGACGGTTCATAGATGTGGTAGTCAAACTGTCACTACTGAGGGTCGACATTTAGGATCTTATTTTCAGAATACGACTTACTCAAATAATAATTTTAATCATGTTGAAGATACTTTTATCGTTCAATATCAAATTTGTGAAACTGATACGTTTTTTCCTCGTCTTAATCGGGTAAGAGTGAGTGGATTTGGTTGGTTCCCTTACCACTGTTTGAAAGATGAATTATTTTCAAATACTGATTTACATGAATGTTTGCCCCACTCAGGAGCACCTAGGTCTGCCAATGGGTATTTAAGCGCGACATCCGTTTTGAACAATAAAAATGATGAAAATTGGAGTTTAAAAATCTATCCCAATCCATCACAAATTGTACTAAACTTAGAGAGTAGCATAATGTTAAACGAAATAATTCTTCTTGATTTATCAGGAAGAGTTCTAATTGACTTAAAGCTTAATTCAAAAGATGTTGTATTAGGCGTTGATAACATCTCAAGAGGAGTCCATTTTATTCAAGTTCTCTCTGATGAAGGTGTAAAAACACTAAAAATTATTAAGCAATGAAGAATGTGTTTTTACTTTTCATTGGACTTCAAGTTGGTTTTAGAGTTTTTGCTCAAGAAGCTACTTTTCTTGAAAATGATCAAATCGGAGGTTCTCTTGATTTGAGGATGGAAAAAATTGTTTCAAAATTAAATGGTGAGTTTGTCATTATCTTTAATAATGTAACAAGCCAACGAACGCGGGTTCATATTGGAAATTACAATAATCTAGGAAAACTTGTAAGTCACTTTTCGCCATCAATACCGTTCGTAAATCAGAGTATTTATGCAGCTTCAATTTCAGACGACAAGAGAATATTCTTTACAGGAATAGGTGAAGATATCACTGTAGTAAATTCTCCGGTCCAGAATTTTAGTTATTGCTTCGATGTCCATGGACAAAAAATCTGGGAAAGAATTGACAGTAGCACTTATAGCCATTGTTCGTCAGTTAATGATTCAATAGACATCGCAATAGAAAATGTTCACATAGGCTATTCTTCATTCAAGGCCGGTCAACAATTTCTAGTGAAATTAAATCATGGAGGAGAAGTTATTTGGAGGTATTCATTGGACCCTATATATAAGAAACATGGCTTAGATACAACTAAAGTTAAGACGATTACAAAGTTTGCCACCAACAGTAACGGATTTTGGTTTCAACTATCGAATAATATTCCAAGCGTTTACGGAATATTACATATTGATAAAGGTTTAATCAAAACAAGATTCTTAGAAGTATCAAATCTGACTAATTCCGATTTCCACGATAATTTTAATATTATTTCAAGATATAATGGCGATAAAAATTATAATAAGTATGAAATTCTACTATTAGATCTAAATCTCAATCTAGAGTTCAAATTAGTCGACACAACTCCCAAATTTAATCGGATTCCAATTTATGGCCCCAACTTACTTGGTGATTTAATCGGATTTACTCCAACTTATTATGATTCTACGTGGGCTTGGGAGAGAAAAGAATTTAGAATTTATAAAGTTGGAAATAAATCAATTGAATTAATCAGAACATGCCAGTACACAAATAAAAATTATATGCACTTCACTACTGTGGGAGCAATTCCAATGGGCAATGGTTTTTTATTTGATGCATACTTAAATCCAACCTATCCTGGCAATCTTTTCATGAAAACCGACTCCCTTGGCCTAGTCTACAACACTGATGTAATATGTGATTGTAAGGATTACAACACGGGTATTGGAGAACAGGAGGCCGCCACAGAAAATGTACATGTTAC
>JAGQYO010000134.1 GCA_020435995.1 Flavobacteriales bacterium | reverse complement strand
GTTTCTATTCCTGTATTAAAATCTTTGCAATCACAAATTATATCTGTATTGTAGACGAGGCCGAGGGAGTCGGTTTTGAGGATGGATGAAAAATAGCCACTCCAACTATCATAAGTAACGGTGGACAGAAAGCTATAATTTGAGAAAACTTGGAAATAGCTTAAGTTTAATTTTTCGTCTTCAACAGTGTACTTACATTTCCTAATCAAACCTCTTTCTGGATGATACCATCTAAAAGAATTTATCATAAAAGTCCTAAGTGAATCCATTTCAAGAAATGGAATTAGTGCCTTATCAAAGCTCCAATATGCCCCTCCAGCGGCTAGCTCAAATAGCCCAGAATCATTAGAAAATATTGTAGCTAGATACTCTAATTCTTTGTCTAATAGCACTATGCTGGACCTCTCCCCAACTCCCAATACTTTAGTAAGGTTTAAAATGTAGTTGTCTTTAAATATTTCGATTCCAGTCAAATTCCCAACCAATGGGCCGCTCGAAGCCAGGAGCCCCCCGTTTTTATCTAATAGCAATACAAAAGAAGTATCCGAAGTACTTACCCTAAAGCTTATAGCGATGTCGTCATTTAGTATTTTTAAACTGGAAAGAGATATTTTGCTGGAACTAGGTATCATACTTTTTATGTCCTTTAAAGTTTTTAGAGGTTCGATTGATGAAGTATTCGAATTTAATTTAGTCAAATAAGTTCCGGGTAAAATATTCTTATATTTTTTATCTAATTCTATAATACAAAGAATGGTCGTATCGTTAATCATAGCAATTTCATGATAAATAGCTATAGAATCGCGCAAAGACCAAACCTCAGTGCCATTAGAATCGAGTTTAAAAAAGAAATTTGCAGGTCCAATTCTGTTAACTCCGTAGCCATTATAAACGAGCCCCCCATCTTTCATTATTTTAAAACCAAATAAGCCATAGTCATCATAAGGACAAGTGATTGATACTTCGTCAATTCCTAGGCCCAATAAATCATATTTCACCCATTTCATTGCATACCCAGAGTGCCTATCACCTATGTACACCGAATGAATTTTATCTCCTTTTTGCTCTATACCCGCACAACTATGTTTGTATGGAAAACTTACTTGCGAAGAAATAAAGAAATTGGTTTTTTGGCTAAAAAGATTCAATCCAAGAAAAAAGGAAAATGTAAGAATTAAGCACTTCATTGTTTGATGAGTTTAACTGTCTTAATTTCTTCATTTGGGGTCCTAATACGAATGATGTAAAGGCCAGGGGGGAACCTATCAAAACTTAAAGTGGTTTCATTTTGTATGAGATCTTGGGTCGCAATAAACACACCTTGTGAGTTTAAAACGGCAACTTGAAGTGGGAGGTATTGACTAGTAATATGGACCTCACTTTTGGTAGGGTTTGGAAAAACCGAAATTCCTGACGCTACCCATTCTTCGGAGGAGGATGATGCGCTAGGTTTCCTAAAAGACGACGATTCTTCCTGTATAATTTCGGGGCAAGGATGAAGGTCGGTTTTATTAAAGTTGTATGAAGAAATACACGAATACTTAAACCACGCCATACCGCTAAGAATAACTGAGTCTGAAGTCATGAAATTGGTATCGGATACAACGTATACGTACTGCCTTATAAAGGTGTCTTCCACGGCCCACGGTGTGTTATTCGAGCCCGCCTGAAAGTACTTGCCCAAATAATCAGTAGCTGTGTCGGTAGCCGATGGATTACAGCGTGAACTTGGCGTCCAATACTCCCCCGAAAACAAAGGAAAGAAATAAGTATAACGGGTGTTAGCCCCAAAAAACGATTGGCGGTGGTATCTCAGCCTTACGTGAAAAGTATCAGTAGTATTGGTATGGAGAAAATCAGTTCCGTTGTGTACAGGCCGAAATCTCTGATAATTCACTAAAAAAATGGCGTTGCTCTTTTTTTCCAATTCTTGAGCTTTTATTTTTTGGTCAATTAGATTGGTGTCTTTGTAAATGCTTGTATGTCCATCTAAATCCCAATTGTGGTAAAGTTTGTCTAGATAATCATGTACACCATAAAAATTAGCATCTTTAAATCGTTGTAAATTCAGAGTATCCAAAAGGTTTTTATGATCATTAAATGCATCCTGAAATTTGGCATTCTGTTGACCAGCACTCACAATTTGTGCATTCGTCTTTCCATTAGTCAGACCACTAAAAGTTTTAACATCGCTACCCATTGCATTCCAAAACTCATGTTCTAGAAGTGTGAAACTGAGTTTTCCCGCATGATTAAAATTGTACTTGAGCATGGAGTCAGTAAGGTTGTATAGTGCAGCGCCATTAAACACGCTAATCTTATGGTCTGCTATAAAACCGCACATAATGCCTTGCCTACGCGCTTTGGTCAAAAATTTATTCAGTAATATTTTAAAATGTACACCGCCTCTGGTTGCGTTTACATTGGTATTTTCAAAAATCCAATTCACCCCATAGAGCGGCATATATGTGATGTTGTTAGCCAAGGCATATGCTAAGAGGCTGTTTTCTCTTGCGGTGTCTCCCAGTATGCTTTTGTTAGAATCAATATTAGCAGTAGCAATTGAAGGATTGCCAGGGATATGATAATTAGTGACAAATGTGTCTACAAATAAGATTCTCCTTAGAGGGCAAGGAACCATTCCTTCTGGTCTAAATTTTAAGAGGTAGGAGTTTTTGTCGGCTGGAGCATCTTTAACCGCAACTCCCGCTGCCCACACCGAAGTTGTTCCACTGCGGGAAGCACAAAAACCATAATCATTGTCCAAAGTACCTACTGTTTCAATCATGATAGAATCACCCAAAGAATCTATATGTGCCACAAATACATCGTACTCACCTTCGCCCATGTTATTGGTGGAGCCTA
>JAGQYO010000133.1 GCA_020435995.1 Flavobacteriales bacterium | reverse complement strand
AAGCTTGCAGGTGGATTTATGGCGTTGAGAAACGGCCGTTTTTCGTTTACAATGCCTCTATCTGTCAGTTTCGTGCCGGAACAGTCGCCTGGCACACCATCGCACAACGCAAAGGGAACCAACCATGTCTGCTACATCCAGCAAAAAGAAAAGCAACCTGTTTTCAAAAATTGAAAGCCGCACCGAAGCGCTAAAGATCGTCAAGGATATCTCAATCACTTTTATGGTTTGGGGCGTAATCGAAGGGGTCATTGGTTTCTTTCTGATCCCCGATATGCTTTATGATGCAGCCCTTTACATCGTTTTGGGATTGATCCTTTTGCTGACAAAGAGCCGCATTGCAGCTGTTCTGCTTATGATTCTTTCTGGCTTTTCGGTATTCGTAACGTTTACAAATATGCTCGGCTTCACGGCCAGTGGCGGAGGCAATGTGGTTGTCGCCATGTTCATCTTTTTTGGGGCCATAAAAGCGGTGGACGCGACATTTAAATTACACGGCCGTTTCGCCCACGAATCCGACGATTTTAGCCTCAACGAACCGCTGCCGTTTGAAACACCCAAACCAACGGGATTAGGCTTTTCTACGCTGGAGAAAGCATTGGTTGGTTTGGTGTTGTTGCTGCTGGTCGGTTTGGTATTTGTGGTTTTGGTGGTTATTGGGTAGGTGGTGAGGAACGACCTTTATTCACAATGACATGGTACTTGATTCAAAAGGCTAGCTTATTTTAAATGGCATTGGTATCATGAGCAGGATAGATACTTGTAGTTGCAATTGCTGTTTGCGGTTGATCCTGCTGCAATCATTAGGGTATAAAGCCTTATAGCCCGTTGCCATGTTTACCAATAGCTTTGCTGGGCTGCAAATGGGAAAGCTTGAATTGTGCTACAAGTATCTATTTACTTTTTCAAATAATGATTACAGAACTAACTGCACCAGACATAGTACTCACAGATAAATTCTTTGCCCTAGCAAGCCCAGAAGATGTTGCCGATCTTCTTGAGCTGAAAAGTTATGCGTTCTTACAACACCTCATTTTTATTCTTCCATCCTCAAAAAGATATAAAGAGTTTGTAATCCCAAAGAGGCGTGGGGGCAAACGGTATTTATTAGAACCTTCTCCCAATCTTAAAATCGTACAAAAAAAGTTGAGCTACGTTCTACAGCTTGTATATAAACCAAAACGTTCGGTACATGGATATGTAAATGGCCGGAGTATTGTTACTAATGCGATTCAACATGTTGGCCGTAGGTATTTGTTGAATATTGATTTGGAAGACTTTTTTCCTTCCATTCATTTCGGACGTGTTCGAGGCATGTTCATGTCGTATCCTTACAACTTTAATGGTAGGGTTGCAACAACATTGGCCCAAATCTGTAGCTTGAGAAATTGCTTACCTCAAGGGGCACCAACTTCTCCTATTATCTCAAATATGGTTTGTGCCAAATTGGATAGCGAGCTTCAAAAATTAGCTAAGCAACATCGCTGTTACTACACTAGATATGCTGATGATCTTACTTTCTCGACTTCGATAAAGCAGTTTCCCACTGCATTGGCTGTTTCAATAGTAGAAGGTAAACGGCTGCGTGTTGAAGCGGGTAACGAATTAAGCGAAGTAATTAATAGAAACGGGTTCACTATAAATGTCAAGAAAATCCGCTTACAAAAGCATAGTCAGCGGCAAGAAGTTACGAATCTTACCACTAATGAATTTGTCAATGTAAATCGGAAATTTATTCGGCAGATACGAGCTATGCTTCATGCATGGAGAAAGTTTGGATATGTTGCGGCAGAAATTGAGTTTAGAAATGAATACAATAAGAAACCGCCAAATAAGCCATATAAAAAGCAGCCATCTTTCAAAAATGTAATCAAGGGGAAAATTGAATTTGTGCAAATGGTCCGAGGAAAAAACGATAGGATTTTTATTATGCTAAATAATCAAGCTGCCCAATTAGAGCGGATACAGAATATCGAACCATATCAATTCCAAATTCTTGAGGACGAGGACCATGAAATAGTTTCCTTAATAGCCTCCGGCGAAACAGAATGGGTTGAATTTAAGGAAGGAGCCTGTTTGGATCCACACACAGGTGAAAATAACAAAAAAAACATGTCGCACAAAATTTTGAGGGCGGTAGCTTCTCTTATTAATTCAAAAGTTGAAGGGCGTGTTTTGATCGGTATTAAGGATAATGGTGCTATTACTGGGGTGGAGAGAGAATACGCGCTAGCTGATCCAAGCAAAGTGAATTGGGATGGATACGAATTGTATTTAACCAATTTTTTGAACGATTCATTAAGTATTGAAAATGCTCACAATTTTTTCAAAATATCTAGACATGCTATCAATGACAAAATAGTTTGTTGTATTTCTACACGTATGGCAGATAAGCCAGTTCTTGTTCATGAAAAACTATACATTAGATCAGGGAATCAAAGTAAAGAAATAAAAGGGACTGAAAAAGTAGATTTCATACTAAAATGGGCTACTTCCTCGTGAAAAACTTGTAATCCTGCATAAGTAATGATCAAAGAATTATTTGGGGAGATGCTAATCGGTGGCCGCCCAAATTCACTGGGAAGAACGGTGGATGTGGTGGGAATCGTTTTTGCGGACCGGGCACAGTTAGAGGAGCTGTACGCCTGTTACCAAAGTGAGGATGCCATGGTCGGCTGGTGCCGCAGCTGGAACGTTTGCAGCAAGACGGCCGTAAATCCGCCACCAAACCCCTCAAGAATCTAGGACGCTGATGAACGCGGATAAAAAATCCGCGTCATCAGCGTTTATCCGCGTCCCATTTTTTAATCAGTTACGGCAGGAACGGCCGTTCCCGCCACCCCAAACTCCGCCACCGACGCCTTTGCCTCTTGCACATTCACCTTGCCGA
>JAGQYO010000132.1 GCA_020435995.1 Flavobacteriales bacterium | reverse complement strand
TTATGTGGAATCTGGTGTTACCATCCTTCATCAAGGTCAGTCTCATCTGTTCACATTGCTAGAATTGTTAGAGACAGTCAAATCGAGGAAGAAAATATTTGATGTGGCTTTAGCGGCTACACTAAAAGAGCATGGCATTGAGGGACTTTATACCGTCAACACAGCCGATTTTGCCGGATTCGCGTTTCTAGATGTTAAGAATCCTTTGTAACACATTGTCTGTGTAAAATATTTGCTGAGTTTTAATCAAATCTAACATTGATAGATGGAAACGGCCGTTTCCCATTTTGCCAGTTAGTTAGGGTAAGGTGTGGGGGTGGAGAGATACGGCCGTACTCCACCAAAACTAGTAGTGCACCGGAATGCTAACCGGAAACAAAAAACTACCTTACAGGCTTCCCGGTTACTTTGTAGGCTTTTGAACCGACTATTTATTCAACTTGGTAATTAGATCAAGGGGCGTTGTTGCGGTTTAGATTGAGAACCATCCTTCGGTGACTCGGCCTCATCAATATCAACAAAATAAACGCGATTCCCAACCTTGTTACCCGTTACAGTCACATAATTTTCATAAAATGGCTGAACCACATCCTGCATAAGCGATACGGGCACATAGACAGTAGACTGATTTCCATCTTGTTTCACAATTTTGATACTAGCAAATTTATTTGTAATTTTTATGCTATCAGCTTGTTTTAGCCGTCCTGTAATCTGTATTTGGTCTTTTTCACTTTTATCTGTCGGAGCAGCTTGACGCACCAGTTCAGACAAGTTTGGCAGATCTTTTTTCTTTCGAGTAAGCTGTACACCTCTATCTTCGCCAAACCTTTTGCTCGTAATACTAACGCTTTTTATTGTGTTTCCATCGGGAGCCAACTGCCGAGCAGAACCAACAAAGTTCTGAAAATAGTCATCATCTTCAAACCTTTGTTCCAATTGTTCCATATCTCCTTCTTCTAGGAGTTCAAAACAAGAGATAACTTCTTCAATGATTTCTTGGGGTTCTACTTGTTTGCTAACCAACTCCCCAACTTCCCCAGAAAAAGGCAACTGTTTTGCAGGTTCACCAATTGAAAATGAAACGCCAAAGCTACCTGCTATCATACCATTCAGGTACAGATTGTATTTACCAGCAACATCCTTAGAAGGCCCTCCGGCGGTTCGATAAGGCACTTTAATTAGTCGCTCGACTGTCCTGTAGTAGATTTTTTTGATTTGTTCTATGCGAGCCAAAAATAAGTCAACCGATATTATGCCAAAACCTGTTCCTTCCCCCCACAATATCATTTGCATTTCGTTATCAGCTATTTCTGTGCCTTCAAGAAACATATGATAATGAAAACTTATATCTTCTAGTAAAGCTCGTAGTTCAGCCTTAATTTCATCAGGAGGATAACCACTTAAACCTTTGGCAACTAATTGTTCTGCTAATTCATACTCTTTGGCATGGTAAGCTAAAGCCGCTGCACTCCTGTAAAGAATTGAACGAGTTGGTTCCGATTCCTGATCAGCAGGAAATGCAGAAGCAGCCTGCAATTCAAAGTCTAGAGCAGATAAAAAAAGCTCTTTTGCAGATTCCGTATTCTCATTACGCTTAGCAATGAATGCTTCTTCAGCTAAATCCATTGCTTGTTCATGTAGCTGCTCAATTTTCGACATTTCGATAACTTATGTGAGCCAAAGGTTTACTAAATTCAACTACAACGACATAAGCAGGAAAGCCTGTTGAATCAGATTGATGTGTTTGTCTAAGCTTAGATTTTACTCGATATAGCGGCTTATTAGTAGGAGACTCCTGCAAAATACCCGAAACCTCCAACCTTCCACTTCTTAATGTAAATATTTGGCCATTAACCACTTCCTTAAAACCTAACCAGTAATCAATGCCGGTTCTTGTTACTGCCCTATGGATAGCTGTATAGTTTGTTTTCTCTCGAATAAGCAAAAACGCTATGGCCTCGGCCCCCTGCTCAGGCGCATCATCTTTGTTATAAGCTCTGTAAAGAGCTTCGATTTCTATTTGGCGATTATCCCATATGACTTGGCATGAATCGCTCCCATTATTGTCGGTTATTATAGAAAGCGTTACACCACTTCCATGCCCGCACTCAGTAAAACACCAAACACAGGCCTCCATATGAGTAGCTGCTTTTCGCTGAGTAAGTGCGGGTATACCTTTCCCAAGAGTGTTCAAATCTAATATGCTGGTTACATTCATTGGACAAATAGCAAGAGAAAAAAGATAAGACATTTAGAACATGATTTATAGAACTTACGCTATCTTACCAGGGAATCGCAAAAATCTGCAACAGCTAAAATTTTGTCTGTTCGATACAGCAAATTAGGAGGAGAACACCTATACTATAACGATAGATAGAACTTCAAGACCCTTCGCACATACAAAAAGGAGCAAGTCAAAGCAAAGAAGGCTAATCTCAGCTTATCGTAACATAAGCATCTGGGGCAGCTTCTTGCTCTGGTGGTGGCAAACCGTCGTTACTCACCTCAAAATCCAACTTTATTCACGGTTGATGAGGCAAACGGATACGGCCGTTCCCTTTTATCAACTAAATTACGAGAGCAGGCGCTGCTGCAACTGTACGATTTCTAATTCTGACAACCCCGTAGAATAAAGATAGGGCAAAATTCCAGCGTATTTATGATCAAGATGTGCTAGTGTCAATTGCATCATTTCGGCAGTGGCCGTGGGCCTTGCCCAAAAACTCATATTTTCTTCCCCACCAGCTTCTGTCAATACCTGTTCATAAAGCGGCCACAGACGCTTTTGGCTTTCCGCGTAATCAGCTACGATGATTTCTGGACCAACGCCAACCAGGCCCAACAAGAGCGCCACCACAATCCCCGTGCGATCTTTACCTGAATGGCAGTGCAGCACAATG
>JAGQYO010000131.1 GCA_020435995.1 Flavobacteriales bacterium | reverse complement strand
AATTGCCTTCCCCTGGCTAATCCAATATTTAGCAATAATTGTTTGAATGATAGTAGTAGTTTTATTGACAGCTCAACCACTAGAAATGGTGGATTTGTAAACTGGAAATGGAAATTTGGAAATACTGACTCCAGCGCTTTACAACATCCCAATCATCTTTTTAGTTCGAGTGATACATTCCAAATCTATTTAGGTGTTACGGACGCTAAAGGATGCGAGGATGATACCGTAAAGGAAATTTTAATTTATCCTCTGCCAATTCCGAATTTCTCTTGGGACACAGTGTGTTTTCGAAACAATACATCCTTCATAGACTCTAGTCAGGTAGACTCAAATTGGCTTAATGGCTTAACTTCATATTTATGGCGGTTCGACTTTCCATCAATCGTTGGGGATAGTAGTCATACTCAAAATCCCCAATATAAATTTGGATCTCACGGAAACCACTTAGTGACACTCAGAATCACTGATTCTAAAGGTTGCAGTGATTCGCTTATTGATACGACCTATGTTAGGAAATTACCATTAGTGGATTTTACGAGTAACGAAATATGCTTAGGAGATTCGAGCCTTTTTGTTTCAAACACTTCAAGTAATAATGGGACAATTTTGGTAAAACAGTGGTCCGTAAATGGAATAATTGCTGATACTGCAGATACATTAATTCACGTGTTTACTTCTTGTGGGCTTAAGACTATAACCTTGAAGGTGATTGATTCAAAAGGCTGTGATACTTTAATAACTAAACAAGTCAAAGTTCACTGTCTTCCAAAGGCAGAGTTCACATTCAATGAGGTGTGCCTAAATGATTCTACTCAGTTTCAAGACATCTCAACCATCGGTGATACTACAATTAGCAATTGGAATTGGAGTTTCGGAGAAAGTAGCGCACTTTCAAATTCGCAAAACCCCTTTCATACATACGCCGATTCGGGTAAATATGGAGTTTCGTTAAGCATAATAGATCATTTTGGATGCCGCTCGGATACAATTGATTCTGTAAAAGTAAATCCCCTCCCAAGTTTTAGTCTTGGACCTGATACAAACTTTTGTTTTGGTAATTCTGTTCTTATTAGTGGCCCAAATAGAATGACCAGCTATTTGTGGAATGACAATTCCACCGCTCAATCTCAGTTAATAAGTTCTTCCCGTATTTTAGAGTTAAAGGTTGTTGATACAAATGGCTGTATTGCAAAAGATACCATTGAAGTGGTAGTTAATCCTTTGCCTTCGCCTCAAATCGGAAAAGACACTATACTGTGTGCAGGTACAATTATATCAATTGGACCTAATATTTCATTTTCAAAATATAAGTGGAGTAATAATGACACAACTCGTTATATTACTGTAACAAACCAAGGAATTTACTCCCTTACGGTAACAGACACAAATGACTGCAAATCAGATACTAACGTCAGCATTACTTACAGAACTGATCTAGCTGTGCAACTAGCTCCCTTTAGTCCTAAATGTGTTGATGATACAGCATTCACATTGAGCGGTGGTTCTCCAATTAATGGTGTCTATTATATCAATGGTCTTTTGGCTGCATCATATTCACCTTCAAACCAAGGGGTAGGAACGGATACTATATTATATGTTCTAACGGACACAAACGGTTGTTCAGATAGCGCACAGACAAGCATTATCACCAACGCTTTACCTAGCGTGTTAGCGTCAAATGACACATCGATATGCAAAGGTGATTCTACATTGCTGATTTCTACGGGAGCAAGCTCTTACATATGGACATGGCCCACTAATAATATCAGTAATTCTTCAATACTAAAGGTTTCTCCAAACTCTACAACTAAATATAACCTAGTAGGGACAGATGTAAACGGTTGCAAGAACAAGGATTCTGTTATCGTTTCAATACGAGTATCACCTATACCTAATGCAGGACCTGTTAATTCAATTTGTCTAGGAGACTCAGTTAAAATTGGTGCTTCAGGGGCTGGAGCTGGAGGTAGTTATTTGTGGAACACAACAGCAAGTTCGGATTCTATTACGGTAACCCCTACACTTTCTAGTACTTACATTGTAACGGTAACAGATGTCAATGGCTGCAAGGGCTTGGATAGTGTCGATATTACAGTTAACCCATTGCCTAACCTCAGTATCACTGGTACGACCATTATTTGTACTGGAAGCTCTACCACTCTTACTGCTTCCGCTGCTGGATCTTCCTTTATCTGGGATAATTCTTCTACCAATCCTGTCAGGGTGGTGTCTCCTACCACCAATACCAAGTATTTCGTTACGGCTACTGATGGCAACTCTTGTTCTAAAAATGACTCGATTACCGTTACAGTTAACCCCTTGCCAACTGTCTCCCTCACACCCTTCAACTCTGTCTGTATCAACGCTCCCTCTTTTGCCCTTTCTGGGGGTAGTCCTGCCGGTGGTTCTTATTCTGGCAATGGGGTCGCTTCTAATCAATTTAGCCCTGCTACTGCTGGGGTGGGAGCACACACCATCACCTACTTTTTTACTGATGTTAACTCTTGTTCTGATACTGCTCAAAAAACCATTACCGTAACACCTAAACCCACTGTTACATTCTCTAACCCTCCTGCTTCGTGTGTCAACGCACCATCTTTTAACTTAAATGGGGGTGTGCCTGCTGGTGGTGTGTATTCTGGTGTGGGTGTGACTGGGTCTTCTTTTAATCCTGCTTCTGCTGGGGTGGGAACTCACACCCTTAAATATGTGTTCTCTGATGCCAATGCTTGTTCCGATTCTGCTAATGCATCAGCTGTGGTGAACCCGCTGCCTTTGCTGAGTATTTCTGGTAATACTACTATTTGCACTGGCCAATCTACCACCCTCACCGCTACCGCCACTGGGTCTTCTTTTATCTGGGATAATTCTTCTACCAATCCTGTCAGGGTGGTGTCTCCTACCAACA
>JAGQYO010000130.1 GCA_020435995.1 Flavobacteriales bacterium | reverse complement strand
GACTTAGCACCCACCGACGCATTTTGAGATACCACATTAAATGGCGCTTCGCCTTCTGTTTTTTCGAGGGTAAAACCAGCTTTTAGCATCACGTAATTAGGAACAATAGAAGCCGAAGCTTGCCCGCAATGGTTGGTAACGGTGAGGGAAAAAGTACCGGGTTGGTTAACCGTTAAACTCCCCGTTGTATCACCAGTATTCCATTTGTAGATTAATCCTTCACCAGATGCAAGTGCTTTTATTTTGATAGGAGTGGGTTCGCAAACCGCCTCATTTGGCTCCGAAGCCAACGACAAAGTAGGCACTTCTTGATAAACAACCCGAACCGAACCTGAAACCTCTCCACATGGGTTGGTAACGGTAACTGCGTACAAACCCCGAACTATGACCTCTTGAACAGGGTTCGCGGGGTCAATAAACCCACCTTGCCAGAGGTAAGTACTTAGAGGGTTGGTAGCGTCCAACACCAACCTAGCCTTACCACAAAGAATGGTATCCTCAGAAAATGGAATAGCAGGTTTGGGTAATTCAGAAACCAAAATGGAATCAACCCCAACTCCGCATTGGTTGGTTAGTTGAAGCCAAACCCACCCGAAATCATTTACCCAAGTAGTGGAGTCTTTGCTCCCATTCGACCATAGAAATTTAGGAATATCACCTATTCCAGCCGAGTTTTTTAGCTTAGAAAAAGAAAGTTCAATGCTGTCACCCTTACAAAATGCAGAATCGGGAACAATGGAAAAAGAGGGAGGGGGTAAGTAACTCACATGAACCGAATCAGATCCAACACCGCACCAATTGGTTTCTTTCACCCACACCCAACCAGAATCAAGCACTTTCACCAAGGGAAATGTGAAACCAGAATTCCATAAGTAGGAGGTAGGCGTAACCAAAGGAGATCGGGTGACATCCAAAAAGTATAGAGCGTCTTTACACAAAGTGGTGTCCTTACCCAAACTTGGATTTGGAATAGAATCTTTGACAATCAAAACGGTATCAGCAAACGAACCACAGGCGTTGGTCATTTCTCCCCAGTAGGTACCCCCACCAGAAATCCAAATACTCGAATCAACCGACCCATTACTCCAACGATAGCTAGCCAAGGTATCGGTAATAGCCAACTGAAGCGAATCTCCAAGACATAATACAGTATCGGAATGGAGGGTGAGATGTCGGTTTAAGATTCCAACAGTAAAATTGAAGGAATCTACCCCACAATGGTTAATGGCCTTTACCCAGTAGGTGCCGGCCGAATCAAAAGCATGGTAGGGAGCCTCGCTGCTATCGTACCAATAAACTTGATATTCTGAGGTATTGGAAATATTGGTGGAGAGGCTATCCCCGATACAGACCATAGAATCGGAAGTGGCCATAACGCTAATCATGGGTTTTTGAATAATGTAAATACTGTCAAACAGCGAATCGATTTGGACATTGCCATTGAGATCGGTATAATACATAATGGTGGTGAGCAAGTAATCTCCCGCCTGACTATACGTGTGTGTATCAGCAACACCGTGACCCAAGTTGCGGCTGCCAGAGCTGGGTTCACCAAAGTCGAACATGGAAGAATCTAAGGAGATGGTGTCGGTAATAGTCACATGAAAAACCTCTCCATCGCAGGTGTTTTCAAACTTGAGTGGACGATAAAAAGAGCCGTGGATATCTGGGAGGGCATAAGTACAATTTGGATTGCTAATACCTGTTAAAACAATACCTGTATCCCTAAACATACAACTCGACTTTGCACTATCGGGGTATTTAATTTGACTTAAATAAGGCTTAAGCAGCCGGAGCGTGAAAGTACTCTCGTAAGGGTTGTCCACGGCAACATAAATGGTACCATCAGGTGCCAATTGAAGTTGCCCAAATTGTTTATCATTTAGATTAATCTTTTTGACCAAATATTTTGAGCTAGAAATGGTGCTGCTGTCATGTGTCGTCACATCCAGTTGGAAAAGGGAATCATGCTTGGCATAATACAAGTATTTTGAATTTGGGGAAAACTCCACTCCCCAAATCGTGGAATCCTCTGGAAGCCGAATGGGATTGGAAAACGTACCAGAGCGGTGATCGAAGTCTAAAATTAATAAAGCAAATTTCTGCCTTATTCTGGGACCAAGACGTGGATTAATTGCAACGGCGAATTTGCGACCATTAGGAGAAAATTTTGCCTGTCCCAAGGTATTCAAGGTGTCAGGTATAGCTGGACTGAATACCTTAGGGATTGTATCCAAATATTGGCCATCAAATGCAAATGCACTGAGGGTTCCTCCATTTACCCCATGGGTTATTAACCAGTGTGATCGATTGTTTACTTGACGGTACCCAGAAAGACAAAAACTGATCTGGCCTGTACTCGTCAATTGTAGCAATGAGCCAGAAACCAAATCTCCGCGGCCCCCATTTAGGCGCATGTCAAGAAGTTGAAATCTTAAATAATTCCCAAAACTAAAAATGCCATACAAGTCATCATCTTTCATAGAAGGCAGCGAGAGGTCGCCTCCACCCAAAGTGTGATTAGGTGCGGTAGAGGATGGCAATTTAAAGTGTTGGCGATCGAAGAAGAGATTTCCAAAATTATAAAATAGTAAGGCCCCGTTTTTTTTATCTGAGATGCTCATCGAGGTAGGACCCATGCTGCCAGACTGAATATACGCTCCACTTGGAGGAGAAGTATTGAAATCTACTGATCCTCCAATAAAAAACCAGTGATTAAATTCTTTTTGGCAATTACCATATAAGCAAGAACTTAAAATGAATAAGGTTAAAAGAAGTTTTTTTTTCATCGAGAGTCGAAGGTAGTAAATTTTAAGAGTATATAGAGACTGCCTTAAAGAAAGAAAAATCGAGCTTCATTAGATAAAGCTCGATTTTATAAAGGAATCTTTTAATAAATGACCAAAATGAGTGGATGGGAAAAGTCATCCTGTCCTGTGCATGTACCACAACTA
>JAGQYO010000129.1 GCA_020435995.1 Flavobacteriales bacterium | reverse complement strand
AAGGAGGCGAAAAGGGAGGGCTGGTTTTAGAAGTAAATGCGGATTTTAGTTCAGGATGGGTATTTGAACGAAACGAGCCATTAAATGAATACCTCCGAGATATCGTTGCTTTGCCTGATGGAAGCGGGAGCATTGCCATTGGAGCAACTAATAATATGGGAGAAGGAGATTTCGATTTATTTGCCGTTCACCTAGATAGTTTAGGTGATAGCACGTTAGTTGAAACAATAGGAACCTATGAGGCAGATTGGGGATGGTCGGTCACTAAGAATGTAATCCAAGGTATTGTTGCGGGTTCAGGAGCAGTGAAAGCAGGTTTGAATGGGTCGTTTAACGCATACCATTTAAAATTCGCAACTCTCAACAGCCCACCTTGTCCACTTCAAAGGTCATTATTCGTAGATTCATTTGTAGTTGGCACTATTTCAAGTATTGACACCATGAAGAGTCATTTAGCCGATACTAATGATTGGAATAATATCCTTGATTTTGCAGAAGACAATAACATAACATTGTTGGTTTTGTATGGAGTTAATTATCTAATAGAAAATGGGAATCAAAATGCTATAATTATGGGGCAGCCAGCTCTCAAAGTTTTGAACAGTTTTATTGTCGAGGCACGAATGAAATCAATAAACTGTTCTTTTATTAGTGGAGTCGAAGATACCAATTCAACACCTTTTTCTGGAATGAATACTTATAATATGCTTGACAGCATTAGCGGATATAATTTAAACAATGCCGGAAAACTGTCCTATGCCTTACTTGAACATGAGTTTTGGAATATGGGCAATACTCCTGCATTGTCAGGGGCCTATATTGGAAAAGTTCGCTCCCAAATACCACAAACCACTGTTGCTATTAACGGACATTTTGAATCTTTGTATAATGACCATAAAAATTTATTGGATACAATCAATATTCAAAAAAATCGAGATGCAAATTTTTGGGCAACCCATGATTATATTGATAAGCTTTTTCTTAACATGGAAAACGTTTCTGGATTTAATAATTTGTACTATTCGACGAATGTCACTGCTCGTAAACTGAAAGCCAAAGAACTTGAAAAACTGAGCAATGCCATTTATTTTGTTAATTATCAGAAATACCGAAATCCAATTCATCATGGACTTAGTTTTTTAGTCGATACCTTCCCTGATACTACTCATGTTCAATGGAGGTATCAGAGGCAATCCTATTTTGGTAAAAATTCTCGTTATACTTACTTTTTTCCATTGTTTTCAGGTGAGTATTATGTGAATGATTCTGTGAGGTGTCAGGGAAAGGATACTGTTATTAGTCAAGATTTTCTAGGACAATATTTTAGAGATACAATTCAAATCAATAACAATTTTTGGGGAGTTGAAGACACCTTCATCACTCAATACAATCAAGTAAAAACTGATTCCGTTTTTATTACTTCCGATTCTGTAAAATTATCTGGGTTTGGTTGGTTCAAGTGGCATTGCTTACAAGATTACGCATTCTTAAAGGTTGATTTAAATGATTGTGTTGATATTATTGAGCCCCCTTCTTCTAGATCAATCCATGATCCTAATCTTATAGAATCGAAACTAGATAAAATTCAAGGTCAGATAAGATTTTTCCCAAATCCCACATTTGGATCAATTAAAATTGAATCGAAAGAACTAATTAAAAATATAAGGGTTTTAGGCTTAAATGGTACAGTCCTAATTGAGAAGATAGCAAACAATAGAGAGCTAACTCTATCATTACAAATATTGACTCCAGGAATTTACTTTTTAATTATAGAAGCAGGATCGGATATGTTTTATCAAAAACTGATAAAGCAATGAGAAAGCTAAATTTATTTATTTCGATTCTGTTTTTTACTCAAGACATAAATGCTCAATCCACATTTTTTGAAAAGGACCAGGTTGATTTTGGTTGGAAAAAAGTAGGGATTTTCTATAAGTCATTCGATGATAAGTATTTCGGGTTTTATCATTGCTTTCAGATGTCTACTAGATATGAGGTTATTTGCTGGTATGATGAAAATGGAAAAAAAACTTCTGAGCACGGAGTTTCAGTTCAGTATGATGATGTCTATTTTAGCTCTTTAGAGTTTTATAACGACTCCAATTTTTTATACAAAGGTAATGGAATGGATTCTTGGGGCAGATGGATTCATTTTACCATTTCATTCAATGATAGAGGTAAGGAAAATTGGAGCATGCGCGATTCAATTTACTTTAGTGATTATGCCATAATTTCACCTTCATTAGCTGTGGGAATGCTTACAGTTAAGGACACAGCAAGAGGAATTATACCCGGAAATTATTTAGCTTGGATTGATCCAAGAGATGGAAGCATTAAGAAGTATTACTCAAACACCGAACTCTTCAGTCTTGATTCATCGATTTCAAAAAGTATAAACCAAATCAGATTTATAAAAAAAGTAAAGGATAATGTAATTTTCGTTTCTCAAAATGCCGCAGAAGATTCTATTCAAGTGTTAGAATTTGATCATTTTGGAAATTATTTATTTGGCCACTTGTTGAAATCTAAAAAGCCAGAAAAAGTCTTTTCAAATAAGGATGTGTATTTTTTAAGTATCCCAGATACAGTTTCACCATTTTATACTCATCAAATTATAGGATTCAGAGGGCATAAAGAGTTTTTCAATTATCAATTTAAAAATGACTCAAGCTTTTCCAATATTTGGCTGGTTGATTTAATTAAAGAAGATCAAGTATTTATTAATAATCTTCCAAGAGATTCCTTATACTCATTTGGTTCCAATGATTATTTGTGGATTTCTCTTGATGGCGAGTTAAAACGAAAGTGTACTTACAAATTAAAAACAAGCTCTTTTTGGTCGTTTAATAGTTCTGTAACACAGGATCATGGGGTGTTTTCAGATGCTGATGTTTATAATTGGGGGTCGTACAATGCTGGAATTATTAAAACCGATTCCCTTGGTCTAGTCTACAAC
>JAGQYO010000012.1 GCA_020435995.1 Flavobacteriales bacterium | reverse complement strand
CTCCTCAGCTGCTTTGGCAGCAATGGCCTCTTCTTCAGCCTTCTTTTTAGCAGCTTCTTCAGCAGCTTTGGCAGCAGCTGCATCCTCTGCTTCCTTCAATCTTTTAGCTTGGGTATCGGCCAATATTTGTAACTTGGTTTGATGCGCTGTGGCCGTCGGTATAATAGCAGCAGCAGCCGAATAAGCAGCTTTAGCTCCTTCAAAGTCATCAGACTTCATGGCTTTGTCGCCAGCAGCCATCTGCTTGTCATAATCCGCTTGTTTGGCTTTGGCTTCGGCTTCTTGTTTTTTCCTTTCCTCTTCTAATTTGGCTGCCGCTTCTTTATCCGCAGCGGCCTTTTTAGCTTTTTCTAGCTCTTCTTCCAACTTCAAAATTCCAGCATCGTTAGGAAAAACAGCTTTGGCAGCGGCAATTGCAGCCGCTGCTCCGGCATAATCTCCTTTGGCGAGAGCCTTAGATCCAATTGCCGTGTTTTTATCATAAGTATCTTGCTTCTCCTCCATCTCATGCTGAAGGGTCTCTAGCTTCTCCATCACCCTCAGGCTATAATCCGCATCCCAATCAAAGCACTTCGATTCGGGTTCATAGAATATTTTTCCGACGGATTTATCCAGCACCGAATAATCGATGCCATCCACCTTTTTTATCATTCCTACTTGAACTGGCCCTGGTCTACAACCAATATCTATCATTTCTGCCTTAACCGCACCCAGAAAAATGTCAACTTTTTTGGTAGCGTAATACTGTTTTCGAAATTCTAGCACGTAGTCTCTCCCAAATTCAAGATCAAACTCAAATTTACCTGATGAGTTGGCATCAATTCGCTTGATCTTTTGACCCCCTGAATAAACAATCACAAAGGCATCGGACATATCGGTAAATCCATCCTTCATATCACCATTGACATGAAACTTTTCCATTTGCGAATAGAGCGCTCCAAAAGGAAAAACTCCAGCAAGAAATAGTAATATGATTAAGAGATTATTCTTCATTTTTAAGAGCGGCAAAAATAAAAATTTAAGCAAGGTACTTGAGTGCAATTTTTGCTTCGCCAATTATTCAATACTTCCCATGTTCTATAGACAAAATACGACGTCACTTTTCAAAGAAATAACTTTGAATTGCACGTAACGTCAATTACTCTTTTATGTTTGCCTTACATAGTTAAGAATCGAAATTTTAAGATTCTTTAGCGCAAAGTTTAATTTGAATTTGATGACAAACTATAATCTATTTGCTTCAACCTATCAAGGGCTTGAGGAGGTTCTGAAAGCAGAAGTTGACCAAATTCTCGACACCGAATCATCTTCGATTCGCAGAAGAGGGGTAGCCATTTCAGATAGGTCTCTATTTGATGTGTACAAGCTGAATTTTTATTCAAGAACGGCATTGCGAATTTTTTTAGAGCTCGATCGATTTGAACTTAGAAACGCAAAAGACCTTTACAAGCATGGAAAAGAAATTGAATGGGAGAGGTGGTTTTCGGTTAATCAAACCATAAAAATTGAAGCAACCGCCAATAATTCGGAATACTTCGATAATGAAATATTTGCCAGCCAATTGCTCAAAGATGCTATTTGTGATAGGTTCAGAGAGATTCATGGTGAACGACCTTCGGTGAGTATTGATCACCCGGATATACTCATCCATCTTCAGATAAGTTCGGATAACTGTACCATCTCACTAAACAGTACAGGTGACTCGCTTCACAAACGCGGCTACAAAACCAAACAAACACCTGCCCCAATTAGCGAAGTGTTGGCAGCTGGAATAATTCAACTTTCTGGTTGGAAAGGCGAAGTTCCTCTTTTAGATCCCATGTGTGGGTCAGGTACCTTTCTTGCGGAAGCATTTATGCTCTCCGACGATATTGCGGCAGGAAAGTACCGTCAATGGTTTGCATTTAAAAGCTGGTTACCCTACAACAAGGAAGATTTCGCAGCTATAAAACATAAGTCGGTTCTTGGAAGCCGAAAATCCTTTATTGAAGGAAGTGACATTCATCCGTTAAGTGTAATGGCCGCGGAAGAAAACCTTTCGCATTTGTATAAAGGACGAAACCCGAATGTATCTGTGCAGGATTTTTTCTCATTGATTAAACCTTTTCCAAAAGGCGTTATTTTCATGAACCCGCCTTATGACGTGCGACTTGAAAAGAAGGACATCAAGGAATTCTACGCGCAAATTGGAGATCATCTAAAGAAAAACTTCGAAGGATGGGATGCGTGGATCTTTAGTAGCAACATTGACGCGCTAAAAAGTGTAGGTTTAAAACCCAACCGAAGGATTCCATTGTATAACGGTCCTCTTGAAGGAAGGTTAATGCACTTTCAGCTTTATAAGGGAAGCAAACGACCTCGAATTAAAAATATCGGAGACGCAACCTAAGGACTTTTAGGTAATGAAAAACTAGGGTCTGGGTGTTGTTAAAGCAATAAATAAGTTGGCATAGCTTAAGAATAACTCCCTTGATGGCACTCATTTATAGCCGTTCAACGAAACAAAATGTTCGACATCCAATTCATTTAAAAAGAAAGGAGCAATTATTACCTTTGAAGGTTAAGTCATTTTCTTATTTTGAATTACATAAAACTACTTTGTCAGGTATTGTTTGTTCTGATTTCTGGAACACTACTAGGGGCTGACCGTTATTGGGTAGGAGCCACTAACAACAATTGGAATGAAACTGGAAATTGGTCCACTACCTCGGGAGGTATGGGTGGTGCCTCGATTCCCGGGGCGGGCGACCGAGCTTTGTTTAACTCTAGTGGCAATGTAAACCTTACTTTGGACGTTGCACCGACTATAGAATCTATCGATATCTCGGTAGGCTATACCGCAATAATTGACCTCAACGGAAACAACCTAACCATTAATGGAGCAACTACAAATGATTTTGAAGACGGCACTTTTAATAACACTTCAGGTGGGTCCATAAGTATTACCTCAACGGGTATTACTTACTTTAGGGGTAGTGTGTTCAACCCAAATGTTACCTGTGTTTCGGCTAGGTTATATTTAAATGGATCTAGGTTTAATGGAACGGCAGTAATGGAAAAAAATGATGCTGGGCACGATGCTGGAACCGGAGGAAATGTATTTAATGGCGGTTTAACAATGACCAATGCTGGCAGCGGTTATTTCATGACAGGAAATGGCACACCAGATACGATTATTGGCAATTTAATCATGACTAATACAGGGTCGCATAACATGTACTTGGCCTACAACAGTGCTGGAACATATATCAGTGGAAATTTGACAATTTCAAATAATGGTTCGAGTGGCAGTACCTACGTTTACGTATCTGACATCACTGGATCGAGCACCACTGTTGATGGAAATCTATTGGCAAACAACGTTGGATCGGCTGACAACAACACGCTATATCTCGGAGACGCTGGTGCATTACATATTGGTGGCCTAACCACGGTAACCAATAATGTACTTGGTACTAATGGTACCGTTTATTTTGGAACACAAACAACAGGATCGGCTACCCTGGTAGGAAATGTAACTCTTACTAATAGCAGTTTAGGAGCAACCAATTCCAACGTTTATTTAGGAAATAACGGAACTGTTAATTGTTCAGGACGAGTTGATGCGGTAAACTCTAGTACTGCTACAAGCCATCAAGTTCTTATTGCGAACGGTGCCAATTCATCAGTAACAATTGCTGGAGCCACTAGTATTACAAATAATGGGTCTGGTACAACGGGGCGTTGTTGGTTAGGGAATTCTGGAAGTGTTACTTTTAGCGGCGTTTTAACCATCGACAATTCTAGTACGGCCACCAATTCAGAAGTCTTTTGCCATTACGCAACAGGAAGTATAAATACTTATAATGACAACATTATCATCACAAACAGCAATGCTGCCGCTGATGGAATTCTATTTGGGAGCAATGGT
This sequence comes from Flavobacteriales bacterium, assembly GCA_020435995.1. Classification (GTDB taxonomy): domain Bacteria; phylum Bacteroidota; class Bacteroidia; order Flavobacteriales_G; family Salibacteraceae; genus JAGQYO01. Next base: position 61,669 of record JAGQYO010000012.1, on the reverse strand, counting down.
GGGTCAGGAACCCTAGTCGCAACAAAAACATTGACCATTGGGGGAGCTGGATTCAGCTCAGGTGAATTACAATTACGAAATTTTACACAAACAGGATCTACAGCACAAAGTATAACACTTACGGGCAGCGGCTACATGTACAACTATGATTCCGACTGGGGTGGTAATGTCACTTTCGTTGCGCCACGAATGATAACCAGAGGAACGAGATATAGAGGCACTGCTTCGCTTACCAAGAATGGAGCAACTAATGACCAATGTGTTGGTGGAAACGTATTTGAAGGAATTGCAACATTAACTTGTTCAGGAGCTGACTACCTCTTGATGGGAAATGGCACACCGGACACTTTCAAAGTAGACCTCACACTCGTTAATACAGGCCAAAATGGGATTTACCTTGGGTATAATTCAGCGGGTAATTATGTTGGCGGAAACCTTAGCGCTACCAATTCAGGAACAGGTGCTTCAACTTGGATTTATTTGTCAGATGCCGCTGCTTCAACTCTGCAAGTTGATGGGAATGTCGACATCACGGTAAACGGAACTTCAACGACGTGCGTAGCCAGATTGGGCAACACAGGTAGTGTAGAGGTCGCTGGTAATGTTACTTGGGTAAGATCAACATCGAGTGTTAACAGTGATTGCTATATCGCAAATTCAGCGGCTTCTACGGTGAATATTGCAGGTGACCTCTCGTACACCCAAACGGGTGGGGGGACTTCTGGCAGGATGTTCATTGGAAATGCAGGTAGTGTTTCGGTTGGAGGTACCATGACCTTAGTAAATTCGTCATCCGCTTCAAATAGCCAGATTTATTGCAACAATGCATCCGGAAGTGTTGGGACCTACAATGGAAATATTGTGGTAGCAAATACTGTTGCGGACGCAGATGGAATTTATTTTGGAAGTGGAGCAGGCGTTGGAACCCTTGCTGCAACAAGAACCATTACTGTCGGAGCAGGTGGTTTTATTTCTGGGGATTTGTATTTCCGAAATTTTACACAAACAGGGGCAACTCCACAAACCTTGGCAAACACTGGAGAAGGATACATATATAATTATGATTGTAATTGGGGTGGCAATGTTTCGTTTTCTTCTGGTAGAATAATTACAAGAGGTACGCGATATGGCGGAACAGCAATAATCACTAAAAATGGTCCCTCAGATGATCAATGTGTTGGCGGTAATGTGTTTGGTGGAAACACAACTTTAAACTGTACCAATGACGGGTATTTAATGATGGGAAATGGTTCTCCAGATTCTGTCAACGGAAATCTTACGTTATTGAATAGTGGAACACGTGGAATATACTTGGGATATAACTCTAGTGGAAATTATGTGTCTGGTAATCTTACCGCCACAAATTCAGGTAGTGGGACTTCGGCATGGATCTATCTTTCTGATTTATTCAGTTCGACCCTTCAAGTGGATGGCAATGTTGATATTACCGTTTCAGGAACGGCCTCAACTTGTGGTGCGCGACTTGGAAATACTGGTGATGTTACCGTTAATGGTAATGTTACCTGGAATAGAACATCTTCGGTGGCCAACAGTGATTGTTACATAGCGACTGCAGCCGATGCTACTGTTATAATAGGTGGAAACCTCACTTATACCCAGTCGGGAGGTGGAACCAACGGCAGGATGTTTATTGGATCATCTGGTGACATTACAATTGGAGGTACGATGACGTTAACCAATTCTTCAACCGCAACATCAAATCACATCTTTTGTAACGACAATACTGGAAGCGTTGGCGTTTATAACGGCAACATTGTTTTAGAAAGTACCACCGCAGACTCAGATGGGCACAGATTCGGAGCAAGCGGAGGAAGTGCTACCCTAGCCGCAACGAAAACCATCTCAGTAGGCGGTGGTGGCTATGTTGAAGGAGATATTTACTTGTTCAATTTTACTCAAATAGGAGCTACGGCTCAAACCCTAACCAATACAGGGACAGGATATATATACAATAGCAATTCCATCTGGGGTGGAAACGTTAACTTTAGCTCAGGGAGAATCTTAACCAATAATACTACCTACCAGGGAACTCTTACTCTTTCAAAAACAAATGCAATCGATGATAGAAGCTTAGGTGGAAACACAATTAGTGGTACAGCCATTCTGAATAATTCTGGTTCTGGGTATTTTCTGATGGGCGACGGCTCCCCAGATAGCTTTGGCAACAACTTAACTATGAATAATTCAGGAACTAACAGTATGTACCTAGCTTACAGAGCAGTTGGAACCACCGTAGCCGGAAATCTCACAATGAACAACACTAGCAATGGTACCACTGGTAATTTGTATTTATGTAGTATTGACACTTCTACCCTCTCTGTTACAGGAAATTTAATTGTAAATAACAGCGCAACGGCAAGTAACTCTGCCTATGCGTACCTTGCCTACTTAGGAACACTCACCGTTGGCGGAGATATGACTGTAAACCATTCTGCTACTGCTACCAATTCTTATATATACCTAGCTGATGGCTCCTCTGCTGCGGTAAACATTACCGGCAACTTATCGGTAATTTCAACTAGTTCTGCTTCCAATTCAATAGTTTATATTGGAGATGATGGGAATGTTACGATTGGTGGAAATTTAGTTGCCCGAAATCAAGCGAGCGGTACAACTGGTCAATTCTATATTGCTCAACAAGCCACTTCTACGGTTTCGATTGGGGGAACATCAACCATTGAAAATACAGGAGCAGGAACAACCAAAAGGGTTTATTTAGGAAACTTAGGCGATATCACTTTTGGAAGTGATTTAGATATAAAAAACACGAGCTCTGCTACTAATTCTGAAGTGTATTGTAACCACCAATCGGGCTCGGTAAATGCATATAATGGAAATATTACTCTGGAAAGTAGCCATGTAGATTCAGATGGAATTCTATTCGGTTCTTCAGGGGCTGGTGGTAGCGGAACACTTGCGGCAACAAAAACAGTAACGGCTTCAGGTGGTGGTATTACGGCAGGAGACATTTATTTCAAGAACTTCACTCAAATCGGTGCAACGGCCCAAACGGTAATCAATTCTGGGCCAGGTTACATCTATAATTACGATTCAGATTGGGGTGGAAACGTTGTTTTTTCTGGCGGAAGAATGTACACCACTGGCACCACCTATCGCGGAACAGCGACTTTATCAAAAACTGGAGCGATTGATGACGCCTCTCAAGGTGGAAATTCCTTTGCCGGCGATGTGGTTTTAAATAATTCTGGATCGCGATATTTCTTAATGGGCAATGGTTCTCCCGACGTTTTTGGAGGTAACGTTACGATGAATAATACGGGTGATGACAATATGTATTTGGCCTATAACAGTGCAGGAAATACCATCGCTGGAAACTTAACAGTAAACCATGCTACTTCTGGAACCAATTCATATTTCTATATCAGCGATTATGCGGCTTCTACATTAAGTATTGGTGGCAATGCCATCATCAACAACACCTCAAGTGCCTCCAATAGCATTATTCATTTTTCGGATGATGGTGATATTACAATCACTGGGAATCTTACGCTAAACAATAGTGGCACAGGTGCGTCGAGCCATATTTACGCTTCAAATGTGTCCACCTCTACCTTGATAATTGGTGGAAACACAACCATTACTAACTCAGGAGCGGGAACAACTAACCGAGTCTATTTTGGAAACCAAGGAAGTATTACACAAACCGGAAGTTTGGATATTTCGAATACAAGTACCGCCACAAATTCACAAGTTTACTGCAACCATAATAGCAATAGCGTAGCAACCTATGGAGGAAACATCACCATAGCATCCACCAATGCTTCGACGGATGGCGTATTCTTCGGAAATGCGGGTGGAAGTGCCACGCTTGCGGCTACTAGAACGATAAGTGTAGGAGCAGGAGGATTTATTGGTGGTGATATTTATCTCCGTAATTTCACTCAAGTTGGACCAACAGCACAAACTTTGATCAACGCTGGGAGCGGTTACCTATACAATTATGATTCAGATTGGGGTGGAAATGTTGTTTTTTCCGGTGGAAGAATGTACACCACTGGAACAACTTATCGAGGTACCGCCACTTTATCTAAAACTGATGCATCTGATGACGCTTCACCAGGAGGAAATAGCTTCGCAGGGGATGTAATTTTGAATAACTCGGGGTCTAGGTATTTTGGAATGGGCAATGGAAGCCCTGATATTTTTGGTGGCAACTTAACAATGAATAACTCTGGAACCTACCACATGTACTTGGGTCAAAATAGCGCCGGAAATACCATTGCTGGTAACCTTGTAGTGAATAACAATGGAAGCGGGGCTACAAACTATTCATATATTTCGAATGCAACGGCGTCCACCATCACAGTGGGCGGTACAGGCACATTTACCAACTCAAGCACGGCCACCACAAGCTATATCTATGTAGGTGATCAAGGTGACATTACGTTTAACAATAACGTGACCTTAACCAATAGCGGAACCGGCGATAACGGATATATTTTAATGGCCAACAATACCAACAGTGTTGTAATTATTAATGGGAACTTAGACGCAACAAACAGTGCATCAGGTACAACTAAGAGTATCTATCTAACCAATATTGGAAACTTAACTGTTAGTGGAAATGTAACGGCTACAAATTCAAGCACCGCCTCAACTGGAGAAATTTATATTGGAAATAACTCAGCCTCTATAGTTTCCATTGGCGGCAACAGTACATGGACCAATTCTGGAGCAGGTACAACCAAACGGTGTTATTTTGGAAATTACGGTGACGTGGCTATAACAGGAAACTTAAGTATTAGCAATAGTTCATCCGCGTCCAATTCCGAAGTGTATTGTAATGACAGAACAGGCTCTGTAAATACCTATGGAGGAAATATTACAATTGAATCATCAAATGCAGATTGCGACGGTGTTCGTTTTGGTCAAAACGGGGGTTCAGGAACCCTGGCAGCTACAAAGACTATTACCGTAAGTGGAGGAGGATTTATTGCTGGTGAATTGCGTTTTAGAAACTTTACTCAAACGGGGGCTACAGCCCAAGCTCTAACGCTCACAGGTACAGCCTACATGATACAATATGATGCCAATTGGGGTGGTAATGTTGTTTTTTCAGCACCGCGGTTTTATACGTATGGTACAACCTACTCTGGCACAGCGTCTTTAGAAAAATCGGGCGATATTGATGATGCTTCGCCGGGCGGAAATACTTTTATTGGAAATTGTACTATGCTTAATTCAGGCACTGGATATTTTTTAATGGGCAATGGCACACCTGATACCTGGGGTAGTGATCTCACTATGACTACTACGGGAACCGATCACTCGTACATTGCTCATAATTCAGCTGGTAATTCTATAGCCGGTAATTTTATATCTACAAATAATGGTACTGACAATGTGTATCATTATATAAGTACCTCTGGGGGCAGTAGTCTTTCAATAGGCGGAAATACCACATTGAATAATTCAGGTTCTGGGGACAATATTCACACATACTTTGGAAATTCTGGGGATGTTACCCTATCAGGTAGCCTCATCGCAACTAATTCCGCAAGTGGCGTTAACGGATATCTCTATGTAGGAAATTCCTCTACTTCTGATATAACCATTGGCGGTAACGCAACTTTTTCAAACAGTGGCGCTGGAACCACCAAAAGAACATATTTGGGAAGCCAAGGAAACGTTTCAATTTCTGGCGATTTATCTATTTCAAATTCCTCGTCAGCTAGCAATAGTGAATTTTATTGTAACAATTCTGCAAGTAGTTCCAATACCTATGGTGGAAATATAATACTGGAAGCTACCGACCCTGCGTCAGATGGTATTCAATTCGGAGGTGGTGGAGGTACTGCCACCCAAAGTGCAGGAGGTAATATTAGTATTGGTGGTGGTGGGTTTGTGGCTGGAACTTTATATCTCAGAAACTTTACTCAACTTGGCTCAGCCGCTAGCTCATTGACACTCACTGGCTCAAGCATATTGAATATTTATGATTCCGATTTTGGCGGAAACTTCACAGGGATAGCCCCTCAAAATTATTCCAGAGGCACGACATATCGAAGCGCTACTCTTTTAACAAAAACTGGTGCGACCAATGATGCATCCGCTGGGGGAAATTCATTTAATGGTGATGTAACTTTTACAAATTCTGGCACGGGATATTTTATGCAAGGAAATGGCACTCCAGATGATTATAATGGGAATGTAAGTTATATCAAGTCCTCTACTGGATTGATGTACCCATCCTATGCATCAGCGAGTACCTATGCGGGCGACATTAACATCAACTCTGCGGATGCAATCACATTTGCCGCACACACAGGAACTATAATTATGGACGGAACAGGAGCGCAATCTATCAACGATTTAGCAGCTTCAACCGAACCAGTATTTAGAAGATTTACTTTGAGTAATTCAAGCGCTGATATTACTTTAAACATGCCTATTTCAGTGAGTACTACCATGACGTTTACCAGTGGCAATTTAGTTACAACGTCAACCAATCTGTTATACATAAATGATGAAGCTACAGTATCAGGCGCGAGTGATAATTCACACGTAGATGGCCCAGTAGAAAAAATTGGAAACAATGCTTTTGAGTTTCCAGTGGGTGATGGCACAAGTTATCGACCCATTTCAATGTCCGCTCCAAATTCGAATGCTTCAAGGTTTAGAGCTCAATATACTTACACCGACCCAGGGGCAACTTATGGCACAAGTTTAAGCGGAAGTATCGATCACATAAGTACCCGAGAATTTTGGAATTTAGACAGAATAAATCCCCCAGGCAATGTTACTGTAACCATTGGCTGGAATCCCAATTCTGGTGGAGTTGACGATCTCAACGAACTTACAGTAGCTAGATGGGATGGCAGTACTTGGCAAGATCAAGGTAATGGGGGTACATCTGGCAATACCACGGCTGGAACGGTGCAAACTGCTGGTGCCGTCTCTAGCTTCAGTCCATTTACATTGGCATCTACCACAGTAAATAACCCATTACCCGTTGAACTTTTAAGCTTTGCCGCAACCTTCAATGAGGAAACTCAAAATGTTGACTTAGAATGGGTGACATCTAGTGAAGTAAACAACGATTTTTTCCTAGTGGAAAAAACAAATGACCTAAAAGAATTTGAGGAAGTGGTTAGGGTCGAGGGACAAGGCACCACAAACGAAAAAACTGAATATCGCGAAAAAGACCAGAACCCCTCGCATGGTATTACTTATTACCGTCTAAGTCAAACTGATCTTGACGGGTCGATTACATATTTTGATCTCCAAAAAATTGTAAATGATCCTCAAAAAAATATTTCTGATTCTGAAATAGAATTATTTCCCAATCCGAATAATGGTAAAAATATTTCTATAAAAATTCCGTCTGGAAATCCTGAAAATATAAATATTACCATCACCGACTTTTTAGGAAAGGCATACTTGTCGGAATATTCAGTTTTTAATCAAGATGGTCATTCAATTATTTCAATCGAAATGAGTCAAAAACTTCCACCAGGTAGCTATATGATAAGCCTTAATCTTGGAAATGAAGTTTATACTTACAAGCTCATTGTACAATAAAACTCAGCGTTATACACTCATTTTATCTTCATTATTTCGCTCATTTTCTCTTATTTATTCACCATTAGATTTAGTTTGGATAAGCACCCATTAACACTTGCTGATATAAGTCACCTTTTTTTTAGGAAAAGGTCATGTTGTGGGCTATACCCCTAAAATACTTTTGAAACATTAAATTCGCGCGTTGAATGAGTGTTATTTTATTATTAATTGGAGCCAGCTTAGTTGTTGCCCTTTTCTTTTTAGGAGCTTTCATTTGGTCGGTTAAATCTGGTCAATATGAAGACGATTATACGCCATCCGTACGCATTCTCTTTGAAAACGAAAATCTAAATAATTCATCATCTAAAAAATCAAAAGTCAATGGAACTGGAAAGGTTTGAGTATGACAACTCGATCGTGAAGAAATTCTTGGTCGCAACGGTAGTTTTTGGAATTGTAGGTATGTTAGTAGGGCTCATTGTAGCTTCTCAGCTGGCTTTTGCAGATTTCTTTAATGACAACCTACTAATCAAATATTTATCCTACGGTAGGTTAAGACCTTTGCATACAAATGCCGTCATTTTTGCTTTTGTAGGAAACGGACTTTTTGCAGGAGTGTATTATTCGCTTCAGCGGTTGCTCAAAACCAGAATGGCAAGCGACCTCCTATCAAATATCAACTTTTGGGGATGGCAATTTATCATTGTTTGTGCAGCGATAACGCTACCATTGGGCATGACCTCTGGTAAGGAATACGCGGAACTAGAATGGTGGATTGATATATTAATAACGCTTATTTGGGTGGTTTTCGGCTTGAACATGTTCATTACTATTCTCAAAAGAAGAGAGCGCCATTTGTATGTAGCTATATGGTTTTACATCGCCACCTTTGTTACCGTTGCCATGCTTCATATTGTAAACAGCATTGAGCTTCCTGTAAGTTTTATGAAGTCTTATAGCTGGTATGCAGGCGTTCAAGACGCGCTGGTGCAATGGTGGTATGGACACAATGCTGTAGCATTTTTTCTAACTACACCCTACCTGGGCTTGATGTATTATTTCATTCCTAAAGCAGCCAACAGACCCGTATATTCTTACCGTTTATCTATCGTTCACTTTTGGGCACTCATCTTTATTTATATCTGGGCTGGGCCTCATCACTTACTCTACACTGCTCTTCCCGATTGGGCTCAAAGTTTAGGAGTTGTGTTCAGTGTAATGCTCATCGCGCCATCTTGGGGTGGCATGCTTAACGGACTTCTTACGCTGCGAGGTGCATGGGATAGAGTAAGAGACAGTGCAGTTCTCAAATTTATGGTTGTAGCGCTTACGTGTTACGGTATGGCCACTTTCGAAGGCCCTCTCTTATCGCTTAAAAGCGTCAATTCTATCGCACATTACACCGACTGGATTGTTGGACACGTTCATATCGGTGGACTTGGCTGGAACGGCTTCCTCACTTTTGGTATGTTATATTACCTCGTTCCTAAAATGTGGAGAACAGAGTTGTATTCTTCCAAATTGGCCAGCGCTCACTTTTGGATTGGAACACTCGGAATTATTTTCTATGCGCTTCCTCTTTACTGGGCTGGTTTTGCTCAAAGTTTAATGTGGAACGAATTTACAGCGGAAGGATTCCTTGCTTATCCTAACTTCCTAGAAACGGTTACTCAGATTCAAGGTATGTATCAATTACGTGTACTTGGAGGCTTGATGTACTTCACAGGTGCGTGTGTAATGGTTTATAACCTTATGAAAACCGCAGCGCAAGGAAACTTCTTGGCCAATGAGGCAGACGAAGCACCAGCATTACCCACGGGAGAATACAAGCATGAGGGTGAATATTGGCATCGTTGGATTGAAAGAAAGCCAGTTCAAATGCTAGTAATTAGCCTTGTTGTTGTAGCCATTGGTGGGTTGTTCGAGATCATTCCAACTTTCTTAGTTAAATCTAATATTCCAACCATTAGCAGTGTAAAACCATATACACCTCTTGAATTGGAAGGCCGCGATTTGTACGTTAGGGAAGGATGTTACACATGTCATTCTCAAATGATTCGTCCATTTAGAAGCGAAACTGAACGTTATGGTGAGTACTCAAAGGCTGGAGAATTTGTGTACGACCATCCTTTTCAGTGGGGCTCGAAGCGAACTGGACCTGATTTGCACCGTATTGGAGCTAAATACCCTGATAGCTGGCACTACAACCACATGCTAGATCCCCGAACCATGTCTCCGGGCTCGATGATGCCAGCCTACCCTTGGTTAATAGATGATGATCTAGATATAAGCTTATCTGCTAAAAAGATTGATGCTATGCGAACCTTGGGTGTTCCTTATTCACCCGAATTTGCCGATGACCTTGTTTTAGCCGATATGGATGCCCAAGCCACCAAAATAGCAGCAAGTTTGGCTAATGATGGAATTGAAGCGGACAAAAACAAAGAAATCATTGCGTTGATTGCATATCTGCAACGAATGGGTACCGACATCAAAGCGCAAAACTAAAGGTATGTTGAAGTTTATAAAAGGACACTTACAAACGATTGATGGTGTAGAGATTTTTCCTCTCATTTCATTCGTGATGTTTTTCAGCTTTTTTTTATTGATGACTTACATTGTATTTCGAATGAAAAAAAGCGAGGTTGATCATTATGCAAGCCTACCCCTTGAAAGTGATAAAAAGAACAATTAGAAAAGAGAAAGAAAAATGAATAAATTACTTAAATCCTCAATTGCAGCGGGAATTATAGTTTTCATGGGGTTTTCAGGAATGGCCCAAGAAGTTGCAGGTTCCAGCAAATTAGTTAGCGATGATGTGTTGCTGTGGGTGCTCGTTGGCACTATCATGCTTCTAGGAGTTGTTAATGTTGTTTTATCTGGTACCATCAAAGGATTGTCATCTGACAATGAAATTTGGAAAGTGGCTAAGGATCGCATAAAATCTAAGGGCGCGGGAGTCTTGATATTTCTTTTAATGATCAATGGATTTACAGCGCAGGCGCAAGGTGGCGCTGCGGGATCATCATTTGTTATGGGTGATGATTTATTCTATGCTTTAATCACAATGATTGTACTCATGTTGCTTCTCATTTATTACCAAATAAATGTACTACGCGGTCTACTCAAGACCATAAGAGGTGAAGAAGTTGTTGAAGCAAACGCCATTGAGTCGTGGGCTGCCGCACTCACAGATGTAGTCCCCATTGAACAAGAAGAGTCCATCATGTTTGAGCATGAACACGATGGTATTCGCGAGTTAGATAACAACCTACCACCTTGGTGGCTTTGGGGATTCTACATAACCATTGCTTTTGTTCCTATTTATATCGCCTACTATCATTTTGGAAGTGGCCCTTCCTCTCTAGATGAATACAATATGGAAATGGCCGAAGCTGCGGAGGCCAAAGCCGCTTATATGGCAGGGTTGAGCAACCTTATTGACGAAACCAATGTAGAATTGGATCTATCAGAGGCTGGTTTAGCTTCTGGCAAAAAAATCTTTATAGATAATTGTGCGGCTTGCCACGGTCAATCGGGTGAAGGTGGCGTTGGACCAAATGTGACGGATGAATATTGGATTCACGGTGGAGGAGTTAAAGAAGTGTTTTCTACCATAAAATATGGCGTACCCACTAAAGGTATGATTCCTTGGGAAGCACAGTTAAGCCCTAGTCAAATGAAAGATGTGACCAATTATATTTTAAGCCTGAAAGGATCGAACCCTCCAGGAGCAAAAGAACCACAAGGAGAAATATGGAATGATGAATCTGTGGATGGCACTGAAGCGGCTCCAAGCGTGGAGTCGCCGGTAGAAACCGCACCCTCTGAACCCATTGACAAACCCAAAGAAGCAACAGAAAACCAAACTGCAGGATAACTAAATCCACCTTCGGGTGGATTTTTTTTTAAAAGAATAAGATGTAACAAACTTCACAACACCACTTGAATCATGTCGAAAGAAAACAACGACCATTTTATGCCTGATGACTCTTTTAGAGACAGTATTGGGACCATAAGCGAAGACGGTAAAAGAAAATGGGTTTATGCTAAAAAGCCAAAAGGTAAGTTATACGATTACCGTTCTTATCTGAGTTACTTTTTCCTCGGGTTACTTTTTGCGGGACCTTGGATTCGAATTGGTGGTGAACCATTTCTTCTCATCAACGTGATAGATCGAAAGTTTTCAATTTTCGGAGAAGTATTTTGGCCCCAAGATATTCACCTTTTTGCCATGGCTATGATTACTGGTGTGGTCTTCGTGGTTTTGTTTACAGTAGTTTTTGGTCGCCTATTTTGTGGATGGATTTGTCCTCAAACCATTTTCATGGAATTGGTATTTCGAAAAATTGAGTATTGGATAGAAGGCGATTATAAACATCAAATAAAGCTCAGCAAGCAGAAATGGGATGCCGAAAAAATTAGAAAAAAAGGATTAAAGCATCTGGTCTTTTTTATCATCTCCGTTGGAATTTCTAACACCTTCCTCGCCTATGTTATTGGCAGTGAAGAACTACTTGCCATTCAAATGGGAAACCCCTTAGATCATATAGTGGGACTGCTCCTTCTGCTCGGATTTTCGGGTTTATTTTATGGCGTTTTTGCTCATTTTAGAGAACAAGTTTGTATTGCCGTTTGTCCTTATGGACGCTTACAAGGTGTAATGCTCGACCGCAACTCGGTGGTGGTAGCTTACGACTACAGCCGCGGTGAAGGCAGAGGTAAATGGGGAGGAAAGAATGAAGTTCGATCCGAAGTCGGAAAAGGAGATTGCATAGATTGTCGGGCCTGTGTGGATGTGTGTCCCACAGGAATTGACATCAGAAATGGAACCCAACTCGAATGCGTAAACTGCACGGCATGTATTGATGCCTGCGATGATATGATGCTGAAGGTAGGACTAGAACCTAGGCTTATCGGTTATTTTTCGGAAGCCAATTTAGCTGATAAACAAAGTTTTAAAATAACACCACGTATTATGGCCTACGTTGCGGTTTTGGTAGTTCTTGTTGTGGTAATGGGAGCTTTTATTTTTGGCAGAACTGACGTTGAAACTTCCATCTTGCGAACACCAGGTATGATGTATCTCAAACATGAAGATGGCAGAATAAAAAATCTGTACAATTATAAAATGGTCAACAAAACCAACGAAAATTTTAATTTCAACTTCAAACTTGTAGATTTAGAAGGCGAAATTGAAATGGTAGGGCAAAAAATGCACGTGGAAGATAAAGGTGTTGCCGAAGGGGCTATGTTTGTTATCATTCCAAAAGAAAACCTTGATGGCCGAAAAACAAAAATTGAAATTGAAGTGTATAGCGGTGATCGTAAAATAGAAACCGTGAAAACCAATTTTATGGGACCGGGTTAATTAGGAAGTACATAGTATTAGGTAAAACGTTACTCCACACACTGTACGTTATACGCTGGACATCATACGTTGTACGTTGTACTAAAAAATAAAAGAAATGAAATTCAACTGGGGACATGGTTTGGCTATCGGAATGGTGCTTTTTATGGGCTACATTCTGTATTTTGTCGTTTGGAGCTTTGATGTGGATCATCAGCTTGAAACACCTGATTACTATGGCAAGGAACTCAAACATCAAGAACAAATTGATAAATCTGCAAATTATTCAGAACTAGATACGGGTTTGCTTATCCTTATCTCGGAATCCGACATACAATTTAAGTTTCCTGGAACCGAAAAACCAAGTGGTCAAATTCAGTTTTACCGACCAAGCGACATAGATAAAGACGTGATAGTGGAAATTAAAACCAATGAAGAACAAACACAAACAGTAGAAAAAGGACAACTCTCTAAAGGCCGATATGTGGTTAAAATTGACTGGGAGGCAGGAAATCAAACCTATTATTTTGAGAAAAACATCGTTCTTTAGTCCTTCAAGGTTCATATAACTTGTTCAATTGGTCGATATAGTTACAGCTTTTATGATTGGCTTACTTGGTTCCCTGCATTGTGTTGGAATGTGTGGTCCGATTGCACTCGCGCTGCCACTTAACAGGCTAAATAAAAAGACAATGCTGGGTGGCGTGTTTACCTACAATTTTGGTCGTGTAATCACCTATTCACTTATCGGAGTTGCATTTGGGTTTATTGGTGGAAAGATTGCTTTTTTCGGATACCAGCAAATCCTTTCAATCGCTCTTGGTGTACTTATTATCCTTTCAGCTATTCTACCTTACTCCTTCGAACGACTATTTGAAATAACGCCCGCTATTTCTTCACTACTTGCCCAATTAAAAGCAGGGCTGGGTTCACAATTGAAAAATGGTTCATTTTCCTCTTTACTCACTATCGGGTTGCTCAACGGGTTTTTGCCTTGTGGATTGGTATATTTTGCAGTAATGGGAGCCACTTCTCAATATGGCATTGTAGAAGGAGCGTTGTATATGGCCATATTTGGATTAGGTACATTACCTGCTATGTTGCTTGTGGCCATCTCACCCACTTTTATAACCGTACGCATGCGCAACAAAGTGAAAAAAGCCCTTCCCTATTTAGCTATTCTTATCGGCATCATATTTATCCTTCGTGGATTAAACTTGGGTATTCCTTACGTGAGTCCTGAGTTCAATCAGAAAAATCCCGATGTTGTAGAATGTCATGAATAAACATGAAAGTATCATTTACAGAAGCAGAAATTAATTCACTTATCGAGCGATTTGAAGCTCGCCAACTGCCTAAAGTTGAATGGACACATGAAGCTCATCTCATAGTGGCTATTTGGTATGTGTCCAAATATTCTTCGGAAAAAGCACTTTCAATTGTTCGAAAAAATATTACGGCTCATAATGCCGCAGTAGGAACTCCTAATACAGATGACGAAGGCTATCATGAAACCATTACTAAATTCTGGCTAACGGTGGCCGATTCGTTTATTAAAAGTCAAGAAACCAATTCTACTTGTGAGCTATGCAATAGGTTTATTGCTTCTGGAATTTCTAAAAGTTCTTTCCCTTTATTATTCTACAGCGAAAAAGCTCTGTTTTCTGTAAAGGCCAGAAGGGTGTGGGTGGAACCTGATAAAAAATTATTTGATTTCTAATTGTAAGCCAAATACCTCCGAGAATACCCTGCTTCTTTTTGGATTAGAGTGCTACTCCGAGTTGACAGAAGGACACACTACTAATAACTCGCTCCTGATAACTCACTACTGATAACTCACTACTGGTAACTCACTACTGGTAACTCACTACTGGTAACTCGCTACTGATAACTCGCTACTAATAACTCACTACTGGTAACTCGCTACTGGTAACTCACTACTGATAACTCACTACTGGCAACTCACTACTGGCAACTCACTACTGGTAACTCACTACTGATAACTATTAACTTTCCGCACACCTGATAAAAATCATTCCCTCCTATTGCTCTCTTCACGACATTTGCACCACAATGGAAACAAGCCTTATTCGTAAGTATAATGTACCAGGGCCTCGGTACACCTCCTACCCTACTGTACCCTACTGGGAATCTGATGGTTTTGGAAAAAATGACTGGTTGACGAGCCTCAAAAAAACATTCGAAGCCACCAATCAATCCGATGGAATAAGCCTCTATATTCATCTTCCATATTGCGAGGCGCTTTGTCATTATTGCGGCTGCAATAAGAAGATTACAACCCAACATTCGGTAGAAGCTCCTTATATTACCCGGGTACTCAATGAATGGAAATTATATTGCGACCTCTTATCGCAAAAGCCCAGAATAAAAGAACTGCATTTAGGCGGTGGAACCCCCACCTTTTTCAGCGCAGAAAACCTCAAAATCCTCATTGAAGGCCTTCTGAAATATGCCGAAAAAACGGCCAAACATGAATTTAGTTTTGAGGCGCACCCATCGAGTACCACCCGCGATAAAATGCAGGTATTATTCGATTTAGGCTTTAAACGATTGAGCTTGGGCGTTCAAGATTTCACACCTGAAGTTCAGCGAGTTATCAATCGCTACCAAAGCTATGAAGAAGTAGAAGCGGTGAGCCAAATTGCGAGAGAAATTGGATACACGTCCATCAACTTTGACCTTATTTTTGGACTTCCCAAGCAAACGCTAAATAGTATTGAAGACACCATTCTCAAAACAATAGCGCTCAAACCCGACCGCATTGCCTATTACAGTTATGCACATGTACCTTGGGTAAGCAAGGCGCAACGCTTGTATTCTGATGAAGACCTTCCAGACAACGACTACAAAAGATCGCTATACGAACTTGGGAAAAAATTACTCGAAGAACATCAATACCTCGAGATTGGTATGGATCACTTTGCACTTCCCAATGATGATTTAACGATATCATATAAAAACCGAGAGCTTCACCGAAATTTTATGGGATACACCAGCGCACATACCCAAGTAATGATAGGTTTGGGCGTGTCAAGCATTAGCGATAGTTGGAATGCATTCGCACAAAACGTAAAAACCCTCAAAGAATATGAAAGGCTCATCGACCAAAATGAAATTCCAGTGTTTAAAGGTCATTTACTGTCAGACGAAGATTTAATGCTCCGCAAACAT
Source organism: Flavobacteriales bacterium (assembly GCA_020435995.1). GTDB lineage: Bacteria > Bacteroidota > Bacteroidia > Flavobacteriales_G > Salibacteraceae > JAGQYO01. Next base: position 45,582 of record JAGQYO010000012.1, on the reverse strand, counting down.
ATTTTGAACCTCATGTGTAGCTTCGAAACTAGCTGGAACCCCACGCAGAATGAATGGCTGCCACTATCCGATATTAAAAATAGACTGGCTGAAATGGAAGCTGATGGACTGTTAGTTTTATTAGAAAATGGAGTGACGGTTACAGAAAAAGGAAAGCCCTTTGTACGCAACATTTGTATGGCATTTGACTTAAGACTGTATCGAAACCAACCCACAACGCCTATTTTTTCCCAGACAGTTTGACCTTAAACTCCTAATATCTAACACTTTTTCTATCCTGATTTTAAAAGGGTAACCAATTGTGGCATCAGAAAGACTCGAACTGTCTCTCTTAGATGGGAATCAAAATGAAATCCTATTTAGATCTTTTAGACAGAGTATTGAAGTGAGAATCAACTCATTTAAACATTCAACCAAGCTCTAGATTATCCTTATAATCTACATTTGGCGCTATGAAAGCATTTGTTTTTTCAAAATACGGTATGCCCGATGTATTGCATTTGAGCGAGGTGGACAAGCCAATTCCAAATGAAGGAGAAGTATTGGTGAAGGTACATACTTCAGCCATTAACGATTATGATTGGAGCGCGGTAAGAGGGAAACCCATCATTTACCGACTGCTTTTCGGCTTTTTCAAACCGAAATTTCCGATTCCCGGCATGGAGCTTTCAGGCGTTGTAGAAGGTTTGGGCCCTAATGCCAATAAATTTAAAATAGGTGAAGCTGTTTTTGGTGATACTTCGGAGTCCAGTTTCGGGACTTTTGCTGAATTTATCTGCCTAAAAGAAAAAGCGCTGACCTTGAAGCCGAAATCCATGACCCACACAGATGCAGCAGCGATGTCACACGCCGGAATGTTGGCTTATCAGGGCTTGGTCGAAATGGGAAAATTGAAAGAAGAGATGAACATTCTGATCAACGGGGCTGGTGGCGGTGTGGGAACCTTAGCCTTTCAAATAGCCAAACTTTACAACGCCAAAGTAACAGCCGTAGATACCGGCGCAAAATTAGAGACCTTAAAATCATTGGGATTTGATGAAGTATTAGACTACAAAAAAGTAGATTTTACCAAAAACGGCGAAGTGTACGATTTGATTCTGGATGCTAAAACTACCCGATGGCCATGGCAACATCTCAAGTCTTTAAAACCAAAGGGAAGGTATGTTTCAATTGGTGGCTTTCTTGATCGTATATTGGCTTTGGTTCTGGCCAGCGGTATCATTCGCCTATTCACCAAAAAAAGCCTACTTATGGTAGCACTCAAAGTCAACAAGGATTTAGAATACACCAACAAGCTATATGAAAAGGGTAAACTCAAACCGCTGATCGATGGCCCACATCCATTTGAAGATTTTCCGAATCAGCTACTTCGATTTGGTGAGGGAAAACACTGCGGAAAAATTATTGTTCAAGTAGCTAATAATTAATTCTAATTTTAAGCTTTTGAATTTGAACTCAAATAAAATGAAACTCCATCCCAATACCAGTAAATTGATTAAAGTATTCTTAATTGCTGGGACCACTTTTGCAGGATTGACACTCGGTTTTGCGCTTTCGAAGGATGAGCCTGTCCGCTATTGGAAAACTGCCCTTGATTTCATTTTCTTTGGCAGTTTAATGGCGTTTCTTACTTATTGGAATTTGAAAAAAAATAAAAAATGAAAACACTCATCTATTTGCTAAGCATATTGGTTATGATGATCGGATGTACTGAAATTAAATTCACCGAACCTCAACCGGCGGGTGGGGAAGAATTAAGTCAGTTTCCAAGTGAGATTCAGGGATTGTTTCTCACCCAAGACGGATCAGATAGTTTACGTGTTGACGCTGATCATTTTGAATTCGGTCGCGTTGATGGTCATCTTCATGTAAGTGCCACGCTTTCAGGCGATAGCTTGTTGTTTCTAAAAGAAAATTTGCTCTTTTTTAACTATGGCCACAATGGAATTTGGAGTGTAATGATTGTTGATCCTCAAAATTTGCCAGAACTCAAAGTATCTATGTTTATAGCGGAAGACACTGTAAAGTTAAAGCGTGTTTCAGAAATCGCATCTCTTGATAAACAAGTAGATGAAACAGGAGCGATCATCAGTTATATCGCCAACCTTAGTGGGGCTCAGTTTGAAAAATTGATGAATGAAAAACTATATACAGAGGTCATGGTTCTTTCTAAAATTGAATAGAGGAACTTTATCAGCTCAACAAACTGATAAATAAGACTAAAAATCCGTTTTTTCGACCACTCGCTTAATTCCACAACAACTTTTCCGAAGCTTCACTGTTTACTTTTAGCAGCTCAATCGAAACGCTTGAAAAACACCATATTTATTTTCCTCTTAGTCTTGTGCTTCTTTGGGAGCTTTGCTCAAAAAACAACTATATCTGGGCAACTGCTCGATGAGGAAACTAACCAACCCATGGCTTTCGCGTCAATCCAAATTAAGGATTATAAAGCCGGAACAAGCACCGATGAAAATGGGAATTTCTCAATTACAATCAACCCAAATAAAATTGAAGGTGATTCACTTACCGTTCTCATTACTTTCATTGGTTATAGAACGATTTCTCAAACTATTTACAAAAACGAAGACAAAACCTTGAATGTAAAACTAAAGTCTGAAGAGCAAACATTAAATACCGTAGAAGTAGTAGAAGAACAAACCCAACAGCAAAAAGAACTTGAATCAACTCAGATGGGTGCGATACGCATGCCCATTAAACAAATTATGCGCTTGCCTTCTATTGGTGGAGAAGTTGATATAGTAAGGGTTATGCAACTATTGCCCGGGGTATCTGGTGGTATTGAAGGTACTACTGGCATGTTTGTTCGTGGTGGAACGGACGATCAAAATTTAGTCCTTATCGACAAGGCATCCGTGTATGAGTTTTCGCATCTGTTTGGCTTCTTTTCGATTTTCAATCCAGACGCGGTTCAAGATTTTAATTTGATCAAAGGCGCTTTTCCAGCAAAATACGGAGGAAGGTTATCTTCTATTCTCGAAATTGATAAAAAAGAAGGAGACTCTAAAAAAATTCACGGCGCTGGAGGAATCGGATTATTGTCTTCGCGAATTACAATAGAAGGCCCAATTATAAAAGACAAACTCACCTTTTCGGTGTCGGCCCGAAGAACCTACATCGATCAAGTGGCTAAGCTGGCCAAGCTTATTATTCCCTATTATTTCTATGATTTGAGCGGAAAAGTGGGTTATAAAATCAATGAAAATAACTCCATTTATTTAAGCACTTATTTTGGAAAAGACGTACTCTATGCTGACGAAAACACTGGGGGAGGCATGGGAGGTTCAAAGGATACATCCAACACCAATGGACAATTTGGATTCACCAAACAAAACTTAGCTTCGTCCATTGGCTGGCGCCACAATTTTTCTGATCAACTCTATTCTGAAATAACGTTTATCAATACCTTTTTTAATTATGCCATAGATGGACAATTTGCCGACAATTCTATCAAAGCCAAGTCGAAGGTGAGAGATATTGGGCTGCGAAATGATTTTAAATACAGACTCAACACCCAACACCTTATTTCGTTTGGGGGAGAGTTTACCCAACACAATTTTCAACCTAATTTGGTAACCACCCAAGGAGATATTTCTGAATTTTTAGAGAGCCAATCAGCACCTGAACTAGGTTTTCAAGAAATAGGACTTTATGGAGGTGATGAAGTCGGTTTATTAAATGATAAACTATTGGTCAACGGTGGCTTGCGCTTTTCCGGTGGGTTTTTACCCGATAATTTTTATTACGGCATCGAACCTCGAATAGCCACTAGATATAGCCTCTCGAGAAACGATGCAGTGAAACTGAGCTATTCTAGGATGTATCAGTACATGCACCGCGTTGCTAGTAGTACCGCCACTCTGCCTACTGATATGTGGTATCCTGTAACCAAAACCATCAAACCACAGAGGTCAGATCAAATTGCGCTGGGGTATCAGCATTTGTTCTCTCAGCCAAAAATAATGGCCAGCGTAGAAGGATATTACAAATGGATGGACAACCTTATCGAATACCGAGAAGGCGCCAATTTGATACTCAACAACGATTTTGAAGATGAACTTTTGCAAGGAAGAGGAAATGCCTACGGTTTTGAATTTCTGGTGAGAAGAGACTTTGGCCGATTTAATGGCTGGGTAGGTTATACACTGGCTTGGTCAACGAGAAAATTTGACGAAATAAACCGAGGAGAACGTTTTTTTGCCAAGTATGATAGAAGGCACGACCTTTCGGTGGTACTCAACTATGAAATTTCCAAGCGAATTGAGTTTTCCGCTATTTGGGTATTTATGACTGGCTCTAGAATTACTCCCCAAATAGGACAATATATAGTGGCAACCCCATCATTTACTGGAATCGATGTAGTACCTGTATATGCCGACAGAAACGCGGTAAAGCTAAGTCCAACACACAGATTGGATTTAAACCTCATCATTAAACCCAAGCCCAAAGAAGGTCGGAAATTCTATGGGGAGTGGCACATTGGATGTTACAATACCTATAACCGATCGGCACCTTATCAAATAACGATAGAACCCTCTGATGAAGGGCTTGGCTACAAATATGTGCAAGAAGGACTTTTTGGGTTCCTTCCGTCTTTTTCATATAATTTTAAATTCTAATGATGAAGTCCTTAACGTTTATCCTCCTTTTGTTTTTGATTTCGGCGTGCCGTCCAAAGCCAATTGACATTGATATTCCGCAAGCCGAGGAAAAACTGGTGGTTTCGAGTATCATGATTCCACCTAGTATTTTTGGAATCGTTTTAACTAAAAGTTTTTCGGCGCTAGAATCCAATGATTTAGGTACACAATCAGACCCAAATGTTGATCTGTTCAATCAGCTGGTTGTACCCAATTCAACAGTTACCATTGAATATGACAACGAAATAAAAACACTTACAGAGCTCACGGGAGGTATTTATGTAGGAATCGATATTGAACAAACGGTAGGAAAAAACTATACCCTCAGAGCAACGGACCCGTCTACGGGCAAATCCATTTCCTCAACCACAACCATCCCGCCGTTTGTAGAATTAAAAAGCGCCCTGCTGGTTAAAAAACTCATTTTTGAAGATGAAGGACTTGATGTAACCATATCCGTAGATGACCCCCCAGGAAAAAACTATTATTTGGCAGGAGTTTATGGTCAACTCATCGAGAGCACCAAGGATTTACAATCCATCTCGCTTGTTAATAGTGCATATTATGTTTTTAGCGATGAAGGTCGTGATGGGCAGAGTATATCAGAAAAGTTCCTCATTGATCGCTGGGAAGGAGACACTGCGGTAGTTAGTTTCTCCAATATATCCGAAGATTATTATTTGTATTTAGCCTCTCGTCAGCGCTCACAAAACGCTATTCCTTTTATTAGCGAACCTGTTTCTTTAAAAAGTAATATCGAAAATGGCTATGGCTTTTTTGGTCTGCATATTCCAGATATTGAGTTTTTTCAACTTCAATAATTTCTTTTAATTCGTTTAAGACAAGCACAATAAAAAAACCAGCACGGCTCATTTCTCTTACTCAAATAATTAAATACAAAAGCGCTAGATTAGTAGACACTACATGGCAAAAAACAAGTGAATAACCGACATCGCGGTGATGGTATCTGGGGTAGTGTTGTTGTAATAACTTACAAATTGATATTTGTGGGATTTATCAAAAACAACGCCCTCAGCCGATGTAAAATCTTCAATTTTCTTCAACCCGTGTTTGTGGCTAAAGCTCTCCATTTCGCACCTTATGATGGTATCATTTGCGGTAAGATCAATAACTTCGATATACTCACAATGAGCATGAACATGAGGTATTAACTTGTGCAGGGTTCTGTTTTCTTTTAATCCAAGCATTTTGGTCATATCGTAAACCAAGAGTTCTTCCCCAGGAGGCATTTTCCAATGGCCCGTAAATATTCTACCGTAATCGTCAAAGTATCTGCTATCATCTCCACTGGCTAACATTTCTATGCCGCAACTTGGTTGTTGCACATTCGAAAACAACTCTCTGTTGGCCATGCTCTGATTGCTAACTATATCTGGTATTGGGTCTCCAAAATCACCCGGAGGCCCGGCATATTTCATTCTCACCCAAATTGGGTGAAACATCAATGGTTTGATTGGGAAATCAATTTCAGAGTCCAAAAAATATTTTAGCACCACCTCTTGAACCACTAGGGTGTCGATAGGTGCATAATTCAGATTCAGTGCCTGAAAATCCACATGAAAAACCTCACTACCAGGGATAGGAATACCAAAACCTTCGGGCAAAGAAGCAGACTCGTAACCTTGAGTTAGTGTGAAAAATCGGTTGTAATAATCCACACCTCCTGGTCCCCAGGGATATAAATATGGGTTATTTGTTCTTATGTTGTTATGGCACATAAAATCAATATCAGATTCTTCTCCTGTGCTAACGGCCTTCACTTTTACGGAGTAGCCTACTACCCAAATTAAGTCATCATCTCCAGCGGCGGTAAATTCCCGATAACTTTCGGGCCCATGCATCGACATATAAATAGAATCTATTCTAAAGGTATCGGAGCGAACGGAAATCTCACGAAGCTTAGAAGCATCGTATTCTCCAGTTTTAGGCCCTTTGTGTTTGGCATACCATTCGGCAAATTCAGGCTTTGGTTGGCTACAGCCCAATAGCAAAAATGTAAGCATCAAAAATATCCAGCCAAATCTCATTCTGCTAAATTAATGAACGAATGCATACATGGGGTCAAAAAAAAACCCTGATAGTTTCCTATCAGGGTTTCAATGTATATTATAAAACGAGACTACGCTTTCATGTATCCGTTTTCTATTGCTCTTTTCATAGCCACCTCAATTCCAATTTTGTTAATGGTACGAATACCATTAGCAGAAATTTTAATGGTAACCCATTTGTCCTCACTTGGAACAAAGAATCTCTTTGTTTGAAGGTTTGGCTGAAATTTACGCTTCGACTTATTGTTTGCATGCGAAACATTGTTTCCAGTCATTGCCTTTTTTCCCGTAATCTGACACAATCTAGACATTATCTTCCTTTTTTTTGAGGCGGCAAATATATGGCTTTTGTTCGGTAAGAATCAAGAATGTTTTAAAATTTCTTTTTGCAACATTCTTAATCCCGAAATAGACGCTCTTTCTATGTTTTTTGCTCTATCTGTTCCAAAAAGAAACGACTCCGAAACAGTACCCAAAGGGGTACTCACCGCAATCCAAACAAAACCCACAGGTTTTTCCTTCGATCCACCGCTTGGCCCAGCCACTCCAGAAGTGGCAATAGCACATGTTGTCTGTAATTTGTTTTTAACGCCAACCACCATCTCTTCAACTACCTGCTTAGAAACGGCACCATGTTTTTTTAGGCTTTCCCAGCTCACCCCCAATTCTCTCTCCTTTACAGCATTGGAGTAGGAGACCACCGTACCTTGGTAATAATCAGAGCTGTCCGCCACCGATGTTATCAAATGAGCTAAATAGCCACCAGTACAACTTTCAGCTGTTGCCAATGTCCATCCTTTAGTTCTTAACAACGAACCTATTTCCACTTCAAATTTCTCCAGATGTTCTCCTACAAAATATTGAGGAATAATAGACTTTAGTTTAATTACCTCTTGCTGAATTTTATGCTCTAAATCTACCCTATCCGTTCCGCTTCCACTTATTCTCAGCCTTACATTACCAGCCGAAGGCAACCAGGCCAATTTCAAGCCTGCTACCAATAAATTCACTTCCCATTTTTCTAGGTGTTCCATTAATGACGATTCGCCTATTCCTTGGGTTAGCACAGTTCGATAAACCAATTCTGGGGTTTTAAATTTCTGCTTTAACCTCGGCAATACCTCATTTTCTAGCAAATACTTCATTTCGTAGGGTACGCCTGGCATGGATACAAAAACCCTGTTATTCTCTTCAAACCACATTCCTGGTGCCGTGCCTTTAATATTTTTCAATACAGTAGCACGAGAAGGCACTTGGGCTTGTAATCGATTTACCTCCGGCATTTTCACATTTCTTGAAGCAAAAAGCGACTCTACATGTTCCAACACTTCTTCATTTAGAACCAAGTGATCATTGAAATACGTGGCTAACGTTTTTTTTGTGATATCGTCTTTAGTTGGACCCAAACCACCAGTCATCAAAATAATATCGGCCCTTGACTCAGCTAATTTCAGTGCTTTTATGATGTGATCTTGGTTATCGCTTATGGAAGTTATTTGATGCACAACGATGCCCTTATCATGTAATTCTTGAGCCATCCATGCAGAATTAGTGTCCACAATTTGGCCTATCAGAATTTCATCGCCAATGGTAATTATCTCAACGTTTACATTTTTCATCGGGGGTCAAAGTTAGTTTTTGCAAGGTATAGTGGAATATGTTTCCATTACTTTTGAGCCTCCATGAAAAAAGACCTTAGTTTTTCGATTATTGTTCCGGTTTATAACCGCCCTGATGAAGTTAGAGAACTTCTCGAAAGCCTTAAAAAGCAGACCTTCAAGACGTTTGAGGTACTCATAATAGAAGATGGGTCGACCGAAAAATGCGAAGACGTGTGTGATCTGTATCGTTCAGATTTGAACATCCGTTACATATTTAAAGCAAATTCTGGCCCGGGTCCGAGCCGCAATTTTGGAATGGAACAGGCCAAGGGAAACTATTTTATCATATTCGATTCGGATTGTCTTATTCCAGAGGAGTATATGTATGAAGTGAATCGCTTCCTTACCGACACATACGTGGATTGTTATGGTGGGCCCGATGCCGCACATGATTCATTTAGCGACACCCAGAAATCAATTAACTACGCCATGACTTCGTTTTTCACCACGGGTGGAATTAGGGGTGGAAGCGAAAAATTAGGCAAATTTCAACCGCGAAGTTTTAACATGGGCCTATCTAGAGATGTATTTGAAAAAGTGGGAGGTTATGGAAAAATACATCCAGGTGAAGATCCTGACCTCACGTTTAGAATTTGGGAGGCTGGCTTTACTACTTCGCTTATCAAAAAGGCACACGTTTATCACAAAAGGCGAATTGACTTTCAAAAATTCTCGAAGCAGATTTATAAGTTCGGTGTGGTTAGAGTGATTTTAAATAAGTGGCACCCTCATTCTAAAAAAATCACTTATTGGTTTCCTACGGTATTTTCAATCGGATTTATAGGTAACATCTTTTTATCGCTTTGGGTCCCGAATTTGATTTTTTTCAACTGGATCTACATCATCGCCTTGTTTTTGGATGCGCTTATAAAAACCAAAAGAATCAACATTGCGGTAGGTGCTGTGGTGGCTGCCTTTATTCAGTTTTTTAGTTATGGTTGGGGTTTTCTAAAATCCCAATTTAGAATTAACATACTCAATATGGAAGAAAAGAAGGCTTTCCCTGGTTTTTTCTTTAAGTAATTTCACGTTACAAGTTTACCTCATCGGCAACCAAGTAGTTGTTCCTTTCGGGGTTATTTCTAGCAACCAATTCACCTAGGAATCCAGCTAAAAATAACTGAGTACCGAGTATCATTGCGGTAAGTGAAACAAAAAACAAGGGGTTTTCTGTTACCAAACGAGCCTTTATTCCTTGGCTCAAATAATATGCTTTTTCGACCCCGAGATACAGGGCTGCCATAAAACCAACCACAAACAAAAGTGACCCCAGCAATCCAAAAATATGCATGGGCTTTCGTCCAAATCTGGTAACAAAAGTGATGGACAACAAATCGAGTGGGCCATTGATGAATCGCATGACACCAAATTTGGTTGTACCATATTTTCTAGCCTGATGTTGAACCACCTTCTCCCCTATTCTATCAAAACCAGCTCTTTTGGCCAAAACGGGGATATACCGGTGCATTTCGCCATACACTTCAATCGACTTAACCACATCCCTTTTATAAGCCTTCAAACCACAATTAAAATCATGTAAGTGAATTCCACTCATTTTGCGTGTAGCCCAGTTATATAGTTTGGTTGGAATTGTTTTGCTGATCGGGTCAAATCGTTTCTTTTTCCAGCCTGAAATAAGATCAAAACCATCTTCGGTAATGAGCCGATACAATTCTGGTATCTCCTCTGGACTATCCTGCAAGTCGGCGTCCATGGTAATAACCACATCTCCCTGAGCGCAATCGAATCCGCGATTTAAAGCACCTGATTTTCCATAATTTCGTCTAAATCTAATGCCTTTAATGGACGGGTTTTCGGCTCCTAGTTTTTGAATCACCTCCCAAGAATTGTCGCGGCTACCATCATCAATGTAGATCACTTCGTATTCCCACGAATTCTTCTTCATTACTTGATCAATCCATGCTGTTAGTTCTGGAATAGATTCAGCTTCGTTAAAAGCGGGTATTACACAAGAAATTTGCACGCTATATTTTAAGCTTCTGATCCTTCAAAAGGATTGGGATTATTCTTACGGAGGAAAATTCCAAGAATGAGGGCAATGATAAAGCCCATAAAAACGGTGCTAAAAAATCCCATGATGACCATTCCACCGGGTGAATACATAAAATTCATCATTTCCATTCCTTGAATCGCCTGTTCTTCTGTTTGGCCCATCGCTATTGCTTGCTCGTAGGCTTGCTCCTTTATTTGGTTAATGGCATCACTATTTAGAAAAGAAAGGTAAATCCAAAAATAAAAGTCGAAAAGAAGAGAGGCAAAAACAGAAATAAGGGTTCCTGCACCCACCACTTGTCCGTAACTCATGTATCCACCTAATTCCTGATCACGATACTGCTTGATAAAATAATAAGCTCCACCTATTAAAATTCCATAGGTAATAACCGAATTGGACCAATGGTTCATTGGTAGCCCTAAAATCCACGTGAGCAATGAAAATATAATAAGGGCAACACCCATTACACCGCCACCATACATGGCCATATTCATTGGTGATTTTTGTGCAGACATAAAATAAGTTTTACGAGTTTCGGACAAATGTAAATGAAATTGGTTGGCAGAAATCCTAAAATTGGCTTCACATAAAAAATGAAATTAATATTCGTTAAAGTGTTGCTTAAGCGAATAGGCATAGTACATTTGCGGCTGGGTAAGTCTTTTACGACCAGCTCCTATTGAATCCCCCAGGACAGGAATGTAGCAAGGGTAGATGGTTGTAGCGGTGCGATAAAAGTAGCTTACCCTTTTTTTGTGCCTTATTATTCGATAACTAGCCTCAGGGTTTGTGGTTTGTTTTCTCCAGAAATTCTGAGGTAACCGTATGTACAAATTCTCCCTAACACAAGTGGGGTATGAATCAATGGCTTATAATCATTTTCTTAGTTTCTAAAATTCCTTCTCCAAGAATTTCGAGGAAATATAAGCCGTTTGGGAAATTAGATATGTCTATATCGATTTGTGTCTTGAAAGAACACTCTAATAACACTTCACCACCTATATTTTGCATCTTTACTTTCATAGTACCTCGCCCAGAAGTTGAAACAGTTAAGTGAGTTTTTGATGGATTGGGATAGACATGAATACTGCTCACTTTTTTCAATCTTGCAACTGAAATACTGCTGTCTTTGACTGAAACATCAGGAAATGCCGCGTATCCGTAAAAGGAACTATCGGGTATTTCCCCTTTCTTGTTTGTTCTACACATTAAGCTTCCATGTAAATCAGCTAATTGCGCATAGCTTCCGTATCCTAAAAAGTATCCACCATCACTAAACTGGTCAATTACTGACATGTTTACAGCGTAATTCTTCATTCGATATTCATAAATATCGGTCTCGTTGCCAAGACTATCATAAATGAACACTCTAGTAAAGTAGTGCTGATTAGAATAAACTTTACTAGAATCAGGGTAAGTGAAGACAACAGGAACCACTATTCGATTGCTATTGTTAATGAACATTGAATTATACCAAACCATCTTTTTAGCAAAATGCTGCTTTTCCCAGACGATTTGAGACTCTTTATTAATGTACTTAACATATTCTACCGTATCAGTGTAACGCGTATTAACAACATAACCACCCCAAGCAGGCTGAAAGTCGTGCAAACCATTCAGTTCTATCGTATCCTCAGTTAATTTACTTGCACTCTGATTAAACTTAAGAAATCGATATTTATCTATTCGTTTATCCAAATAAACCAGTAAAAAATAATCATTGTATGATTTAATATTATGAAATTTATAATTGAGTATGGTGTCTGTTGGTTGAAGCTGAAGTAATGTTTTCATTGATTTGCGCCACAGAGCTTTTCCAACAGAATTATATAATCCTACACAACTTGAATCCAAATAATCAATGCCATAAAAACTAGAGTCGTTGTTTTTAGCAATATGAGTAAAAGACGAATCATGATGTAAACGTTGGATAACGTTTCCAGTTTTATCAAAAAGCACACTAAAATTCTGATAATCAGTACCGCTATTTGGATTTTGACCATCTCCTAAAAAAAGAATATTTCCGTTACTAAAACTCAACCATTGCCCGACTGTTAAATCATAATACTGCTTAAGAAAGGTTGTTTTTTGAACAAAGTCACCATTTCGATTATACTCTGCTAAAACATGAAAATAACTCCCTCCTTGAAACCGAACATTGCAACTTGCTAATATCTTACCTTGTTCAAGAATAGGATTCATTCCCACTTTATCAAAGTTCATTTGATGTCCCTTTATCCAATTTGTATCTTGGTTGAAGCCAGTATATATGCCCCCAAAAAACAATATCAATACTCCGAGTACTCTCATTTTGAAACAACTATTTTATGTGAGTACGTAGTGCCATTTGAATGTAGGGTTAGATGATATAAACCCTTTTGAAGGTTTTCAATATGAAGACTAAATTCTCTGGTATCAAACACGCCTTCACGAACCAAAGAACCTGTATTAGAATATAGTCTGTATTCACCTTTTTGTATTTGGTTTAATTGGATATTTACTACTGAATTAGATGGGTTTGGGTAAACTAATGAGGAATGCTTTTTAAATTGAATTTCTGGAAATTTGAGGGGGTTTCTAGTAAAAGGATGACAATTATGGCGTGATTTATCAGTAAAGTTCTTTTGGTCAATACATTTATAAGTAAACCATGAAGTTGCATTCACCTGAACTTTACCAATATTAGGATAGCTAGATGTGTTTTGATAAATAGTATTGTGCTGATTCAAATAAATGCCTTCAACCTTCCTTAGGTCATTACCAATGGGGCCGTTGGCAGGGAAACCCTCTAAATACCTTCCAAGAAAGTCATCTCCAGCACCGCAAAAATCCGATGATGTATTGAAAAACTCGGCCGAGAATAATGGAAATATTTGGGTACTGTCATTGGGATTTTGCCCTAAATAAGACAATCTTTGTGTCCATAAGTGTTCAAATCCAGAAGTTCCACCTAAAAATACTGCTCCAGAATCAAATTGGAAAGGTCTGTAATAAGTTAAGAACATCCCATCGCTTAAAGGCTCTAATACTCCAGCTATACTATCCCTCCAAGAGGTGTTAGCTATACCATTTAAGTTGGCACTACTGTTCCAAGTATAATTACAGAAATAGCCATAATAATCATGTATTTCATGTATGTTGGCATCTTTGAATTTCTTATCTCTTAATTCATTTAATATATCTATATGGTCTTTTAAGCAATCCAAATAATGATCATTCCAAGTATAATTTAAAGGAAGTATGATCGTATCTTTTCCAGCTTGTGAATTATCCACATTATTATTCTTCGAAGATGTTGTTTTTCTTGCATTCCAAAACTCATGTTCTATCATGTTGTAGGACAGTTTCCCCTCCGAGTTATACCCATATTTACTTGCTGCCACATGCTTATTGAATTCTCTTGCAGAATCATATGGTAATTCCTTATAGCCGCTTATCATTGAACAATGAATATGTTCCTTCTTGCATCTATAAATAAAATCATTTAGAAGTTTTCGATAATGCTTTCCTAGAGTTGTATTGTTTACTTGGCGAAATATATGGTCTACTCCATAGAGTTCCAGTACCCCGATATAATTGTCTTTGGCAAATTGAATAATGTTAGTTTCGTCAGCAGGTTTTCCTAAGCGACCTTTTGTAGAATCAATTATTCCTGAATTGTCTTGTTTCGTAACTACGAAACCATCAATAAACAGAACCCTGGATACCTTACACTCCTGTTCCACTTTAGGCAACCCCATATCCACTTTAACCCCACCCAAATAAGCATTTCCACTTTCTTCAATGGTGTAGCTGTTGTTGTATCCTGCAATAAAAACCGAAAACACACTTGGCACTAATACAGCCGCATGGCCATAATCAGTTTCTTCACCGCCAAGTGTCTCTACTTTGAGGGTATCGGCAAGTGAATCTAAATGACAAATCCAAACATCTCTTTGTCCTTCTCCTCGGTTGTCGCATTCACCTATTGCTAAATATCCTGTTGGGTGTGTAATTATATCCTTAAAATGCTCGTTTCCTGAAGACCCGTTTACGATTGTATGACCACCATACTCGCTTAAATCTGGATTGATTTCTAAAATAAAACCGTCCAATTCTGGACCGTCTTCCTCGCTTCCAACTACAATATACCCACCCGTACTTAAGTTTTGACTGACGCCAAAACCCAAGGTCGGGTTAGTTTGTGGGTAGTTTTGATGTGTTTGGTAGCTTCCATCATTGGCGTTAATTTCACAAATTAGAACGTGCTTGTTATAAACGTCATTGGCTTGTACTAGGTAAAACCCATTTCCTCTATCGATAATTTTTTCAGCGAATACGTTTTGCTTACTTCCTGAGTATGTGAAGCTATATTTTTTGTCCCAAAGTACATTGCTGTTACTTTCCATTTTAATTACCCTAAAATCTTGGTTGTTATTCTCGCTATACAAGCGATTGATCAAAATCACAAACTCATTATTTCCAGCATTAAAAACGTCCACAGCAACTTCACTTGTATCGGTATCTGTGCTATCTAACAAAACGCTCCAAAGCTCACCACCATCAGTATCAATGTATTTTATTAAAGCTAAATCACCAGTATTTAAAGTGGAACGATATTCATCTGAGTAAGTATCGGTTTGTCTTCCAACAAGCAGCGATTGACCAGTTGAACTAAGGGCAAGCGAAGCGGCAATTTGGTGAGTTTGGTCGTTTCCATATTCTCCAAAAAGAGAAAGAGCCCCGTATTCGTTAACGTGCCATAGAGCCATTCGTAATCCATGTGATTCTGAACTCATCCAGCCCGCCATAGCAATGCCCGTTGGAGTAGCAATAATATCTAGAGCTGATTCGTCGTTAGACCAGTCGTCGGCTCCACGACCGTAACCTTGTTCAAAGAATTGACCCATACGAATGGGGTTTATTTCTTGCCCAATGGCAGAAAAGCTAATAATGGTAGAGAGAGAGAGCAAGAGTAAAGGTGTTTTCATAGCCTTGAATGTTAGAATTAAAGGATAAATGTAGTCCTTATTTTGAATGATTACTTCAGTTTCTTCAATTTTACATCTCTGTTAAAAACCTTTCAAGACAATATTGTAGTGCGGAAAGTGTTTTAAACCCCTCGCGCCTTTTAAAAGCCTAATTCAATACTTTTGGCGTCCTTAATTTGCAAAGAATGAGTTCAGAAATTTCGTCGAATCAATTTGACAGCACCAACCTACTTGTTTTCCTTTTGAAGTGGAAAAAACAATTGATTATCGTCTCGATTATGGCGGTGGTTATATCGTCAATTGTGTCGCTCATCATTCCAGAAAAATTTGAAAGTACTTATGTGTTTTTTCCGGCTTTTTCGAGTTCGATTTCCAAAGGGATTATGACCGAAGATGCGGGCGCGAAAAATGACATTGTGCAATTTGGTGAAGAGGAGCAGGCAGAGCAAATGCTTCAAATTCTAAATTCGGAGTCCATTCGAGATAGAATTGTAGCTAAGTACAACCTGTTCGAACACTATGAAATTGGGGATGCTAAGTACCCTCAAACCAAGCTAATTGAAACATGGGAGGACAACGTGAGCTACAAAAGAACTGAGTTTCAATCTATCGAAATAAGGGTACTGGATAAGGACCCAATTATGGCGGCTGCTATCGCAAATGACATTGCCTCCTTATTGGATTCTGCCAAAAACAGCATGATCCATGGTCGCGCAAGACAAGCATTTGTGGTGCTTTCGCAGGAGTATTTGAACATGGAAAACCGCATGAACCTTATTGATGACAGCCTTCGTTGGCTGGGAGAAAAAGGAATTACCAATGTGGAATACCAATCACAGTCGCTTACACAGGAGTATTATAAAGCTATTTCGCAAGGAAATAAGGAGGCATCTAGAATGCTAAAAAGTGAGTTGGATACGCTCGGCAAATACGGTCCGTTCTACGATCGCTTATCCGATCAGCGTGAATTTGAACTAGAGCGGCTGTTGCTCTTAAGAGCGAAATATGAAGAACTGAAGGTAGATGCAACCCAAAATGTGACCCACAAGTTTACCGTAAATCAAGCGTGGCCCGCGGAGAAAAAGGCTTATCCCATTCGATGGCTTATAGTGGTGGTTTCAGTCATCAGCACCTTTGTTTTTTCGGTGTTAGTTATTATTGGCCTCGAAAATTACCAACGGATTCAGTCCAATAAATAAAACTTTTGTCTTGAATCTAAGCCTCAGCACGCAATCGGGTAAGGAGAATGTGTTCTACCTCATTCTTTCGATTTTTGTGCTTTGCGCGTCGGTTGCTACGGGCTTAGAATTGTACTGGGTTTGGGCGATACCGGCTGTTTTAGTTGTCGTTGGTGTTGCGCTTTTTAAACTAGATTGGCTTTTGTTGGCCATCGTGTTTTTTACGCCACTTTCTCAAAATTTAGAACACCTCGAATTCGGGCTTGGCGTTTACCTTCCAACCGAACCTCTGATGTTTGGAGCAATGGTTATCTTTTTAGGTAAGGTGGCCTACGACTGGAATTTTGATACCGCCGTTCTGCGCCATCCATTGTCCATTGCTATTTTACTCAATTTGGTTTGGATTTTCATTTGTATTTTCCCTTCGGCCTTGCCGATAGTTTCCCTAAAGTTTTTTGTGTCGAGGCTTTGGTTTGTGGTGCCTTTTTATTTTGTGGCGAGCCAAATGTTCAAGAATCCAAAGAATATTGACCGTTTTTTTTGGGCCTATATCATACCGTTAGGAGGCGTTATTATTTGGACGGTGATCAATCACGCTATTCGGGGATTTGAGGCTAAACCAGCGCATTGGGTCATGCAGCCATTTTATAAAGACCACACCAGCTATGGTGCCTTGGTGGCTTTTTATATTCCTATTATTCTCATGTATTTGTGGATCAAAAATATTCGGGTAACAGCCAAAATTCAATTCTTTTTGGTGTTGCTTCTCTTTACCGTAGGGGTGATATTTAGTTACACTAGGGCGGCGTGGGTTAGTCTTCTTGGAGCGTTGGGGGTATGGGCGGTTATTCATTTTAAAGTACATATCAGGTACTTGATAATGGCTGGCTGCTTTGGTTTGTTTATGTTTTTCAACCTCCAAACGGAGATCATACAAAAACTCGAAAAAAACCGACAGGATTCCTCAAGCGACTTATCTGAGCACGTGGAATCTATATCCAATGTAGCCACTGATGCCAGCAACGTAGAGCGTTTGAATAGATGGAATGCAGCTTTTTCAATGTTCAAGGAAAGACCCGTGTTTGGGCATGGCCCGGGTACATATATGTTCTTATACGCACCCTATCAACACAGCAGCTTGCTCACGATTATATCCACCAATTTTGGAGACGGTGGAAACGCGCACAGCGAGTATTTTGGGCCACTTGCCGAAACTGGGGTTTTGGGGTTGCTGACTTTTATCGGTCTTATTTTTATGTTTTATTACACCGCTATTCCCTTGTATTATCGCATAGAAGGACAGAATAACCGATTGATTTTGATGGGCTCTATTTTGGGCATCACCACATATTTAATTCATGGCTTTCTCAATAATTTTTTAGATACGGACAAAGCCTCAGTTCCTTTCTGGGGGTGTTTTGCGGTAGTGGTAGCGATAGATTTGTACCAGAAAAAAATAGATAACACAACGATTACAGAATAAATACCTTAATCTCAATTCCTGTTTGCCCATCAGGGGCATTATCTACCTTAAAATCTTCTCTTAAATATATCGAGATCGCATAAAATGATTTGCTGTAAGTAAAGATAAAATTGTTGGCGCTAATTACACGATACATGTGGGTAAGGGTGGTGTGCCAATGGGGTGATACGCGCGGGCCGGTCACTACTATTTTATCGAAATTAGACTCGGCATGAAATGGACTCTGTCTCCACCAAGTTGTTGCGAATAGCAAATGCCCTCCCTTTTTGGTAAACATGCCAAAGCTGAGCATTAGGTCGTTGCTCAACAGCCACGGACTGCTTGCTATCACATATCCATCATTATATCTGGCAAAATCTTGTCGAAGGGCTCCTAGGCTTAATGACAAATTAAACTCAAATCTATCTTTGAAAGGAAATGATTTTCCGATAGTGGACATAAGCCCCCAATCCCATGTGGGGTTCACGAAGCTAGTATTGAGTCCAAGCTGGGTTCCAAAGTTGGTGTACACGAGGTTTTTCTTGAGGAACCCCCACTGTGGATAGATGTAATAAGCAGCTTCTAGCCCGTTTAGCCCTCCATCGCCAGAGTATAACGAAAAAGCCTTTCCATTGATATCGGAATAACGAACGTCTACCTGGTTGAGTCCATATAACCTGCGGTCGAATGGGTCTTCTCCCCCTGCTACATTAGAATGAAACCACTCAATAAATTCATCGCTGGTGATCATCGAATACGGGGCATAACCTTCATCTATAGAATAAGCCCGTGCATTGATCCTGAGCTCTTGATTTTTGGGTAAAGGCAATTCAAACTTGAATTGATAAACGCGATAAATGGCATCTGCATGGAGAAAATAGGATTCTGCCGGTACTGATTTATCATAAACGCGCTCCTTATCATGCCACTCGTATTGGTTTAATTCGTTGGAGTAGGTTTCTGAATGAGGTACATAAGCTTTTACATAAGGTGCCCACACGTTTCCATTGGAATAATTGAATGTGAAAGAGGGCCGCTTAGCTGCAGTTTTTTGAAAATTGTGGCTGATACGTGATATATAAATTCCGAAAGGGTGGTTGCCCAACGTATTGGGGAGTATGATATTTTGAAGGCGTGAGGCTGGCAAAAGGGTGTCGTTTTCGGACTGGGAATAACTGAATGAAACCCAAAAATTAAAAATTAAAAAGATGAGCAGTACTTTCACCTTGCAATAATCGCGAAAAGGGTCAAAACAACAATCTGTTTTTTTTGGATAACCCATTACAAATCTCATGTTTTCAAGCATAAATAAACTGGTTCAACTTGGCCAATTAAATTTATCTCTTAATGGAAAAAGGGTAATTTTTCCACCCGGCAAAAAGTACTTTAACCCAGAAAAAAGGATACAATACAGCCTATATTCCAATGGCAGGAACAACCAGTCTGTCGCCCACCCATAAGGTTATTGAAGTAGAAATGAGCACCGAAACCAAAGCCAAAACCATAACCCCGAAGGCCAGGTTTTTATCCTTCTCGAAGTATGAACTGAAAACAAAAACGAGAAGCGAAAGAAGGAAGAGCGTGAGTATTTCTGTTAAAACATGAGAGGTTAGGATAATGGCCGATAGGTAAGTAGCGATTAAAAGAAATGATACGGAAGGCCAAACCAGTCCTCCCAGAATTATACGAGAAGTGAGAAAAGCCAAATAGCACGCGCCTAGCCAAAAAAACAACTGCATGAGCCAGATGCCTGTATTGCCCCTTAAGAAATTCGCACCACCCAACAACAAGGGATAGACAGTGGCCGGTTGGGGTTGAAAGAATCGATTTCTATACGAATGAGGCGCATACCATCATAGTATTCTAAGGCGTCGCTCGACGAAAAGAGGGTTGTATCGATTTCATGATAAAACCCGAAGAAATAGAATACACCTAAATAGAAACTCAGTGCAAATACATTGAGTAGAAGCAGGGTTTTATTGAAAGAAGGTGATGCCAATGCGAGGTTTATTATCAACGTAAATGAATGTCGAAAATAAAACGACTGGAGGAACTCACCGCTTTTTTATTGAATCACAATTTTTGAATGTTGGACCAGTTCTCCAACTGTGGTAGAAACCAAATAAATCCCTTTGGAATGAGCAGAAAGATCAAGCTCCAATACTTCATTTTCGTGGCTTTGGTGGGCAAGTATTTTAACACCTTGCAAGTTGAATACTTCTACTTGAAAGGGGGCATCCCCTGAAATGCGAAATACACCAGAATTTGGATTGGGATAGATTTTAAGGTTTAATGAATTGTTAGTTGAGTTTGCTATTTCATTGGGAGTTGAAGAAGGCTGGCATGACTCTTTTTTTAGGTGATCGAATTCACCAATGTGCCATTTTAAAAGGTTGTCATAAACCACTGTTTTGGTCGCGGCCTTTATAAAATTGGCCTCTGACGCAGTAAGGGTAGAGTTATAGGTAATTAGCGTTGGATCCTTTCTGAAAATGGCGGTATAGAAGGAGCAGGCGGCTGCATAACTGCCCGCTACAGATGGGTGGCTTCCGTCGGCGGCATAAAGTTCCATGGTGGAATCCGTTTGACGGATATGTCTCCACACTGCTCCCACGGGTGATACTTCGGCCTTGTTTATCTCAGCCATTTCCATGTAGCGCATTCGGAGTATGCTATCCATTCCGAGATAGGTGGACGTAACGGGCCAATTGGGGTTATAGCTATCTCCATTTTTTCGGCCCCAGGTCATATAGAAAAGTGTGGTTGCGCATTCGTTGTGCATCTTTATTAATGAGTCGAGGTAATGAGCCGCATCCATATTGTACGTTTTAAAAGATGGCATTTGACTTTGGTCCTGCACAATAACGTAGTTCCAATATCCAAGTTTTAGTTTTTGGATGGTGGTTGCATTTGTGGTATGCCCTTCAATGGTATAGCCGCCAGGTGTGTTACTGTCATAATTGAGTGTGTCGCCCGTGGATAGCGCCATATCGTTTACCATGGTCGGCATGGCATTAACGTAGGTATAGCTGTTGCCAAGAAAAAGGGCTTTCAAATTCTGTGATTGGCCAAAACCTTGGCCACAACACAAAAGACCAACAAGAAATAGTATATTTTTCATAGCGGCAAAACTAGGGCTAAACTTGGGATGAAATTCAGGTAAATAAGGTGGATTTACTAAGCGTGCCTCTGGCTTTTTAAAAGGGAAAAGACCAAAAGAACTCTCAACCTTTTTACCTAAGTATCACCGATTATTTCTGTTCGATTTATGCTTTTTCTGTCTCTTTTTGTGCAGGTCGCTTATGGAATAGGCCCAGTGCTTATTAAAAAGTTGAGCCAATTCTTTGGCCGTTTTTAGATCCGAAAACATAGGCAAAACAAGAGCCATCTCGCTTGCGCTGGAGGAAAGATGCAGAAATGCTTCGGTAATATCAAAGTTGACGTTACCTAAGGGCAGGGAGGGGAAGGTAGATTTGTTGGATTTTTCGCGCTCGCTTTTAAGCGTGATGCGGTTAAAATCGTTTTTGGAATAAATCTGCGAAGTACCCGGAATTGATATTGAAAACAACTGCCTCGACCAAATGATTTTTTCTTGATCAAATAAAACGACCACTTTAAACCCAAATCCAACAATGGCTCCAAAAACCAGTGCCATAGCTGCACTCAGGGCATAAAACCCCGCAAAAAGGCAGATAAAAGACCCGAGAAATAACCCAAGGAGTATTTTTTTAATCAAAGGTGTCCAAGGAATGGATTCGGATAGAACAATGGGCTTATTCAGGGGAAACGCTTTTGAATGGACTGCAAATAACTAATTTATTATTAATTCAACTTTTTAAAATCCCTACCGCTGGGGTTTTGAAATATCTCCAAGTCGAATGTAGAAGCCGAAGAAAATATGTGGTCGAAAATATCGGACATTATGGTTTCATAATTTGCCCAGACTTTATCTGCCGAGAAACAATAAATTTCTAAAGGCAGGCCCTTTTCAGTGGGTTGCAGCTGACGAACCATACAAGTCATTTCGTGGTTGATTTTAGGATGACTTTTTAGATATAACTCAATGTAATTTCTGAATAGACCGATATTGGTCATTCGCCTTCCATTAACCAGCATATTTTGGTCAACTAGATGTTCCTTGTTGAAATTTTGGATTTCAGTACTACGCTTTTCGATGAATGCTTTCAATTTTTCAATCTTCCTCAAGTTGTTAATCAATTCTTCGTCAGCAAAGCGAATGCTGGTGGTATTAATATTTATAGATCTTTTAATTCGTCGCCCACCCGACTCCTCCATTCCCCTCCAATTTTTAAAAGAATTGGAAATAAAAGCATAAGTAGGTACCGTGGTGATGGTTTTGTCAAAGTTCTGGACTTTAATGGTGTTTAAGTTAATTTCAATTACATCACCATCGGCACCATAAGCATCTACAGTAACCCAGTCCCCAATGCGTACCATATCGTTGCTCGACAATTGAATACTGGCCGTAAACCCCAATAAACTATCTCTGAAAACCAAGAGTAGCACAGCGGTTGCAGCGCCCAGAGCACTTAATAAATACAGCGGCGACTTATCGATAAGCACCGAAACTATCAGGATGATGGCCACACCATAATTGAAAATGCTGAGCACCTGACGATAAGAGTAAAGCGGTTTGTTTTTAAATAGCCTAGAATCGGCCAGAATGTGTTCCAAGCTTTTTAAAACAACATTTATAATGGACGCTATTACACCAATAACGTAAATGTTGGCAGCACCCAAAAGCACCAACCTCACTTGGTTGAGATGAGCCAAAATAAGGTCGTCGAAAACATAAAATGCGATAGCGGGAAAAAGCAGGGAGATGCGGTCGAATACTTTGTTTTTCAGTAAGATGTCATCCACGCTGGTTTCGGTCCTTTCGGTAGCTTTTTTAATGATTTTGAGGAAGAATGATTTCCCAAAATAATTGAAAATAGCAGCAGCGATAAAGAGCGCAACGATAATAATGCCCGCTCGAACAATTCCCGCCCAAAACACGGTGAGCCCTGATTCTATGAGGTAATCGTAAAGGGGCGTTCCGAGGGATTCTAACCAGTTCGAATTCATCATAAATTTCATTTTGCAAAAGTAGCAAGGATGACGGGGTAGCAGAGTTAAAACTTGTTCTTCTTGTTTCGCGGGACTTCAAACCTCAAAGAGGAAGATTTTTACTGGAGAATCTGTATTAAAAGAACCTTGGAGAAGGTGGTTTTCAAAGGATACATCTGATTTGCATTCATTAGAGTTTTGGCCAAACTGTATGGTTGAATAATTTAAGAGAAATTTATGAATCCATAATATATATATATAGTTGGTAGATCTTTGGAAGAAAAATAACGGATCCTACCGCAAAGCTGATAATTGCCGAAATGAGAACAGCTCCTGCCGAAAGGTCCTTGATGTTTTTGAATTTTGGGTTTTGAATTTTCACATCAAACATCAAACATCATCACAAAAACTGAATATTCAACGCCGCTATATCATCATTAGCCACTTCTTCGCCTACAAATTTTTCAATATCTGCAGCGATAAACTCGATGAATTGTTCGAGAGGTTGGTTCCTAAAGGCTTCAATGCTCTTCTTGAGTCGGGGTACGCCATATTGGTCTCCGGCTTCGTTTTCTATTTCTATAATACCATCGGTGTAGCAGGTAAGCATGGTGCCAGGGCTGAGGGTAAATGTTTCCACGTCGAATTTCGGAAAATCGTCCACCATGCCCAATCCTGGTACGGTTGACTTTAATTCGAGCATCATTTTTTCGTTGAACAAAATAGCGGGGGGATGCGCGCAATTTACGTACTCCAATTCCCTTACATCCGATTCGTATTTGCCCAAAAAGAGGGTGATAAATTTCTCGCCTTGGCTGCTTTCAACCACTATTTGGTTGAGGTCGTTCACGATTTGAAACAGGGTTAAGTTTTGCCTTACAGTGGCCCTAAAAGCCGCTTGAAAATTGGACATTAACAGCGCCGCTGAAACACCTTTCCCGCTGATATCTGCAATGCAGAAATAGTAAGTAGAACGACCTGTTTTTACTATATCATAATAGTCGCCTCCTACGTGTCCGTATGATTGATGGTAGGCCGTAGCTTTTATTGTATCGTTGTTGGGTAGTTTGTTAGGCAGCAGCGCTTTTTGAATTCGCTCTGCTAGTTCCAATTCTCGTTTGAGACCTTCTTGGGCTAGTTGTGCCTTGGCCATTCTTTTGTTTTCTATAGCTACTGTTACAATATTGGCAAGCGATTGAATGTAATTGAGGTTTTTGATGAGGTTGCTCACCGCATGTGTTTCAGCCTCTAGGTCTTTGAGCAACAAAAAACCCAGGTGATTTCCCTTGTGAAGCACGGGAACCAACATGTCAAAAAAGCGAAGTTTTTCTTGTTTGGCCATTCCCAGCGATGTAATGTCTTTGTAGGCCAGCAGCTCTTCAATCAATTCGGGGTCACAATCCCAATCGTCGAGGCCTTGTTTTACAACACATTTCCAAGCATCTGCATCTCGTGTTATAAAGGCTGCATATTCTATTTCTAAATCTTCGAGAAGAATGTGCTTAAAAATATCATAGAGTTTGGAGGCTGGTTCGTTTTCATTTATGGCATTGGTTACTTCTAGAATTCGTTTTACTTTAAACCGAGAATCGGCTAATTTATCCTTTCTAGATTTGTTTTCGTTCATTATTGATTTTCCTTTGCCAAGCGTTTTAAAGTATTAATCTCACGGTATTTGCTGCGGCTTTCTTCGCACGGACTACCAAAGTACGATTTGTTGCCTTCGAGGTCTTTTCCTACGCCCGATTTGGCATAAACTACCACATTGTCGAAAATGGTAATGTTGCTAGCTACACCTACTTGACCCCACAACACCACGTTGTTTTTGATAACCACACAGCCAGCAATACCCACTTGGCTGGCAAAAAGACAATTCTCACCCACTACGGTGTCGTGCCCCACTTGTACCAAGTTATCCAACTTACTTCCTTTGCCAATAGTGGTATCTCCGGTTACACCTTTATCGATGGTGCAATTAGCACCAATGTGTACGTTGTCGTGAATCACCACCCGACCACATGAAGTAAATTGTTTGTATTCTCCTTGTCGTTTTTGATAATAAAATGCGTCAGCGCCCAATACGGTATTCGCATGAATAACCACATTGTCGCCGATAATGGCATGATCGTAAATCGAAACATTGGAATGAATCAAACAATTGCGACCAATGGTTACATGATTTCCGATAAAGGCGCCCGGCTGGATGATGCTTCCTTCACCAATTTTTGCCGAAGGGGCGATTTCCCCATTTGCTTTTTCAAACGGTCGAAAATATTTTATCAGTTTCAAAAAGTCGTTGAAAGGATCCTCACTCACCAGCAAGGCTTTTCCATTAGGGCAATCAACTTCTTTGTTGATTAAAATGATGGTTGCCGCCGACTGAAGGGCTTTGTCGTAATATTTAGGGTGATCTACAAATACGATATCCCCAGGCTCCACCACATGTATCTCATTTAAACCCAATACTGGAAAATCATCTGGGCCAATTGTTTTGGCTCCAATTAATGCTCCTATAGAGGCAAGAGTTTGGGGTGAAGTAAACTTCATCGTTTATGCTTTTACACGCTCAGAATACTCGCCCGAAGCAGTATTGATTTTAACGCGATCGCCAACGTTGATAAAGAGAGGAACTCGTATTTCAGCACCTGTTTCAATGGTTGCGGGTTTCATAGCATTGGTTGCTGTATCGCCTTTTATACCAGGCTCGGTATAGGTAATCTCGAACTCAGCATATTGAGGAATCTCGGCAGATAATGCGCGCTCCTCGTCTGCGTGAAACATAATGTTGACCATATCTCCTTCTTTTAGAAACTGTGGAGCATTTATCAATGCCTTGTCGATAAACACCTGCTCATAGCTTTCTGTATTCATGAAATGGTAAAGCGTTCCTTCGTTGTAGAGGTACTGGTAGTTGCGGTTTTCGATTCGAACTATATCAATTTTATGACCTGAAGGAAAGGTGTGGTCCAGAACCTTCCCCGTGGTAAGGCTTTTAATTTTTGTTCGTACGAATGCCGGCCCTTTTCCTGGTTTAACATGAAGAAATTCTACCACAGAAAATAAATCGTGGTTAAAATTGATACAAAGTCCGTTTTTAATATCTGATGTTGATGCCATATTTAATGTTTTTCAAAGGGTCCAAATTTAAATCTTTCGAGGTTGGGGCAGGTAGTCTTCTATACTGATTTCTTTTTCGCAGAAGTAAGCCTCTTGCGCCGTGTCATTTGAGCAAACCACAATTATATTTTCTGGTGTATTTATTTCAGCTATTATTTTTTTGTACCAATTAACTCCAGCGGCATCGAGGTTAGAAATGGGCTCATCGAGCAAGATAACCGGACAACCACTTAGCAGTGCAAGTCCCAATTTCACTCGCTGTTTCATTCCGGATGAGTAATATTTAATAGCCTTGTGCGATTGGTAATCAAGTTCTACTACTTGGGCAAATTCTTGTGCCGAAAAAGCTTTGTACAAGGGTTTTACCTTTTGATGAAAATCCAACAATTCATCAAGCCTAAATTCTTCGATTACTTCTAAGTAGGGTGCGCAAATTGCAAGCTTTCCTGCCCATAAGTCTACGGGAATGTTTTCTCCATTTATTTTCCAAGCCACTGCGCCCTCATCTGGCGAAATAAATCCAGATATCACCTTCAGTAAGGTTGATTTACCACTTCCGTTAAATCCTGAAATGAGATAGGAATGGTCAGAACAAAGGGTAGATGTAACCGATCTAAAAATCCATTTTTGGAGATAGCGTTTGCCTGCGTTTTCGAGGTCGATTGAAATCATCTAAACAAAACCTTTCACTAATCCATTTTTAGAGTTGGCAATAAAGTCAAGAATTATGGTTTTTTCGGGAGAATCTGAGATTTCAGCTTGCACTTTTTCAATTCCCTTTGACAGGTTTTTATGTTGAATAAATAGAATCTTGTAAATGGTTTCAATTCTGCGAATGGACTCATCTGAATATCCACGTCTTTTTAATCCCACCGAATTAATACCGATATAAGACAAAGGTTCTTTGGCCACTTTTACAAATGGCGGCACATCCTTGCGGATTTTTGAAGTGCCACCCACAAAACTATGGGTACCTACATGAACAAATTGTTGGGCTCCTACCATGCCTTCCAATATGGCGAAGTCATCAATCGTTATATGGCCAGAAATACCACATGCGTTGGCTATAATCACATTGTTGCCAATTACACAATCATGCGCTACATGGGCGTACGCCATCAAAAGGCAGTTTTTTCCGATCACCGTTTTCATTCTATCGGTTGTGCCTTTGTGTACCGTTACACATTCTCTGAGAATGGTGCCATCGCCTATTTCAGTAGTGGTGTATTCGCCGTTATATTTTAAGTCTTGAGAGGGTGCAGAAATTACTGCTGTGGGAAATACCTTGCAGTTTTTACCTATTCTAGCACCATCCATTACCACCGAATTAGGGCCTATCCAGGTGCCATCACCAATTTCAACATCTCCATAGATGGTAGCAAATGGTTCGATGATCACATTTTGACCAATTTTTGCTTCGGAACTTACTGAGGCTAAGGGGCTTATTTTACTCACTATTTTTTTGCGATTTGAGCCATTATTTCGGCTTCGGTAACTAATTTGTCACCAACGAAGGCCCTGGCTTCCATAGTGCATAATCCCCTTCTAACGGGGCCTGTTAGTTTACAATCCATGATAAGTGTGTCGCCAGGAACTACTTTTTGTTTGTATTTTACCTTATCTATTTTAACCAAATAGGTCGAGTAGTTTTCTGGATCAGGAACTTGATTAAGCACTAAAATCCCTCCAGTTTGTGCCATAGCTTCTAACATCAGCACACCTGGCATCACGGGTTCACTAGGGAAGTGGCCGTTAAAGTATTCTTCGTTTCGCGTCACGTTTTTGATTCCTACCACCCTTGTTTCATCTCGGTACATTACCTTATCAACCAATAGAAATGGGTATCGATGAGGTAGCATGGCCGATATTTGGTTAATGTCAGCTACGGGTGTCGCATTTGGATCATATCGATAAGGTCTTTTTTCTTCCCGCTTGATCATGGCTTTTATCTGCTTGCCAAATTCAACATTACCAAAGTGGCCTGGTCGTGCTGCCAATATATGGCCTCTGATTCGCCTCCCTACCAAGGCGAGATCACCAACAATATCCAATAATTTATGGCGTGCGGGCTCGTTTTCAAATTGAAGCACCACATTGTTGAGCATGCCTATGCCAATGCTTTCTAATTCTGATTTGTCTCTATTAAAAGTAGCTGCCAACAAATCTTTATCGTTTTCCGCCAGTTCGGTATCTACCATTACTATGGCATTGTCTACGTCGCCACCTTTAATTAAACCCGCGTTTACCAGTTGAATTAGCTCACGCAGGAAAACGAATGTTCGGCATCCTGAAATTTCTTTTTCGAACTCACCAATGTGATACATACTGGCATGTTGGGTGCCCAGCAAAGGTGAATTGTAATCTACCATTACCGTAATCCGAAATTCTCCACCATTAGTAGGTGTGGCCAACATTTCGATGCCCTTGTCGGTATCTTCGTAAGCCATGTTTTCTGGTAGCGTGAAATAGTTTCTCAGAGCGTCTTGCTCAACAATACCGACTTTATTAATAGCTGCCGTAAAGTATTTGGCACTACCATCAAGTATGGGAATTTCAGGGCCATCTAATTCAATGAGTGCGTTGTCAACCCCCATACCGAAAAGTGCTGCGAGTAAGTGCTCGGTTGTATGAACATCACCACCGTTTTGCGAAAGCGTTGTTCCTCTTTGCGTTGTTGTTACGTTGTCAACATCGGCTTTAATTTCGGGCTGTTCGGGTAGGTCCATGCGTTTAAAAACGAACCAATGATCGGGTGCTGCTGGTTTTACATTAAGTGTAACTTTTTTTCCTGTATGAAGGCCAATTCCCGAAATCGAAAATGACTCTTTTAGGGTTCTTTGTTTGTCGCTCATGCGTATTAATTTCAGGGTGCTAAGATAGTTTCTTCTCTAAAATTCCAAGACGTTGCATTAATTCTGGTAGCTTCCGAAACACAACATACGATCTTTGAAAATCTCTAACTGCAATGGCCGGCGAACCTTGCCAAATACTATTCTCTTCCGTGATGGAGTTTCCAATGCCCGATTGGGCAGCTATTTTTACACCATTGGCTATGGTGATATGTCCTACAAATCCAACTTGACCGCCTACCATGCAGTTCTTTCCAATTTTGGTTGAACCCGCAATTCCGGTTTGTGCCGCTATTACCGTGTTTTCACCAATTTCAACATTGTGTGCTACTTGGATGAGGTTGTCCAGTTTTACGCCTTTGCGAATAATGGTAGAACCCAAGGTGCCTCGGTCTATGGTGGTGTTGGTTCCAATTTCTACATAATCTTCTAATATTACGTTTCCAATATGAACCACTTTTTGGTAATTGTTTTCGCTATTGGGTGCAAATCCAAATCCATCACCACCAATCACAACGCCGCTATAAACCACGCAGTGATTACCTATTTCACAATCGTGATGAATAATTGCACCATTCAATACCGAGGTGTTTTCGCCAATTTTTACAGAGTCTCCAATAAAACAATTCGCTCCTATTTTAGAGTTTTTTCCGATGACGGTATTTGCCGATACGGTGGCGTTTGGTCCTACATAAACGTTTTCGCCAAGTTTTGCTGTTTTGTCAACAGAAGCTTGAGCATCTGTTCCAGTGTAATTGAACCGAAATTGTTGATAGGCTTCAAGTAATTTTCCAAAACTGATTCTTGGATCTTCTACTCGGATAAGAGTTAAAGTGTTTTTTAGAGGGCGCTCTGCCACAAAGTCTTTTTGTACTATGGCCGCCGAAGCATCGGTTGAGTAAATAAATTCGGTGTATGCATCGTTCGATAAAAACGTAAGGGAATGGGTAACTCCTTCCTCTATTTTAGCCAGCTTGCTAATGGTAACGTCAGGATTTCCTTCTACAGTTCCATTAAGTAATTCTGCTACTTGTTGCGCAGTAAATTCCATTTAGTTTATTTGTACTAAAATCGGGGTGTTGAGCCCTAGAGTTTAGATTATACTGGCATCAAAAGTAGTTAATCACGTTCGGACGGTTGACCACCATTTTTGAATTTTTCAACAAAAGGAATGAAGGTTTAATTAGAGGATTATCGGAGCTTAGATTTTACTCCCTTTTGGAAAGCAAATAAAGTGTTTGGTCACCGATTCTGAAAGCGCCGAAATATTGAGCAAATCCGCGGCTTCAGCTATGTCTTTTACACTACCATCTTTATACAACAGGTTGATGCGCTGTTGGTTTTGGTAGGCCATGTTGTTTATGGATTCTGTAAATACAAAATATTGAGCTTCTTCCTTGCTGATCTTCCATTTGGCACAAAGTTCTGTGAGCTTCAATTCTTTTAATTCAGCAGGAAAGGGTTCGCGTTGCATTTGTACTTTCAAAAGTTCTCGTTTTACCAACATTTTACTCAGCTTAGAAAGCACCATGTCCGATGCATGCTGCCATTCTTTAATTGCTGCCATCACATCATAATCATCAAGCTGCGCAAAATGCTTCAAAAGCTTTTTGTTTTTTATAAAATCGCTTTTATGAAAATTGCCGTAGAGAAATACCTTTAAACTTCTCGAACAAGGAACTTCATTCCCATCAATGGCGAGCTGGCGCGCTCTTTCAAGAATTCGCATGAGCATTTGTTCGGCGGCTATCACGGTTTTGTGTAAATACACTTGCCAGTACATAAGCCTTCGAGCTACCAAAAATTTTTCTACAGAATAAATGCCTTTGGCCTCAACTACAAGCTCGTCGTTTACTACATCCAACATCTTAATAATGCGATCAACACCTATCACACCTTCCGAAACGCCTGTAAAAAATGAATCTCTCCGCAAGTAATCCAGTCGATCCATATCTAGTTGACCCGATACCAGCTGGTATAGAAAGTTTTTAGGGTATTCATTTTTAAAAATTTGAATGGCTATATCCAGCTTTCCTTCGAATTCACGGTTGAGTTCGTCCATTAAAAGCAGCGAAATATCTTCGTGGCTTATTCCAGTTACAATGCTTCTTTCGAGGGTGTGAGAAAAAGGCCCGTGCCCAATGTCGTGGAGTAAAATTGCTACACTTACACCCACTGCCTCTTCTTCAGTTATCTCATGCCCTTTGCTTCTGATTACTTCTATGGCTTTGCCCATGAGATGAACTGCGCCAATTGCATGCTGAAATCGTGTGTGATGGCCACCGCTGTAAACCAAGTTGGTGAGTCCGAGTTGAGAAATTCTCCTTAACCGCTGGAAATACGGATGTTCAATAAGGTCGAAAATTATTTCGTATGGAATTGTAATAAAACCATAGACTGGGTCGTTGAAGATTTTTCTTTTCCTAATGTGCAGTTGCATGCTATTCAATGCTTCTTATTATTGTGGGACTCAAAAGTAAATATTCGAAGAAAGTATGGGAGAAATAAAGATATTGTGGGCAGATGACGAAATAGACTTACTAAAACCTCATATTCTTTTTCTTGAAGAGAAGGGATATAAGGTGTTTCCGACCAACAATGGTGATGAAGCGCTTGAGTTTTTGGAGTACCAACCGATGGACATTGTTTTTTTGGATGAGCAAATGCCAGGCTTAAGTGGATTAGAAACGCTTTCAGCCATCAAAGAAAAATACCCATCCATTCCCGTAATTATGATTACCAAGAGCGAGGAAGAACATATCATGGAAGATGCTATTGGCTCTAAAATCTCTGATTATTTGATCAAACCCGTAAACCCCAATCAGATTTTACTTTCGGTAAAAAAGAACTTAGATACCAAAAGATTGGTAAGTGAAAAAACCATGAGCGATTACCAACAGGAGTTTCGCCAAATTGGGATGAGGCTCAACGACCGCTTAGATTTTGATGATTGGAAGGAGCTTTATAAAAAACTGGTGTACTGGGAACTCGAGTTGGATAATTCCAATAGAGAAGATATGGCTGAGATTCTGAGTATGCAAAAGGAGGAGGCTAACCGTTTGTTTTGCAGGTATTTCGAAAATAATTATATCGATTGGTTGAATGATACCCAAAATGATGTGCCAGAGATGTCACATACCGTTTTTGCAAATCGGATTCTAAATAACGCCAAAGAAGAAGGCGAACCCTTGGTGGTGATATGTATCGACAACTTAAGGTACGACCAGTGGAGAGCCATTCGCCCTGAGCTCAGCAATTACTATCGCGTAGAAGAAGAGGATTTGTACTTTTCGATTTTGCCTACAGCTACCTCATATTCCAGAAATGCACTTTTTTCGGGACTGTTGCCTACGGAAGTAGAACAGCGCTATGGAAAACAATGGGATAGAGAAGAAGGAGAGAAGGATCCGGTTACCGAGGATGAGTTACTACAAGGAATGTTGAAGTTGCATGGCAAGGGATTGAAGTCGACTTTTAAGCAAATTAGTAGCCTAGATGAAGGACGTAAGTTGGTTGGGTCTATTCAAAACCTGTTGCAAAACGACTTGGTGGTTCTGAGTTTCAATTTTGTAGACATGCTTACTCATTCCAAAACGGAAATGGAGATGGTAAAAGAATTAGCAGAAGATGAAGCAGCCTATCGTTCAGTTACCAAAACATGGTTTTCGCATTCACCTTTGTTAGATGTTATCAAAAAACTTTCGGAGCTCAAAGTGAAATTGGTTATCACTACCGATCACGGAAATATCAAAATTGAGAAAGCAGTAAAGGTAATTGGCGATAAGAATACAAACACCAATTTGCGCTACAAGCAAGGTAAAAATCTAAATTTCGACCCCAAGGATGTTTTTGTGATCGATAAGCCAGAATTGGCACACTTGCCTAAAAGAAACGTGAGTTCTAAATATATTTTTGCACACGAACGAGATTTTTTGGTTTATCCCAATAACATGAATTACCACGTTGGTTTGTATAAAGATACCTTTCAGCATGGCGGTATTTCGATGGAAGAAATTATGGTTCCCATTGTGTATTGTGAGCCGAAATAGTGATGAAATGGTCGTGTAGTGATATCAAAGAATTGCCCAAGGTGGCCAATGAGCTCATTGCACAATTTCCCGAATGCAAATTGATTGCATTTTACGGCGAAATGGGGGCTGGTAAAACCACTTTTATAAAAGCCATTTGTGCTTCATTGGGAATTGAGGAAGAGGTGAGTAGCCCCACTTTTGCGCTTGTAAATGAATACAATTCAGCTACAGAACTGGTGGTTTACCACTTCGATTTTTACCGTATCACTGATGTTTCTGAAGCTTATGATATGGGTTTTGAGGAATATATCGACAGTGGAAATTACTGCTTGATAGAATGGCCGGAAATGGTAGAAGAATTTATTGATTCCGAATTTTTAAAGGTAAGAATTGATTCAAATGGAATTAAAAGAACCATCTCCATTGTTTAGAAGGTAATTTCTTCGAGGTCTTTGTTTAATTTTGGAATATGAACATGTCCTCTGAAGAAATTCGTCGATTATCTGAATCTGCTGCGCTTTCCCCAAAAGAACAGTTGCAAGCTATCGAATCAAAAAGTGATTCTTTATTTTTTGGTGTTCCAAAAGAAACTTCATTTCAAGAGCGAAGAGTTGGTTTAACTCCGGATGCGGTTGATTTATTGGTCAATCGCGGCCATAGGGTTTTGGTTGAAACGAAGGCTGGTGAAGGGTCAAATTTTGATGACAACGAATACATTCAGGCTGGGGCACAGATTGTAGACAGTGCCAAAAAGATTTTTGAGTCGGACATTATCATGAAAGTGGCGCCGCCTTCGCCATCAGAAATTAAAATGTTGAAACAAGGGCAAACGCTTATTTCAGCCCTCCAACTTTCTACCCAACCGAAGAATTATTTAAAAGCATTGATGGACAAAAAGGTCACAGCTATTTCTTGGGATTATATCCAAGATGAAGAAGGTGTATTTCCCATTGTACGTTCTATGAGTGAAATTGCTGGTAACACGGCCATTCTTATCGCAGCTGATTTAATGAGCCAATCCCCCAATGGTAAACGTTCCATGTTTGGTGGTATTACTGGGGTTCCCCCTACCGATGTGGTGATTATAGGAGCTGGCACTGTTGGCGAATTTGCGGCTCGTGCTGCCCTCGGACTCGGGGCCAATGTTCGCATTTTTGACAAGTCGATGTACAAGTTGCGCCGGTTGCAAAACGCAATTGGCCAAAGATTGAATACATGTACCATGCATCCCGAAAGTTTGTCTTCTGCACTAGCCAATTGTGATGTAGCCATAGGTGCGGTTCGGTCCGAATCGGGTAGGAGTCCGTGCTTGGTTACGGAAGAAATGGTGAACGATATGCGCTATGGTTCGGTTATAGTGGATGTGTCGATAGACCAAGGTGGTTGTTTTGAAACATCAGAACTCACCACACATGAGCATCCTACCGTGGTAAAATATGGAGTAATCCATTATGGCGTGCCCAATATACCAAGTCGAGTTTCGCGTACAGCTTCAAAAGCATTGAGCAATATTTTCGCACCGGTATTGGTTCGGTTTGGCGAACAAGGAAGCCTCATCAATGTGTTGCGCACTATGGAAGGCGTCCGAAATGGGGTGTACCTTTATAAGGGAAACGTTACCAGTAAAAACATGGCCAAGTCTTTTGATTTGCCCTATAAAGATATTCAGCTATTGCTGGGTATATTCTAAGAATGCCTCGAAGAATTTTAATCTTTTCTATCGGCTTTTTATTTGGCTGTGTATTGGTTTATCAAACCATGTTTAAAAACTCAGACCGAGATTTTTACGGTGGTTGGCTGCCCGATGGTCGGGTTTTAAAAAAGATCAACCTTTCGTTAAACCGAGATATTCCAAACTACGAATGCCTTCTCACGTGTCATCAGTTATTTGATTCTGATGTCCATGAAATTTTAAAAAAAGGCGATGTGCGTTTTGCGGAATGTGAAACTAAAACTGAACCTAAAATTTACGTAGTGGAAGGTGAGTTAGAGTCTGGAAGCCACGTCAAAATGAAATTTTCATTGGCCGGTGATTCTGCACGTTTAATGGATATTTTGATTCCAAAATCTGCTTGCGATTGTGATTAGGCTGATGGATTTTGTTTTTCTTGAGGATTCAGAATGGAAGAGTTTAGGTGAGTTTATTAGTACCAAATGGCGGAATAAAAAACTCGTTATCCTATGCGATGAAAACACCGAAACATACTGCTTACCTAGGCTTTTGGCCGAAAATCCAGATATGCTTAGTGGGACCGAAATTATTTCCGTGCCACCAGGAGAATCCTCCAAAAGTTTAGCCTTAGTTGAGCAACTTACTTTGGCGCTCAACGATTTGAGAATTGATCGAAATGCGGGCTTAATTTGTTTGGGTGGTGGTGTAATTACTGATTTGGGTGGATTTTTAGCTTCGGTTTACAAAAGGGGAATTCCCTTTATAAATGTACCAACTAGCTTACTCGCCATGATAGATGCTTCGGTGGGTGGAAAGACGGGAGTTAACGCTGGCATATTAAAAAATCAAATTGGTACGTTTAATCATCCCGAAGGTGTGTTTGTCTATCCTGCTTTTTTAGAAACCTTGCCTATTCTCGAAAAAAAATCTGCGTACGGAGAAATACTCAAACACGCACTTATTTCAAGTGTTGAAAATTGGAATCATTTAAAAGACATCGGCGAACTTGATGAGATCGGACCCAAAGAGATCATCACATCCATGCAAGTAAAAGCGGAGGTGGTTCAGCAAGATTTTAAAGAAGGTGGAGTTCGCAAAATTCTAAATTTTGGACATACCGTTGGCCACGCCATAGAATCTTGGAGCATTGCTACTTCTCGTCCGCTCTTGCACGGTGAAGCAGTTGCTTGGGGAATGGTGGTTGAAGCAGAACTATCTAAAAGTGTTGGCTTGCCTCTGGAGCAGTTTGTTGAAATTGAGGCAACTGTGCGAAATCTATTTGAACCCATTGTTCTTAAAACATCGGATCTTAATGATTTGATTTCACTAATGGGAGCCGACAAGAAGAACACAAATGAGCAATTGGGTTTTGTTTTATTAAAAAATATTGGAAATCCAGTGTTTGACCAATTCATTGATTCTGAAAAGGTATTGAGCTCATTAAAAAAGGTATTTGAATTGTGATTTTAGTTACGGTAATACATGCCGTTTTTTTATAGTCTTGCTAAATGATTGGAAAAGGGAATAAGCTGTACAGCATGTTGTTTTTAAAGTGTCCAAAGTGCCACGAAACAGACCTTTTTGAGCAGAAGAATCCATATAAAGTGAAGGGTTTTTTCGACATGCCTTATAAGTGTGTCAATTGCGGGCAGAAATCTGACATAGAGCCTGGCTTTTTTTATGGTGCTATGTATGTTTCATACGGTATTTCGGTAGCCTGGCTAATAGCTGTGTTTGTAGCAATTTTGGTTTTGTATCCTGCTTTTTCGATCGAGTTTTATTTGGTTACTGCAATTGGGTCGTTGATTGGATTATCACCTTACTTTTTTCGCCTATCACGGGCAATTTGGGTTAATTTTTTTGTTCATTATGACAAGAATTTTTCGAAATCACCTCTGAATTAACTCCACCCATCTCGATCTAAACTCCTATACTGAATAGCCTCAGCAATGTGGTTGGAACCAATTTTATCTGCCTGTTCTAAGTCGGCGATGGTGCGTGCAACTTTAAGAATTCGTGCATAACTCCGTGCTGAAAAACCAAGCCTGTCCATTGCCGTTTTGATTAATTGGTTGCCCGCATCGTTCACTTCACAATGCGCTTTTATCATTTTAGGCGAAAGTTGCGCGTTACAATGAACATTGGAATTGTCCACATATCGTTTTTCTTGGAATTCTCTGGCTCTGATTACTCTTTCTCTTACCGATGCCGAAGATTCGGCTGCATCCTTTCCCGAAAGTTCTTCAAATGCCACTGGGTTCACTTCTACATGCAAATCAATTCGGTCTAGCAAGGGTCCTGAAATTTTTCCCAAGTATTTTTTTACGACGTGTTCCGGGTCTGAGTTCACGTCATTTGGATCAAAAAATTTACCACTTGGGGAAGGGTTCATCGAAGCAATAAGCATGAATGATGCAGGATAATTTACTGAAATCTTAGCACGCGAAATGGTAACTTCTCTGTCTTCGAGCGGTTGCCTAAGTACTTCTAAAACCTGCCTTTGAAACTCAGGTAATTCATCTAAAAAGAGAACCCCATTATGTGCTAACGAAATCTCCCCTGGCATAGGATTGCTTCCACCGCCTACAAGCGCCACATTTGATACCGTGTGATGGGGAGATCTAAACGGCCTTACTGTCAACAATGAGGTATGGCTACCCAACTTGCCGGCAACCGAGTGAATTTTTGTGGTTTCAAGTGCTTCATTGAGTGAGAGTGGTGGTAGTATGGTAGGTATTCTTTTGGCTAACATGGTTTTACCTACACCTGGAGGGCCAATTAAGAGTGCATTGTGCCCGCCCGCAGCAGCTATTTCGAGTGCGCGCTTCGCATTTTCTTGTCCTTTTACGTCGGCAAAATCGAACTCATAATTATCTACATCTCGTTTAAATTCTTCTTTGGTATTAAATAGTACGCGCTCTGGTTTTTTATCTTGATCGAAGAATTCAATAACTTCCAAAATATTTTCTACACCATAAACCTCCAAGTCTTCAACTATGGCCGCTTCCCGCGCATTTTGTTTGGGAAGAATCAAGCCTTTAAATCCTTCGTCTCTTGCTTGTATTGCAATGGGTAGTGCCCCTTTCATAGGTTGTAAATAACCGTCGAGCGATAGTTCTCCCATGATCATGAATTTATCTAGGTCCTCGTAGTTAATCTGATTGGACGCAGCCAAAATTCCCATCGCCAAGGGCAAATCATAATAGCTACCTTCCTTACGAATATCGGCAGGTGCCATGTTGATTACAATTTTTTTCCCCGGCATTTTGTATCCCACATGCTCCAACGCAGCTGTGATTCTCTGCTGGCTTTCTTTTACAGCATTGTCAGGGAGTCCCACGAGAAAATATTTGAATCCAGTTCCAATATTAACCTCAATGGTTATGGTTTGAGCGTGAATGCCGTATAAGGCACTTCCAAAGGTTTTAACGAGCATTATGAAGATATATAGCTAACATCTGCTAATGTACAATTTTGATATTAAATTTGAGCGTTGTTTTGCCTTCAGTTATGGATAGGTGAACATTATAAATTCCAAAAAAATCATGATGAATTTAATGAGTGTAAGAAGTTTGGGGAGCTTTACTTCAATGTTATTGATGCTGTGTTTTTCTTTTATCTCAATGGGGCAAAATAAGGATGTGCCCATAGAACAACTTCCCTTAAAGGTGAGAATCACCTTCGATAAATTAGGCCCAATAGACGAGGTAGTTTACCAAGAGGCAATTGCAAAAATGGATGAGGGGTTGAAGCTTGCTGGGTTATCGGCAGAGGGGACTTATTCTCAATTGGTTTTTTTTATCACGGGAAAATTGCTGAACTCTAATGTGGGTATTGCGGCCAATTCGAGTTACGTTCTTAATTATAAATTAACTTATGGATTGATGGATTTGGCCTTAAACCAAGTAATTAAGTTTGATTCGAGAACCGTGGAAGTTGAGGCAAGAAACGAAACTTTTGCTTATAGCGCCATGGTTGAGAATTTTGCAGCCGATAGGGATGAAATGATAAATATGATTCAAGAAGCTAAGAATTTGCTCATGACGGAGTATGAAACGAATTGTCAAGTAGTGATTGAAAAAACCAACGAATTAAAATCGAGAAACCAAGAAATGGAGGCACTGGCATTTATGCGATGTGCGCCTATATTTTCGCCAAATTGTAGCGATATGCTGAAGCAAAATGCAACCATGATTTACCAAGAATACACTACCAAAGAGTGTCCTGTAATTACAGATAGGGTAAAAAATGCAGTGAGCAATAACCACGATGATTTGATTCTGACCGAAGTAAGGAATTTGGCCTATTTAGGAAGCTGTTCTGAAAACGAAAAGGAAGTAGAAGCCTTGCTTCAAGCAAAGAAAAAAGATCAGGCAATTGCGGAATTAAAAAAGATTCAGAAGGCAGTGAAGGCTGAGGAAAAATTGGATTACCCACTGGATCCTAAAATCCAAAGAATATCGGTTATAAGTGTAGAAATGTCAAGAATGGTTGAAATGCAAGACATTGAAAAGATAAATGAATTAGTACCGCGCTAAATTATTTAACGCTATAAGGGGCGTTATAAAATCTTTGTCGCCCCATTTCGCCAGTTTTATCCGATTTGTAATGAATTGTTCCACTGGTAACTCCCTGATCTGGGAAATCAATTTTTTGGTTTGATTCTATTTTGAGCAAATGAGCTCCTTTGCCATTGAATTTCGATGATAGATTAGATACACTTAATCCCGCACCAGTTAAATCCAATTCAATTTTAGTTACCGTAAAGGGGTTATCAAATTTTGAAATTAAATTGATCTCAATGGTATTTGGCTCTCCCTTTTTAATTGAAATACGATCTTTAACATCCAATTGAACTTTTCCATCTGACGCATCGAAACGAAAACGATTGCTTATTTTTTGGCTTCCAACTTTATATATCACATCAATTCCATTATTGGGATCTTGCGCTATGCAGTAGTCAGCGTTGTAGGTAATCAACACGCGGTCTTCTACAACTTTTACATTGTTAATGGTCGCACATTCGGAACTTACTTTTGGAGATTTACCATAAGTCATGGTTCGTCCTTGGTACTGAAGCACATATTCAAGCTGCCCAACCTTATGAGAAACTACTACAAATTCCATGTTGTCTAGCATGGAAGTAAGTTCCGATACCCCGGCTTTTGCTTGGTCTTGACGAAGGTCTACAAATGAGCTTTTAAGTGAGTTTAACTGACTAATACCTGCACTAATTTCTTCAACCGAAGTCATTTCGGGAATATTGCTGATCACCTTGTTCAGCTGAAAACTCAACTCAACATCCTTCATTTTATAGGAGGCTACTAGCTCATCCATTTCTTCTTGAGAAAAAGGATATTTTATATGATAAATGACCCAGCTTTTTTTTGTATCGGTATCTTGTATTTTTTCCCAATAAAAGTCCTCCACTTTCGTAATTGAAATGCCCTGAACAAAATCAGTTTTCCCGGTTTGGCCCGTTGTGGTTGATGCATAATTTTCTAAGAATGTAGAAATCTGTTTGTTTACGGTTTCTTCGGAAGTAGAAACCTCAGTTTTAGATCTCACATTTTCTGAAATAGAATTAACAATCTGCTCCTTTACCCTCAAAATACACTTTGCCTTTGCTGATTCGATATCGTTGTCCTTTGCTGAAGTGATAATATACCCCTTTTGCAGGGCATTAACCCACTTGGGTTCTTTTCCCGATTTATCAATGATTTTTTCTTTTGAATGTAGCCCCGTTGATGTTACAAATAGGACAAGAATTAAGGTGATGTATTTCATAAAAATTTGTATTCTAGATGATAAAGATAAGCAGCCCTGTTGGGTTAACAAACTGCGAACCAAAAAAATATGTCAATGAGTAGAATAATGCTATGCTTCAGCGCTTGAGCATACCATAGCTCGGTCGACTTTTTTAACTAAACCTTGAAGAACTTTTCCTGGACCAACTTCAACAAATTCATTGGCCCCATCTTGTATCATTTGTGTCATAGTTTGCGTCCATTTTACAGGAGCTGTTAACTGAAGCATGAGGTTTTTTTGAATTTCAAGAGGATCGGTAACGGCATTGGCGGTCACATTTTGATAAATGGGGCAAATACCTTTTTGGAATTCGGTACGCTCTATGGCCGCGGCCAATTCGTTACGAGCTGGCTCCATTAGCGGTGAATGAAATGCGCCGCCTACTGGAAGTAAAAGCGCACGACGAGCACCAGCTTCGGTTAACGATTCGCAAGCTTTTTGAACTGCTGCCACGCTTCCAGAAATGACCAATTGTCCAGGACAATTGTAATTGGCTGCCACAACCACACCTTCGGTTTTAGAACAAATTTCTTCTACAACTTGATCGTCGAGGCCCAAAATGGCCGCCATAGTTGAAGGCTCAGCTTCACAAGCTTTTTGCATGGCAAAGGCGCGCGCCGATACGAGTCTCAGGCCGTCTTCAAATTTCAAAGTTTTATTCGCAACAAGGGCAGATAATTCTCCCAACGAATGTCCAGCCACCATATCGGGTTGAAACGCATCGCCAAGTACATGAGCTAATATAGTAGAATGAAGAAAAATAGCAGGTTGCGTTACCTTGGTTTGCTTCAACTCATCATCAGTACCTCCAAACATAATTTCTGTGATATTGAATCCCAGTATGTTGTTCGCTTCATTGAAAAGTGCCTTGGCCGATGAATGCGATTCATATAAGTCCTTGCCCATTCCTGAAAATTGAGATCCTTGACCTGGAAAAACGTATGCCTTCATAAATTGTAATTGTTCGAAATTTTCATTCAATATTTTTCATTGCTCCATACTTTTTGCACAAGTTCTACTGTTATAGAACGTTCGCTTCTTGCTACATTATTGCGATGGTATGGAGAGGTGACAAATATAGTGTGATGGCTAGATTAATTGAGTAGTAAGGACAAGCGATAACTGCTCTATTGTGGTAAATTTGTTTCTAAACAACAAAGAATGATTGTAATCACAGGTGCTGCGGGTTTTATTCCAAGTTGCTTGGTTTCTAAATTGAACCAAGAAGGATATTATGAACTCGTGTTGGTAGACGACTTTTCTAAAACTGAAAAAAAGAAAAATTACGAGGGAAAACGCTTCAGAACGCTAGTAGAAAGAACGGAATTTGGCTCTTGGCTCGACCAAAATTATGAGCATGTCGAATTTATCTTTCACCTCGGAGCGAGAACAGACACCACAGAGTTTGATAAAGAGATTTTTGATCGATTAAATCTCAATTACTCCAAAATGATTTGGAAAAAATGTGTGGATTATGCCATTCCTTTAGTTTATGCTTCATCAGCGGCCACCTATGGTTTGGGAGAATTTGGCTATGACGATAAGCATGAATTGATTCCAACCCTAAAGCCCCTAAACCCTTATGGTGATTCAAAAAATGATTTTGACAAATGGGCAATTCAACAAAATAAATCTCCTATGTTTTGGGCAGGCCTTAAGTTTTTTAATATTTATGGCCCTAATGAATATCACAAGGGACGCATGGCGTCAGTAATTTGGCATGCTTATAACCAAATTAAAAAAACCAACAAAATGAAATTGTTTGAGTCGCATAATCCGAAGTTCGAAAATGGAGGACAAATGCGAGATTTTGTATATGTAAAGGATGTGGTAGAAGTCTTATTCTTTTTGATGAAACACAGAAAAAACAGCGGTATCTACAACCTGGGTTCAGGCGAAGCACGTACGTTTAAAGACCTGACGGTCGCTACCTTTAAAGTCATGAATGTAGAACCCAACATTGAATTTGTACCTACTCCGATAGACATTCGGGATAAATACCAGTATTACACACAAGCCAACATGTCGAAATTGAAAAGTATTGGATATTCGAAGGATTTTTATACCCTTGAGCAAGGCGTTGCGGATTACGTCGAAAACTATCTTAAGGAGGGTAATTACTACTAGATAGCACTTTTTAGAACCATCAACTCTGAGCGGATTTTCTCTAGCGAACGTTTGATATCATTGTGTAAGGTTAGGTCCTTTTTGTTTTCCACCAAGGCTTTTTTCGCGCCATCAAGGGTGTAGCCTTCTTTTTTCACGAGACGAAAAATAATATCGAAATTTTCCAAATCCTTTATGGTAAAGAGCCGATTGCCTTTTTTGTTTTTTGAAGGTTTGATGATGTCAAATTCCTTTTCCCAAAATCGGATTAAAGAAGTGTTCACTTTGTAGCGTCCTGCCACCTCTCCAATGGAGTAAAAAATTTTTGTAATTTCCTTTTCTTTATAGGGCATCAGTAGTTCATTATAGGAAGATAAAAGTAAATGAAAAATTAACCTTAATCAAAGGACTGAAGCGGTAAATTAGATTGCTCCACAATTTCTTTAAACTGAGCAGGTGTTAGGTCTTGATAATAGTAGTTTACGGGGTCAATTTTATAACCATTTTTAAGCACCTCATAATGGAGATGAGGCGCGGTTGATGTCCCCGTA
This sequence comes from Flavobacteriales bacterium, assembly GCA_020435995.1. GTDB lineage: Bacteria > Bacteroidota > Bacteroidia > Flavobacteriales_G > Salibacteraceae > JAGQYO01. Next base: position 2,363 of record JAGQYO010000012.1, on the reverse strand, counting down.
CTTCCCACCAAACCTATTACGTCTCCTCGGAGTACTTTCTGGTTTTCTCTCACCAGAATGTCGCTCATGTGGGCATAAATGGTTTCGTATCCATAGCCATGATCTATGATAACGTGATATCCAAAGCCAAACCTTTCTTTGGCTACTCTTTTTACCACGCCATTGCCCGTAGCGTAAATATCAGTTCCAACAGGAGCTGTAAAATCCTGGCCTTCGTGAAATTTGGGAATTTTAAGCACTGGATGCATCCGCATACCAAAGCCCGAACTCACTCTTTTTAAGTCGTCATTTGAAATAGGGATAATGGACGGTATACTGGCTAATAAATCTTCCTTTTTACGGGCCATTTCAAAAACCTCATCAAATGACTTTGATTGAATGTACAACTGCTTGGTGATTTGATCAAGGTTGCGATGTGTATTCACAACCACTTCAGAGTTTTGAAACCCTTCCAAATTAGTGTATCTGTTTACTCCTCCAAATCCCGCTTTTCGTATGTTTTTGGAAATAGGTTCAGCTTCGAAAATAACGCGGTATATATTGTCATCTCGGTTCTCTAAATCAGATAATACCCTTGAAATTTGACCTAATTTTTTGTTGAGTAATTCATACTGAAGCAAGAGTTGGCTGTTTTCTCTTTTGAGCTGCTTTTCTTTTGGGCTATCAATAAAAAAATAGGTGAGAGTCACAAACGCTGAGGCAAATACAACTCCCGTTAGAGCATGGGTACCTATCTTTAAAAGACGGTCTTTTATGGTAAGCTCTATTTTTTCGTATGAAAGAGTCTTTCTGTTGTATTTATATTTTTTTTCAGCCATGCTTCTCTTCCTCAGGAAGTCGGTAAAATTAGGCAATTAGGCTAACTTTGCAATTCGAAATCCCGATTGAGGGATTTTGTGTTTTTAAATACAGTTAAATCTTACTATTTAGTTTCAGGCAATTAAGATGATTAATATGAATTGGTCAACTCAACAAATTAGAAAAACATTCTTGGATTATTTCGAGTCTAAAGGGCATAAGGTGGTTCCCTCGGCTCCGATGGTGGTAAAAAACGACCCGACCTTGATGTTCACCAATGCTGGGATGAACCAATTTAAAGATATTTTTTTAGGAAATGAAAAAGCCCCTCATTCAAGGGTAGCGGATACACAAAAATGCCTTAGGGTATCTGGAAAACACAACGATTTGGAAGAAGTGGGGGTGGACACTTATCACCACACCATGTTCGAAATGCTTGGGAACTGGTCATTCAATGATTATTTTAAAACGGAAGCCATCGGTATGGCATGGGAGTTACTCACTGACGTTTACAAAATTGATAAGGACCGCCTTTACGTTACTGTGTTTGGCGGTGATCAGGAGGACAACACCGCCGAAGACACCGAGGCATTTGATATTTGGAGTAGGCATATCACACCTAGTAGAATTTTAAAGTGCTCAAAAAAGGACAATTTCTGGGAAATGGGAGACGCGGGGCCATGTGGGCCTTGCTCTGAAATTCACGTGGATATTCGAACAGATGAAGAGAGGAAAAAGCAGGATGGGAAGTCACTTGTCAACATGGACCATCCCCAGGTAATTGAGGTTTGGAATCTTGTGTTTATTCAATTTAACCGCAATACAAGTGGTGAACTGAATACGCTACCCCAGAAACATGTGGATACTGGAATGGGTTTGGAAAGACTCGCCATGGTGCTTCAAGGCAAACAATCAAACTATGAAATAGACCTATTTCGGTCCATTATTTCTAAGCTTGAAGAAATATCATCCACCAAGTATACTGCTGGAACCGACAAAGCTTCAGTTGCCTTTAGAGTAATTGCTGATCATTTGAGAGCTATTTCATTTGCTATTGCCGATGGTCAATTGCCATCCAATAGTGGCGCGGGCTACGTGATAAGAAGAATACTACGCCGTGCGGTGCGTTATGGCTACAGCTTTTTGAATTTAGACCGTCCTTTTATTTATGAACTCGTTCCGGATTTGGCGGATTTGATGGGTGTTGAGTTTGATGAATTACATAAACAACTCCCCTTTATTCAAAGTGTAATTAAGGAAGAAGAACAAGGTTTTTTACGGACTTTGGACAATGGGATAAAGCGATTAAACTTGTTGATGGAAGGCCAAACCACTATTGAAGGGGCGAGTGCCTTTGAGCTTTATGATACTTACGGTTTTCCAATTGATCTCACCCAGTTGATCGCCTCCGAAAAAAATATTTCTGTTGATCTTGATGGATTTAACCAAGAACTTTTAAAGCAAAAAGTGAGATCGCGATCTTCTAATACCATGGATTCTGATGATTGGGTCATCCTCAAAGAAAGTGAAGAAAAGATTGAATTTGTTGGCTACGAGCTAAGCTC
>JAGQYO010000128.1 GCA_020435995.1 Flavobacteriales bacterium | reverse complement strand
CCATGAACATTTGGACTCAGGATTAATCGTTGTGGTATCAAATTCTCATTCCAGTACAAATAGAAATGCATTATTTATAAAAACAGATCAAAAGGGTCGCGAGCAATATCGACGAGAAGTTCTGGCCATCCGAAGAGGTGTGATATATAACATTTCAAATTTTCAAGATAGTGTTTTTTTTGCGAGCGGATTTAGCAATAGTTCCTCTACGGACGTCTTCAATCCTTATTTAGTGAAGTTGGATTCAGAATTAAATACCATTTGGAAAAAAGATTATCCTTTTAGTATAACCTCTGCGCCTTATAATTTAGTGCATTCAGATTCTACTGTTATGCTTTGCGCTGATAGTCTGATTGATCATGTTTCATGGAGAACTGTATCTAGAAAACATCTTTTTAAAATAGATAACACTGGTAAAATAATTTGGCAAAAAACTCATGGAAGTTTAGGGTACTTTACATTTTATTCTAAGATTATTGAATTAGATAATTCTGCATTAATCGCTTTAGGGCATTATGAACAAGCCTACATATCAAATGGGGAATTTTATCCGACGTTAACCAAACTAACGCCCCAAGGCGATACCATTTGGATGCATCGGTTATATTATGAAAGTCTCTATTCCGGGCAGTACCTTAGAGATATTGCTCTTTCACCAGATGGGGGATTCGTAATGGTTGGTGATGCAAGCTCTGACCACCGCCCCACTCAAGATATATGGGTGGTTAAAACGGATAGTAACGGGTGTTACACTCCTTCTTGCCATTCTAGGGTGTATGATATTCGCTTGGGAATTAACAAGTTGGATGAAGAACCTATTCGATGGCGTGTGTATCCCAACCCTGCGCATGAGACATTAAATATTGAGCTAAAAAATAATGAAACCGGGCATTACCAACTATTTTCACTTGATGGTAGACTGGTATTAGACGGTGAAATTGCACAAACGAACCAACTTAATGTCACTGAACTAGCACCTGCTAACTACGAATTGGTAGTTAAAGTTGGTAGTCGTGTTGATTCAAAATTGATTTTTAAGCGATGAGACTATTTCTAATTTTAACCTGTGTTTTAATCAGTTATTTGGGGATTGGTCAATCCTTTGGTGAAATGGGGTCTAAATGGACATATAGTTTATTATCTAGATACCAAACAACCCCAAATGTGGTGAGTACAGAAAAAGACACTGTGGTTCAAGGGAAGAACTGTCATATTCTCAACTTGGAGGTTAAAGGATGCGAATATTGGGGGTTTGATACGACCAAAAACAAAAACGGCAGGAGGCGAGGACTGATGGTGTATGAAGAAGATAGCGTGGTGTATTTCTGGGAGTGGAATTATAAAAGATTTGAAATTTTATATGATTTTGGAGCACAACCAGATTCTTTTTGGATTACCCACTATTTTGACGTCATTGATATAGGTAGACTTGATTGGGTTATTTATAATCAAGTCGATTCCATAGACAGCATTATGATAAATGGAAGCAATTATAAAATTCTATATGTTACCTCATACATTGATTCCATTTCGCCTAAATCCGCCAGTTATCAAGGTAAAATAATTGATAGAATAGGGGGCACTAATTTTTTAACCCTGAATATGCGTTTTAACCGTGGCATGTGTGATTTTGACGCAACTAAAGACCTTCGTTGTTTTGAAAGCCCTTCTGTGGGGCAGTATTCAACGGGAATAGTTCCGAGTTGTGATTATACCAATGTAGGTATAGAAGAAGAAACTGAAAGGGTTAAGGTTACCATTTACCCCAACCCCGTTTCCGATATTCTTCACCTTAAGATCGAAGACTTCAACCAAGCTCGTACTTTCAGATTATATGATTTGAGCGGCCAATTGGCCCTTGAGCAAAACATAGCAGAATCGGCTACTTCTTTAGATTTGAGCACGCTGCCGAAGGGAATGTATTTTTACGGACTAGCGGATAAGGGCAATAGAATTTCTCAAGGGAAAATTGTGAAGCAGTAAGGTAAATTACTTTTCAAAAAGATTTGTCAGGTTTTTGAAAGCTATAACCTCTAAAGTATTAGAAAAAGAGCAGGGAAGCTTCGTGAATTCGCAGTTAAAAGAAGTAATGTATGGTGAATGGAGTTATAACACCGAGGTTCGCAAAGAAGGCTTGGAGAAGTTTTATCCGAGTATGTCCATTCGAGTGTTTTTTCAAAATAAAATGAGAAAATATGTATCCCCGCTTGCCTGCGGGCAGGGAGAACTTGACTAGGATTGGGGTCTACTTCCCAAAATAAGCCAACTCATCTTTTGTAAAATAGCACCAATATCGGCATCGAATCACTTGAAAAAGCTCATGAACTGGACAATCCAATTTAGCGGCGCAATGGTTTAGGTGCTTTTTAATAGTATTTGGGCTAATGCCCAAAATCTCTGCTGCCACGGATTTAGGAAGCCCCTTCGCATTTAAATCCAAAACTTCAAGTTCCCGGGGAGTGAGACCACAATCGGCAGGCGAAATAAAGTTGGAATTTACTTCATTCATTTCGTGTTTAACTTTATTCCCATTGAATTGAAACCCAGCTTCTATATTCATTAACATTAAGTCCAAGTGAGCTTCAAATTCTGAGAGTGTAAAAGTTGGACAAGGAATTAAACAAGAAACAGACGGTATTTCAACATCGTCATCAACTAATAATATTTCAAGTCCATTTAACGCTGTCCTCCATTTGCTCCCAAAATTCTTATACAATGAAACAGAACTGATTAAAAAATCTATTTCAGAATTAAGCGCCGATTCCATCACATGGTGTTCATCCTTATAAGTAACGCTTGACAAAACCTGGGCGTGAAGATTTATTTTTTGACCAAAAACAGCATATAGGTTTTCCGGTGGTAAATACAAGCCGATTCGATATTATTTCATGATATGTTGATTTTAAGAAGAAACCTTCCAAAGGTAGTTTTTTCTGCCCATTTTTTCTAAAAACACCCCCCC
>JAGQYO010000127.1 GCA_020435995.1 Flavobacteriales bacterium | reverse complement strand
ATTGGTGGATTTCTAATTGAAACTGGCAATTTTATTGAGTTTGGACATTTGATAATATCGGACGAAATATTTACAGATCCAAAATTTAGAACCTTGTTTAATTTATTCAAAACAATGACGGAAAAAGGAATTGTAATCGAATTGGTTTCAGTAGCCCAAGAATTAGGCTCTTTAAACAAGTTAAAAGAGATTAGTCCTGTTTTCCTCAGTAATCTAACGAGCAATATTACCAACGCCTCTCCTCAATTGGAATCTTGGATCAGGTATTTGCAGCAGATACAGATAAAACGAGAAATTAATATAGCAGGTAAATTTCTTGAAACGGAGAGCTTGAAACCCGACGTTGATTCAATCAAATTATTTGGCACCGTCTCTGATTTAATACAAAAATTAAATGACTCTGTTTTTGGAAAGAGAATTCATTTAATGAAGGATCACATTTCTAGCTATATAGATGGAATTCAAAACGCTTTTTTAAATAAGGATTCTATCCGCTATATAAAAAGTGGAATTGACGATTTAGATGATCATATTACTGGATTTGAACCTGGGACGTTGACCATATTAGGGGCAAGGCCTGGAATGGGAAAATCAGCCTTAGCAACCCAAATTGCTTTAAATGCTGTTAAGTCAGGGAAGCCAACGGTTTTGTTTAGTCTCGAAATGAGTGGTGATGAAATCATGGGAAGAATAGTTTCTTCGATTTCTGGTATTCCAAAGAATATTGCAGAATCAGGGAGGATTTCTAAGGAACAGCTAGACGAAGTGAAAAAGGCCGCAGAATCTTTAGCTGACTTGCCTTTTTACATTGCAGATGAATCTGCATTGGACGTTCAAGAGCTTTTTTCCGAGTGCAGGTTTTTTAAAGTTCAGAATAAAATTGAATTGATTATTGTTGATTATTTACAGCTTTTGAAATCAGGCAATTCTAAATCTAGCATATATGAGGATGTGACTGAAGTTAGTAGGAAGCTGAAACAAATTGCTAAGGCTTTAAACGTTCCAGTTATAGCATTATCTCAATTATCGAGAGAAGTAGATAAAAGGGCTGATAAGTGCCCTGTTTTATCCGACCTAAGAGAAAGTGGAAGTATCGAACAAGATGCAGATAAAGTTATATTTTTATTTAGACCGGAATACTATCAGCAAAGGGAAACAAGTGATGGGCATTCGACTGAAGGCTTAGCGATTCTATCAATTTCTAAAAATAGAAACGGTCCATTGAAAGAAAATATTTATTTAAAGTTTATACCCGAATTGACTGAATTTAGAAATTACGAATCAAGAAAACTGCGAGCTGCGTAATTTTCCTTTAGAAGTTAAAAATGGAGCGTAAAGCTCCATTTTTCGTAGATAGCCACCCAAAACAAACTTCAAAAGAATTGTTTTGAGTTAGCTCATTTTTTGCCAAGAATCGAAACTGACCAGTGCCCCTATAAAATGGAGCGGTGGGGGGCATCGACTATTTGCAAGACCAAAGAGTGAATTAAACTAATTGAATGCTAGAAAAATAGGGTTTGATACTCCCAAAGTCACTTCAATTCTTCTATTCTGGCCTATACCAAAATTCAATTTATAATAGAGGTGAAATTAGGGGGTGCAAAAATTACCTCCCCTACAGCCCTTAGTGCTTTTTCTTTGATGTCTGCATCGTTGTGAAATTAAATTCATTTTCCTCCCCTCAAGTTCATTTGACAATTGATTTATTATCTAAATTGGCTTTATGAAACTGATCTTCATACTAATCTCGTTTCTGCCATTGCTGGTAACTGGACAACAAATCCAAAATGAATTGATTTCTAATGGGGGCGGGTCTTCAACTAATGGAGCCCAAATTGATTGGTCAGTAGGGGAGCCCGTAACCGAAACACAAACTTTTGGTACAAATTCGATTACCCAAGGCTTTCATCAGAGCCATTTTGTGGTGACTCTAGTTGAAGAACATGAATCAACCCCGACTATAGGTGTGAGGCTTTACCCAAACCCTACGACGCAATACACCTATTTAGAATTTGATTTCACCCTACACCCCTACACCCCTATACCAGAAATAAAGTATGAAATCAGAAATTTAGAGGGGAAAGTGCTTTCAGAAGAAAGAATAAATGGAGTAAATAAAGTAGAGCTAGATCTAAGTCAGTTTGCAACGGCTATCTATTTTATTCATCTCTATCAAGGTGATGCGCTATTCAATGTTTACAAGGTTCAAAAAGTTAACTAATTATGAAAAAGCTTACACTACTGACTGTTCTACTTTTGGGTTTTACCATGGTTTATGGCCAAAACCTCAAGAGTTTGGAGGCCATGAAATACCAAGCGGTAGTTAGAGACAATGCTGGAGGGATATTAAAGAATCAGGCAGTATCTTTTCGATTTACGATAAGTCTTAATGGGGTAGACGACTTTATCGAAACCCAAACTACTTTAACAAATGATTTTGGGTTGGTAAACCTTGAAATTGGTAGGGGTACCCCTACACTAGGACAGTTCAATCAGATAGATTGGTCGGCAAATCCATGTATCTTAAAAGTAGAGTTGGATGACAAGGGAGGAAGCGCTTTTAAAATCATGGGAGTTTCTGAAATGCTCAGTGTGCCTTATGCACAATATGCAGGAAACGTAAACAACAGTGACACTTCGGCTTCCAATGAACTACAAGCCCTTTCTTTTTCCAATGACACCTTATACCTTTCTAATGGAGGCAAAGTATATTTAGGCCAATATGATAACAACTCTGAATTAGCGAAACTCAAAACCCGACTTGATAAGGATAGCATTACCTTAAAAGACCATGCAGCTAAATTGGAAATACGGAGACAAGCAGACTCGGCAATAATCCTTAAAATACTCACAGATAGCATAAACCTACAGTCAGCCATCAATCAACACAACCAGAATGACCAAGATCTTGATACCACCAACGAGCTGCAAACATTAGTAGGGGGGAAAGTAGGGGTGCAACAAACTATTACCTTATCAAATGGAGGGGGTGTGGTGAGCTTTTCTTTGAATGACGCAGATA
>JAGQYO010000126.1 GCA_020435995.1 Flavobacteriales bacterium | reverse complement strand
GTTTTATAAAAGGCGATCATGTTCGGATTAAATCTTTTTACGGCCATGATGAAAAGGAGCTTCTATCTGAGTTCATCGATATGCTCAACAGATCTTTTTCAGGACAACATCAACTGCTATGCGCACACAATGGCAAAGAATTCGACTTTCCTTACATAGCTCGCAGAACCATTATCAATGGGTTGAAACTTCCCTATTTATTAAATATTGCCGGGAAAAAACCTTGGGAAATTCAACATTTGGATACCATGGAATTGTGGAAATTCGGAGATTTTAAAAACTTCACTTCCTTAGCCTTGTTAACCGAAATTTTTGGAATTCCAACTCCAAAAGACGACATTGATGGGAGCATGGTTGCCAATGTGTATTACAAGGAGAAGAACCTCGAACGCATTAAAAACTATTGCCAAAAAGATGTGATAGCCCTGATTCAAGTGATGCGAAAATACCGTGGTGAATCCTTGTTTTCAGAAAATGATATTGAGGAAGTAGCCTAACGAATGAGTTGAAACTCACCTCTGTATTTTTTTATTTCATCCAAAAAGTTTCGAACTTCAGCTTGGTAGAGGTACATGCCAATTGGCGATGGTCGACCACGGTTTTGTTCAGTACCATCCCAACCTTCATCTGAATTTTCCGATTGAAATACAATATGTCCCCATCGGTCCAATACAGTAAATACATATTCTTTTGCCCCAACCACCACCGGTTTAAAAACTTCATTTCTACCATCATTGTTAGGCGTAAATGAATTGGGAATAAAAAAAGCGTATTCGTTTTTAACCTCCACAAGCTTCGATGAAGTATCGGTGCATCCATATTCGTTTTTAACCAATTGGCTTACCCTAAATATCCCTGGTTTGGTAAAACTATGTTGGTCGTTACAATTTCTGGTGGTTTTTTCTTCTCCAAAGTAAGCTATGCATTCGTCAGCACCGAGCGAGCGGTCGATCATTTCGGTAGTAGGTTGAAATATGCTGAGCTCGGTTTCTGTAAGCGAAAAGCCAGAAGATGGACTTGGGTTTACTTTAAAGGTTTTGTACACTGGAGGAATGGTGTCGATACAGCCTTCTTTGGTATACACCGAAAGACCTACTACATAAATACCTGGCCTTTCATAAATACGCTGAACCAGTGAATCTGTAAGCGTCAATTCATCTATTTGCCAAAGCCGATGAACCTTTGTCCATGCCGTAGAATAATCTTCCAATTGTAATTTGAGCGGCGCACACCCATCGTTGCTTCTGATGGCATATTTCAAAACTGGGTGGGGCGCAACCAGTGCCTCGTTAGTTTTGGTCACTTTGCAAGGGCCATGGGAGGCCGTAAAACTAACTTTGTAGTAACCTTCCTCAGCTGGCATTATAATACCACTTGGATTTAGCGAGTTTGAGGTTGATGGTTTGCCATCTGGCATACTCCATTCCAAATTGGTGTAGGGTTGAAATACCCCTTCCACATTAAAATTAAAAATAGGGTTCGATACGCATTTCGATTCGATGGGCAATATCTCAGCAGACAATGATGGAAATACTCTGATCGAACGCTGAATGGTGTCTGCACATTTAAATTGTCTATTTGCAATGAGTGTCACATTATAGGTTCCAGTATCTGGAAATGTGAATGTTGGAATTCGATCTTCTGAAGTATCTGAAGTAGAAGCTGCTAAGCCAAAATCCCATAAAAAAGTGCGACTTGTAATTGATGTATTAGAGAAGCTCACAGTTAGCCCGCCACAGGGGTCAGGAAGTTCAAACTTGGCCTGAGTATTAGAAAGGCACATCACCACATTTACTTGGTACTCACGTCTGGTTAGCCCCACCAATTTACCGTTTCGGTATTCTTTTACACAAACCCCAAAAACGTAATTTCCCAGTCGGTTGGGGAAACCTGTAATTCTTCCCGTTTTGAGATCTATACTAAACTTTGGGTTACCGTCTATGGGGTCTGAAGCTGAATACCCACCAGCCCATACAATAGGAGAGTAAGGAGGTGCGGATGCAGTGTCAGGCCGAGGCCCATTAACCGAACCAGGTGACCCTCCTCCTCCAGAACCACCACCATGAAGTGGATCACAAAACTCATAGGTAAGTGAATCTCCATCTCGGTCTAACGCACTGTGATCGAATACAAACTCAGACCCAAGGCAAATGGCCAAAGGAGGTCTATTTACAAAATAAGGTGAGCTATTGCACGTGGTAAGACCTGGGTCCGGAATGTTAGTAGTAACCGTACTTCCGTAGTCTTTTGGATTTAGAATATTTCTGATTGAATGGTTGCGACAGCAGCGCTGATATGTTAGGGTATATCCGCCGGCCACTTGGGGTAAATAAACGCGGTCTAAAAAATAATACCCTCTTGATACACAAACCCCAGAAGGCACCTGAAAACAAGGATCGTTTATATCACTCGGAATAAAACTGGTATCTGCCAAGGGCATATCTAATCTCAAAAAAACACCCGAATTATTTCTTATGGTTAAAAACGCTGGATCGTCCAAGGGTGCTCCTGCCGACCCATTTAGGCAATCTCTATATATGATTAAGGTAATGCGATAAAAATCTCCTCCTAAACACTCATAAGTAATCTCACCACCAACAATGTGTGTCGATTTTGCAGAGCCAAAGGCAAGCACAAATGAAATGACTATTAAAAGTTTACGCACAGATGTATAAAGAACCTTCGAAAATAAATAAAGCAATCATCGCTCTCACCTAATAGACGTGCCAAATGAATAAGCGGTTTGATAAATGACACTTATTTTACATTCAAAGGCCACTCAAAAAAAATGGTTGGCCCACTTCTCTTTTCCATATCAAATTTAAAGACAGAGTGAAAAAACAAGCAGTGGTTCAAGTGCCTTCATTCTCAGAATTGAGTTGTAATAATTGAATAGGAAGTTGTCGGTCTAGAAAATATTTTTACATTTAACGAACTTAAATCCAATAACTATGAAAACAACACACACACACACAAACTGGGGCTTTGCGCTCTTTTTGTTGTTTTATTCTTCACTAGCCATGAGTC
>JAGQYO010000125.1 GCA_020435995.1 Flavobacteriales bacterium | reverse complement strand
TATTTATTTAGCCGACTTTTATCAGGTTTCGGTTATCCTGTCCTTAAAAAAGATTATTTAAGGCAATCCAAATGGAAATATTTTTTATGGATTAAGCAGGACAAAAAGTGTCTGATGTTTGTCGTTTTATGTCTGTTGTTTGTCGGTTTATGTCTGGTCACCAGACAGTTTTTGTCCAGTGCTTATTTTTTGCCGGATTATTTTAACCTATGAAGGATAATTTCTTGCAATCGCTGGTTTTCGTTTTCGAGGTGTCGAATCCGCTCTTGATAACTGGTTTCTAATTTCTCACGCAGCTCGCCGTTAAGTGAAATTATTTTTTTAATGTATTCATTGGTGATAGACAAGTCGGTGGTAATTGAAGGTGAATCATTGCTGCCAGAAATAAAATACTCTGGTCGAACATCGAATATTTTGGCCAATTGTTCCATTCTATCACTAGATAACTTGGTTTTGCCTTGTTCTATTCTTGCATAACTGGCCTGTGTAATTCCTAGTCCATCTGCTACTTCCTGTTGAGATAAGCCAATAGAAACTCGAAGTCTTTTTATTCCTTTAAGCATAAATTCTATAAAATATACACAAAAGTAGCTTGTTTATACAAAATGGGGGGGGGTAAATTTGAACAGTATTTTATAACCTTACATAGATGGATCAGCATCAGCTATTGTTTAACCTAAGAAAAATAAGAGAATTGAGGGGGTATGGTCAGGAGTTTATGGCTAACCAGCTTGAAATTAGTACCAAGACCTATTCAAGAATTGAATCAGGAGAGACCAAGTTGCCCGTAATGCGCTTAGATAAAATCTCGGAAATATTGGGCGTGTCAATTTCTGAAATTCTTGAATTTGATTCGAATAATGCGTTTTTGAAAAGAAATGAAGATTGATTGGTCGGAAAATTGAATTTTATCACCCATGTCACTTCGAGTGGGCGACCAAAAGGAGCCTGTATCGAGAAGTGATTAGAAAGAATAAGTTCTTCCTGCCTATCTGGAGAATGGGATACGTTTTTGTATGCTAGGCTACGACTAACCAACCTTCTCCACCCACTCCCTCGCATTTTTAAAGGCCAAAATCCAGGGTGAGAGATCCTCTTGTTTTTTTGTCTTCGGGGTAGTATGCCCAATTCCATGGAAATACGGATCGCTCGAAGTGTGGCATAATGGCCAAATGACGGCCATCTTTGGAGTCTATATTAGAAGTGTAGTAATATGTTCATAAGGGTGGGTAGGCAAAGGCTAGGGGTGGTATTGAGTTTGAAAAACACGCGTTGTAATCGCGCATTAGCTAGGGAGACCAACATCTTTTAGAAGATTGGTTTTTGGTATGATTGAGTCATTTTCAATCCAAATCTCATTGGTTGAATTCAAAGGTTCCATTTCTTAAGAATTGAAATTCTTTAAAAACTCCAGACATAAATCTAGTTTATTCTTTGAAGTAGGATAAGCATCTAAAATGAAAAGGGTATCCATTTCGGATACCCTTAATAATTCCTTTTGTGATAGAACAACTTTCGAACTAAAGATCAATGAAACTATAAAATAAAATCTCATGATCCGTGGTCACCAGACATTATACCAGAAACTACTTTTGCTACAAAAAATGGATTTTCGTCAGTACTCCAACCTTGTCGTAATTTAAATAGCGAATCAGATGACTTGGTAACATTGACTATTGAATTAATATGGAGTTTTTTGTCATCTTCCACATAAAACTAAATCCAATAATTGAAATTCCTAATATAACCAATCCAGCAATTTCGAAATTTTGTAAATACCATAGCAGGGCTATTAATGAGAGAATGGCATTTCTAAACAGCATTCCTTCTTGTGTGATAGCTCCAAATGAAAGTCTTTTTATCAATAATGAGAAAATAATTGCGCAAGCAGTAACTCCGATGATTAAATATTCATATAGGGTTGCTTTTCTTGCCATGGCCAATGACATGAAACCAACTAAGCAACCTATAAAAAGAGTCGCTACGTCAATAAAATTAATCATACTTTTTTTGACGTAGCTTAAATCTGAATTTTCTTTCATTATCGTATTATATTCAGTTTCATTGACCTGGTCAATTTCGATGTATTGAGAAGGGGCAGTAAAATGAGTTAACGGATTAAATTCACGAGAATTGAATCGTGAAACAATAAATAAATCGGCAGATTTAAGAATTTCTAGATTTAATTTTTTCTGCCATAAATATTTTCCAAAGATTAATTCAATTTTTTCTTCATTGATTGGGATGTCAACGGATTGATTCGCGGAAAGTTTGTACTTTTTCCCGTTTACTCTTACTGACATTTTAACCATAAGAGAATTAAAACTTGGTACTCTGAAGATATGTATAGAATTCATAGCAATGTTATTTTGATTTAATTATTTTCCCCATATGGCTGCCACTGCAGATGCACCACCTGCCATGCCCCCGAGAACGGCTGCTGCCCCCCAAGGTCCAAACCCAGCGCCCCAAAATATAGCTCCAGATTGGTAGGACATATGAGCCCCTGCAAAATCTGCTGCTAAAACTACTGAAATATATTGAATATCAATATCTCCAATATCGTCTACATGTTCAATTCCCCAAGGACTTGATGTTTTTCGAGCTTGGTCAACCCAAAAGTACAATGAATGTCGAGCAACGCTGGAACAAGATAGAAGCCATTCTTTTTCACCAGTGCTAAGCGAATTGTCACTAGAAATAGAAGCCTCGATCGATTTAATGTTGTCTAATTTGTCTTGAACGAGGGTTTGTAGTGAGCAAGAGCTACAAGACATGTCATTAGAGAATTCTTCCTGAATATCTATCAAGTAATCTTTTACATTACCAGAATAATGGCCGTTGTTATATCCTGTGGTAAAGAATGAAGATAGGTTAGAACTAGCTGTTTCTAAATTATTTATTATAAAATCTTTAACACCATAACTGCCTTCAATTACTATAGTGTCATACCAAGGAATTGAACTAGCCCCCTAGAAAATCGGACGAAATTATATTTAAATAAGTGTAATAATTGTATGATTGAGTCTATGAGAA
>JAGQYO010000124.1 GCA_020435995.1 Flavobacteriales bacterium | reverse complement strand
TGCCTGAGAGCGGAGAATGTGAAATACCACGAATCCTTGAGGTTGAAATGTTGGAAGGAAGGGATAATAATTCTGGATTGATTTACCCTAAAATTCTTGACTCATCAAATGTTTCTTTAAGTATTGACCTAATTAATTATGCAGTTGCGAACAAAATAACCCAATTAGCACTTTTTAAACTGGGTTACATATTTGATTCTCTTGGAATTCAGCACCAATACCTCAGAGATGATAAAGAAATGTTCAAAGGGTTGTTGGATAATTTCTTACAAACGTGTGCTGCTAATAAGATTGTTTGCGGATACGTTTCTGATAATATTTTCTATACGATAGATAGCACGGCAGAATACAACATCCAAAAATTCACATACAATCACACAGGAAAATTCCATTTTGTAAAACTGGAACATGAGTATTGGAATGCCATTGATCCGGATGCGAATATAGTTCCGCTGGACGGAAGTCCTTCTGCTCCAAAACCGCTCATTGGCAACAAATCCTTTAATGATGCTTATTACCAAGAAGTTCATCAAGATCACTTGACCTTATTGTCTCGTTTGCGAAACAAAAAGTACAACAATGCCAATCTTTGGGAAGTCTATGATTACATTGGTAAGCTATATTGTGAGCTGCCCCCACCAAGTACTGGAACGGTACTGGGTGATACCGTGTATTTGACTTACAATTTTCATAATCAAACCGCTGTTAAATCAAAGGCCCAAGATTTAGATGGTAAGAGTGATGCGATAATGTTGGTGCATTATCAAAGTTATCATGTGAATGATGGAGTTGATTTCTTAGATACCAACAGTACCAATTTTAGTGTTACCCAATGGCGCAAGCGGCTTTCTTATTTCGGAAATAATTCTTCTAAAAAAACAGTTGTAATACCGCTGTTTTCAGCAGAAGATTCAACGGAATGTGGGCAAAGTATTGAAACAAAGTTTCTGGGACATGTTTTAGAAGGAGCGCCTTATTATGGATCAAAACACCTGAACAATGTTGAAGGGGCATACAATTTACAACATAAGGGCATTTACAATAGTTCCAATTCCACTTATTCTCAGGTACAAAACATTAAATTAAAGGCTTACGCTTGGTTCAAGTATGACTGCATTAAGACTAAATCCTTTAGTGTAGTTACAAGACACTTGTGCGATACGCTTGGCTTTGCTTATGACCCATTGGTTACTAAAGAACCTCCCTCAATAAGCGATGCACTAATGATTTACCCTAATCCAAACAAAGGTTCATTCCAAGTATTGTCAAAGAACCAAAAGATAAAAAATGTTCGAGTTTTTGACAGTGTCGGAAGGATTGTAACCACAATATCCGTTGATAATTCAACAACTTCAGTTGTGGAATTAAACACCACAAAGGGTTTGTATTTTGTTGCAACTGAACTTGAAACAGGGGAAACTAAGGTTTCTAAAATTGTGATTCAATGATAAGGTTAATTGCGTGTTTCATTGCTATTCTAGCTTTACCCGCGTTATATGGGCAAGGTGGAGAGACTTTCATGCGGGTTCTCTCAAACCATGTTGGCAATTTTGGAATAGATATGGTAACTCCGAGTGTGTTGTTCCAGAGATCAGATAGCTCGTTTATGATATTTGGAAGGATACGAGAGGGGGCTGATCGCTATTATCCAGTTTACCAGCAATATGATCGGAAAGGTGGCATTATGCAATCGAAAGATTTTAACCCGGGATTTTCTACCCTAAATTATGGACATGGAAGTACTTTTGAAACAAGTGATGGCGGAATTATTCATCGTGGAGGTACGGGTTGGCAAGGTGAGCAAGTAATCATCAAATTCGACTCAAAACTGAACGAACAATGGCGAATAACGGCTGATTCTACGATTTCATCATCACGAAATTTGGTAGAGAACAACAATCATTTGGTTAGTGCTTTTGTTAGATATACATCTTCTGGGAGTTACGAAACTTTGCTAAAAATTTCGTTAGATTCAGGTAGAATTATTCAAGAGAAAACCTTAACTGAAATATGTCCTACTTGCGACACAACATTTTCTGCCACAAGCAATTTGACTTTAAGAAACGGTAACTTTTATTTCAATGTAATTGAAGATGGCAGAGGAAACCCTGAGAATTATAAATATTGGTTCGTAAAAATGGATGATTCCCTCAAAGTATTGAATAACTGCTTCATTCCTTTAAAAATTGGAACAGAGTATTCAAATCCAGTAAAGCTTTACCAAGCAAATAGCTTGATATTTTTATATGACAGCGCTAAATCATCGAATCAATTCTCTACAGCTAATATAGTTGAGGATTTTACAAATTTTTCTGTACAGAAAAATGTAAGCTATACCAATAAACATGGAAAAATATTAGCAAATTACTTTACCATTTATGATAATAATTATACTTACCTAGACTATACAATATGTAATACTTATGAGGACACAAATCAAGAATTTTGTGCTACAAATTTGGTTCAGCTTGATGAAAAAGGAAAGTTAATTCGATCCTTCCCTTTAAACCATAAAGATTCAACCGGGCGATATAGATACTATAATATTACTAATCTGCAAAAAACTTTAGAGGGCGGGTTTGTATTTACGTTTAGGCACCCAGGCGGTGGTACGGATGCTCCTTGGTATTTAGTTGTTACAGATTCTAATATGCTAATAAATAGCAAGCCTTTTTGGCACAAGTTCTATTCAGGGGATACCAATAAAACCATCGAGATTAGTGAAGACGGTCAAAAATTCTCTGTTGGAGTTTTTCCAATTCCAGTGGATGAAAAGCTAAATATAAGTTTTAATAAATCACTAAATGCTTCTTTTGAACTAAGAGATTTGAATGGCCTGACTCTACTAATTGGTCAGTTTGAAAATTCTGTTCGATTAGATGTTTCCAATATTCCAAATGGTATTTATTTTCTCCAGATTCGAGGAGAAGGAATTTTAGAAACTCGAAAAGTTATTGTCAGTCATTAGTTTTCACTCCGATTGCGTCCGAGTAAAATCACGCTTGTAGATAACGCCAGTCCGTCTAAAAACCAGTGCTATTCATTTTATATTTTGGGAATAAAATTAGGTTATTGAGATGAAAAGCGAACTGACTTGAATTAAAAGTTTGCC
>JAGQYO010000123.1 GCA_020435995.1 Flavobacteriales bacterium | reverse complement strand
AAACAAGCGAAGGAAGAGCTAGACAAATTAAAAAAAGAAGCAGAGTCCAAGGCGAGAGAAGAGGCAGACAAATTGAAAAAAGAAGCTGAGGCTAAGGCCAGAGAAGAAGCCGATAAACTAAAGAAGGAAGCGGAAGATAAGGCTAGAGCCGAGGCAGACAGATTGAAAAAAGAAGCTGAGGCGAAAGCCAAAGCCGAAGCGGAAGCTGCCAAAAAGAAGGCTGAAGAAGAAGCGAAGAAAAAAGGAGAACAAGAACTTAAAAAGCTATTCAAACGATAGGAGAGTAGAATGAGTTAGAGCGCCTGTGCCTTGGCTCAATAGTTGACAATTACAATACATGCCTTTTTACGGTTCCAAATACTTTCTGGTATTACTCTTTTTTGTGGCTGCTGCGTTTTCAGTAGAATTGCGAGCCCAAGAGGATTGTGATGAAGACATAAGCGCCAAGGCCAAAGCCTTGTGCGAAAAAGGCCAAGACCGAAAGAAATACAACAAGGAAAAACGAGTTGAATACCTAAGAGAAGCCATTGAATTGGAATCTGACTACGCAGAGGCCAATTTCTTATTGGGAATGGAAGTAATTAAAACGGCCATGGCCAATGGCTCTGGTTTTATGAATGCGGCCAAGTATTTTGAAAAAACTGCTGCCATTTGTCCGGAATATCACTCCGATATGTACTACTATTTGGGAGCGATTTATTTGGGCCAAAGGGATTTCAAAAAGGCAGTTGTTTACCAAGAAAAATTCTTGAATTTCAAATCGGAGGATGTCAACAAATACTCCAAAAAGTTTGAAGAGTACCTTATAGAAACAGGAAGAGATTACGAATACGCCAAATTTTTTGCCGAAGCTTATGAAAACCCAGTTCCTTTTGACCCTCAAGTAGTAAGGGATGTTTCGACTAATGATGCAGACGAATATCTTCCGCTGCTTTCACCAGACAACGAATTTTTATACTTCACAAGAAGATGGGAAGACAAAACTCCTGATCGTTCCACAACCATTCAAACCGATAAAATTCGATACATTGAGAAGTTCTCGAAGGCACCCTACGAAAACGGTAAGTTTTCTGTCGGGGATGCCATGCCAGAACCTTTTAATATCGACAAGGATATTAATTATGGTGGGGTTTCTGTTTCCCTAAATAACCGACACATGTATCTTACCATTTGTAAGGACAGGTTCAATAAAACGACTCAGCAAATGGTGAAAAATTGCGATATCTATCAATCCAATTATGTACATACTTTAAACACCAAAACTGGAAATACTGAATGGCATTGGACCGAACCGGTCAATATGGGCCCCAATGTAAATACCCCAGATGGTTGGGAATCTCAACCGTCGATCAGCGCAGATGGAAAACACTTGTATTTTGCTTCTTGGAGGGAGGATAGCAAGGGAATCGATATATATATGTCTGAAATGGGAGCGGATGGTAAGTGGAAGATGGCAAAGAATGTTGGACCTCCGGTAAATACAGAACAACACGATAAATCTCCCTATATCCATTCTGATTCAAAGACTCTTTATTATGCTTCTCAAGGACACATCGGATTTGGTGGATATGATATTTTTTATGTGAGACAAAACGATGATCATACATGGCAAAAACCAAAAAACATTGGACATCCGATTAACACACAAGAAGATGAACATGGATTTGTGGTTTCTACAGATGGTAGAAAAGTGTATTTCTCATCAGAGCATTTGGGAAACAGAAGAACAAGACTCAATGTATTGTCCTTCGAACTTTATAAGGAAGCACGACCAGAAAAAGTGGTTCTCTTGAAAGGAAATGTGGAACAACACAATGGACATACGCCAACTCGGGTGGAGATTAAAAACATGACCAACAAAGCAATCAACGAATTTGAAGTTGATTCAAGTGACGGTGCATTTGCTGCCATAGTCACTGTAAAACCCGGAGACAAGGTAGTTATGAAAATTAAAGGTGATGATGTGGCTTATAATTCTCGATTAGTTGAAGTACCTGAAGAAGAAGATGAAACCGTTCCTGCAGGTCAACCTATTTCACAAAAAATGGATGTAGTTGTGGAAAAAGAAGAAGTAGGTGGAAGTTATCAATTGGCTGATATTCAGTACGAAACCAATTCTGCTGAAATATCGGAGCGATCGAAAGTGATTTTAGAAGATTTTGCGGAATACCTCATAGAAAACACTTCGATTCAAGTAGCCATTCATGGACATACAGATAATGTAGGTGTAAAAAGTGAAAACCTTGCTTTATCAGCAGATAGAGCCTATTCGGTAAAGGCATATATCGAAAAACTAGGGGTATCACCTAGTCGGCTTTCGTTTCAAGGTTTTGGTGATACCAAACCGCTTGCTTCCAATGCTACCGAAGAGGGTAGGTCTAGAAACAGGCGTACAGAATTTGTGATTTTAAAGCGATAATACCGCGAAGAATCAATTAATAACTCGTGTATCTTTGCGCGTAAAATTTTAAACATGAAAAAAATATTATCAATACTTTTAGGTGTTTCAATGATGGTGCTAGCCACCAGTTGTGGAAACAATGAATCTACTGAGGTGAGCGATGAAGAAACCATGGCATCATCAGAGCAATACGAGGTTGGCGCAAATCAAGCGGGGGAAGTTGAGCCCAGCTTTTTTGGTGAAGAAATTTCGGATAGAAACCCAATGCCTGCTGATGAATTATTCGCTGCGTTGGCCAAGTCTGATACTGTAGACAACATTATTGTGAGTGGCAAAATCGAATCTTGCTGCCAAAAGAAAGGATGTTGGATGAAGGTGAAGTTGGCCGAAGACAAAGAAGTGTTTGTGAAGTTTAAAGACTATGGCTTTTTTATGCCTTTGGATTGTAGCGGGAGTACGGTGGTGATGGAAGGAAAAGCTTATGCTGAAACAGTTTCGGTAGAAGATCTAAAACATTATGCTGAGGATGCGGGAAAAACGAAGGAAGAGATTGCTGCCATCACCAAGCCAGAGACTAAATATTCATTTTTAGCACAAGGAACCATGCTTACCGATTATGTTCCAACGGATAGAACTCCTCCAACTGATGAGGATGAAGAATGATAGTCGAAATTAAATAAATGAAAAAGGCGCTGATGGCGCCTTTTTTTTGGACTTTGTGTTGCCTATAAGGATTTGGATATTGGGGTTAAAAAAAGCTTACTTTTAATGCTTTAAACTTAAAATCTACTCCACATGAAAACAAGGCGAATTAAACCAACCCGATCA
>JAGQYO010000122.1 GCA_020435995.1 Flavobacteriales bacterium | reverse complement strand
TATAATGGGAGCAGGTTGCTGGAGACGGGGTTGTTTTTGCCATGAGGGATGTCCCCTTTTTGTATGAAACCCCATAGGTGTTCCCCCAGCTTCGGCTTAGTTCAACAAGGATTATACGGCTGGGAAGCCGTATGAATCCTTTTTCGTTAGGGGCGGCTTATGCAGGTGAAGTCTTGCCGCGTATCCAACTTTGTGGCACATCAAGGCCATTCTTCAAACCAAGATGCCGCCCCTAACAGCCGCATTAAGCAGACGTGCCGAGGACGGACACGCAGCTTATGCAATTGAACGGGCGACGATAGAAACAAAAGAGGAATTAGCAATGGCAAGAAATGCAACAAACAAATTGCTTCATAAAGCTAAAAAATCAAAAAGTGATGAATTCTATACACAATATGTTGATATACAGAAAGAGGTTGAGGCATATTTAGAATATAATCCTGATGTATTTCGAGATAAAGTTGTTTATTGCAACTGCGATGACCCATTCGAGAGCAATTTTTTTCGTTATTTCGTTCTAAACTTTGAAAGAATTGGCTTAAAACAGCTTATCACAACCAGTTACAAACCTTCGCCTATTGCCAATACGCAACTACAATTGTTTGGTAACAATTCGGCTCTTTTAAAGCCAAAAGGCCGCCCGAAAGCGACTGCCAATAAATTTATCATCAATGAAGTTGGTGATATAGATGGTGATGGTGAGTTTAGCTTGAAGGATGTCGCATTACAACTAAAGGAAAACAAACAAAATGAATGGTCGCCATTAGACGGAAATGGCGATTTTCGTAGTGATGAATCCATATCTTTATTAAAACAATCCGACATTGTCGTAACAAATCCACCATTTAGCCTGTTTCGAGAGTACATAAAACAACTTATAGATTATGACAAAAATTTCCTAATCATAGCCAATATCAATGCCATTACCTACAAAGAAGTTTTTCCCTTAATTAAAGATAATAAAATCTGGCTAGGTACTGGAATGGGTAGATGGATTTCTGGTTTCATTGTGCCTGAGTCATATGAATTGTATGGAACGGAGGCACGGATTGATGAGGAAGGAAATAGAATCGTCGCTACCAACAACTGTCTTTGGTTTACTAATTTAGATCATGGTAAGAGACACCAACCGTTACCGCTAATGACCATGAATGATAATATTAAATTCAGTTCTCATAAGAAAATAAAAGAGAACGGGTACAAAAAATATGATAATTTCGATGCAATTGAAGTTCCCTATACTGATGCTATTCCCAGTGATTATGATGGTGTAATGGGGGTGCCCATCACCTTTTTGGATAAATACAACCCTGATCAGTTTGAGATAATAGGTTGTTCATATGATTATGGGAGACCTGATAGTTGGAATGAAAATATTGACATGTCGGTTTCTGTGGAAGGTGTGAATGTTTACAAAAGACTTTTAATTAAGCATAAGAAATAGAGGGTTAGCTAATAAATGAAAACAATACTGAGAACAGACATTACTGTAAAAGATATATGTGAAGGCTTCATTTACAATGAGCTAGAGGGGAAAGGTTTGTTTGGGCTTTCAGGTAAATTAACTATCCAACCTGAATATCAGCGAAATTATATTTATGCCGATGGTAAAAAAGATGTTGCTGTAATTGAATCGATATTAAAAGGTTATCCAATTGGATTGATTTATTTTAATAAAGTTGGCGATGATAAATTTGAAGTATTAGATGGTCAGCAACGAATTACAAGTATTGGTCGTTTCGTAACGAATAAGTTTGCTATCAAAGATCAGAATGGTATGGAACAATACTTTAGCGGTTTTGCCTCCGATAAAAAAACAAAAATTTTAGATACAAAACTTCTGATCTATGAATGTGAGGGAACAGAAAGCGAAATAAAGGAATGGTTTAAAACGATCAATATCATTGGAGTTCCTCTCAACAATCAAGAATTGCTAAATGCTGTATATTCTGGCCCCTTTGTAACCCTTTGCAAAGAAGAATTCAGCAACAGCCAGAATGCAAATATTCAAAAGTGGAGTGCCTACATTAGAGGAACTGCCAATCGGCAAGGTTTTTTGAAATGTGCTCTTGAGTGGGTCAGCAAAGGGGATGTTGGGGATTATATGTCTCGACACCGTTACGACAATAACATCAATGAGGTAAAAACTTATTTCAATACAGTGATTGATTGGGTTTCTACCATATTTATAGATGTTGAAAGTGAAATGAAGGGTCTCGAATGGGGAAGGCTTTACGAGGAGCATCATCACAAATCTTATGATCCAAAGAAGATTTCAGACGAACTAAGAACCCTTTACGGAGACCCATACATCAAACAACGTAAAGGGATTTTTGAGTATATTCTTGGTGGCTCTTCCGATTCAAAATTACTTGACGTAAGAATTTTTGATGAAGCAATCAAAAAATCAGTTTATACAAAACAAACAGCAGAAGCTGAAAAACAAGGTGTTTCAAATTGTCCGCATTGTGCAATAGGGAATAATGCTAACAAAACTAGAATATATAGGTTGAACGAAATGGATGCAGATCATGTAGCTGCATGGAGTAAAGGTGGCAAGACAGTTAAAAGTAATTGTGAAATGTTATGCAAAACACATAACAGGGCAAAAGGAAATCGTTAAGTTAGGAAATCTGGAAAATAAAAGCAGGCCGACATAGCAGTTAAACAATCCTTGCTATACCACAATTGGCCGTGCCCTTCGGTTCTTTCAAAACCGAAAGGCACTTACTCAGCAAACAATGGTCTTGAAAAGACCCGGCTACCAAACCGTGCTACGGGCTGGTAAGTGGAGCGTTCTGTTTGACCCGCACCGTTTCCGCCTAGTCGCCATGTACGGTAAAGTCATACTCCCGCTTCGGATAAGTTGGGGAAATCGCGCCCTAACAATGCTTGCAGCCGACCTGCGAGACTGGTTTCTTTTGAAGATTTTGGTGAATTGCCCAGGCTTTAGCTGACCCCTCGCAGACGGCTGAAGCGGGCGTTGCACGAAACACATGTTCTAATTTCGCGTTAGAAATGATGTATTCTCCTCTATTTTCCAGAGGTAGTATTACAAATGTTAAAACTTTCATCCCCGCTGCTAACTGGCGTTGAAACGGAAAAACCAGCCTATGAATTGGCTGACATTTTCCGTCTCTACGGGGATGAATACCGACGGCAATATCACGTTTCACACCAACAACGTCTGGTCATGCGCGACATCGTTCAATGCCGCACCGCCGCGTTAGGCGGGCATGTGGATGAATGCGATAGCTGCGGCGGGTTGCG
>JAGQYO010000121.1 GCA_020435995.1 Flavobacteriales bacterium | reverse complement strand
GCCGTAGATAAGCCTTTATGCGAAAGATCCTTTTATTTTCGATTACAATCCTTGGAATAAATCTTCAGGCTCAAATTGGTGGAAAAAACTCTTTTTCATTTTTAGACATCCCAGCAACCGCCCGTTCCAGTTCCTTAGGAGGGAGCTCGATAAGCGCCCGAGATGACGACCCTAACCTAATTTCAGATAATCCCTCGATATTAGACTCCAATCTGGACAACCGATTTTCCTTCAATTATGTAAATTTTATTTCGGATATAAACGCAGGAAACTTCATGTATTCCAAAAGTTTAAAAACGAGAGGGGCAATCGGAGTAGGTGTGCAATTTTTGGGATATGGCCAATTTACAGGGGCCGAGGCAAACGGGCAAAAAACAGGAGAATTTAAGGCCGGGGATTATGCTATTAATGGCTCGTATGGTACTTCCTTTGATTCGATTTGGTACCTAGGATCTACTATAAAATTTATTTACAGCAATTACGAAACTTTTCAGCGCACTGGATTGGGCACTGATTTGAGTGGAGGGTTCTGGAGCAGAAACAGACTTTTTAATGTCAATTTAGCCTTGACTAACTTTGGCTACGCCTTGAAAAAAAATGAATCCAACGAAAGGGAAAAACTGCCATTTGAAATTGCCATTGGCCTAAGCCGAAAAATCCCCAAGGCACCACTGCGGTTTCATCTACAATTTCAAAACCTTCAAAAATTTGACCTCGTAACCAATGACCCCAACTTTGAAGGAAAAACAAATAAAAAAACTGGAGAAGTGAAAAAATCGGCTTGGAGCGTCGATAATTACATGAGGCATATCGTGTTTGGTGCGGACATAATCCTGCACAAAAATTTTGTGTTAACCATGGCTTATAACCACAAACGAAAAAAGGAATTAGCCATCAACGGGAGGGGCTCGGCTGGGTTGTCCTTTGGTGCACAGGTAAAAATCAAAAGAATTCAATTTAATTATGCCTATTCTTCATATTTTGTCTCTGGCAATTCGCACCACATCGGCCTTACAACCAATTTAAACTCTTATTTCAGAAAAGGTTAATGAATAGAATTACAATTGCTATCGACGGTTACTCGTCTTGCGGAAAAAGTACCCTGGCCAAGCAGCTCGCCAAAGAATTAGGTTACACATTTGTAGACTCTGGCGCAATGTACCGTGCCGTTGCGCTGTACGCCATGCAAAACGGGTGTTTCAATCACCACGAGCTCAATGAAAATTGCTTGGTCAATAAACTCGATGAAATTGCAATTCAGTTTACCTTTAATGCCTCACGCGGGGCCTCCGACATACTACTCAATGGCAAAAATGTGGAAAATGAAATTCGTCAAATGGATGTTTCCAACAAGGTGAGCCAAGTTGCAGCCGTCAAAGAAGTTCGAAAAAAATTAGTTGCCATCCAACAGGAAATGGGACGCAACAAAGGTGTTGTTATGGACGGGCGCGACATTGGCACAGTGGTTTTCCCTCATGCTGAATTGAAAATTTTTATGACAGCTCGCCCCGAGGTGAGAGCCGCCCGACGCTATGCCGAACTTGAAACCAAAGGCGAACCTTCGACATTAGAAGAGGTGCGAAAAAACCTTGAAACCCGAGATAATATCGACACCACACGCAAAGAAGATCCGTTGAAACAAGCAGAAGATGCAATTGTGTTGGATAATTCGGGGTTGAGCCAAGACGAACAGTTGTCTTTGGCACTTAATTGGGTTTCGAAATTAACCTAATTCACGATAAACTTTTTTCCAATTAACCCGCCCTTGTCGGTCCTCAAATAAACATAATTTACCCCTTCTTTTAAAAATGAAATCTCTAGACTGATATTGTGGCTATCAATCCTCTTAAAATCGGATTTATATTCCTGACCATTAGCTGAAGTAAGGGTTATTTGGGAATCTGGATAAAAATTAAAATCTATTCCTGGCACAAATAGATTCAAAATCTTTTCGTTAACAGGGTTCGGGGTAATAACAATTTCCTCATTTGGAGTGGCAATAGGATTGCTATTCAAAGCCTCTAATAAGTCAACTGACATAACATACATTTTGTCTTTTTCTGCTGGACCATGGTCCCCAAAATGATTAGAAGTGGACCCCGAAATTAAGAAGGCATCATCAATGACTTCAGCGTCGTCAATTTCTACTGTTGCGAAGCCCTTCCACCCACTGTCATATATTTCATACAATAATTCAGAATAGATTTTAAATCTTATAGGACTTGGGTCCATCCTGTCTTCTTTACCATATACAACTACATAATAGTTTTGATAAACTAAAATGTCATCCACCGGTGCGTCGACCAAGATTTGGTTCAGCTGTATGCCAAAACCATCGTACACCTCAAGGGTAGGTTGTCCATTCAGCAAGTTAGGCGAATAGGTACATACTTTATCATTTAATGCTACAAATCCAGGCGCTCTTGCCGAAATGGTAACGCTTTGGTTTTTTATGGTCAAATCTCCTGAAAGAGAAAGTTGCTCTAAAGTTAATATTTCAGGGGTATTCTCATTAACTTCAGTTAGGATGATGAAACCCAAATTTACCGCATCAAAGTCTGAGGTAATTATACGCCGATTTAGTTGGTATCTGTTTATTAATGTAAAGTCCAAACCGCGTACCTCAAGATACGAATTGTACCTAGGAACATTAATGCCAAAAACTTCGGTTGCATATAGTATATACAACAAGCCTCCTAATTCCTTAAACTCTAGTAACTCGGTGGCATGCAAGTGCGGCTCCATTCCGATAAAAAATGGTTCGTTCGTGATCAAATCGAAACCAACAGAAATCAAACCATTATTGGTAGTTTCGGTTCCTTTCGCATAATCAACTTCAACAGTATCCAAAATCGAAATCCCTATAAGGGATTGATTAGAAAGACTAATAAACTTGTCCATAGAGGGAAACCTCCCTAAGTATATCGCACTGTCAATATTAAGAGAGTCTTTCTGTACAAGTAATATTTGCTTTTCTAATTCGCGATAGTCAAGACACCCTCTTTTCCCTGGAAAATTAGGATCGTAATTTTCCTCTGATGAGATAATGATATGATGACTTGGTGTTTGATGATAATAGTAAGCTCCTAAACAGCTTCTGGTTTCGCTTACATCAATTAATGTTTCTTTAATTACCTGCGCATTAAGATGCGAAATAAAAAGGCCAAAAAAGCTAAAGACCATCCAAATTTTCACATTTTTCATATTACAATTATTTTTTTCAAAATTACCTTTTGTCTACCAATAAAAAATCTTAAGTAGAATATTCCAGACTTGATGTTTGACGAATTAAATAAATATGTTTAGTGCTTCCCCTTAATCTTACCAGTAGGATTTAGCAACAGCC
>JAGQYO010000120.1 GCA_020435995.1 Flavobacteriales bacterium | reverse complement strand
GCTTTTCATCTCAATAACCTAATTTTATTCCCAAAATATAAAATGAATAGCGCTGGTTTTTAGACGGACTGGCGTTACCCACAAGCTAAATGAAAATCCACCGCACAAACAGCACATTTGGTTTTCGTGCCAACTAAAAACCAAAAGAGCTGTTTTCCTCCAAAACACCTATTCAACAACCAGTTTTCCGCTTGTTAGAACCTTTCCTTCATATACCACTGTACCGACGTAGGTTCCTTTTGACAGATTCTTAGTTTCAATTTCAATTAAGTCTCTAGAGACTACCCTAAATTTTGGCTCTACTACTTTTCCATGAATGTCCACAAACGATATTTCAACAGATTCAGAAAGTTCTGTTGCAAGGCTGTTAAACTTCAAGTATGCTTTGTCTTGATTATTTGGGTTTGGAAAATAAAAACTATCATTTCCTGCAAATGACCCTTCTGCTGGAATCATAACGTCGAGTAGCGAACCCTGATAAAGATATAACTCATCATTGTGGCGAGTTGCTGAATCTGAGTAGTGCATGTTGGTTGCTCCGGTTGCAATGAAGATAAGATTGTTCTCGTCAATATTTACATCTGATATGGTTACGGAAGTAAAACCAACATCCATTGTGCCGGAATTATCAAAATTTTCATCAAAACCCATAATTTTTACTGGCTGAGAAAGCGTTTGATCGTAGTGTCTTTGATGACCAATATAAAATAGTCCTCCAAGCATAGGTTGCCAAAAAGCAAGTTCAGAACTCACGCTTTGTGTTCCTATAAGTATACCGCTTGAACTGTATTTGCGGATTTCATTTGAATTAGTTGTTTGGTTATTTTCCAGATAAACGTAGGTATCAGAACCGTCCGTTACAAAGTTCATCACAAATAAACCCGTCGGTATGTTCTCAACTTGAAACTCAGACGAAATATTAGAGATTGAACCGTCAAAACCGAGTTTTTTTAGCCGGTAATAATTCTGGCTAGATGTGGTAGTACTGCCACCGGTACCGTATGGTTCAACCAGATAAGGTCTTGTATCTTCAAAAACATAAAATCCCGAACCGTCAGAAGCTAAATCAACTTGGAAAGGGTTGATGTTGAAATTATGTTTTTGAATCAACTGCAGGTTTTGATCAAGTTCAAGCATTGACAATTTCGAATCTCCTCCTTGAACAGGGTCTTTTGAACGATAGACGGTATAAAACTTACCATTTGCATAAGTCATTTTGAATCCTCTCTCAAAATCGCAATTAGGTTCCTTGTAAAAACTGGGATTTTTAGTAACAGTGTCAATCAGACCAATAACCAGTTTGGTACAAGGGGCTTGAAACTCTACTTGGCTGCCTCCCCAATCTTGAGTACCTGTAACAAAAGAACTTTCTCCTCTGAACCCAGCCATTGTATTTCCAAAAGCATGGAAGTAACTATTCGTCGCATAGGGCATGCTAAATGGAGTTGAACTGACAATTGTTCCCGTTTCGGTATTTATATTCAACAGGTGTTTTTGAGTATGCGGATTTCCATGAATCCAACGATTGTTGTTCGATGTGTATTCTTCGGATTGCACATAAACGTTTATGTCAGTTGGTGTGTTTTCCTTTAAATATTTGCCGTACATTACACTTCGTTCTGCATCTACCTCAATCAAGTGTTCAAACTGAGCAGAAAGGTTTGTGGCCGTTAGGAGTATGAGTAAAACCCCTAAAGCTATTTTTTTTGTGTGAGTATTATTTTTCATCGTTCTTTATTTTATTAATTCGTTTTTATAAATTTTTGGTGTTGTGCACTTCCGGTTTTTGAGTTTATCAGTTCCACTGTGTACACCCCACTATTCCAGTTTTCTATTGGGATAGCAATTTGGTTGCCAGAGATTTCATTTTCGTAGCAAACTTTTCCTGTGATCGATCTTATCCTAAGTTGATATTTACCGACATCATCATCGATATAAATATTGAGATTACTTACTGAGGGGTTTGGAAACAGTTTTATTCTCTTGGCAATGCTATTTTCATTAACGCTCATTGTTACATCCCAACCTATATCACTCATAAAGCCTCTGGTAACTTTTCCAACTTGTCTAAAAAAGTGTGAGTTGGCGAAACCAGCCTGTGGTTCCATTAACTTATCCTTGTTTAATGAACCAAAATATCCCAAGTCCCAATGGGATAAGCTAGAGCCCTGTACCCATGACGAAGGGGCATAAATCTTAGGTCGATTTCCTCCATTTTGAGAACTGGCCTCTGATCCCTTAAAATAGAGTGAGTTACTGGTTAAAAATGAAGTGGTACTACTTCCACTTGCAGGCAATGAGGTCATATCAACTGCGCCCAAATTTTTATACACGAACCTGTCCATACTATATGGTGTTGCCGCATTGTATACCGGCGCACTCAATGTAGAATCGTATCGAGCAGAAGAAGAGAAGCCCAGTCCATGTGCTAATTCATGTAAAACAACAGTTGTAAAGTCGTATTCTTTTGGTCCAATTCCAGAAAAGTGTTCGCCAAAATACCATTTCTGAGAACTATTCATGTGAATCGTGATGTGATATGGAAGGGTTGAAGAACTTATCGCATTACCATTGAGTTTTTGTGCCAATGCGGCATGATAAAAGGTATTTGCAACAAATTGTGGATCACTGGAGGGAAAGTCCCTATAAAGTTGATCCGCACTTGCATAACCCAATACTCTAAACCAACTCGAATCGTTGCTACCATGAAAAACATAAAGGTTATGCAAGTAAGCATTAACCCTTATGTCATGATTTGGTGTTAAAACATCTGTCCAGTGTTTCGCGGCTCTTTCAAATGCGGCTTTTTGCGCTTGAGACCAACTGGAACCAGAACCTGTATTGTAAGTTACGTCTACAATACCAGCATTTAACCCCAAATACATCAGGATTGAAAGGAAAGCTAAGTTGTATTTTGTTTTCATAAATGCGATTTTAAAATTAGCGATTTTCACAAAAAAGCAGGCGCGGATACAATTTGCCGCCTCTGAGGTACTGGTATACCCGATCGCAAACAAACCGACCCACGCCGTGACGTGGACTTCGGCTGTGTTTATGCGATCTTTTAAAAATTACCAGTTTCCAGAGAACTACATTAACAGCTTCCGCCTAATATTTAGATTAAGCCTTCTTTCTTATAGATTTTCAATTTTCGTTACACTCCAAAGATGGAAAATATTTTTCACAAATACATCCGTATTACTACGGATAAGCCCAAAATGAGGGTTTACCCTCACAAAAAATAATTCCAACGCTCGAGGTCATACACATTTGCAATTCGCACTGGCCTTCCTTCAAACCAAAATTGCAAAAGAGTATTCCCTTGCAAGGCGACAATCAGAACTCAATAGCCGCCAGTGGGTAACAGC
>JAGQYO010000011.1 GCA_020435995.1 Flavobacteriales bacterium | reverse complement strand
GGATCGAGCACAACTGGTTAAGTAAATATGGCGATGTTGGTATTTTTTGGAATTCAACCCCTACCAGTCCAACTCCAGGTCTAGTATTGGTATCACAAAACCCTGCCAATGGAGGCAAAAATGGGCTGCGAATTGATTGGGACGGGAGTGTTGTTATAGGAGATCACTACACAGTAAATACTCCTTCTACAACGCCATACAAGTTAGCAGTAGCTGGAAATATTATAGCGGAATTAGTAAGAGTGAAATTGAGGAACGATTGGCCCGATTATGTTTTTGAAAAACATTACACCATGATGACCTTGCCTGAGCTGGAAAAATACATTAATACCAATGGACATCTCCCAGATGTACCAACAGCCTCAGAAATAGAGGACGATGGATTAGACCTTGGTGAAATGAACCGTATATTGCTACAGAAAATTGAAGAATTGACACTATATGTTATTGAACTGGAAAAGAGAATGGAGTCAAGCAATGAGTAGGATTACAAGTTTGATCATTCTGTCTAATCTCATATGCTATGTATGTTTAAGTCAGGATGAATCCGCAAGTCGGCCGAATTCATCTGCTGAATTTAGCCACGCAATATCCGTAGATTTAAATATTCCCATAAAGGTTACAAGGTATAGCTTCGACTACCCAAATATCGCATATAATTTTCAAATTAAAAAAGGCAATTTTATGATTGGTGAACTTAAAATTGGAATTTCACCTGATAACTCCGAACAGCGATGGAATTTAAAGAACGCTTACAAAGTGGGGTTCTATAAAAAATCGTTCTACGCGAAATTTGGTTACGTTTCCTACGCAAACTTCTTTTTTGGAGAAGATGGGATAAGTGTAAATGAAAAGCAAAAATGTTTTAACAATCAACATGGAACATGTGGACCAAGCGACCAATGGAGCTTGCCCATTGAACACGATCAATGGCTTGCACTTAACTTTGGAATTGAAACTGAAAAACATTTTTACATAGAGTCTGAGGTTGGATATGGCATCTTCTACGATCACAATACACTTTTACGAAAAGAAGAAGCATTTATTGTCGGTTTAAATTTAGGTTGGAAATTTTAGAATTATGAAAATCTACTCATTGATATTTTGCCTTTTTGTGTTTGTAATTGAATCAAACGCCCAAAGCAATATTGTTAGAAATTCTGGCGCCGAGGCTGGAAACGGTGATTGTGAAGTTATATTAAACACAAAATTTAATGCAAATAATCAAA
The DNA here is from genome assembly GCA_020435995.1 of Flavobacteriales bacterium. Classification (GTDB taxonomy): domain Bacteria; phylum Bacteroidota; class Bacteroidia; order Flavobacteriales_G; family Salibacteraceae; genus JAGQYO01. The sequence continues at coordinate 69,969 of JAGQYO010000011.1, read as the reverse complement.
AAGTAGATCATTGGGCAAATCCAAGAAATCCTTTTGTCCTTCAGTATATTTATCAATGTGGGACCTCTGATGTGATTTGCAACTCAAGTAATGTCTATAATGGTGAAAGGGCATTATATATTCATATTAATCCAAATGCCGACAAAGGATATTGGAAAGAATTTGTTGTGAATGAATTGGCCTCAGGTGGAGTTCACATTAACCATGAATATTACTTTAAGGCAAGATTAAAATTTAACTCCTCAAATTATAATTTAAGTGACGTAGGAATCATGTTTAGTGAAAATCACCCAAAGCAAAAAAAGATTTCTAAAGGCGGTAAGCTATTTGACGCAGGTACGACTTATAATGTATATTTAAATAGTTCAATGAGCACAACAGCGGGAATAAATGGTTTCATTGAAGTGTCGTTAAACTTTAAATATTTTGGGTTACTTGATTTAGGCTACATGACTATTGGTGAGTTTAAAGAGGGAAGTAATCCAGGGTTTTATATTGATGATATAGAGCTTTTTGATATAGGATTATTTGAAGATTGCCCCCAAGTTAAATATATTCAAAACACCATTCAAATAAGTACAGTCGAAGATGCTGACCAGCAACTCTTCGCAGGAACTAATGTTGGTGCTCCTTTTCCAGCTACTACTGGTGAAGTAAAAATTGCCTATGGCGGCAATGTAGTTTACAAAGCTGGTGAAGAAGTAATACTTGATACAGGTTTTCAAACCCTTCCAGGAGCAAATTTCTTGGCATATATAGCTCCTTGTGAAGAGAATCCATGTCAAGGCGTTAGTTCAATGCCCACAAAAGAGTATGAACTGTGTTCAGGCTCACCTCAAAATATCAGTACCGATTTTGTCCCTACTCCACATTACACAGTTAAATGGAATCCTACTACTCATTTAACCATTAACGACCCTTACTCTCCAATCTTTACACCGCCCAGTGGAACTGGGGTAGCCACATATTTGGTTAGCTTTACCGACCCTTGCGGCACAACTGGATATCAATTAATTAGAATATCATATACCGATGGCTCAGTTGCCCCTTCTATTACTTTAACCAATCAGGTACTAGATGAATATAATTTCTCTTTCGATTTTATCCCTCAACCCGAATCAGAATGGCTAGAGATTGATATAAAGAGAAAATCGGATGGTTTAATTGTGTTTTCCACTTCAAGAATGTATTACAACGATGACTATGGAAATCCATTTCATTTTTCTGCTCCATGTTATATACTCGGGCTTTCAGTTTGTTACGATTATGAAGTGATTGTTAGAACTAAAAATGTATGTTTACCTGACATTGTTACTGAAGTAATTGACTGGAATAGAAGCTCTTACTGCACCCCAAAACCACAGATTTTAACAGCTCCATTACCTAATGTAATTACTCCTAATGGAGATGGTAGCAATGATATTTATTGTATTGAAGTATGTGGAGCTGAGGCATATGAAATTGAGGTTTTTAACAGGTGGGACGCTTCAATTTATCAAAGTTCAGGCAAGGTGTGTAATAAAAATGTATGCCTATGGAACGGAAACACTAATTCTGGGAACGCCGCTGTAGATGGCCAATATGAACTAATTATTAAGATATCTGGTTGCGGAAATAGTGAAGAGCCTCCCCAAAAAAGCGTTACACTTTTAAGATAGCATTTTATGAAAACACGAATCTTAATATTAACCATTATCATTCCTCTTTGCAATCTTTATGGTCAATGGACAAATGTGACGACGACGAACACGACAAATTATCAAATAAAAGCTTTAAATGATTCGACTGTCTTTATCGGCACTCATGCCGGTTTGTTATCCACTTCAAATAGCTTTAAAACTGTCGATTGGTGTTCCGCAAATGAAATCATACATTCATTTGATTTGAATAATGAACTCTCGGTTGTAAAGTGTAGCTTTGACTTAGGACTTTTACAACCACGCATTGGGATCACTTCTGATAAATGTAAAAATATTGACTATTCTAATGGAATTCATTCTGTCTCTTTTGATGCTATTTCTTTATATGGAGACACAATTTACACGAACTTAGATAATTCGAGTCTGATTAGAAGTACTGATTTCGGAATTTCATGGGATACTTTAAAAATAGATTCGTTGAACGGTTTTGTAAAAGGCATTGAATTTCTCAGTTTTGATATCGGAATTATTTTAATTAAAATGGGTGGGACGAATGGACGTCAATTATTGAGGACAACTGATGCTGGCAATACTTGGGTTAAAATAAATCCAGGATTCGATGGAATTGTAAAATTGTATCGTTCACCGAATGGTATTCTATATGTCTCTGGACAATCAGGTTTAGTTGCACATTCGAAGGACTTTGGTTTGTCTTGGGTTAAGATGGGATTGCCGATTAAAATGAGTCTTGTCTCAGTCCATTTTATTTCGGATTCTGTCGGTTATGTAAGTGGGGGCAACTCTGTGTCAATGGATTTTGGTAAAGTGTATCGTACCCGAAATGGAGGGCAATCTTGGGATCATGTCTCTCCAGTTACAAACACCTTTTTTACAGATGTTTATTTTATTAACGATAGTGTGGGTTATTTAACGAGTCATGATGGGCGAATATTTAAAACAACTAATGGAGGTGGGCCTTCCGTGCCAGACACTACCATTCAAAATCCAGTTGATACCAGTTCACAAGTGGGGAGTCCAGTATTGCAAAATCATCAAATAAAACTCTACCCCAATCCGAGCAAGGGAGAATTAAACGTATCATGGACTTTTGCAACTCCTGAAAACAGCAAGCTAATTTTTTATGATCTTCAAGGTCGCATACTTCAGGAAAAAGCAATACTACCGGAGCAATCCACCGTGCAACTCAATATGCAACATCTTACTGCTGGTATGTATTTTATATCGCTTACTACACCCAATGGAGTTGAAGTGCTGAGGTGGGAGAAAGAGTAGAAAACAGTAAAATGTAAAAGTGGAAAGGGGAAAGTGAAAAGTGGAAAGTGAAAAGGGGAAAGGGGAAGATTGATCATGTTGATGTTTTATGTTATTAAATTGGAGAAGAAGATTAAGTAGACATGAATAAAACTATCCTATTCATTTTATTTTATTCAATGAGCATGAACTTATCAGCCCAAAAAGATGAACCTGAAAAGAGTCAATTTAGAAATGAGTTTGGGCTCAATTACTATGACCTTAATATTGGAATTGATTTGGGTACATTCCCCCAATTAGGTTTTTTCTATGGCAGAGATGTATTGAATAGAAAAGTTTCATTGGTTCCAACTGTTTTTTTTGGCGTTGGAACAAATAGAGACATGAGTCTTGGAGGTGCTTTGAAATTTGGCTATTTGAAAAACCGAATAGGTCCCGTAATCTCTGTTGGCTATTACGCAATTCCTCACCAATCCTTTGGCGGCCCTTATTGCACTGGTGGGATAAATCTAAATATCACAAAATCAATTGGCTTTGCACTATCAGTCGGTACTCAGTACATTCTTAAATCAGAAGAAATTGAAGATATATGGCGACTTAACATTTCGAGCACCTTAGGATTTAAATTTTAAATTGAAGAAGAAAAACCAATGGCTTCAAAAAACTGTTCTCTTGGCTGCCAAATAGTACGTAGTACAATACTCCATTTTCAAATGGCGATTTGATAGTGAATTAACTAAATCTAGAAAGAACTATGGCCTCCAAGAGAATCACATATTAATCTCAGGTAATTGCCAACAAATAGATAATTTCGTACCCTAATTTACAACACATGATTAGGCACGAACAGCACATTTCGTTTGACGATACAGAAAAAGCATTTGCTCATAAAACCACGGCTGAGTTAAAATCTTCAAGATTTGTTTTTAAGATGATGCAAAACCCAACTTTGGTGGATGTATTATCCCGCATGACATTGTTTGCTTTAAAAATTCATTTGCCAATTGAATGGGCCATTAAGCGTACCATTTTCAAACAATTTTGTGGTGGTACAACGATTCAGGATTGCACCAAAAACTATGAGTTACTTCGGAAGCACAACATTGAGGCGATCTTAGATTATTCGGTAGAAGGACAAGAAGATGATAAAGCCTTTGATTTTGTTGAAAAAGAGGTGATTCGATTAATCGAAAACGCAAAAAAACATGCCAGTATTCCAACCACATGCCTCAAAATGACTGGGCTTGCGCGCTTAGAACTTCTCGAAAAAGTAAACCAAGACAAGGAGCTTTCCGAAAAGGAAAAGCAGGAATACAATCGGGTAATTAAGCGTTTGGATCATATCTGCAAAAAAGCCAGCGAACTTGAAGTTAGGATCTATATCGATGCCGAAGAAACTTGGATTCAAGAAGCGATTGACAGACTCGCCGAAGTGATGATGCAGCGATACAACAAGGAAAAAACCATTGTATTTACTACCCTTCAAATGTATCGCCACGATAGGTTGGCTTACTTACATCGCCTTATTGAGCTGTCAAAATCTCAAAATTTCTATTTGGGCATCAAGCAAGTAAGAGGTGCATACATGGAAAAGGAAAGGGAACGAGCCATAGAAATGAACTACCCCTCTCCTATTCAGCCCGATAAACTTGCTACGGATAGGGATTACAACGAAGGCTTGAAAGTGATGATTGAAAACATTGACCGAGTTGAAATTTGTGCTGGCACACACAACGAGGAAAGCGCAATGTATTTAACCCAACTCCTAAAAGAAAAAGCGATCGAAAAGAGCGATACCCGTGTATTTTTTAGTCAATTGTTCGGAATGTCAGATAATATAAGCTTCATTCTGGCATCGATTGGGTACAATGTTTCGAAATATCTACCGTATGGGCCTGTGAGGTTTACCATGCCTTATTTAATTCGCAGGGCAGAAGAAAACACAAGTGTGGCGGGCCAAATGGGCAAAGAATTGAGGTTGGTGGACCAAGAAATAAGGAGAAGGGGTTGATGAATGATGCCCAGACCAACGGTTCGGTTCATCTAATTGTTTCCCCTTTCAAGTAATAGATGTTTAAAAGTTGGGATTATTATACCTTGTACTAGATTGACAAACTTTACTTTTGATTGAACATGAGGAACGACCTTGATATTTAATTCAATAAATTACTAAGTGGAATTCTTCAATTCTTAATTCTTTGCGACAATTGATTTTTAACCGAAATAGAGTATTCATAGAATTCCGAAGGAAGAGTTTGATTCCGTGTTTGTTTTTCCTTTTGATTCTAAGCTCCTTTCCATCATATTCCAATCACCTACTTGGCGGCGACATCACCTATAGCTACGAAAAAGATACATTGATTTCTGGAGTAAAGAATTATAAGTACGAAGTTAGCCTTACCCTATTTTTTGATTGTGGAGGCACGAGTACCTTTAATCCAAACAACCCAAGCCCGAGTGTATTACCTGCTTTTACCGATATTAAAATATTTGAAGCTCCACTAAATTCTTCAAGCCTAATCGCACCTACGGCAGTAAGGCTCAACCTGAACCCCTCCGATACCGGCTTATTGAATATTGATTTACCGAGCAATTGCGCTTCAAACGCTTCCTGCACCTACAAAATATCATATAAGAGCTTCGTTTTTCTAAAAGCCACTACCAAGGGGTATCATTTTGTTTATGATGTTTGTTGTCGTTCTACCTCTGTCAGCAATTTAAGTGTAACGCCCACTGGCAATAATGGTAGTGTGTTGCACACTTGGATGAATTCTTCGCAATCGGGAAATTCCTCCCCAAAATTTGTTGACTTTGCTTTATCTACCTTCTGCACTGCGAAAGAAGAATCCCTTGCCAACTATGCCTTCGAAGCCAATAATGACCGATTAGAATTTAGCCGACATTCGCCCTACGACGGAAATGCAATTTCTACAAGCCCTCACCCAGGCGCTTATTCTTCTTGGCCTCCTTCCCTTGCTGCTTACAAGGCTAATTTTTCGACCACCGAACCTTTAGGTGTCAACCAAATAGCCAACATTGACTCACTTACCGGAATTACCAATATTAAATCCAATTCTTCAGGAAATTATGTTTTAGGCTACCAAGTAAAAGAATTTGATAAGCAAAACAAGGTGATAGGGGTTGTGAAACGGGAAATTCAAATTTCAGTTACGAGTTGCTCGGTAGACACCAACAAAGCCCCAATTAAAGTGAAACCAACACAGGCATTTTTTAAGGTTGACCCACGCGAAACATTAACTTTTGATGTGGAATTTAAAGACCCAGATGGAAGCTTAAAGAATGGATCCCATCGCGTAAGCGGGGCCATATTAGATTCAAAATACCAAAAGCCAAGTGCAACATTATCTGCCCCTCAATATGGTTCGACTGATGTAAAACAAACCTTCACATGGACACCCGATTGTGCGCAGGCTTCAGAAAATCCCTATCAATTACATCTACAAAGCACCGATGTGGGTTGCTTACCAAAAGCAAATAACCAAGCTGTATTAGTAGAAGTTACACCACCAAAAAAACCTAAATCTATCAGTGGCCCTACTCAATTGGGCAAGCAATTAAATGGCTTTGTTTACGCCGTTGACACCATTCCAGGATATGGTTTTACTTGGAAGGTAAGCAATGGAACCATTGTATCGGGTAGCTCATCCAAAAGTATAGTTGTAAACTGGAACCCGGGTGGCGGAAGTATTCAAGTTCAGGCTATTTCCCCAAAAGGCTGTCTTTCTGATCAGTTAAGTTTATCAGCTCGAGCCGGATTGTTCCCTGTTAACGCAGGAAAAGACACCACTATTTGCGCGGGCGACACCATAATTTTAGGAGGATCAGCTGGATTACCTACTGCCCCAACTGGTTTCAGAATCAAGTGGTCGCCTTCTACTTTTTTTGTAAATCCTGGAGATACCAACATGCCCAATCCGAAAGTGGTTGTTACATCCAAAATGCGATATATCCTTTTGGTAACCAATCCCAATGACAACTCAACTGAAAGAGACACCATTAACATTACCATTAAAAAAATACCCGGTGTAGGAGCAGGAAAAGACACCACTATATGTGGCAACCAACAAGCCGTACTCAAATCCTTTGGAGGCAAATTTTATTCTTGGTCGCCAAGCAATTTGGTGTTATTACCCAACGACTCCATCTCACCTACAAAAATCCTGAGTGCAAGCCAAAATTTCGTAGTGACCATTAAAGGTGATAAAGGCTTTTGTACCCAAATTGATACCATGAGGGTCAATGTATTTTCAAAATCTTCGATAAGTGCTGGACGAGACACCAATATTTGTGGTGCAGATACTTTCTTCTTGAATGGAATGGGTCCTTCCGGATCTACTTTCTTATGGAAGCCAGGAACCAACTTAAGCGATTCTACCATAGCTCAACCACAATTTTTGGGTGCGCTACCTGACACCATCACCTACGTGTTGACGGTTTCGAATGGAGGAACTTGTAGTTTGAAAGATACCGTAGTTGTAGGAAGGGTTGCATACCCCGTATTAACTACAATTCTTCGTCGGGGACAGATTTGTGCTGGCCAACGGGATAGTATAGCTGTAATTGGAGCTTTTGACTACTTATGGAATATTCCAATGGATTCCGTATTGGGTTTTGGAACCAACAAATACAAAACGAATGCAGGTGTTATAAAACCAGATACAACAACAACGTATGTAGTAACAGGCACAAATCAAGCAGGTTGCAGCTCCAAAGACTCGGCAACAGTAATTGTAAATTCTTCACCCAAAATAGAGATGTTAGGTGATTCCGTGTTTTTATGCAAAGGCGATTCCCTTATTTTAACGGCAACAAAGGGTGCCAAGAAATACAAATGGAGCCCTAATACTTTTCTTCTGCCCAATGATAGCGTAGACTCTATCAAGGTTTTTCCAACTGTTTCTACGCGCTACTTTTTACGTGCTGATAGCTTGGGCGTTTGTTCTGCAAGGGATACCATCATGGTTTTGGTGGATACAATAATCCCAACAGATGCTGGTCCGGCTACATTGCAAGTATGTGCAGGCGATACATTTACACTAGGAGGCAACCCAACTACAATGGCATCTAACGCCACATATAGTTGGACACCAGCTTTGTTGGTTACCCATCCTAACGATTCGTCAACGAGGGCATTCACCAATGCCGATACTACGTTTAAAGTCATCACACAAATTGGAAAATGTAAAGGCGAAGATTCGGTGAAAGTTACGCTCAAAGTGAAACCCACTATTACTTTTACTCAAGATACCTACAAAATTTGTTCGGGTGATACTGCCCTCTTTGTGGTGGCAAGCGAAGGTGTTATTACAAAGTATGCATGGACACCAACATCAACTTTATCAGATTCAACCATTAAAAATCCTAAAGCCTTCCCAGCTACATTCACTAAGTACACCATCACCATCACTCACCCCAATGGATGTACCAATACCAAATCGGTATCTGTGAGCATGGATGGACAATCCAATATTTCCATTTCTGGTGACACTGTGGGATGTAGCGGCGCTTCATTTCAGCTATTGGCCAGAGGTTCTTCTAAGGTTAAGTGGACGCCAAGCACGGGGTTAAACAATGATTCCATTCTCAATCCAATTGCAACTTTAGATTCATCTATGAAGTACGTAGTTACTGGGTTAGGCTCAGGAAATTGCAGCAGCAAAGATTCAATATTTATTAGAATTAAGCCCGCTTCTAAAATTGATGCAGGCGATACGATCATCTCATGCGATGCCGATACTGTTAGATTAGGTGGCAACCCAACTGCGCCACCAAAAAGCCAATACGCTTGGTCATCGCCTGAAGTGCTTGACAGCTCTTTTGTGGCAAATCCCACTTCATTCTATACCCTCAATAGGGTTTATTACTTATTGGTGGTTGATAGCAACGGTTGCGAATCAATTGATTCAGCTACCGTGTTGCGCTATTCTATCAATGCAAAGGCAAGCGACCTGGATTGCTCAAAAGATTCAGTAGTTCTTGATGTAACGAGCGTTGACGGTGTTAAACCATTTACCTACCGATGGTTTCCCAACTATAATTTAAGCAACCCAAGTGCAAAGAGTCCAAAAGCTCGGCCCGATAGCACCTTTGTTTATTCAGTAGAAGTGATAGATTCGATGGGTTGTAGAGATTCGGTGCGGGTAGAAGTTCCAATAATAAACCCCGTGAAAGCCATATTTGATGTAAAGGTACAAGCTGCTTGCGATGATGCACTTGCCACCACAAACAATACTTCGAGCAATGGAGTTTCATACGTGTGGTATGTGGATGGTTCTAAATTTAGTGAAGAGTATAATGCTAGAATTCCATTGGCATTCGGCTCTACCAAAACGATTTCACTTTTGGCCAAAAATGCGGAAGGATGTTCAGACTCAAGCTTTGCTTTGCAAGAGGTGAAAGCATTTGAAGACTATTTTGATGGAGTTATACCCAATGTGTTTACACCTAATAATGATGACATCAATGATGAGTTTGACATTCAACTCGGACAGCGCTTGGAGCAATGCGCCGAGATCAGGATTTACAACCGTTGGGGCCAACTTATGTTTGAATCTAGAGGTGCTGATCACACTTGGGATGGACGAACTTTTACTGGTGAAGAATGTGATGGAGGAACATATTTTTATGTACTCAATATAAACGGAACTACCTATAAAGGCCACCTAACTTTGGTTCGATAATTAAGCTGCAATCAGAGCCACCTTTCATTTTTTAATATTTCATTAGAATAAATTGTTAGATTTGACAGAGCGTATCTGATGATTTTGTGCGATGGGAGGAAATATGGGAACGACTGAGGGCGAGAGAGAAGAAATATTTGAAAAAGTGGTTAGGGCTGGCAAGCGCACCTATTTCTTTGATGTAAGGTCTACCAAGGGGGGCGATTATTATTTAACCATTACTGAAAGCAAAAAGAAATTTAGCGAGAACGGATCTGTCAACTATCAAAAACACAAATTATTCCTTTATAAAGAAGACTTCGAAAAGTTTTCAGAAGCTTTTAGTACGGTGGTTAAAAAAGTAATTGATTTGAATACCGAATCAAATGAAAATATAGATGAAGCCGTAAGCAGCCATTATTCCGATATCAAATTTGAAGATCTTGGGAAGTAGCGGCCTGAGGTTAAATTTATAGCTTTTTGACGCTGTTGAGCTTGCCATTTACATAGCTCTCCACTTTGATTAATTTACCTTTTTCATCGTAGATTTTCCACTCATCGATCTTCCTATAATCTTGTATTTCGTCAAAATAGTGGATCTTGCCCTGCTCCTTTATTTTGCCATTTGGATAATACTCCACTTTTTTGTACAGCTTCTTTCCTCGCTTCTCAAATTCCATAATGGATTGGGGTTTCCCATTTTCATAGTAGGAATCCATCAACACTATGTGGTCCTTTCCCGCATCAAATTTTTCGTGGTATTCCATGTTTCCATTTTGGTAATAATCGGTCCATTCTTTTACCGATCCATAAATGTACTTCACCTCGGTTTTCCTTTTTCCATCGGGATAATAGATAAAGAGTTTGGTTCGGTTTTCGTCCACTAAGGAATACTTTCTTTCTAACTGTCCATCGGGATAGAAATTTTTAAAATTAATAAGCTTTCCGTTAACGTAAGTTCCCTTGTGCAATGGGGCGCCACTCAAATAATTATCTGATATATGGCCATTACAAGGTTTGCCATCGCAAAGGCGCGTAGAATCGCCATCTAATGACAGGAGCATACTTTCGTAACCCGTAATACCATATTGCTCATCAATTACATCCTGGGGCATAAACTGCCCGAAAACTACTTGAGCTACTAGAAGAAATCCAAATGCTGTAAAAAGTCTATTCATCTTTGAAAACAGATTGTGATTTTGAAATGTCTGAAGCCCAAAAATACCCCAAAGCACCGTTACTCACATTTGAAGGAACATTTGCCGGGGGTCCGTCGAACAAACCACCTCTAAACGCCTGTTTTCCAAGTGCATCTAAAAAATTATAATATTCTTTAGTTGTGCTATACATTTCCAACTCCACAATTGATCCGCTTGGAATCTCTTTTTCATCGTATCCCCCAAAAATTCCCCAACCTTGTTCAGGACTGTTTCCATCTACAAATTCATCGTTGGAGTAAACCCAATCTCGGTATTTTTCAGTCATGTTTTTCCAATAGGCGGTATCTGGTTTAAGTACCCGAAACTTCCACAAGTAATAATCTCCTAAACCTTTGGTTTCCGTAGCCTTCAAATAAATATTAATAAAGTCCTTCGGCACATTCTCTCTAAAATCAAAGCCTTCTTCCTTCAAAACAAAAATGGTGTCAATTGGAGTAACCGGGAAAAGATGCTCCGAAGCCACATACGTCTCACCTTTATAAGAAATGCTTAACCGATATGTTTTGCCTACTACCCCCTGAACGGAATCGGTATAGTACATTCCTTTTTCGCGCTCAATCAAAGTCCATGTAGTACTCCCATCAGACAAAACTACATTGGCCCCTTCGGCCATAGGTGCTGGCTCAAGCTCATAAAAACTGGCCGTTTCAGTCAGCTTGATTACATGCGCTTTTTTTTCAGTTGTAATGCCACCATCTACAACCAATCGCGCCTTTTCGGTATTCAAATCAAAGTCGATATTCTCTTGGCATGAAACCATGCTCACAACCAAAACCATATATATTATTACTCTAAGCATGGCCATTAAAATTTAAAGTTCCAAGTGATAGATGGGATAATCGAAAACAAATAGGTCATTTTAGCTACCGGTTTGTGTGTGTCTGGGTCTTGAACAAATGAAATGGTGTAAGCATTTTTTCTGGCATAGAGGTTATAAATAGAGAAGTTCAATGAATTTTGCCATCTCTTCTCTTCTTCTTTTGTAATTTTCCAATTCAATCCTACATCCAAGCGATGATAATCGGGCATTTTAGCGTCATTCCTATCAGAGTACACCGGTACCAATTCGCCCCCAATATCCATTCTTCCAGTAGGTGCAGTAATTGGCGCGCCAGTAGTGTAAATCCAATTTGCTGAGAGGTCAATTTTTGAGTTGATCGCATAGCTGGCTACTATCGCCAAATTATTTGCTCTATGAAAACTAGCTAAATATTGATTTCCGCCATTGATACCATCTACTGTTCTGGTAGCTTTTGACAGCGTATAGGACACCCATCCGGTAAGGTCTCCCTTCTGTTTTCTAAACAAAAACTCAAGACCATAACTTTCACCTATGCCTTGCCTAACATCGCCTTCAATGTATTTATTGAGCAAGATATTGGCGTTATCTTTAAAATCAACTTGTCCGCTCATGGTTTTATAATATACCTCGGCAGATGCCTCAAACATGTTATTTTTAAGGTTTCGGAAATAACCAAGGGCCACTTGATCGGCAACTCCGGGTTTTAAATTTGGGCTCACAGGCATCCACACATCCAATGGCGCTCCACCGGAAGTATTTGTGGCCAAGTGCATATACTGGTTCATTCGGTTATAGGAAGCTTTTATCGAACTCACATCGTTCAAAGTATATTTTGCGGCAAGACGGGGTTCGATGCCAAAATAAGTGTTGTACAAGTCGCCCTTTTCGTAAGCATCATAGCCCACCCTATCATAGTTAGAATTGAATTCGTATACCGTATCAATTCCCATATTCGAGAATGAAGTTAGCCGAACACCAACCTCAATCGCCAATCGGGATCCAATTCGTTGCTCATCTCCAATATAGATTCCATTTTCCCAACCTTTACGTTCAAAAAACTTGATTTCGTTAAAGGCATCGTTTTCTTCACCAGGTGTAATTTCAGCAGGGCTAAAAGTATGAATGGTCGACTGTACGCCAAATTTTAATGTGTTTCGAGGATTGATGTAATATGTATAATCGTTCTTAATTCCATAATCAATAATCTTACTCACCCAATCAAATTCCTGAACACCCGAAGGCACGCCAAGGCCATAGTCGAAGTTTGAATAGATTAGGGTAAGGTTTGAAAATATTTTGTCGCTAAAGAGATGATTCCAGCGCGTGGTAACCGTTTTATTTCCCCATCCCATTTCGAATAAATCTGCAGCTCCCAATTTATCCCTGCCCATATAGGCACTAATAAACACGCGATTTTTGTCATTTATTCTCCAATTGATTTTGCCATTGAGGTCATAAAAGAAAAGTTTGCTTTGCGAGCGGGGGTCACTCTCTGGGAATAGTACTTTGAGGAACAAGTCGCCGTAGGTTCTACGTCCAGAAACAACAAAGCTCACCTTGTCCTTCCATAGGGGTCCTTCAATGGTTAACCTACTGGACACAAGGCCCAATCCACCGCTAACCGAAAGGCGCTTGCTATTTCCCTCCTTCATTCTCACATCCAACACCGACGAAAGGCGACCCCCAAATTGAGCTGGGATTCCACCTTTGAACAACTCCGCTTCCTTTATCGCATCTTGGTTAAATACAGAGAAAAAGCCAAATAAATGGGCCGCATTATAAACCGGTGCCCCGTCGAGCAAAATCAGGTTTTGATCTAGACCACCACCTCTTACAAAAAAACCTGTAGAACCTTCACCTCCACTTTGAACCCCAGGCAGCAATTGAATAGACCGCAATACATCTACCTCCCCCATTAGGGCAGGAATTTTCTTTATGGTTTCCATATTCATGTTGATGGTGCTCATCTGGATTTGCTCCACATTTTTGTTTTCGGCCTCACCCACTACCTCGACCTCCTTTAAGCTAGCCGAACTTGGAGGCAATTCAATGTTGAAAGTTTGGTTCTGACTCAAATCAAACTCCTTCGAAACAGTTTGGAAACCCAGGAAGGAAAATTCTACATGATATACACCCTCGGGAACGCTGACCGAATAAAAACCATAAATATTAGCAGAACTACCTGTGCCCAGTTCTTTGAAATAAACCGTTGCTCCAATGAGCTCTTCACCTGTATCGGCACTTCTAATATATCCACTGAGTGTTTTTTTTGACTGGCTAATACCAAGGAAGGGAACAATGGCTAATAACGTGATTACAAGCCACTTAAAATATTGCATAGTTTAATTTTAGAAAGGTCAAAAGTAAGTTTAGAGAACTTTTTAAGAAGACCGTCAATCACTTTTTAAGACCTTTTAAGGAAACAAAAATGCCGAAACCCAAACAACAACGGGCTGCTTAACACATTTTACGAAAAGTGAATAGACCATCGGAATTCTAGGAATAACCCAACCTATATTTGTTTTTTTCCAAATGCACATTTCATGAAAATTCAAAAAATATTCTCGGTCATCGCTTTCCTGTGTTTTTCGAGTTCTCAAATAAATGCTCAAAATGGGGATATCCAAGCTTCGATGAATAAATTTGGAACCCTCCTCACAATTATATCTCAAACATACGTGGATACCGTAAATGAAACTAAGTTGGTAGACCATGCCATAGTCAATTTACTCCAAGACTTAGACCCTCATTCGGTATACATTTCTCCGCAAGACAAGGAAAAAATGAATGAGCCATTAATTGGCAATTTCGAAGGTGTGGGTATTCAGTTCAATATTATTAAGGATACCATCCTTGTTGTATCACCTATTGTAGGCGGGCCTTCCGAAAAACTCGGCATTATGTCTGGCGATAAAATCATCATCATCGATGACGATACCGTTGCGGGCGTAGGATTTACAAATGACAAAGTGGTAAAGTCACTCCGAGGGCCCAAAGGCACTATTGTACATGTAAGCATGAAAAGAAACGGCGAGCCAGAATTGCTCGATTTCGAAATTAAAAGAGATAAAATTCCCATTTATAGCGTAGATGAAGGATACATGGTTGATGATAAAACCGGATATATTCGAGTTAATCGATTTGCGAGAAATACCGTGGAGGAATTCAGAGCAGAATTGGTTACCCTCAAAAAAGAAGGATTAGAAAACTTGGTATTGGACCTCCGTGGCAACGGTGGGGGCTATCTGAATACAGCCATCGAATTGGCAGATGAATTTTTAGATAGAGATAAACTCATTGTATATACCCAAGGGCGTAATTTTCCGAAGGATGAAACAAAGTCAACACTCAACGGAAACTTTAAAAAGGGAAAACTGGTGGTACTTATAGATGAGAGTTCGGCCAGCGCCAGCGAAATAGTTTCTGGGGCTATTCAAGACTGGGATCGCGGTATCATCATCGGACGGAGATCGTTTGGAAAAGGCCTTGTTCAAAAACCATATCCACTCCCCGATGGGTCGGAAGTTCGGCTAACGATTTCAAGGTATTACACACCTTCGGGAAGATGTATTCAACGCCCATATGGAGATGGCACTGATAAATATTACGAAGACCTTAGGGCACGATATGAACATGGAGAATTGATGAATGAGGACAGTATATCCTTTCCGGATTCACTCAAATTTCAAACGCGAATTAACAAAAGGACTGTTTATGGCGGCGGTGGCATTATGCCAGATGTTTTTGTAGGAGTGGATACAAGTGCCAGGTCGGATTATTACTTTAAACTATTAAGAAAAGGAACCTTTAACAAATACTCGCTTTCCTATCTCGATAAAAAACGAAAATCCCTTTTAAAAACCTATCCTGATAAATATGTTTTCCATAAGAAATTCGTAGTTACCGAGGAGCAATTGAACGATTTTATTGCATTTGGAGAAAAAGATAAGGTACCCAAAAATGAAGCAGATTTAGAAAAATCAAAAGCCGAAATAGAAAACCTTTTAAAGGCATACATCTCTCGAGGTTTGTTTAACAGCGGCTCCTACATGATGGAAATCAACGAGGTGGATAAAACCTTTAAAATGGCAATTTCAACCATAAACGATGATACTTTTGATCGACTAAAACTTAGGTATTAAAGAGTAGTTTTAATTTTACACACAAATAATGAAGATATGAAAGACTGGAAAGAAATGACACAAATGGGTTTGCTAGTGGTTATAGCTGCAACTGTTATTTACGGCACTTTTATTAAAAAAGAAAAAACAAGAATCCTTCGGCCAACCCCAGGAATGGGAATGAATTCAGCAACTATTCCACCACCAGATGATGGCAGCAACCAAGACCTCAGAGTGTCGGTAGACCCAAGCAAAGAATCAGGAAGCTCCAGCAACATGCCTAGTACCCAGTTGGCTTGGGTAAAGGAATCTCATGATTTTGGGAAAATAAAACAACATTCGGAAAACGTACATGTGTTCAAATTTAAGAACACGGGCACAAACCCTTTGATTATTCAAGACGCACAAGGATCTTGTGGATGTACCGTACCTGAATATCCAAGATCACCTATAGCTCCGGGAGAATCCGGTGAAATTACTGTAAAATACTCACCGGGAACTCAAATTGGAGCACAGCAAAAAAATGTGGCCATTACGGCTAACACCGAGCCGAGGGTATTCAATCTCACTATTGCTGCGGATGTACAAGAGGCACCTGAGCCAGCCCTAAGCGAGTAATTGTTCTTATTTGGATAAAGATGAAAGCCCTATTTCTAGTCTTTATCCTGCCGTTTTCTTTTGTTTCTGCTTCTGGACAGAGTATAAAAATACTTGACCCTGCTACTATTTTCCAATCTGGCGAAGTGGTTCGATACAAGGTCAGCTACAATTGGGGATTTATTTGGGTAGATGCAGGCGTCGTTAAATTTGAAATAAATGAAGGGCTTGAAAACCAGCAACCCTTTTATCAGTTTAAAGGCGTAGGGCGCTCTTTGCCCAAATGGGATTGGATCTACCAAGTAAGAGATATTTATGAGTCCAAGAGTTTTAAGGACAATACCTTGAGTCCTATCAGCTTTTCACGTGATGTTAGGGAGGGAAGTACAAGAATATTGAACACTTATGAATTCAATTCAAAGCAGAAGAAAATCTACAGCAAGCGGCTTAATAAGGAAGGCCATTTTGACCTAGATACACTTACACACAAAACCCAGGTCAACGATGTACTTTCACTTATATATCTGGCTCGTTGCTTCGATTATTCCAATTTAAACTCGGGCGACTCCATACCAATAAAGGTATTGCTCGATAATGAAATTCACTCCATTTACGTTCGATTTGTGGGAGAAGAAAAGGTAGAAATCGATGGAAAAGGAATCATCGATTGTTTTGTATTTAAACCCTATTTAATGAAGGGAACCATCTTTAATGAAGGTGAAAACATGACAGTTTGGGTGAGTAAAGATTTGAATAGGGTGCCTATTTTAGTAGAAACCTCTATTTTGGTTGGAAGTATTAAAGGAATTATTCTGGATCATAAGGGGCTTAAACACCCACTTGTATTTAGACAAAAAAAGTAGCGCAAATGCCAGCAAATAAATACGCTTTATTAAGGTATAGAATCATTGACAAGTGCATTCGAAACAAATACCGACCATACCCTTCAAAAGAACACCTGAGGCAGGCCTGTGAAGATTCACTTTACAACAGTTTGGATGAAAGAATTTCTGAATCCACTATTGAAAAAGACCTTTATGCCATGCGCAACGAAGAAGGGCTCGGTTATCTGGCTCCCATCAAATATTCCCGCGAATTAAACGGATATTATTACACCGACCCAAATTACTCTATTAATGATATTCCGCTCAACGACGACGACATTGAGGCCATCAAATTTGCAACCCATACCCTATCGCAGTTCAAGTCAATTTCTGTTTTCTCCGATTTTGAAAACGCCATTGAAAAACTCATGGGCCGAATCTCCATTTCAAACGACCTCAGAGATACCAGTATTGAACAATATGTTTCGTTCGAATCATCTCCAAGTGCTAAGGGCACAGATTATTTGAACCCTTTACTAGAATGTATACAGGAAAACCAAAAAATAGAGCTTCACTATCAAAGCTTTATGGCTGGAGTTCAATCGGTAAGGATTCTTCATCCTTATTTACTCAAGGAGTATCGAAACAGATGGTACCTACTGGGAAAAGATCAAAAAGACAACAAAATAAAAACTTTTGGCCTAGATCGTATTCGCGGACTGCAACCATTGGAAGAAAAATTTACCATGGATTCCGAATTTAATCCACAAGACTTCTTCAACTACGCTTATGGCATCACGGCAGTGGATGAAAAACCCGAACGTATAATTCTAGAGTTTTCTGGTGGGCAAGGCAAATACGTCAAGTCTCAACCCTTACATCATTCACAGAAAATTTTAAAAGAAACTGGCGATCGACTTCAAATTTCACTTGATCTTCAAATATCCTACGAACTAATTATGGAAATCCTTTCGTTTGGAAACAAAGCAAAGGTGCTGGCACCAACAAAATTGGTGGACCAAATCAAAAGCGAACTAGAAAATGCTTTGAAAAATTACTGAGTTACAGTCAATTTTTTACCAGATGATTTATAAGCTGGAACTTTTCCGCTCCGAATCATCTGTTGGGTTTTAATTTTATGCTCCTCAAAATCGCCAAAACAGAGTGCATCAAGCATCTCTTCTCTGGTCATTTTGTCTTCTCCAAGCTCCGCTTTAATTTGTACAAAGCATCGGTCCACAAAACTTTCGAAGCGCTCAGGAGCCCAGATGTATTCTCGTTTATGCCAATCCGGCTGACTCCTATCTAGTTGAAATTCAATAGGCATTTCGCCTACAATTCTTTTCTTAACCGTTAAACCATCAAACTTTTTTGGAATTAATCTGCTGTCAAACACGAAAGGTTTGCTCACAGAAAGCGCGTTCTGACGACGAGCATGATCCACTACTACCATTCCTTCAATGATCAAACCCTTCTTCTCAAGGTGTTTATACTTAGATTTGAATCTTTCAAGAATTTGAAGCATAATGTAATTAAGTTTATTCGCTTGTTAAAAAATAGGACGACAAATTTATTAACATTGCCGTCAAAATCAAGCAAAATGAGTATAAAATCTTAAAATTCAATGAATAAAGTGTTTTTATGAAGATTTTCAAAAGAGATGTTCTCGGTAATTATCACATCCTAAAGCGCATTCTCATCTTACTTTTTGGTTTCATCGGATACTACCGATTTTTTGTAGTGAACCGTACGACCTTTAATGGGCTCAAGCATTTGAAAGGGCTTCCCAAAAGAAATGTTCTGTTTATTTCTAACCATCAGACCTATTTTATGGATGTATTTCTCATGTACCTTTCTATGGCATCGGTTAGAAACGGTGTTAAAAACCCACGTATGTTGTGGTATCTTATCAACCCTTTTTTAAACTTCTATTATGTAGCGGCTGTAGAGACCATGAAAAAAGGGGTGCTTCCCAAACTTCTGGCCCATACGGGTGGCGTTTTGATTAAAAGAACGTGGAGAGAAAATGGACAAGATGTAAAAAGAAAAGTGGACAACACAGATTTGGACAACATCAAAAAGGCATTAGCTGATGGCTGGTTGGTTTCCTTTCCTCAAGGTACTACCACGGCATACGCCAAAGGCCGAAAAGGTAGCGCTGTAATTATAAAACAAACCAAACCGATAGTGATTCCCATACAAGTCAACGGATTTAGAAAAGCCTTTAATAAAAGTGGTGTACGAATAAAAAAGCGACACACCCAACTCTCTATTACGTTTAAACGACCTTTGGATATCAACTTTAATGATTCTGCAGACTACATTCTAAATCAAATGATGACCGCCATTGGGCAATCAGAAGATGATCTTCCAGATGTATTGAAAGAAAAAGTTGAGGAAAATCAATAGTTAAAGTATAAGAAACAAAACAAAAAAGCTCATTGTTTGCTTAATAATCAAGACCTTTGCACGGTCAATGTTTCAACTTTAATAATTTTTTGTTTTAAATGAGCTCAGATAGAGTCCCAAGCACTAGAGAAAAGGCCCTAAACTTTAATTTAGAGAAAAATGTCTATGGTTCGTTTGGTGAAATCGGTGCAGGGCAAGAAGTAGCCAACCACTTTTATAGGGTGGGGGGTGCCAGTGGAACTATAGCGTTTAGCTTATCAGCCTACGACATGAAATTATCCGATTTTATTTACGGTGAATCGGAAAGGTATGTGTGCGAACCACGGCTCATTCAAATGATGAATTTCGAGTTTAAACTCACCACAAGAAAATTAGATCATCGCGCCGACAAAACTCGTTTCTTCACTTTTTCCAATACGGTTGAAGTGTTGAACTACAACAAAACTAACCAAGGACATGGATGGATGGGAGTCCGCTTTCAATTAAGCCCAAGGGCAAAGCCAAATGAATGTGTGATTCATGTAAAATTGCACGACAACGATCAAAAACTACAATCCAATGCCTTGGGTATTATGGGAGTAAACCTGCTTTACGGTTGTTACTTTCACAATCATGACCCTAAGCTCCTACTGAAGTCTTTGATGGACAACTTGAGTCGGAATAGAATTGAAGTCGATATGTTCAGACTTAGTGGACCCGATTTTCAGCACATTGACAACCGCCTAATGGCGCTTCGATTAGTGAAATACGGTATGACCGATGCTGCCTTGTTCGGTTCGAAGGGTGATGTACTTCAGCCTTCCGAGGCGCTGTATAGAAAACATCCACTCTTGCTTCGAGGCCGTTTTAGGCCCGTAACCCACGTGAACATTGACATGCTCAATTCTGGGTTAGAGCTGTTTATAAAGGAAGAAGGGGTAGAAAAATCCAAAGTAAAAGTGCTTTTTGAGCTTACTTTAAAAGATCTAAGTTTTGATGGAACCATTAGGGATAAGGACTTTTTGGATCGAGTAGATATTCTTTGTAGCCTCGGCCATACGGTAATGATTTCCAATTATGTGAAATACTACAAAGTGGTTGAATACTTGAGTCAGTTTACAAAAGGGCGAAAAATCGGGGTTATATTAGGTGTGAGTAATTTGCTCAATGTATTTGACGAAAATTATTACGACACCTTGCCCGGCGGTATTTTCGAAGCCTTCGGTAAAGGATTTGGAACCAATGTAAAACTGTTTGTCTACCCCGCCATGATTAGAAATAAATTAGTTGACTCAAAAACTATGACTATTGCTCCCAATATGGAGGGCATGCTTACCTACCTATGGGACAACAACAAATTAGCAGATATTAAAAATGTGCGCACCGAATTGCTTACTATTTTTTCGGACAAAGTATTAAACATGATACGCAAAGGCGAAGATGGATGGGAGGAGTTTGTGCCTGATAAGGTAGCCGCAACCATAAAGCGCTTAGAGTTATTTGATTACAACCCTCATGTAGTAAACTAAGCCGGTATCAGGCTCTTGCATTCTGCAAGTGCTTTAAGGCAAAGTCTGTTTTCTTCTGGAAGCCCTACTGTGATCCTCAAGCAATGGGGTAAGCCAAAGGCTCGTAATACCCGCACAAATACACCTCTTTTCATTAGCTCTTCAAAAAGAATTTGAACAGATTCAGGATTTCCAAGGTCGAGCATTACAAAATTGGCGTAGCTCGGAATAAAATTATATCCCAGCTTGTGTAATTCGCGGTAGTAATAATGTAACTCATGGGTGTTGTTCTCTACCGTATTCCTCAAATACTTTTCATCTTGAATCGCTCCAATACCAGCCGCTTGCGCCACATTCGATGGTTCAAATGTCAATTTCACCTTCATCAAAGCATCAATCATTCTTTCTGATGCAATGGCATATCCAATTCTGATGGCCGCAATACCATAAGCCTTAGAAAACGTTCGAAGGGTAATCACATTATCGTATCGATAGGCTGTGGTGTCCGGGTAATCTGGTGACAAATCAACTGCGTATTCATAGTAGGCTTCATCTACCACGATAATTACTTCGGGTGGTATTTTCTTTATAAAATTGACCATTTCTTCACCCGAAATCATGGCTCCTGTAGGGTTATTGGGGTTGGACAAATAAATCGCCTTTGTTTTTTTATCTACTCTCTTGGCCAAAGCATCCAAGTCAAAATTGTAGGTACTGGTGAGTGGAACCGTATTTACCTTCACCTTGTTGGCTTGCGCCCAAATATAAACGGCAACAAATGTTCCTGCACAAGTGAGAAGCTCATCTCCAACCTCAAAAAACGAATTGAACAAATTGTTGAACAAGGACTCAGATCCGTTTCCAACCGCAACATTCCCAATTAATACTTGGTTCTTTTTAGCTATAAGACCTCTCAATTCCAAACATGCTGGATCTGGATATAAATGCGAATTTGCCATCGATTTTTGTAAATATTCCATGGCAAGTGGTGATGGACCAAAGTTATTTTCGTTGTTCCAGAGTATGGCCGTTTCCTTTAGTCCAAACTCCTCAATGATTTGATCTATAGGTTTGCCAGGCTTATAACTTTTTAAATTCTCAATATTTTCAGGTATTCTGACCATCTGTTTTGGGTTTAGAACAAATATAGATTAGACTGCTTGATAAACTAAATGAGCCCTGTTAAAGATTTTAGTGCAATAGAATAATACATACACGTTTAAGTCATTTGCCGTAAAAAACGGGTTCAATAACAATACATCTATTTTTGACATCCTAATAAACTCATCAGTTGAAGCAGTATTTCTCCAAAGAGAATTTCCCGTTAATTACGATTGGCATTTTGACCATTCTTCAGCAAGGGAGAGTTATATGGTCACATGGATTTAAATTTACAGGAGGCGATCAAACTGTGCTCTGGCAAATAGCGCGTGACCTTTCAGAAGGAAGTTTCTATGAGCCCTATTTTTATGGACAGAATTATAATTTCCCTCTAGAGTCGTGGATTGTAGCGCCCCTTCTTAAACTAGGAATTCCTATCTGGATACTCTTTCCCCTCATTACTTCTTTTCTTTTCTTGTTGCCATTTTTTCTTTTAGGATATTATTTCCTGAAAAACAAAAACACCTTCGGAGCTTTGATATGCATTGGGATGCCGCTGCTAATGCAAATTGAATTTAATATCATCTCGGGTTTGTCACGTGGATTTGCTACCGGAATGTTTGCCGCAGGCTTTTTAGCCTTCTTCATAAACCAATCGAAAAACCGAGATTTTGTGTTATTCGGTTTTTTTAGTGTTTTGGCACTTGCCCTCAATCCAAACTCAGTAGTTTTTGTGGCACCTCTTGGTTTTTATTACTTACTTCACAACTGGACATCATTAAAATTTTATCCCTTCCTCTTTCTTGGCGCATTGCCACCCTTAGCTGGAAAATTTCTTGCGGACAAATTCTATGAAGACCATCCAGAATATTTGCTTCACACACTATGGGGCAACGAATTTTCCATTGTAGCACTGAAGGATGGATTTTTAGAAATGAGTCGGATTTTTCAATACTCAATGCCAGTTATTTGGAATTTCGATGGGCTGGTATTGCTCATTCTGTTGGCTTCGGCTATTATTTTATTCAAACAACAAAAGCCTAAAGAAGCATGGTCCACTCTAGTAGCTTTTGTTATTCTCATTATTGCGCTTGGCATTCCAAAAGTGCACGATGATGTTGGTTCTATTTTTTTAAACACCACCAGAATGTGGCTGGCACTGCCACTTTGTATGGCACTCGTGGCAGGTTGGTTGAGCCAAAATAGAACCATTGTAAAACGCCAAGAATACCTCTTGCTCATTGCTCTTGCCAGCTTTTTTATCTACAAGCAGGTCAATTTTCGTGCGGTGCTGGATTATGAAACGGCCAAAAGGAATTATGGGCCTGTAGCTATCATTCCGATTGAAAAATTGAGAGACAAATGTCTTGAAATAAAACAATTGGCCGAACAACACAAGGTAACTCTGGTGGCGTTGAACCCAAATTGGGACTATCCCATCCCCGAACTGGAAATGGTTGCATACGGTTGTTCGTCGCTAGTTGAAGAATTCCCTAGGGCCATTATGGGAGACTACGAGCGTCGCCGATGGGGACACGGAGACTTATATGATTACTCCCACAGCAAGATCATGATTGTGGGTTGGAACCCAGATAAACTAAAGCATGTAAATTACGCTTCGACCAATAAAATATCCGAGTCACCGAGAATTTATATCATGAACCTTGAAAAAACAGAAACGCGGGCTATATTTGATTTACTCAATGGCACCCCAATAGACTAAATCTGTCACTATGAATGATCCCTTCGCTAAAATGGAATACAATAAAAAATCGCTGCTGGCACTTTTTGTTCAACTTGCAAAAGCCGATAACCGCATCGATGAAAATGAGATTGAATTTATTGAACAAGTTCGGACAAAACTTGGTGTGGAGAAAGAAGTATTGGCCAATATTTGGATAAATGATGATCAATACCCGCTAAATGTACCCCAAAGCGAAAAACACAGAATGACCATACTGCATCAGCTTTTGATCCTCATGCACATTGATGGTGATGTGGCAGTAGAAGAAATTCAGTTTGTGCGCCATATTGGCCGTAGCTTGAGGATCAGCAACGCTCTGGTCGAAGAATTGATTTCCACAGTAAAAGCCCTCGAAGGAGAACAGCTTTCGGTTGAGGATATCTTAAAGTCCATTCAGAAATTTTTAAACTAACGAAAGACTCCCTCTTAAATTAGTACTTTTCAGGCCTAGATAGAGGTTATGAAAATGAATAAAACCATAGAAAAGCATGGGCACATTCTTGTGTTCGCCTTTGCCTTTTTGTTGTACGCCAATACAATAAAACATGGTTTTGTACTTGACGATCGCACGGCAATTACTTCGAACAGCTCAGTGCAAAAAGGAATCAAAGGTATTCCTGAAATTTTATCGAATTCGTACATGTATGGCTACAGTGGAACCAATGAGGAGTCATACCGCCCAGTGTCCCTTATTCTGTTTGCCGTAGAAACAAGCTTTTTCGGTGATTCCAGCTCTCCATTTCACCTCATTCATGTACTTCTCTATTCAATTCTATGTGTGGTTGTGTTTAAGTGGTTGTGCCTTTTGTTCAGCGCGTATTCCTTATCACTTACCTTTGGGATAACCCTGTTATTTGTGGCCCATCCCATCCATACGGAGGTAGTGGCCAACCTCAAAAGCGCAGATGAATTATTAGGCTTACTTTTCGGGGTGTTATCCTTTTGGCTTTTTACAAAACACCTTGAAAAAGGCGCAATGCAAGATTTGCTATTAGCCCTTGTTTGTTATTTATTAGCCGTACTCAGTAAAGAAACAGCACTTTCGTATTTGGCGGTTTTCCCATTGTTAACCTGGTATGTCACTCAGAAAAACACTTCCGCTTGGCTAAAAACAAGCGTATTTATCCTGCCAGTTGCCTTATATTTTTTCCTGCGTCTAAATATCTTAACTGCCATAGCTTTTGAAGCCGAAAGCGAAAAACTAAGTGGTGCCAATAACGCCCTGTTGTTCTCTGAAAACAGCTCAGAATATTTTGGCACTGCCCTCTCAATTATTGGTATGTATTTCCAAAAACTACTTCTTCCATTGTCGTTTAGCTATGACTATTCGTTCAACCAAATAGAACTCGTAGAATGGACCAACCCCTCAGCTTTAATCTCCATAACAGTCATCCTGCTCATGATCGCGGCGGGTGTTTTCTACTTCCTCAAAAGAAATTTATTGGCGATGGGCATCGCGCTTGTGATCAGCTCCTTAGTATTGAGTAGTAATCTAATTTTGCCTATAGCTGCAACTGCAGCCGAGCGGTTTCTGTTTAGCCCTTCGTTGGGTTTTGTCATCATAGTGGGCTTGCTTTTTAACCAACTTATTCAATCTCCTTTGGGTACCAAAGTTCACCAATTATCTTGGATGGCTCTTCCAATTGTTTTGTTGTTTTATAGCTTCCAAACTTATTCTCGAAATTCGGATTGGGAGTCAAACCAAACGCTCTTCATCAAAGACGTAGAAACGAGTTCTAACTCATATAGAGCACACCATTTTGCAGCCGCAGAATACAAAGAAGTGGGTAGAAAAGCCGCTAACTTGGCAGATCAACAAAAAGCCTACAATAAATCGATTTATCACTTGCTCGAAAGCATTAAAATATATCCAGACTTTATGGGAAATTATGAGCAATTGGCCGATTTGTACAAGAGCAAAGGAGATTATCCGCGCGGAGAAAAAGTGGCCCTAGCAGGCCTTAAAAAAGACTCTGGAAATATTGATCTTAAACTTCATTTAGGCGATATTTATCTTCAATCAAAACAGTTGAAAAATGCACAAACAACTTTTGCAGAATTAATAGATGTGGTAGACTCCACCAAAGCGTACTTTGCCAATTATAACCTTGCAGCAGCCTATTATAACGATCGGAAATTTACAGAAGCCATTCCTTATTTTGAAAAAGCCGTTCAAATAAACCCTGCTGCGCAAGACGGTCTTTATTTTATTGGTGTGAGTCTTTATGAGCTTGAGAAGTACCAAGATGCCATTGATAAGCTGATACTTGTAACGGAAGCAAATGCCAATTATCCCTGGTGTGTATTTACCATTGGCACGTCCTATTTGATGCTGGAAAAGTATACCGAAGCAATTCCATATTTAGAAAAATCTTTGGCTTACAGCCCAGATGAAATTGGCGCCTTAGCTGCTTTAGCAAAAGCAGAAACAGAAATTGGAAACATAGAAAAAGCATCGGACTACTACGCAAGAATTAAAAAATTAAGGCAATAAAATTCGATCGTTTTCAATAGAGATTTCCGATGAATCTTCCATCCAGTCCAAGCATGCGAAGAGTTGGTCAGTACTTACTTTTTTAAGTTTGGATTTTAGCTGTGTAACACTAAATACGCCTGCTTTTAATTGGTTTCGTATGAGCTCAACAATTTCAAGAAAACCTGGTTCATTGATCATCTTCTTTTTCTCAAGGCAGACATCACATACGCCGCAATCTTTGGCTCCTTTTTGGCCAAAATGGGCCACCAGTAGTGCACTTCGGCATGTGGTACTCGACACATAAGTAATAACCGACTTGGCATTTTCGATAGCGCGCTTCTTCCTGAAAGCATAAAGTTTTTTATCTATCGAAAAATTATCTTCATGTAATCGCTCTTGGGAAAAATAAACCATCGGAGAATCAGAAGTGGCAATGTATTCAATGGCCTCCATCTTTTTTAATTTTTGAAGCGCGAGAATTACATCTTCTTTTTTCCAACCAAGCCGTGTGGCCAAAGTGCCCTCATTGATTACCACCAGTGTGTCAAAAAAACCTGAATAAGAACGTAGGAGAATATCTAGCACTTTAGCGGGTTCGCTATTCTGAACGCTCAGGTCGTAAATGCCTTTTTTGTCAAGGTAGATTTGAACCTTAGCCGGATGATGGAATGCATCAGAAAGCGTGATATATCCTTCTTTTTCTAGAATTCCCAAACCGACATAAGCGTTTCGCAGCGGAAGGTTGTAGCGCTTGGCAAAGTCTGAAATCTCAAATGGAAAAGATTCTTCTTTGCCCCCTCCCACAGGAATTTGAAGAAAATTACCCAGTGCGCGATAAATGCGTTTTATTTCCTTTATATCGGGAAAGGCCGCCTCCACCCGCGACAACAAATCCAAGGTATCTGCTTCATCGTAGAGTGTAACCGCATAAGACTTTTTTCCATCTCGCCCAGCCCTACCCGCTTCTTGAAAATAGGCTTCTAAGCTGTCAGGTAAATCCAAATGAACAACCCAACGCACATCGGGCTTATCGATGCCCATCCCAAAAGCATTGGTAGCAGCTACCGCTTGAATCGACCCATCAATCCAATCTTGTTGCCTTTTTTTTCTGGTTTCTTGTTTTAGGCCAGCGTGGTAACTCTCACAACTAATTCCTCTTGCTCTTAATTCTTTAGCTATAAGCGTTGTTTTGTTTCTGCTTCTCAAATACACAATTCCGCTTCCTCCTATCTTATTGATCACATTGAGAAGCCTAGCCATTTTGGATTCTTCGTATTGTACTACATAGGCCAGATTTGAACGCTCGAAGCTCTTTTGAAAAACATTCTTCCTCTTGAATTGAAGCTGTTTTTGAATGTCCTCAACCACCTCCGGCGTGGCAGTAGCAGTTAAGGCCAAAACAGGAATATCAGGAAGGAATTCGCGAACATCAGCAACCAATAAATATTCTGGCCGAAAATCGTAGCCCCATTGAGAAATACAGTGAGCCTCATCAATGGCAAGCAAACAAACCTTCATTTGTTTAAATCGCTCCAAAAACAACTCTGATTTCAACCTTTCGGGAGATAGGTACAAAAACTTTACGCCTCCGTAAATACAATTATCCAGCAGCACGTCAATTTCTCGTCGAGAATTTGCGGCGCTAATACTTGCTGCCTTGATTCCCCTTTTGAGCAGGTTTTCCACCTGATCTTGCATCAGTGAAATAAGTGGAGAAACCACAATACAAATTCCATCCAAGGCCATTGCCGGCACCTGAAAACAGATGGATTTTCCACCCCCAGTGGGTAACAAGGCAAGCGTATCTGATCCATTCAATACAGAGAGAATAATATCCTCTTGCAGTGGGCGAAACTCATCGTAACCCCAATATTGTTTAAGTACCTTGTGAATAATATGCGGCTCGGCCATTGCCTCAAAAGTAGTTGTATTACACATGAAAGAAAGCTTCGATAAGCCATTTAATTACATTTGATTCGTGGCTGTGATGTCTAAATATCGAGAATACTTCATTCTGTTGGTTATCCTGAGTGTAGCTTCCCTTCTTCGGTTGTGGAAGTTTACCGAAATTCCGTTTATACAAGATGAACTTAGCACCTTAGTCCGAACTGATTATGACACGGTTTGGCAAGTGATTACCCAAGCCTATCACACCGACGTGCACCCAGTTGGAGTTCAGCTCATGGTTTATGGCCTCACCAAAATTTTCGGATATTCTTTTTGGGTTATCAAACTACCCTTTATTATAGCGGGAATTTGCAGTGTTCTACTCACTTATCTCATTGGCCGAAAGTGGTTTAGCCCACAAACTGGACTTTTGAGCGCGGCCTTGTTAGCCGTTATTCAATACCACATCATGTACAGCCAAAGTATTCGACCTTATGGTATTGGCACCTTTTTTATCCTGTGTTTAATCTGGTTTTGGGGAGAAATTGTTCTGTTCAAGAAATGGTCAAAATTCAATCAAATCTTGCTCGTTTTGACAGCGGTTTTGGCTTATAGCAGCCACTACTTTGCAAATATTCTCGGTGGCGTAATTCTGTTGTCAGGATTGCTTTTTATTCCAAATGAAAAAAGGAAACCATGGCTCCTTTTAATTGGAATCACGGTGGCTTTTTACCTTCCTCAACTTCCTGTTTTTGTAAAACATCTGCTTTTTGGAACTCCTGGAGAGTGGCTTGCGGCTCCAGATAAATTGTGGTTATTTGATTATTTCTACTTCATTTTTCACTTCAATTGGGCTTTTTGTCTGATTGGAATTGGAGCGGTATTATTAGGTTTTTTTAGTTCAAAAATTGAAGCCAACAATACCGAAGTTGCCTTATCGAAACGTAGGATTATTCTTGTCAGTTGGTTTTTATTTCCCTTAGTTCTGGGCTACGTTTATTCCATTCTCAGAAGCCCCATGTTGCAATTTTCAGTAGTGCTTTTTGGGTTTCCGGCATTGCTCATTGGCCTTTTTTCCTTTCACGGAAAATGGAAATACAACTGGGCCTTGGTCATGGCCATTCTAGTGGTTGGTTCATACACCCTTATCTATGGTCGGCAGTATTATTCGCTCTATTACCAAGGTGGATACGACATTCCTTATCAAAAATCGGAGGAGGCCAGATTGGCATTACAAGATGAGTTTCCCTTTGTTTACCGCAGTTCGGATATGGTAAAATTCTACCTCGAAAAGAAATTTGGTAGGCTGAGCAATGTGCTTTTTGTTGAGGAAATAACGGAGCAAAGTTTATCCAAAGTAGACTCATTAATTGAGAGTCAAGCGAAACCTACTCGTATTGCCTTGGCCATCCCTTGGGCTATACAAAATGATTGGGTAGCAGATTTTCGCATTCGATATCCCTATCTGTTGGATGTAGAATATGGCCACCTCAAAAAGTACGTGTTGCTGTCCAAAAGGAAAAACGATCAGTTGGTTTATCCTATTGTCAATGACACTGTTTTAAATGAAAGTATTTCTGGAAATTCCTTGAGTAAAATATGGAATATAAATTCAAATTCTAAGTTGGAAAACGACTTAACTGGCCAACTTCAATTAAAAATAAACGGAGATGAATTTCCATGTGGATTTTCAGATGACTATACTTCGGTTTTTACACATCCCAACCAATTGTTAGATCTCCAACTGAAGACTTCTGAAGTGAGTAACAACGTTCATTTGGTATTAGAAATACAAGATGGAAACGGGGAGAAATTGGTCTATCAAGCAAGAACATTTGACTCGCGAATCCGCCAATCAGAATGGGTGGTGATGCGCTTTGAGCCTGGAAAAACCCTGCACGAAAAAGCCCAAAAAGGAAGGGTAAACATTTATTTATGGAATGCCGCAAATTCCAGTTTTGCGGTTTCAAACTTTGGGTTTACGGTTCGCAAGGAAAACCCAATTACATTCTGGCTTCTGGAAGATTTTAAAAATTAGGTTCCGTTATTTAGAGCCCTTGTTTCGCTCTTCTCGTTTAGCAAATTCATCTGCAGGCATCATTCCGGCTTTTATTTTATGGCCTAGCTCCACACCTTCCAAAACCTGCGTAATGATTCCATCTGAAAGTCCTGTTTTAATAGTCCTTTTTTCAAATTCTTGAGACGCAATTTCTAATTCAATGTATGTTTCTCCGTCTTCGAACTGTAACAAACTTTCGTTTAAACACAGTACGCTATCTACTCTTTCCAAAACAATATCAGCATTGGCAGAATAGCCTGCTCTTACAAAGTCCGAATCGTTGAGCACCAAACTGGCCTTAATCTCAAACTGAACAGCACCATTCTCTTCTTTTCCTTTGGGTGAGATATAAGTCAAGTTTGCGCTAAATTTTTTGTTTTCGATGGCCCCAATACTCAAGATCAAAGGCATTCCGAGTTTTAATTTACCTACTTCAGATTCGTCCACTTTACCTTCAAAAATCATATCGGTCATATCCGCGATACTGGCAATGGGAGTTCCTTCGTTAAATGCATTTGTTTCGATTACAGAGTTTCCTTCTTTTACGGTTACGTCCAAAATCATCCCATTTGCAGTGGCTTTAATTAAGGTGTTTGTTCCAACCGAACTTTTCTTAGAAGCACCTTCTCGAATGATATCCAAATTGTCTTGTGCGGTTTCTAGCTCTTCTATGG
This sequence comes from Flavobacteriales bacterium, assembly GCA_020435995.1. GTDB lineage: Bacteria > Bacteroidota > Bacteroidia > Flavobacteriales_G > Salibacteraceae > JAGQYO01. The sequence goes on along the minus strand of JAGQYO010000011.1, from coordinate 38,976 downwards.
CCGATTTCTTTGCCAATTCAACTGGCTGAAAATCAGCAGGAGCAATCACTTTGTCATCAAGCAACTTCTTCGACCTTTTATAATCTATTTCGGCATTCTCTAAAGCCAGTTTAGCTCTGTCTACTCGGTTTTCAGCGGCATTTAGTTTTTCCAAGTCGGGAATTATCTTCACCTTAGCAATGATATCTCCCGCCTTAATAAAGTCGCCTGCTTCAACATATATTTCAGTAATAATCCCCGAAATATTGGGTTTGATAATCACTTCCTTTTTGGGTACAACGGAACCCGTAGCCACAGTTTTTTTAATCACATTAGATATAAATGGCTCTTCGGTAATTGCCATCATCGGCTTCTCTTCCGACTTTTTATATAGGTACCATAGCGTATAAACAAATCCTCCTAAGAGCGCTAAACCAATTGAAAACTGAATTGTTTTTTTAATCATTTTATCCTTCTGTTTTTAATGCAATTACGGGATTTATTCGAGCAGCTTTTTGAGCTGGAATGAGTCCCGCAATGGCGCCTGCAATTATGATAATTCCAGTGGCTGTAATGGCCACTTTAAAATCCACCTCTGGGTTCTGAAACATTTCGCTTTTCACTTCAAATTTCACAAGCAGGCGGTTTACTCCCTCCAAGGTGGCTACACCCGCAATCAACCCTAAATAACCAGCGATGGAAGTTAAGGTAATAGCTTCAAGCACAATTTGAGAAATAATAGACCACGGATAAGCTCCCAATGCTTTGCGTACCCCAATTTCTTTGGTTCGTTCCTTTACCACAATGAGCATGATGTTGCTTATTCCAATTACTCCGGCCAAAAGCGTCCCGATACCCACAATCCATATCAGGAAGTTAATTCCGGTAAATAGGTTCTGCATTTTGAGAAACTGCTTTTCCATATTCCAACTACCAAAAGCTCTTTTGTCGTCAGGATGGACACTGTGCTGATCGGCCAGTACCGATTTTACTTTGTCCTCAATATCTGCTATATGCGCATCTGCCTTAGTCATTATGCTCATCCAACCAATGTTTTCGCCACGGTTAAATGCTTGCTGAAAAGTGGAAATAGGAATAAAAATGGTTTCGATTTCGTCCTCATCGGATGTGGCTTCATTAAAAACATCAAAAACGCCAATTACAGTGAAGTAAACGCCATTTATTGAAATTGACTGCCCCAAAGCATCTTCATCCAAATCAAACAACACATCTTTTACCCGTCTTCCTATGACTGCTACCTTTCGTTTTTCTAGTACGTCAAAGTGATTTAAGAAACGTCCTTCTTTAATTTTCTTGGGATTAATCTCCATTAATTCAGGCACATCGCCCATTACCGAAAAGCTTCCTTTTATGTTATTCCTGCTGATGTCCGTGTTTTCACCATAACCTCCCAATTGTGTTCTTGGTGCTATCGTTTGAATTTCTGGAATTCTGTCGAAGAGCACTTCTACATCTCGGTTGTTGAGCTCGAAGTAACGATTTGCTGGCAAGCCTTTGTATGGCATTGAAGTGCCCTGAGCCCAAATAAACATGCTATTGGTCGCATAAGATCCAAAATCTGCCTGAACGCCATTTTGGAGGCCCTTGCCACTTCCCAGCATCACTATGAGCATGAAAATACCCCAAAACACGCCAAACGCGGTCAAAAAAGTGCGCAGCGGATTTCGTGATAAAACCACATACACCTCATGCCAATTGTCTCTGTCAAGTATCATTCTTCTCTAAGTGCAATTACAGGTTCGATAGATGCAGCACGTTGGGCTGGAACAAATCCGCCAAGGATTCCGAAAAAGATGAGCATCAGTGTAGATCCGATTGCAATTTTAAAATCCACTTGGGGGTTTTTAAACATATCTACTCCCTCAAGGTTGTTGCTCAAAAACTCGAGAAGTGAAACGCCTAATAAAAGACCAATGTAGCCAGCTATACTTGTAATAAAAATAGCTTCGGTAAGTATCAAACTCACAATAGAAAACGGAGTGGCTCCTAGGGCTTTTCTAATTCCAATTTCTCTGGTGCGTTCCTTCACCACTATCATCATGATGTTGCTTATACCCACAATGCCAGCGAGAATAGTCCCAATGCCAATGCACCAAATGAAATACCTGATATTTTGAAACATACTGCTTACTTTTTGAAAATTCTCGACATTGTTTCTGATATAAATGGCGCGTCTATCCTCGGGGTCAAAATTGTATTTTCTTGCAAAGTAATTGTTGATTTGCCAAGCGATGTAACTCGTTTCAACCAAGCTGGCATCGCCCACAGTCAAAAGAATATTATCTAACCGTGTACGCCCCGACCAGCCAAAAACCGTTTGCCCCGTTGAAATTGGAATATACATGATGCGCTCCTCACGCTCCGAGCCTTCATCACTAAATACCCCAACGACTTTAAACATGATGCCCATTACATTAATAAATTCACCCAAGGCATTTCCGTCTTTAAACAAATCGTTTCGCACTTGTTTTCCAATTACAATCACTTTTCTGGAATGGGTTACATCGTCTTCATTCACAAACCGCCCTTCGTCCATTATGCTTCCTTCTAGCTCAACATGCTCGGGCGTGGTACATCGCATCATATACCTTCCTGTTTCGTTTTTGAAGGAAGTGGCCGCATTCCAAATGTTTCGTCGGTTGGTAATATATTCGGTGCCCTCAATTTGTTCTTTGATGTATTCAAAATCATCGTTGTGAAATCGAATATCCCGCCCTTCTTTTATTCCATTGTAGGGCAATGAGGTGGTTCCACCGTAGAACCAAAGGCTGTTGACGGCATCATCTTTAAAATCCTCCCGAACTCCATTCTCAATTCCATTGCCAGATCCCAACAAAATAATGAGCATAAAAATGCCCCATGCCACTGCAAAACCCGTTAAGAAAGTTCGAAGCTTGTTCTTTGAGATGGTAGCAAATATCTCTTGCCAATTGTCCAATTCAAACATCAGCCACTCGTTTGATTTTGAACCACATGATGATCTATCACGCCATCTCTAAGGCGAATCAGTCGATCGGTTTGAGCTGCAATTTCGTTTTCGTGTGTAACAATTACCACCGTAATGCCCTCCTTGTTGACCATTCGAAACAAATTCATCACTTCGTTTGAAGTTTCTGAGTCCAAAGCTCCTGTAGGCTCATCGGCTAAGATCACTTTCGGATTAGCTATTAAAGCTCTTGCTATGGCTACCCGTTGCTGCTGTCCGCCACTCAGTTCTGAAGGGAGGTGCTCGGCCCTATCCAATAGGTTTACTTTTTCCAAATATTCCATGGCCAGTGCATTCCTTTTTTTGCGCGGAACACCTTGATAATAAAGGGGAAGGGCTACGTTTTCAACGGCTGTTTTGTAATTCAAAAGATTGAAGGATTGGAAAATAAAACCGAGAAATTGATTTCGATATTTGGCTGCTTTGCGTTGTGATAAGTCTTTTACCAAGTGATTATCGAGGTAGTACTCTCCACTTTGGTAAGAGTCGAGAATTCCAAGGATGTTGAGTAAAGTAGATTTTCCCGACCCGGAAGAGCCCATAATAGAAACCAGTTCGCCAGAGCCAATTTCCAAATCCACGTCTTTTAAAACGTGAAGCGGCGTTTTTCCCAGATAATAATACTTGTTGAGGCCAACCAGTTTGATCATAGTACAATAATATGCTATCGACCAACCACATGATTGTTAAAATATTACCGAGTTCACCAAATGATGCTGATTGGTCATAAGCAAAAATAAACGGCTTATGCTACATTCGATAATGGTAAATCCCAACCAGGATAAAACCTTGCAAGCAATAAATTCTCGGCAAGTGGATGTCCTAACGAGCGTGCCATCCAAAGGTCTTCTTCGGCGGTTTTTACTTCTATATCCAATTCAATTTTAATAGAAGCACACTGAAATAAGGCCTCCGCATGAAACGGATTTAATGATAGAATCTTTCTAAAAGCACCGTAAGCCTCAGAAAACTTGCCCATACTCAAGTAAGAATTGGCCAACGCCAAATGGTAATCCACTTCCTCGGGCTTAACAGCAATAGCCTTTTTCAAATCCTGAATAGCCATTTTAATATCACCCCTGGTTGAGTGGTTAATGGCTCGTAAATAATAAGCATTGGCCAAAAGTGGCTCAATCAATAAGGCAAAATCTAAATCACTTTTGGCCTTTTCATCTTGGTCTAACGCCGAATAAATAGAAGCTCTTAGGGTGTAATATTTTGCACTTTTTGAATCTAATTGAAGAGCACAGTTAATATGAACTAACGCTTTTCTCAATTCCATTTTGGTTTGATAGGCTTTTGCTAAATAATAATCGCCTATGCTTTCGGCAGGTAGCATACTCTTGTACAATTCAAATTTTTGAATGGCTATGTCATACGCACTGTTGCTCAACAGATTGATACCATCTAATAACACTTCGTTGGCCCATTTTTTAATATGACCGTTTTGAGCAAAGTGAATCAATTCTTTGTTTTGAAGAATAAGGTTGCCATGGCTGTCCAAAAGCATGTGGTAAAACTCCTTACAACTTACCATTACCCTATTTTTCCAAGGACTTCCTTCGCCTTCGGTTTTGCGAATTTCAGTTGCTATTTTTTTGAGCACGTTCCAAACATGAATATTCATTTCTGCTGGTCGTGCGGCTCGAATCTTATTGTTTTCTGCTTTCATAATTTATTGTTTTATTGTAATTCTTTGACCAAAGTATTTTGTGAGAACGCAACCTATTTACGTTGTGAATTTTCAATCTCAATTACTTTAATTTCCAATGACTTACAGGGTAAATATTTTTGTTTTTCTATGCGGTGAATAATGAATTTCATGCCAGAAATTTGATTTGCCCTAAACGGAAACCGATCCAAACGCAATTTGCAAATCAGAAATCCCTTTGCTGTAAGTTCCAATTGGTTGTCGGAAATCCATGCATGGAGCTTCATACCTTCTCTGAGGTGGTGGTAGAAATAGGCCACATCGGGGCGCAACTCTTCTTTGAGGCGTAGATAAAAATCGAATGGCTCCAATTCGGTAGGCTTGGCCGACCAAATGGTGCGTAGCGGAGAGGGTAAGAGTGAAATCATAAAACAAGGTTAGTATGTGAAACCGTAACGTATTTACGTCCTATTTTTGCCCACGAATAAATTGAAGGAATACCATGAACGAAAAACCATATTTGGTAGGAATAGTAGGAGGCTCAGGTTCGGGTAAATCTTCGTTTATCAATGCGCTAAAAGCAAGTCTTCCGAACGAGCACATTACAGTCGTTTCTCAAGACAATTACTACCTCCCTATTGACCAGCAAAAGAAGGATGAGAATGGCTGGGTAAATTTTGACCTACCTAGCTCTATCGATCGACAGGCTTTTTACAACGACCTTCAAAAACTAATGAATGGCCAATCGATTGAAATTCATGAATACAACTTCAACAACGCCACTTCTGCCCCACAAGTCATCAAAATTGAACCTACACCCATAATCATTATGGAAGGTTTGTTTGTTATGCATTACACCGAAATAGCGGACTTGCTCGACCTTAAATTGTATATTGAGGTAGATGAAGAAATTAAACTTGCTCGGCGTATTAATAGAGACGCCACCGAGAGGGGCTATCCCGAAGAAGAGGTTCGCTACCAATGGGAACATCATGTATTGCCTTCATTCCAACAATATTTGTTGCCTTATCGAAGCCAAGCCCACCTCATTATCAACAACAACATCAACTTCAACAAAGGATTGATGGTGATAAAAAACCACCTAAAAGCCCAGGCCAAAATAATGGCAGGCGCTTCGATTCGTGCATAACTTGTTAAAGCTTTTGTATCGCAAAAAAGGCGCTTAAACCTACCTTTGCTCGCTTACTGAAAAAGCGAAATTCCCATGAAATTTTTTATCGATACGGCCAATTTGGCTCAAATTAAAGAAGCACAAGAACTAGGAGTATTGGACGGTGTTACCACCAACCCATCTCTAATGGCCAAGGAAGGCATTACTGGAACCAATAACATCCTCAAACATTACGTTGACATTTGTAACATAGTAGATGGTGATGTGAGTGCCGAAGTAATTGCTACTGACTATGCCGGAATGATTAAAGAAGGTGAGGCGTTAGCTGATTTACATGAGAATATCGTGGTTAAAATTCCGATGATCAAAGACGGAGTTAAAGCCTTGCGTTATTTCTCAAATAAGGGAATCAAAACAAACTGTACCCTCATATTCTCGGCTGGACAAGCCTTGCTCGCTGCCAAAGCAGGTGCGACCTACATGTCTCCATTTATTGGCCGGTTGGATGATGTTTCTACCGATGGACTGGATCTCATTGCACAAATCCGATTGATTTACGACAATTACTTTTTTGAAACACAAATTTTAGCCGCATCGGTTCGCCATACCATGCATGTGATCAAATGTGCAGAAATTGGTGCAGATGTTATGACAGGTCCACTTTCTTCCATAACGGGACTTTTAAATCACCCACTTACAGATCTTGGTTTAGAGAAATTTTTGGCGGATTACGCGAAGGGAAATAAGTGAATGTTGAATGTTGAATGTTGAATGTTGAATGTTGAATGTTGAATAATTTAAAATTAAGAATTAAACATTCAAAATTCGAGCTTTGCGAGTCATCATACAACGTACTTCTTCCGCTTCGGTAACCACTAGCAATCAACTTGTTGGAAAGATCGGCCATGGGATGCTGGTGCTGCTAGGAATTGAAGAAGCAGACACCCAAGAAGACCTAGAATGGCTGAGTAAAAAGATAGTTCAACTTCGGATTTTTGCAGATGAAAACGGCAACATGAACCGCGATATCAAAGAGGTAGAAGGCGACATTCTACTGGTATCACAATTTACCCTGCATGCAAAAACCAAAAAAGGCAATCGGCCATCGTTTATTAAAGCTGCGCGACCAGAACAAGCTATTCCGCTTTACGAAAATATGATAGTACAACTTGAAAAAGATTTGGGAAAAACCATACAAACTGGCGAGTTTGGAGCCATGATGGATATCTCGCTCGTCAACTCGGGTCCGGTGACTATCTTTATCGACTCTAAAAACAAAGAATAAAGTTCGCTATGACACTTGAGGAAGCACAAAAGGAAGTTGACGATTGGATTAAAACTGTAGGTGTTCGCTATTTTAATGAGCTCACCAATATGGCGCAACTTACCGAAGAAGTGGGCGAAGTTGCTAGAATAATTGCGCGACGCTATGGCGAACAAAGCGAAAAAGAATCGGACAAAGACAAAGACCTCGGTGAAGAATTTGCGGATGTACTTTTTGTGCTGATCTGCCTCGCCAACCAAACGGGCGTGGACCTCACCGAAGCCTTTAAAAAACGAATGGACAACAAAACCAAACGCGATAAGGATAGGCATAAGGATAACGAGAAATTGAGATAAGGTCGCGGGAGCTATGTTTGAACAAGCGAACTGTTCAACAACCAACAAATAACCCTACAACCAACCCAACATCTAACCCAACCCTAACAAATCTTTCTTAATTTGGTTGCAAAATTTTGAGGCATGAATCCGATTTTAAGAAATGTGCTGGCTGTAGTAGCTGGTTTGGTAGTAGGAAACGTAGTAAATGGTTTTCTAATAAGTATAAGTGGAAGTGTAATTCCATTACCAGAAGGGGTTGACCCTAACGATATGGAAAGCCTCAAGGCGGCTATGCCTACCTTCCCTACCAAAAATTTTATCATGCCATTTGCGGCACATGCACTAGGCACTTTTACTGGCGCATTGGTTACTGTTTTGTTGGCCGCTTCTCACCAAATGAAATTTGCCCTCGGCATTGGAGGTTTCTTTTTATTGGGTGGAATTATGATTAACTACATGTTGCCTGGCCCTACTTGGTTTTCGGTGGTAGACGTCACTTTGGCTTACATTCCAATGGCATTAATAGCTTGGAAGTTGGCTGGGAAGAGGGGAGGTTAAAAACTTCCTATGTAAGAATTCTTTAGCTAACACCAATATAAAAATCACTAGTTCGCATTACAATCTGAACTATCACAAAATAAAAAAGGCGCCAATGGCGCCTTTTTTTATTCCTACGGAATTCGAATCAATTATTATCTAAAAACAATTACTCCGCAAGAACAATTACCTTGCTGTGAAGCACTTCCACTACTCCGCCCTTCACTTCAATTTTTTCTTCTTGCTGCCCACTCTTTAATATGATGGTACCCGCTTTCAAAGAAGCAATCATAGGAGCATGGTTGTTGAGCACACCAAACGAGCCATCAGCTCCTGGAAATGTAGCCATATCTACCTCGCCTGTGTAAAGGCTTTTGTCTGCAGTTAAAATTTCGACGTTCATCACCTCTATTTTTTAGCCCATTGCAAGCATTTGCTCACCAGCCTCAATCGCTTCTTCAATAGAACCTTTTAAGTTGAAAGCTGCCTCTGGGTATTGATCTACCTCTCCATCCATAATCATATTGAAACCTTTGATGGTTTCTTCTATCGGAACAAGCACACCTTTAAGTCCGGTAAACTGCTCGGCAACATGAAATGGCTGAGAGAGGAATCGTTGAATTCTTCTGGCTCTGTGAACCGCCAGTTTGTCATCTTCTGAAAGCTCGTCCATACCAAGGATGGCAATAATATCTTGAAGTTCTTTGTATCGCTGTAATGTTTCTTTCACTCTTTGAGCGCACGAATAGTGCTCTTCGCCTACGATTTCCGGAGTAAGAATTCGAGAAGTAGAATCCAATGGATCTACCGCAGGATAAATACCAAGTTCGGCAATTTTTCGAGAAAGTACCGTGGTAGCATCCAAGTGAGCAAACGTAGTTGCTGGCGCTGGATCCGTTAAGTCGTCCGCTGGTACATAAACCGCCTGAACTGAAGTAATTGAACCATTCTTTGTTGAGGTGATACGCTCTTGCATCATACCCATTTCGCTTGATAGTGTAGGCTGATATCCCACCGCCGAAGGCATACGACCCAAAAGGGCAGAAACTTCAGAACCGGCTTGTGTAAATCGGAAAATGTTATCGATAAAGAAAAGAATGTCTTTTCCAGCACCTTTGCCATCGCCATCACGATAGTACTCAGCCAAGGTAAGACCAGAAAGCGCCACACGAGCACGAGCCCCTGGAGGTTCATTCATTTGCCCGAAAACAAAGGCTGCTTTTGAAGTAGCCAAGGCCGCTTTATCAACCTTAGTTACATCCCAACCACCGGCTTCCATGCTTTCTTTAAATTCAGCACCGTAGTTGATAATACCTGATTCGATCATCTCACGTAGTAAGTCATTACCTTCTCTGGTTCTTTCACCTACTCCCGCAAATACCGAAAGACCATCATAACCTTTAGCAATGTTGTTGATCAATTCCTGAATCAAAACCGTTTTGCCTACACCAGCTCCACCAAACAAACCGATTTTTCCACCCTTTGAGTAAGGCTCAATCAAATCGATTACTTTAATACCAGTGAACAATACTTCTGACGATGTAGATAAATCCTCAAAACGAGGTGCCTGACGGTGAATTGGAGATCCACCTACTTTAGAAATATCACCAATTCCATCAATTGTATCCCCTACCACATTAAACAAACGACCATTGATTTCTTCACCAATTGGCATTTTAATAGGCATACCCGTGTTCACCACTTCCATACCTCTTCGCAAGCCATCAGAAGCGTCCATTGCAATGGCGCGAACTGTGTCTTCTCCAACGTGTTGCTGACATTCCAAAATCACTTTTTGACCATTGTCGCGAGTAATTTCTAATGCGTCATAAATATTTGGTAATTCGGCTCCTTGCTCGTTAAACGTAACGTCGATTACAGGGCCAATAATCTGTGAAACTCTTCCAATTTTTGCGGACATCTTTATTAAAATAAATGTATATTAAGGGTACTCAAAATTTGGCTGCAAATGTATGTTTTTTTGTATAGAGTTTTGGCATAGCCATCGTAAATTAAAAAAGCTACTTTTGACCTTATTCACAGGCTTGTTAACACTCCTTTTAATACTTTACAAATCAAGCTATTGCGATATTATTTTAGTTTATAAATATTACTTAATTCTGTGAAAGTACACTTTGGAATTGATGAGTTCGAAACTCGCCAAAATATAGCCCTTACCATTGGAACATTCGACGGCGTTCATCTAGGGCACAAAATCGTGTTACAAAATCTGATAAAACAGGCCAAAAAAATTAACGGAGAAAGTGTGTTACTCACCTTTCACCCACATCCAAGATTGGTGCTTTATCCTGAAAATAATGACCTAAAAATGCTCAACACCCAGGAAGAGAAAATTGAACTATTGGACAAGACTGGCATCGATCACTTAATTATTCATCCATTTACAAGAGAATTTTCTAGGCTTTCTTCTACCGAATTTGTTAGAGATATTTTGGTGAACAAGTTGAACACAAAAGTTTTGATTACCGGTCACGATCATCATTTTGGAAGAAATAGAGAAGGCTCATTTCAAGAATTGAACGAACTGGCTACACTCTACTCCTTTGAGCTTGAAAAGCAACCTGCATTAGAAATAGAAAGCATTAATGTAAGCTCAACCAAAGTGAGAACTGCTATTCAAGAAGGCGACATAGGAAAGGCTAATACCTTCCTAGGGTATCACTATCAACTTATGGGAGAGGTGGTTGAAGGTGATCAATTGGGTCGCACACTCGGGTTCCCCACAGCTAACATCTTTGTAAAAAACCACCACAAACTGATTCCTCCAGTGGGAGCGTATGCAGTATATGTGTTTCGCAACAACGATAAATTCAAAGGGATGCTCAATATTGGAAAAAGGCCCACAATTCATAATGTGTCTAAAAAAACCATAGAAGTCAATATCTTTGACTTTGATAATACGATTTATGGAGAAAACATCGTTGTAGAGTTTGTTGAAAAAATTCGCGATGAGAAAAAATTTGATGACGTTCACTTACTTCAAAAACAATTAGAAATTGACAAAAACAAGTGCCTTAATTTACTTTAGCTTTTTAGCTGTGTTGTTGCCTCTGGTAGGACAAGGCCAGCTTTTGTCGGTAGAGGAATTGGAGGTTTTAGAACCTTGTACCTCCATGGAAGTAGCATTGGCAAATCCAGAGGCCGTTATTAAACTTGAGCTTAAAAAACAAAAATTAAAGAGGCTTCCAGCAGATATAGAAAAATTGGTCAACCTTCAATCGCTCAACCTAGCCAAAAATAAAATCGATTCCCTCGACGCCCGAATTGGCTCTTTTGGTCACTTACAAGTGCTGGTGTTGAGTAAAAATCAACTTATGGTACTCCCCGATGAAATTGGACAACTTTCTAATTTAAAACGACTTCAAGTGGGAGAAAACCTATTGATAGAATTAAACCCAGAAATAGGCAAACTAACTCAACTCGAATACCTTGATGTTTGGAGCAATGACTTGGCAGAAATGCCAAGGGAATTTGAAGACTTAACCAATTTGAAAGAAGCCGACTTTAGAGTTAACGCAATAAAACAAGAGGACCAAGAAATAATTCAAGACTACGTGCCCAAGGCCAAAATGCATTTCTCATACGATTGTAAGTGCTATTAATTGACCATCATATTTATAAATGATGTCAATCATTTTTAGTTTTTTTATTGATAGTTATACTCGTCAAAATTTAAAAACTAAAAACTATGGATGTATTAAAGAGATTATTACCTGCATTGCTGTTCTCAGCAATCGTATTTTACGGATGTAAAAAAGATGAAGAAACCACACCTGCCTCAACCCCTCCAGTACTAGCACCAACACCTGAGATTACCAACAACTATTCAGGTTCAGCTTCCTATGGGGATTTAATGACGTTTGAAATTAATCAATCAAAAAAGACCTACAAATTGCATAATGAGACCACAGGTAAATCAGAATCGGGCTCTTACGTAGTAAACGAATCGAAGGCAAAAGGACTCTACGCTGCCAAAGCTGGAGGTGAATCCTTTTACGCGGTTGAGCTAGATGACAAGATTATCGCATCAAATTTTCCTTCTGGAAATAGCGCAAATCAAATATCATTTGGCGTTAGCTCCGAAATTGACAACACTGGAAAAGAAGCACTTATAGCTGGCGACTATATATATGTTAGAATGGGAAACGTGCCCATTAACGGAAGTATGGCCTATAAAGAATGGGGCATTTTCACGGCAACCACAGATGGTAAAATCCACCTAAACGATGCCGCAAGCGGAGGCTCGGGAGATTACGATGTAATTGACCCTGAAACCGTAGATCAAATACCTAATTTATTCCCTAAAGTGGCTTCTACTGCCGATTATAGCGGAGCATGGTCATTTCACAGTAGCAAAAAAGGACATGTAAATGTCACCCTCGACGGTGCGACTGTTAGTGGATATGCCTACGTAGCAGGTGCTGAGTCTGTTTTCCTCATCGACCTAGGTACAGGAAAAGGGTTTGCGTTGGCATACAAAATAACAAGCAGCACTTTATCGAGTATAGCTGGCGAATACAAATTCGTGGATACTTGGAATGACGGCACAATTGGGGCTGGTGTATATAAAATTGCCGCAGGTGGTACAGTCTCCTATTACCACGTAGATAAAAAAGGAACTGAGTCAAGTTCTTCTTTTGGACCACTAAAACAGTTGAACCAGTTGTCCAATGTTTACGTGTATTATGATGCTGCTGAACAAGAAACCTATTATTTAATCGTAACAGGAGATGCCATCATGCACTTCATATTTAATGACAATGGCGAGTTTCAATCATACGGAGCCGGCGCGAGAATATAAGCCCAACACACTTTCTTTATAAAAAGGGGAGCTACAATTGTAGCTCCCCCTTTTTTATGCGTTATATATTGATATGCTATTTAAACTTTTCGCAACAAGGTCTCCTCAACATTGTTCCTGATTTTAATGCTGAGTGCATCTGTGGGAAGGTCATTTTCATCAGTTCCGAATGGGTCCTCTATTTCCTCTGCAATTAGCTCGGTGCTCACCAAAAGGTAAAACATAGCTATTACAATAGGAATAGTCCAATACTGTGTGATATTCATAATTCCAAATGGAAGTGTAACTGAATACAAGAAAATAAATTTCTTAATGAACATATTATAAGAGTATGGAATTGGCGTGTTTTTAATACGCTCACATCCTCCTATCACATTCATAAATTCCCTACCCTCTTGGTCAAGTACAATGAGCTGTTCACCTGTAATTATCCCTTTTTTATTCAATTCCATTAGTTTGGCATACATGGCATCCATTATATAAAGTGGTTGGTGTGCTTTAGTGGCCAATTCTGCCTTAAGATTTCCCGATTCTATTTCCTGAATTTCAGATTCAATCACTCCTTCTCTGAGATGCTCCTTCATCGCAAAAACAAAATTTGAAATCATCTGTGCAAAAAAAACTTTGTCTTTTTCGTTCTCCTCGCCCAGCATGGTGTTCAATTTGAATGCGAAATTCCGGCAGATATTCACGAGTTGTCCCCACATTTTTCGTCCTTCCCACCATCTGTCGTAGGCCGTATTGGTTCTAAATACCAAGAAAAGACCTAAAATAATTCCTAATAATGAGTGAACCGCAGTAGAGCCTGGGTAGTGAAATGTGTATAATTCGTTAAAGAGAACAACAACGCCACTCGTATAAATCAACAACATAAGCATCGGGGGCCATAATTGTTTGAAGATATTCTTGCTGTCCTTATTGAAAATCAGTTTATACCAACTATGGGGATCGTATTCTATCACAGGTGTTTGTTTTATTCTACGTGGTGTTCTGTTATCAGGCCTTGGCTGCTCAGGGTGTAAAAACCAGTGCTTCCGCCTTGTCTTTCTTTTAAATAGGATTGATAAGATTGGTCAAATTTAAATCTCCTTTCAATTACTTCTTCGTAATTGTTACCCAACGCGATTAGTAGCTCACAGGCCTCTCTTACACCATGCTCGCCTCCGGACATGCGAGTTATGTAATCTGCCCTGCCGTTTTTCACAAATTCGGTAAGCATTACTTTTCCAGGAGATGATATAAATACATTGAGTCCACATCTTTGTGCAACACCCATATCCAGTATATCATCAAAGAAAAAAGCAACTTCGTGCGCCTTAAACCCATGATCGGCTAACAAATGATCTAAGGCCTTGTTTTTATCCAAAACTTTGAAGTAAACCTTTTGAAATTTTTCTCTTACGCCAAACTCGTTCGCGATTTTGTTGTCGGCCCCAGTTAAAATGGCACAAATAGGCAGCGTTTTGTTCTGGGTCAACCAAGATGAAAATCGGAGCATATTCACTCCCATGGAATCTATTTCTGAGAAATCACTCGCGTTTATCCCTCCTTTTCTCCCATCATTAAAAACCCCATCCCAGTCAAAAACGAATGCCTTGATATTAGCTATTTTTTGAGCTATTACCGAAGGTGACGAGAGAAATACGCCACCTTGATTTTCAAACAACATCCTAATATCTACGAGGGAGGTCATTTTATCCCGCCAAATCTTGGATGTCGAGCATACCCACTGGAACCCCGTTTTCGGTTACCATTAGGGTATCTACATGAGTTTGTTTGAATAAATCTTTTGCTGTGTTGAGCAAGGCAGAAGTTTCAATACTCTTTGGTGTACTAAAATCCAAATCACTCAATTTTGTATTCATAATGGCATCGCCCTTAGATCCAATTAATCTTCTCAAATCTCCATCGGTAAATACCCCTTTTAGAGATCCATCAGCGTTGAGAACGGTAACACATCCAAATCCATAATCTGTCATTTTAATTATAGCTTCTGGAATTGACAAACTAGCCAAAACAGTAGGATTTACCTTTCGCATGGCGCTTTTTACCGTTTTAGTCATCATTCTTGTATCTTCAAAAAACTGATCTGTACCTACCCGTGTGAAGTTGTTTTCAGTAAGATTCTTCATTACTTTCCAAGGCACTGTACAAACGTGAACACCAGCATTAATTGCATTCCGCACGTGCTCAGGATAACGCACTGATGAAAACATAATCTTGGTATCATAGCCATAGAAATTAACCGCATCAACACATTCTTCAATCAAGCCAAGCGCATCGTGTCCTTGATCTTGTAAACGACCAACTAATGGGCATACATAAGTAGCTCCAGCTTCCATAGCCATATAGGCTTGTTGCAGGGTATAAACCAAGTGAACATTCACCATGATGTTGTCATCGGCCAATCGCTTACAAGCTTTAACTCCTTCTAATGAAACTGGAATTTTAAATACAGATCGCTCTTTTTTTAGCCCCATTTCCAATTGGCGATAGGCCTCAGCCACAATTTCGTCGGCAGTTTGCCCCAGTGCTTCAACTTGAAGTATAGGTACCATATCGGCTAATTTTAAAATCAACCCATCAATATCTGTAACACCTTCTCGGGCCATAAATGTAGGGGTCGTTGTAAGACCCGTTAGAAACCCAAGTTTAAATGCTTCTTCAATTTCTTTAATGTCTGCCGAATCAAGATATAATTCCATGTTTTATGTATTTGTCTTTTTTGTAAATCTAATTTAATCTCGGTATTGAACCTCTAAATTATGAATTTCGATAAGTGGTTTTAAAAATTCTTCTAAATCATAAACGCATAATTGACTTGCTGCATCACACAATGCCTTGCTAGGATCGGGATGTGTTTCTATAAAAACACCATCAACACCTGCTGCAACACCTGCTCTTGCTATGGTAGGTAAAAACTCTCTGTTACCTCCTTTGGGATCGGCACTTGGTATTCCGTATTTTCTAATGGAATGTGTAATGTCAAATACTACTGGATAACCCGGTTGACGCAGATGGTAAAAACTTCTGGGGTCAACCACCAAATCGTTATATCCAAAAGTGTAACCTCTTTCGGTTAAAATAATCTGATCATTTCCAGATTCCACGCATTTTTCAACGGGTTTAATCATGTTTTCGGGAGCCAAAAATTGGCCGTGTTTGATGTTCACCACTTTACCCGTTTTGGCACTTTCTACCAGCAATTCAGACTGCATACACAAGTACGCCGGAATTTGAATCACATCCAATACCTCTCCAGCTGGTGCGGCTTGAGAAGGGTTATGTATGTCGCTCAATAAAGTAAAGCCAAATTGATCTTTTACTTTTTGAAGCAGTTTCAAACCCTCTTGTAATCCTGGCCCTCGGTAAAATTTTAAGGATGATCTGTTGTCTTTTGTAAAAGACGATTTATAAATAATCTTGATGTTCATTCGCTCCGAAACTTCTTTGAGTTTCTCCGCGGTTTTCATCATTGTGGATTCGTCCTCAATTACACAAGGCCCTGAGATTAAAAAGAGTTCATCCGAACCACAATTGATATCTCCAACTTTTACAATCTTTTTTGACATGAAGTCTAATTAAAATTGCGGCAAAAATAGGTTTTTGCATTGGCTTTGAGAACCAGACCAACTAATCACCTTCTTCTTCTGGTTTATCTCTAAGGATGGCCCTAACTCGTTCTAAATCCTCTAGGGTATCAACTGGAATAGAATCACAAAGCGTAATAGCCACATAGATTTCATTTCCATTTTCAATCCATCGGTTTTGTTCTAAAGATTCCATTCTTTCGAGACTAGAAACCGGGAGCTCAGCAAAATTTTTCAAGGCTTCATACGTGTAGGCATATAAACCAACGTGCTTATAAAAGGTGTGATACTCCATCCAGTGGGCCTTGTTGAGGCCGCGCACATGGGGAATAACTGACCGGCTAAAATACATGGCTCTAAAATCCTTATCCAATATCACAAATGCCTCGCTTTCATTCATCAAATCTTCTGGGTTTATTACGGGCGTCACCAAGGTTGACATTCGCGTTTTTTCATTTTTGAAAGGAACGAGCAAATCCGTTAATTGACTAGGATCTAACATAGGTTCGTCCCCCTGCACATTGATGACCACATCGTAGGTTTCACTCATGGCAGCAGATATTTTTTCGTACGCCTCCAAGCAACGCGTGGTTCCATTTTGATGGTCAGCAGAAGTCATTACCACATTCCCCCCAAACTCAATTACGGTTTGCTTAATTCTAACGTCATCTGTTGCCACAAAAACGGTAGAAATAGCCTTAGCCGCCTGCTCGTAAACCCTTTGAATCATAGGTTTTCCAAGAATATCAACCAATGGTTTTCCCTCCAAGCGAGAACTTCCAAATCGAGCGGGAATAATTGCTAAAGCCTTCATAGTTTGCTGTATTAGACCACAAAGATAGACCAAAGTTTATCCTAACTTTGCCGCCCTTAAAACTGCAATAAAATCGTAGATTATGCCAGGAACAGAACTGTTTGGAGAAGAAGAGAGAAAAGAAGTAAATGACGTATTAGAAACAGGTGTTTTGTTTCGATATGGCCATGATGCTCAGAGAAATGGTCACTGGAAAACAAGAGACTTTGAAAGTGAAGTAGCCAAATTTACTGGCGCAAAATACGCACATGCTGTTTCGAGTGGCACCGCTGCAATTACTTGTGCACTGGCGGCAGCTGGAATCGGATATGGCGATGAAGTGATATGTACTCCTTATACTTTTATGGCAACCAATGAGGCTGTTATGTTTTTGGGCGCCATACCCATTTTTGCAGAAATTGATGAAACCCTTTGCTTGAGTGCGGAAGGAATTGAAAAGGCGCTTACTCCTAATACAAAAGCAGTTTGTTTGGTTCACATGTGTGGTGCCGCGGCCGATTTGGACGCCATTCAGGCGGTGTGTAAAAAACATAATTTGATTTTAGTTGAAGATGCAGGTCAGGCACTCGGTGCATTTTATAAGGGAAAACATGTTGGGCTATTTGGAGTAGCTGGCGCTTTTTCCTTTGATTTTTTCAAAATAGCAACTTGTGGAGAAGGTGGAGTGATGATAACCGACAACGAAGAAACTTATAAAAAAGCGGATACCTATTCAGACCACGGACACGATCATATTGGAAGCAATAGAGGAATGGAAAACCATCCGTATTTAGGACTAAACTATCGAATTGGCGAAATGAATGCTGCAGTTGGTCTGGCCCAAATGCGGAAGCTAGATGTCATTCTCAAAACACAAAAGCGCAACAAAAAAATTATAAAAGACGCCCTAAAAAATATTCCTGAACTCACTTTTAGGCATCTAATTGATGAAGAAGGTGATTCTTGCACCTTCGTTAATTTTTTTATGCCCACTCAAAAAAAGGCCCAAGTAGCAGCAGCCGATTTAGGAGCTAACGGTATTGGCGTGGCATATTGGTATACCAACATGTATCACTTTATCAACCAATGGGATCACGTACACAACTTAAGCACCATTTCGAAAATTCCTGTTAACGTACTTCCGCTTCCTCAAGATTATTCGAACTTAGAATTGCCCAAATCTCAAGATGTTGTAGGGCGGTTAATTTCTGTGGGCGTAAGCGCTAAAAAATCGGCTCAAGAAGTTGAGGAGATGAGCGCCAAATTGGTAAGTATTATAAAAAAGCACGTTTAACATTTAGACTAAGTTAAAGCGAACTAAATTCAATTTCAAAACAAGATTCAATGCAGCACATTAATTTCAATAACATAGGAAAGATTTGTTACGGCCCTGGAAGTTTTTATCAACTTGGAGAAATTATAAGACCACGAAGGTCTGAAAATCAAGGGTATATGGTTTTTTTGGTGGATGACTATTTTGAAGACAAGGACTTGGCAAATCAAATTCCAAAGGAAGGCAAAGACCTAGTTTATTTTATAGATGCAAGTCATGAAGAGCCCAAAACTTCACAAATAGATGAACTGAGGGATGGAATCTTGGCCAAGCAAGGGTTGCCAGCAGGTATAGTTGGAATTGGTGGTGGAAGTATCATGGATATTGCCAAAGCCTTGAGTTTAATGCTCACCAATGAAGGTTCCTCCACTTTGTATCAGGGATTGAATTTGGTTAAAAAACCTGGAATTTACCACTGTGGTGTCCCCACCATTTCTGGTACAGGCGCAGAATGTTCGATGACGGCAGTATTAAGTGGGCCCGAAAAAAAATTAGGATTAAAATGCGAATGGACGGTCTTTAACCAAGTGGTGCTCGATCCCTTGTTGACCGCCACTGTTCCCACAGATCAATGGTTTTACACTGGAATGGACACTTTTATCCATTGCATTGAATCGGCAACGGGAATCAAGTACAACACTTTTTCAAAAGCTTATGGCGATCAATCGATTGCGCTTTGTAAGGAAGTTTTTCTTGGAGAAAATGCTGGTCAAAGCACCGAAAACGATGAAAAATTAATGCTCGCGTCCTTGTTTGGTGGACTGAGTCTAACCTATTCCGAAGTTGGTGTGTGTCACGCTCTGTCATACGGGTTAAGCTTTGTTTTCGGAACCCGACACGGGTATGCGAACTGCATTGCATTCAATCACCTCGAAGAAGTTTATGGCGACGCGGTTATTGATTTTAAAGGAATGCTCAAGCGGTTCAACGTAACGCTTCCACAGAATTTGTCAGCGGATTGGACTGATCAAGAAATAACTGCCATGGCAACCATTGCTATTCGACTGGAGCACATGTGGAACCATGCTTTTGGGCCTGATTGGAAAAAAACCGTAGATATGGCCTACATCGAAGGACTTTACAGAAGGATGTAAAAATTCCTTAGTTCTTCTCGTAAGCCTTGTAATACTGCCTTGTATGGTTCTTTATTTCTATTTTTATTGGATATAATTTCAAAAGTTCCTTATGAAAACCTTGTTCATTGCTCGTCATGCCAAATCAGGTTGGGATTATCCCAACGTTGAGGATATCGATAGGCCACTTACCCAAGGTGGAATTCACGCGGCGTACGAAGTTTCGCAATCCTTAAAAAAACAATCCATCTTACCCGACGCTGTTTTATCCAGTCCGGCAAATCGAGCAATTCACACTGCACTCATACACTGCAGGGTACTCGGGTTTCCTGAGCAAGGAATCGAAATCCATCCATCTATTTATCACGATGGAGAATTTGGGGTTTTGAAGTTGTTGCATGGTGCACCTTCATCCATTTCATCCATTATGGTTGTAGGCCATAACCCCACCCTCACTTTAATAGCCCAACGATTTGCTCCTTATGGAATAGAAAACTTACAGACATCTGGCGTTGTAAAAATTGAATTTCAGACCAATAAATGGCTGGATGTTTCCGCTCAAAACATCATCAAAGCCACCTATTTTAAGCGAAATGAAATAGTAGATTTAAACTATGATAAATAGCCCAAAAAATCCATTTATTAATAGGGAAGTAAGCTGGCTCGGGTTCAACGAACGTGTGTTGCAAGAAGCCGCTGACGAGCGCAACCCCTTGATAGAAAGGCTTCGGTTTCTTGGGATTTTCTCGAATAACAGGGATGAGTTTTTTAGAGTAAGGGTAGCCAGTGTAAAAAGGCGAGCACAGCTTGCCCTCAAAGAACACGACCCAACCGAGGGAGACCCTATTAAATTGCTCAAAATCATCCAAGATATAACTGTAAAACAGATTAAAGAATTTTACAAAATATTTGATGCAATCATTGCAGAATTAAAAAACGAAAATGTTTTTTTAATCAATGAGATGGAACTGAACGAAGAGCAGGAAGCATTTGTAAAAAACTACTTCAACGATCAGGTATATCCAGCTTTGGTTCCCATTATGCTGTCCAATTCGAGAAAGTTTCCTAGTCTTCGAGATAAGAGTATCTATTTCGCCATGAGGATGAAGAGGGTGGAATCGGACAAAGACAAATACGCACTTATCGAATTGCCCAATTCTTTGCCCAGGTTCGTACAGTTGCCGAGCGATGAAAAGCGCCGCTACATCATCATTTTGGATGATATTATTCGACACAACCTGGAAAATTTATTTAATATGTATGGGTTCAACCAAGTTGAAGCTTACACCATCAAACTTACCCGTGATGCCGAACTCGATCTCGATTCCGATGTTTCGAAAAGTTTTTTAGAAACAATGCAGGAAGGTGTAATGGGGAGAAAAAAAGGACAGCCTGTGCGGTTCGTTTATGACGAGAATATATGCGAACCCTTATTCACATATTTAAAAAAGAAGCTTCGACTAAGCCATTCTGATAGTTTAATTTCGGGTAGGCGATACCATAATTTTAAAGACTTTATCGCATTTCCAAACATTGGAGCCAAAAATTTGGAGTTTAAAAAGCAACCACCTGTGAGGCATCATGAACTCAAGCCATACAAGAGTGTGCTCAAAGTGATAGAAAAAAAAGACATTTTACTACACTACCCCTACCAAACCTACAACCATCTTATCGACCTATTGAGGGAGTCGGCCATCGACCCAAAAGTGAGAATAATAAAAATTACGCTTTATAGGGTGGCACGTAATTCGAAGGTGATCAATGCCTTGGTAAATGCGGCTCGAAACGGAAAAGATGTTACTGTGCTAGTTGAGTTACAAGCGCGATTCGACGAGGAAAATAACATAGAATGGGCCAACCATTTATCGGACGAAGGGATCAAAGTCATTTTCGGTTATGCTGGTCTAAAAGTCCACTCCAAAATTTGTTATATCGTCAAAAAAGAGGGCAGTAAAATCATTGAGTTTGCCCATATCGGCACTGGTAATTTTCATGAAAAAACCGCACTCATTTACACTGATCTTTCACTGCTTACAAGCAACCCTGAAATCACAGGAGAAATCCGAAGGGTATTTGAATTACTCGGCGGCAATTTCACGCCATTTTACTATAAAAACTTGTTGGTATCGCCGCTCAATATGCGTACGCGTATGGTGCGAATGATTAACCAAGAAATACGAAATGCAAAAAACGGAAAGCCTGCCTACATTCACATTAAGCTCAACAGCTTAATCGACCCCGATTTAATGAATAAACTCTATAACGCAAGCAAAGCTGGCGTTGAAATCAAACTCATCGTTAGGGGTATCTGTGGCATCAAAGCTGGCATTCGCAAAATGAGTGAAAACATTGAAGTGATTAGCATCCTTGGCAAATATTTAGAACATGCACGAATCTTTATTTTTGGCAACAATGAAGATCCTAAATTTTATATTGGGTCAGCGGATTGGATGGAAAGAAACTTGGATAGGCGAATCGAAATCACTTGTCCGATATTCGACAAAAACATTCAAGAGCAAATCCGATTTATGTTTGACCTACAATGGGCCGACAATGTAAAATCCAGAGTAATGGATCCGCTTATTAAAAATGAATACAGAACCACTAAGTCAAAAAGAAAAGTTCACTCCAGAAATGAGTTGTACAACTATTATTTGGAAAAATCACGAAAGCTTTGAATAGAAAAAAATACGGGGCAATTGATATAGGGTCGAATGCAGTTAGGCTGCTTTTGGCAAACGTGTATGAAATGAACAATGAAACGGCCTACAAAAAAGTTTCGTTAGTCCGAGTTCCCATACGATTGGGTGAAGACGTTTTTAAAGACAAAGCCATTTCGAAGGGAAAAGCCAAGGATTTTGAAAGCACCATGATTGCCTTCGAACACTTAATGAAAGTGCACAAAGTGGATCAATACCGTGCTTGCGCTACAAGTGCCATGCGAGATTCAGAAAATGGAAGCGCGCTTGTGGCCAAGGTAAAAAAACGAACCGGCATCGAAATCGAAATCATAAGTGGCGATGAAGAAGCAGAAATGATTCGCTCTACCCATATTCAAGATAGGTTGGATAAAAACAATGATTTTCTCTACGTTGACGTGGGTGGAGGAAGTACGGAAATCAGTTTTTATGAGGATGGTGATTTGGCCGCATCTAGGTCATTCAATATCGGAACCATTAGGCTATTACAAAATATGGTTACAGAAGAGGCTTGGCACGAAATGAAAGATTGGCTCGAAACTACAATTAAGGGTTTCAAAGGCTTAGATATCATCGGATCTGGTGGAAATATTACCAAAATATATAAAGTGCTTGGAAAGCGAGACTGGGAGCCCATCAAGTATGCTGAACTTTCCTTGGTACTAAACCAAATGTCAGAAATGACTTATGAAGAGCGCATGTTCAAATACAAACTCCACCCCGACCGTGCGGATGTTATCATATTTGCTGGATCAATATTTAGTGAAGTATTGAAATGGGCCAAAAGCGACAACATTTACGTGCCAAAAATGGGGTTGGCAGATGGTATTATTAAATCGATGCACCCCAACCTTTCGTTTCGATAACGTTCAAGTAACGAGCACATTTAGGCAACTTTTCTCGGAGTAAACCGTACCGAAAAAAGTCGAATGAAAATGTGCAAAATGGATGAACTAAGAGAAAAGAAATTCACACGACTTTTTGAAATCTTTGACGCCAATCAAAATGGTCATTTGGATATGAATGATGCTGTTTTGATAATGGACAATTTTAGAGAAGAATTTGGATGGAGAGAAGGTGGAGAAAACGACCGGAAATTTAGGGGAGCATTTCTAAAAATTTGGACCAAATTGTTTCGCGAAGCCGACATCAATCATGACCGGAAGGTTTCGAAAGAAGAATTTTTGGTTTATTACGAAAAAGTAACATCGAACGATATAGCCTTCTACGCCTATCTAAAACCTTTCATGGATGAACTGTTTCCTGCCATCGATGAAAATAACAACGGTATTTTAAGTAAAGACAATTACTGCTCGTTTTACAGAGCTTGCAATAACTCAGACGAAGATGCCGAATTGGCTTTTCATGAAATGGATGCCAACAAGGATGGTTATATCTCGCATTTAGAATTTTACACCATGTTTTATCAGTTTCACATGAATAGCAACCCAAAGCACGCCAGCCGACATTTTTTTGGACGATGTGCTTAGATCAGATCCCGATCCAAGTGGTGGTTTGAATCCCTTGCATGGGATTCTATTTCTGAAAATATCAACTTCGTTAATTCAGCAATTACCGTTTTAATATCCTGTACATTACCTCCTTTGGTCATGATACCCAATAAAAATGGTTTTCTCGGGTAGTACACAATTCCAAAATCGTGTAATTGGTAATTTGATGCATCAATTTGCTTAAATCCAAATTTGTGGCTCACCTTCATCCTGCTTGGAGTATTGGATTTTATTCCGCCTTCAAACCCTGAATTGGCCAAATAACTCAATGCCAATTCCGACATTTTGGGGCTCAAATAAGAAGCGTTGTAAAGGGTTCTGAAAAAGGAAGAATACTGCCTAACGGTAACAAAGTTTTCTGTGTTTACAGCATTGGCCGGCAATACCAAACCTAATTTCTCTTGAGATTTGATCCTAAAGCCAGGATAGTTTCCATCAATATAGTCCAGTAAAAGATAAGTTGCTTCATTGTCCGACTCAATGGTCATTATTCTAAGCAAGTCTTCAATGGGATAATTTTGCCCCGCCACAAGTGAGGTTGTTGTGTTAAAAGGCATATTTCCTTCTCCGACAAATAGTGACTCTTTTCTTCCATAAAATGGAAGTTTTAATTTGAGAATTTGCGGATCGGAATCCGCCAATTTCAATATGGAAAGCATCACTGGCACCTTCATCAAACTTGCAGGTGAAAATGTTTCCTTTTCATTGATTCCAATTACATCCTCATTGGATAAATCTCGGAAATACACCGAAATGGATTTAGCTTTTCCAGACTTCAGAAAACCCTGAATTTTTACATTAATTTTTCCCTCCAACTCCGCTATCTCACCTATATCGAGTATCGCGTATCCTTTTGAGTTTACTACAGGATTTACCAATGACTTCGCCTTAGGTGGTACACTTGGATGCTGTATTTCTACATTATGATTAGCTTCGCTCGAATAACGTTTGTTGCTCACCAAAAAAATACTCAACCCGACAAATAAACCAACACCTGCTCCTAACACAAGTGGCCAATAAGCTGGCTTTCTTGGGTTGTCAAAACCCATGCTTTGAGCCATTTTCGCTTTTTTCTTTTTAGCTTTTGTTGCCATCCCAATTAAATAATATCGAAATACAATAAATCTTCTGTTTTCTTCGAGAACTCATCTACATGGTTATATACAATACCAGAAATGCTTCCAAGCAATTCTCTGAGATCCTTGCCACCATCACCCTTACTCATCACCCCTAGCAAGTAGGGTTTTACGGGGTGAAAAACAATGCCGTAATGGTGCAATTGGAATCCTTGATTTCTAACAGCCATCAACCCATATTTATGGGCAACCGTCACCTCGGGAGGAATGGATTGAATAATACCCGATTTAAATATGGCTTTGCTTAATAATTCAAGGGCATAATCAGAGTTTTCCACACTCAAAAACGATGCATTGTATAAGGTTCTGAACAACCTAGAATAAGCCGATACAGTGATAAAATCCTCTGCCTTTATGTTGTTATCAGGTGGTAAAATATCAAAAAGCCTTTCTACCTCCAAAAGTTCGTTTTTGTTGGTTTTTTCCAAGAAATCGAGTAGTAAAAAAGTCGCCTCATTATCCGAATTAATAATCATTTCTTCTATCAAATGCTGCACTTGGTATTTTCTTTCAGGAATGAGCTGAGATTCTAATTCCATTCCTTGAGAACCCTCGCTGGTATAATTCGCCTGTTGCTTTTGCGCAAAGAATAGTTCTTGATGTAGCATTTCAGGGCGAGATTCACTTGTTTTTAGAATAGCAAGTAATACCGACACCTTCATTAAACTTGCCGGAGTGTATTTCTCGTTGGGATTAATCGTCCATGATTTTCCGTTGCTTAAATCTTGAAAATAAACAGACACGGCACGGGCTTTTTTTGTTTGCAGTGCTACACTAATTTTGGTTAGCACCAAAGAATCCAATCCTACAATTTCCAATTTATTAATGGCCTTTGTGTTGAGCAAAACGGCTTGTGGACTCACAAACTCAAAATTTTCTTGGAGGCTTGGAGGAGAAGACTCTACCGCCTTTTTTATCACTTTTTGGCTAGGCGATGGCTGTGCAATATACCCAATACCAACTCCCAAAATGGCCGCCAACAAAAAAGCAAGAAGCAGAGTTCCGATACCGTACTTACTAAAACCGAAAAATGATTTATTCATGAGCTACCCTACTAACGAATTGCTTCTCGTATCCAAGTATGGGTAAAACAATAGATGAAATTGTACGGTTGGGCAAATGACCTAAATTGTTCTAGAAATTAGAATTTTTAATAAAGAAAGATAAAATGGATAAAAATAAGGGTCACTGCCTCCCTCACTGTGTACGAGCAAGCCCTGTTTTTATTTACAGAGCTGCGCCGAATACTAGTTGTTGGCAAATTGTTGTTTTCACATCTGAGGGCTTGAATTAAGCATTGCCCCCAAAGCATTAAAAATTTTCAATACAGTTTCAAAGGTCATCTTTCCAGAACTATTTTTAAGTCGAGAATATCGTGTTCTAAACTCTCAAATTTCATGAGTCATTATTTTAAAGAACTTTGGGTCAAAATGCCCCTCGGCTCCTCTAATATCTTGAAATATTTCTTTCTAGTTTTTAGGTTTTGTTTTCAGGAAATTTAAAAGTTTCTTCTAGTAATATTGTCTCAAATCGTATTATCATCTTTGGCCTAAAGCCAAGTATGACACAAATGCACAAGAAGTTTCGCTAATTGTAAACTTTTTGAGATGGTTTTCAATATTTTCCAACAACTCGATACATGTAATGTTAACGATATTCGCGTTGTAGCCATAACAAATGTAAATCAACCCATGCGGGAACAAACATGCCCTTTTTAAGCTTTAACTTTAGCTTAAATCCCTGTCCAAATGGTGGTTAGAAACATTCGATTGTGATTCGATTTCAGAGAATATTAGTTGTGTTAGTTCAAATATGATTGTTTTAAGGTCCTGTGGGTTTCCTCCCTTTGTCATAATGCCCAATAGAAATGGTTTTTTAGGAAAATACACAATACCAAATTGGTGATATTGAAATGTGGATGGATCGGTTTTTTTGAAGCCGTATTTGTGGCACACCATAATATTTGATGGTATTGCCTTCCTAATGCCATTTCCAAAACCAGTATTGGACAAATAATCTAAAGCTAATTCAGACATCTCGGGACTCAAATAAGAAGCGTTGTAAAGCGTTCTAAAAAACGAAGAATATCTCCTGACTGTAATAAAGTTTTCTGTATTTCGAAACAAAGTAGCCTCATTTAATCCCAGGTGTTCTTGAACCCGTTTTCGGTGTCCAGGAGCGTTTTTATCCATGTATTCAAGCAGCATGATGGTCGCCTCATTGTCCGACTCCCCAATCATTTTATCCATTAAGTCTGAAATGAGATATGATTCACCCTCAACAAGGGTGGTTTGGGTATTGAAGGCATCGTCTCCTTCATCCATTTGGTCTTGTTCCTTTCGTCCGGTAAACTTAATCCGTTTATTTAAAATCCCACGATCAGATTCACCAAGTTTTAAAATGGCAATCATTACAGGCACCTTCATCAAACTGGCAGGACAAAAAGTTTCCATCTCGTGAATCCCGATAACATTTTCATTGGTTAAATCTCGAAAATAAATTGAAATAGATTTTGCTTTAGATTGAGCTAGGTAGGCCTTTATAGTAGTGTTTAGCTTTTCTTCTAAGCCAATCACTTCCCCAACATTAATCGATTTAAAATCCTTGGAATTAACTGCGGGGTTAACAAAAATCTTGTCCTTGTCTTTTTGGGCCGGAAGATTATTGTTTTGAGCCTTGTTTTTATCGATGGCCGAATTTGGATATTGGAATACAAGTAAACCTGCAACAACCAAAACAACAACGCCTGCTCCTATAAGGAACAAACCTTGTTTGTTTCTTACTTTTTTTTCAGAAACCACGCTTGGTTTTTCATTTAACGCTTCCTTTTTCGCTTTTGCTGCCATACCATGTAGATAACAACCAAAGAGAATTTACGATTCTCTTTTTCTTAAAACAAATATTATATCGGATTAAACTATCTCATGCTATTTTCTCTGAACTTTTGTCTGATTTTTCAAGCAAGAAGTCTTGTTATCATTCAGTCAATGTGAGTACCTAAAATCGCCTTATTTATTCACAATATTATAGTTGAATTTCATCTCATATTTGTAAATAAACTTAACAAAGATTGAAATAGCAAGGTTGGGCTTTTACTAAAATAATTCTTCTACTTTCGATTCTAAAATAAAAGCATGAAAAACACCATTTTTATCTTGATTACTTCACTTGTTTTACTCTCCTGTTCGTCCCAGAAAAATGTACCTAATGAAGCAACAAAAAATGCCACTACAGAGCAGGCCTTTAGCATGAAATACGCCTATTTTATCATTAGCGAAGGAGGCGGGTTTACTGGAGAGTATCAAACCTATAAAATTCAAAATTCGGGCGATGTTTTTAGCTTAAACAACGAGAGCAAATTCTATGAAAAAATCGGAACCTTTGACAAAAATGCGATGGACGCATTCTCCCTACAAATTAACGCTTTAGACCTCGAAAGTTTGGATTTAAACCAACCTGGAAATATTTCCTTCTCAATAGAAATTCCATTAAAATCTGACGTAAAAAAATTAACTTGGAGTGAAGAGCGGCCAGCACCTGAAAAGATTCAAACTTTCTATTCTGAAGTGAAAAGCGCGATTCGCTTATTGAAATAGAAAACTACCCTCCCGCAAATGGTGGCATAAAGGCAATTGTGTCCCCGGGCTTTAGATCCAAATCAAATTTTTCAATTTGGGAATTTACCGCAAGTGTAAGTTGGATGGAGTTAAGCAGGGGATATTGGGCCAGCACCTTGTTTGTTGCATCTTTCAACCGGTAAGTATCTGGTACTTGAAACTCGATTTCTGACTGGCCCACAAATTCTTCGGCCTGTCCATAAAATTGTAACTTGATCTTCATCTTTTCAACCGTTTAAGTAGCTATGAGTTTAATAGCGGCCAGTAAAAGTACTAAACTTAAAAATCGCGAAAGGCTTTTGTTTTGTAAAACCGAACTTCCAAAATAAGCTCCAGTAAGTCCTCCAACAAGTGCCAACGCAATAAGTATTAAATAATGAGAATGCAACTCCACACCACTTGTCATGAGACCCAGTAATCCGGATAATGAGTTTACCCAAATAAACAACGCCGAAATTGCAGCAGTTTCTTTTACCGAAGCCCAGCCAAACAAAAGCAAAATAGGACTTAGGATAATACCCCCGCCTATTCCAATTAAGCCTGAGAAAAAACCTATAAGTCCGCCGAAAAGCAGCCCCACCCACAGCTTTAATTCAGATGACTTTGAATTGGGGGTTCCAAATAATCCGAGCATTCGCATAACTGCGAATAAAAGGAGCACGCCTAAAATTTGCTTATAAATCTCGCTGGAAACGCTTAAATACCCACCAATAAAAGATGCCGGAATAGAAGTAATTACAAAGGGATAAAACATGCGCCATTTAAAAAAGCCCTTTCGATAAAACTGGTAGAAGGAAATACCCGCAACAAATAGATTGAGGATAAGTGCAGTTGGTTTCATAACGATGGTTGAAATGCCAAATAAAGCCATCAAAGCCAAATACCCGCTAGCCCCACCGTGGCCAACGGCCGCATACATAAAAGCAACTAAAGGAAGGAGTATATAAAACCAAAGCTCCATTAAAACCAACTTTTTGAGACATAAAACAAATGCGATTGCATCCGTAGTTTGCTGTGGCTAACCCAAGAAAAAATTGTCGTTTGATACATGAGAATAATAAAGACAAATATAGCCCCTTGTGCCATTGTAGCATAAGTCAGCAGCTACTCACTTTAACTAAAATTACCCTTCTTTTTTAATTAGAAGCCCACTCAATCGAATGAGTTCAAATTCGCTGGAACGCACCAAATACTTGGCATTTACTATGGCAATCTCTGTTCTAAGGTAATTAAGTTGTGCATCTCTAAACTGCACATTTGTAACTTTACCCAATTGGTACATCTCTCTTGTTCGGTTAAAATTAGCTTCGGCATTCGACTTGTTTCGTTCCTGCATTTCTAATACCGCCAAATTATTTTTGTAATTCAACCAAGTATTGCTCAAATCTCTTTGCAATTGATCCACAGCATTGAGCCTTAATTCTTCTGAACTCTCATACATTACCTTGGCGTTTTGAGACCTAATTTTTCTCTGATTGCCCTGAAAAATCGGATAAGAAAGTGTTAGCCCTGCCGAATATCCCACATTACGTGAACTCAATAAATTGCCCACTTCATTCTCTTGAAAATTGAACCCATAATTTCCAATAACAGCTACTGTTGGCAAATAGCCAGCTCTAGCGACATTCAAATCCTTTTGGGACGAAATTTTAGAATATTCAGCGTTGAGCACTTGGGCATTATTGGCATTGGCTTGCTGAAGCAATTCATCAAATTGCATCTCCTCAATAATTTCAACTTCGCCATCTACTGTAAAGCCAATAGGCAGCTTGTTACCAACTAAAAAGTTTAGGTTATTCCGAGCCTGCTCTAATTGGTTGATGGCATTTAACAAGGCAATGCTATCAGCATTTAAATCCACTTCGGCACTTAAATATTCAATCCCCGAACTGGCTCCAACTTCATATTTGTCCTTGGCTCTATTTACCCTGTCTTTGGTAATGTTTATAGACTCCTTGGCAACTTTTACATTGTTATCCGCACTTGCCATGGTGTAGTAGGTATTCACCACTTGAATGAGGGTATTCTCTACCGCAGCTCTGGTTTTTACATCTTCTAAATCGGCCAGTACTTTTAGTTTATCGTAAGAATAAAACATGGCCAATCCGTCAAAAATGACCCAATTCAGACCTAGGCCAATGTTTCCATTAACGGATTCCGCTCCATCTCTTTCAATAGTAACTGGATTTGGTTGAGCTAAAAATTCGGCCTTAATATCCGTGCTCGAATAATTTACACCACTATTTAAATTCAATTGCGGATACATTCCAGCATTTCCGGGGTCCGCATTGTTTTCCGCTACCAGTACATTATTGCGCAATACTTTAATACTGTGGTTGTGTTCCAACGCAAGTTTTAAAACCTTGTCGAGCGAATAAACTTGCCCCCATGAGAACCCAACTATTAAGCTACAAATAATTGTTAGTATGTATCGTTCCATTTTTCTTCGATTAAAACTTCTTTTTCGGATTCCAATTCCATAATGGCGGGTTCTACTTCTTCATAAGTTGGCTTTTTGCCTGTCCAAAACCAAGTAGCCATAACTTTCACACGGTTGAGCATGACCAACAAAACGGGCAATACAATGAGGGTAATATAGGTGGCTACCATCATTCCGTAAGCTACTGATATAGCCATCGGAATAAGAAACTGCGCTTGGAAACTTGTTTCGAAAATAAGCGGCCCCAAGCCAGCTACGGTTGTTACGGAGGTAAGCACAATGGCTCTAAATCTGGATATTCCTGCTTCGTAAACTGCCTTATTAAAATCTCCGTATTCTTTAACAAGTTCGTTAACACGGCTCACAAAAACCAAACTGTCATTCACCATTACACCAATGAGCGCAATGATGCCAAACATGGAGAGTAAACTGATAGCTTGCCCGTGAAAATAATGACCCCATCCTACTCCAATAGCGGCGAATGGTATTAGAATAAAAACAACAATGGCTTGCCAAAAAGAGCGGAATGTAAGCGTAATTACAGCAAACATGAGGAGCAAAATAATAGGTATAATCGCCTTGCCGGACTTTGCCGTTTTTTGCTGTTGTTTGCTTTGCCCTTCGTAAGATACGCGCAATGAGGGATGCTTGGTCAAAATAGTTGGAATAATCACATCACGAACTTCAGCCATTATTTCAGTTGTAGATGCTGTAGGGTCGCCCAGCTCCGCCTCAATTCGCACCTCACGTCTTCCATCTAGATGGTTTATCGCCACAATTCCGCGTTCTATTTCATACTCAGCAATTTCCTTAAAGGGCACTTCCAAGCCACCAGCAGTACGAATACGCATGCTCTCTAATTTATTGAGAGAACCTCGATCTTCAATGTCGTATCTCACCCAAACTTTGACCTCATCAAGTCCACGTTGCAACCTTTGCACTTCTTGGCCAAAATATCCTTGCCGTACCTGAGAAATCACATCTCTCATGGTTAAACCTAGCAAGTAAGCTTTTTCTTTTAGCTTGATTTGTAATTCCCTTGGCCCCTGTTTGTCGTTGTCGTTTACGTCTTTCAAAGCGGGTAACTTTTTTAATTCTTCCTTGAGTTCGTTTTTGGCAGATTCTAATTCGGACAAATTATTTCCTAACAACGATACCGAAATCGGCTTTCCAAATGGCGTTGAAATTCCAAAAGTGAGTTTTTCAGCTTCATAAACAGGACCTACTGCATCGCGAATGGCATTGCTGATGATAAAACTCTGCATTTGCCTTTCCTCGGTTCCCAACAATCGAATATCCACGCTTCCCGTATTGGTACTTGGCCCAATTTTGAGCATGGCATTTTCAATGATGTCCTTGCCGTCAGCCCTATTAGCTTTTAATGAATCGTTGACTCGCCATGCTGCTGATTGTATGTCTCTTAAAATGCTCTCAGTAACCGATTCGCGCGTTCCCGAAGGCATTTCTAAGTTTATCGAAATAAAATCCTGCTCTATAAATGGAAAAAAAGTAAGCTTGATAAATCCCCCTTGAATACCTCCGATGGTAAGTAAAAACAAAGCAACAGGAAATGAAAGTGCCAGTACCCAGTTGTTTAGCGAAAATCGCAAAAAAGGCCCATAACTTTTGTCTCTCAGCCATTTCATGGTATTGTCAAAAAATAGCTCCAATTTATTCTTGGTAGCATTTTTACTTAGGGCACGAGAATGGGCAATATGAGCGGGGAGAATAAATGCCCCTTCGACTAAGGAAATTGCTAGGGTGCTAATTACCACAAAAGCCATATCGGGTGCAAATTCTCCTAGTCGCCCTTCCAGAAAGAAAAAAGTTGAAAACGCGATGGCAGTAGTAAGTACAGCAGAAACCACCGCTGGTAAAACCTGCATAGTGCCTTCGACTGCCGCCCTAAGTGGCGTCATTCCTTCCTCAAACTTTTTGTAAATGTTCTCGCCAATTACAATTCCGTCGTCAACCAAGATTCCAACCACCAAGATCATCCCGAAAAGAGAAATTACATTGATAGATACATCGCTGTTGGCACCAAGAATAAACATACCCATAAATGAGATGGGGATACTCAGAGCAACCCAAAACGCCAAACGAATATGGAGGAAGCAAGCCAAAAAAAGCAAAACCAAAAAGAATCCTAAAATTCCATTTTCGAGCAATAAATCGATTCGTTCGTTAAGTGTAGTTGAACCATCCCTTACAATGGTGGCTTGCACAATATCGTTTTCTGCGTTAAAAGCTTCGATGTAGGACTTTACATTGTCAGTTACGAGGAGAATGTCCTCTTCTATGGTATTGCTTACCTCAACGATCACTGAGGGCTCGCCGTTCAAATAATTTCGATTAGGTACCTCTGCCCAAACGTCTCTTACGTCGGCCACTTCATGCAAATAAACCAGTCTGCCATTAGAAGACTTTACAACAATATCTCTAAACTTTTCGGCGTAATAACCCTTGGTATTGGCCCTTAAGATTAGTTCCTCCTTTTTTCCTTTGACCCTACCTCCAGTGATTTCTAAATTGGCATTTTGAACCGCTTGTGCAACTTGGGCAAATGTGAGGTTGTACGCTTGAAGATCATCTTCTCTAATGGCCACTTCCACCTCTTCATCTGGATAACCTGAGAGCGCTACTTTGCTTAATCCATCTATAGCCAAAAGATCACTTTCAACTTTTTGAGCAAAGCTTTTGAGAACATTAAGCGAAACGTCACCACTTAAAGAAAAACTTATGGCAAAATTTCGGCCTTCTTGTTTGTAGATCACAGGCGGCTCCATCCCATCAGGAAAGGATGGAATTCGGTCAACAGCGTTCTTTACATCCTGAAGAACAAGGTCAGTATCGTACTTTTTTTCAACTTCGATGGTTATTACCCCAGAATTTTCTTGACTTACAGAGTTGATTTGTTCAATCCCAGTAATTCCCCTTAAATTATCCTCAATTTTGAGCACTATACCCTGTTCAATTTCCTCAGGAGAGGAGCCAGGATAGGTAGTTTCTATTTTCAGGATGCGACTTGGAGAAACTGGAAAAAAATTCTTTTTCCAACTTTGTAATCCAAACCAGCCAAATACCAGAATAAGAAACATAATGGTGTTTCCCGCAACTGGGTATTTTATAAAATATGCGATTAAGTGCCTCATCCTATTTACTTAAGAATTTTGGTGAGACCTTCATCCCGTTGTAGGCCGAACTAAAGACCTGATAGAGGATATCGGTTCCATCGGCTAGATCCTCAATAACAACCTCACTTTCACCTATTTTAACCACATTCACTTCGGTAAGCACCAAAGACGAATCTTTTATGACAAAAAGCTCATCTAAGCCAATTAAAATCTCTCTAGGAACAACAACTGCCTTGGGAAATCCTTCTGTTAAAATGCTACCAGAAAGGAACATTCCTTCTCTTAGCTCAGGGCTTGAAACAGATACATACACTTTGATTGTTTGGGTAGTTTGATCGATGTGCTGCGATATCCTTTCTACTTTACCAAACCATTTACCAGCCAAATCTTGGGATTGAAGTAGCACCGAATCACCGATGTCCATCAAAGCCGTGTTAGCTATATTTACCGAAACTTCTAATTCGAAGGAATTGGATTGAATATATGTTCCAATTTTTTGACCAATTCGAACCATGCTGCCCGGTTGTAAATTTCCTTCACTCACACAACCAGAAAAAGGTGCTTCGATGTTGTACTTCGACAGTTTTTCTTCTTGGCTTTTGATGCTGTAATACTGTTTGTACACATCTCTGGAAGTCAAGAAATTCTTGTATTTCACATCAGTGGGATTCGGAACTTCTGGAAGAGGCTTTTTGATATCGATATGGGCGACATAGTTGTTCCAGCTTTCGTAAACTTCGGGAAAGTCGTATTTAATGTCGGGACCCAATTGAACTAGCATGTTCAAATAGCTTGATTTACTTGACATTAAATTGAGGTAAAATTCTGCGCTGTCAATCTTTAGCAAGGTTTGTCCCTTAGAAAAGCACTGCCCCTCTTTAAATAAGGTAGCTTGGGGAAGCAGCACACCTTGAACTTCCGAAAATATCTCAATTTTAATGTCAGCCACTAATTTTCCCGAAACAGAAATCTTGTTTGGAACTGGTTGATTGATGACCTTTTTTGCGATCACCACTGGTGCCCCATTATTGCTTATCGTT
This sequence comes from Flavobacteriales bacterium, assembly GCA_020435995.1. GTDB lineage: Bacteria > Bacteroidota > Bacteroidia > Flavobacteriales_G > Salibacteraceae > JAGQYO01. Next base: position 3,880 of record JAGQYO010000011.1, on the reverse strand, counting down.
CTGGTAGGAGGAGTAGCCTGTGAGGCCATGTATTTTTTCAAAAAAAGCCCGCCTACGATAATGAGTCCGCCTAAAACAATTGTCACTTGTCTTTTCATTGTTATTTATTCAGTTTGTTCAGTATTATCTCTTTAATAGCGATGAGATGTTTTTTAAACTCAGCCGAGGTTTCAGCACCCAATTCATTCTCAATATTTCGTAGGTTTCCTATTCCAATAGGATAGAATTTGGCTTTGGTTTGATGTCCAAGATCAGTAATAGAATTTATTTTATTTCTTCTGTCAAGCGGATCTTCCCTTCTTTCGATAAGGCCCTTTTGTTCGAGGCTATCCATTAACCTAGATATCCCAGGTTTGGTTTTGTTCATTTCATCACATACAACCTGTTGGTTCACTCCTGGATGAAAACTCAGAAACATCAATAGCTTAAGCTGTTCGAGTGGAACGTCAATCTCATTTTCGAGCAAAACCCGCTGCATGTATGTATTCAATGCGTTGGTGGTGCTGTTAAGCAAATACGCCACGTTGTCGTTTAAATCTGACTTCAAAATTTAGTTGCCTTGTTAACGGTTGCAAAGCTAACTTTTTACAAGAACGCAAAATGTGTAATTACTTATTCCTATATAAAACCATTTTTTATATTCAAAAATGAAACTAAAATGCTCGAAAGCATCCCTAAGATTATCGGATAGTTATTTTTGATTCTGATGAAATGTAGAATAATATCATTTTTCTTTATAGGTATTTTACTTTTAGTTGGGGTGAATGGAATTTCTCAAGATTATGCGAAACTTTCGTCACTATCGAAGGAAAAACCAGATTCAGTTTTAACTCTTTTGAAAACTCGAAGTTTTAATTTAGACAAGTATGAGTTCGTCTATTTAAAAGCTAAATCTCAACAACTAGTTGGAAAGTATGATAGCTCGATTTTAGTGATAAACCGCTACCTACTTGAATCCATGGACAGTCCTTTAGATTCGGCTCGATACATTGAATTATCGGTTATAAACGCCGAAAACTACAGGGTAATTGAAGAGTACGATCTAGCTCTACCACCATTGTTAATGTCCCTTCAATATAATTTGGATAAAAAAGATACCAACTCTTTAATAAAAGATTACACGCGTCTGACGGAGTTTTATAGATCAATTGAAAAAATGGATGTTGCCCTAGATTATGCAAATTCTGGGTTACAACTTGCGCTAACGCAAAAAAATCAAAACCTCGAAAGCATTGCCCATATCTTAAACCGAAAGGCCGCCATTTTCACTCAAATAGGAATTTATATAGACTCCGCAATTTCAATTTCATTAAACGTAATTAATTTAGCAAAAAAGCATGGTTACAAAAACTTAGAAGCTTCTTCTTGTAATGAGGTGGGGTTTCTTTATTACAACCTAGGGCGGGATAGCGTATTATATTATTACGACCGATCTATTCAACTTTATGAAGAATTAAATAATTACAGATATAAAGTCGCCGTAAAAATCAATAAAGCAAAGCATTACACGAAAATTAAAGAGTTTGAAAAAGCTCAGGCAATTTTAGATAATGTACTAGCTGTATCTATTCAATATGGCTACTCGTTCATCACTGCTCAAACTTACGAAGAGAAGGGCCAGATATTTTTGGATCAAGGGGACATAAAGAGCTCGGATGAGAATACCCAAAAGGCATGGCAATTATACAAAGAAATCGAAAAATCCAAAGGGTTGGTCAGGGTGTCGGAAGCCGAGACCAGGTTTGAATGGGATAAAGTGAATCGGCAAATACAGGAAAAACAGGCTCAAATTGAAGAGGCGCTTTCCATGGCCGAATTAGAGAAGATAAAAAGGCATCAGACATACTGGCTCATATTTATTTTGGTCCTAACTTTAAGTGTTGTAGCTTATTTTCTAGTTCGCCTAACTAAAGCCAATACTATACAAAGAGAATCAAGTAGCTTACTTTTAATGTCTAACAACCAATTAGCAAGTTTGATAGAGCAAAAAGAAATTTTGCTACAAGAGGTTAATCATCGTGTAAAAAACAACCTTTCTGTGTTAAATGGTTTGCTCTACCTCCAACAAAGATCTCTTAAAAATGAAAATGCCATTAGCGCTCTTAAAGGTGCAAGAAACAGAATTGCAGCCATAGGTATTATACACGAAAAACTCTATCAACAGCAGGATATTGGCGAAATAAAATTTCAATACTACCTCATCAAGTTATGTCAATTTATTCGCGAATCCTTTGGAATTGGGGAACGTGAGCTGAAATTCGAAATAAGAGTAGAAGACCTAAATCCAACATTGGAAAAAAGTGTTCCTTTGGCTATGTTGATTAACGAGCTTGTTACAAATAGCTGCAAGCACGCGTTCAAATCAACAGAAAACCCCTTTATTGGAATTAAATATTATCCCGAGGAAATGATACTTACAGTTTATGACAACGGTACAGGCGAAATATCAACCAAAGAAGGATCTATCGGGTTGAAGCTGATTCACATTTTGGCTGAACAAATAGAAGGTTCGATTTCCACAACCAGAACGGACAATTATTTAATAAACACACTTAGATTTACAAAATCTCCCAACGCGAATGTCTAAATTAACACCAATTCTTATAGTTGAAGATGAGCTGGTCATTGCTTACGCATTAAAAGAATTATTGCAAGAAATGCAGTTTACCAATTTGACAATTGCATCGAATAGTACCAAAGCTGAGATATTAATGGAAGAACATTATTTTGGCTTGGCTTTATTAGATATTAACCTTGGAAAAAATGAAGAAGGAATTGAATTGTCCAAAAAAGCTCAAGATATGGGGATACCATTTATCTTCATCACATCATACACTGATAAAAAAAAGCTTGACCTCGCGCTTTCATATTCCCCCACCGCATATCTTGTAAAGCCTGTATCCGAGGTAAACTTATACACGGCCGTAAAGATTGCCTTGAATTTGGGCGATGAAAAACAACGAAATATTTTAAAAATTAGAAATGGCGGTGAGGATTTACGGATTCAAATCGATAAAATATTGTACATCCAAGCGGATAATAATTATGTAAATATTGTTACTGAAAAAAGAAAGCATCTCTTAAGGATATCTATCAGTTCCATCAAAGAACAATTAGATGAAAATATCTTTATTCAGACTCACAGATCTTATCTGGTAAATATTCAAAAGGTTGAGAGCATTTGCGCGAGCTCAATAAAAATTGATCAAATGAATATTCCAATATCCCGATCATTCAAAAACGACGTAAAAAAGGCTTTTTTGGAATTGTAGAATGTGCTTCCCCTTAATCTTGCCAGTAGGATTTAGCAACAGCCAAAGTAAGCCTTTCAAAAAGTCTGTTTCCAAAATATCGTCGATTGAGCTTATAGCAAAACTCGTCTAGATAAAGCTGTAGATATTTACCTTTAATTTTATGATAAATCCCTAGTAATGTGCGCTTTGCATTACTTATAACTACATGCACCCATTTCAATTCATTATTGGTTGTGTTTGGGTTTGACTTGTAGGTAAAATGAGCATCAACGTATTTGGCTATATCAATGTAAGATTTGCTTTTGTCCGTAAATACGATTGATTTCTCATCAATATTTTCTTTAATCGCTTTGTTCACTTGTTCAGCCTTGTGACCAGCAAGAACGCTCATTTTTATAAACCCCAAATGCTTGCTTTTTAATCCTGTTTCGGGATCTTCTAATGGTGTTGATTCAGCCATTTTTTTTACTAAATGTCATAAATGCCATGGTCAAGTACCATGTTCTTACAGGCAAATTTGAATTCTCCATTACGGTTCCACTGCGAAGAGTAGTCCTAAAACTACACGAAATACACTGCCATTGCCACTTGGCTTTAAGCCAGTAATGTTCACTACTACCGCAGTT
>JAGQYO010000119.1 GCA_020435995.1 Flavobacteriales bacterium | reverse complement strand
GCCACCGTGACTACACCAGAAGTAGAGTTAATGTCAAAATCGGAAGTTGCTCCCCCAATCTTGGTAAAAGAAAGTGTGCCATATGAAGTCCAGCCAGTTACGTAGCCCACTGTATCACCTACTAAGGCACTCTCATATATTTCAAAGGACAAGGAATCCGGACCTTCAGTCCATTCATTTCCAGTCATATTGGTCAATACGCCATGATGAGCATTCGACGATAAATCTGGCAATACCAGACCGCTTGTTTCATCAAAACTGTAATAAGCCAACAAATCGGTATTTGAAAGATTTGGTCTTCTTTTATAATAATTAGCAATTTCAGTTGCTGAAAGCGCGTCTGTCCAAATTTGAACTTCATCTATTTCTCCGTTAAATCGCTGGCCGTCACTAAATCCGCCTATAACCAAAGGAATAGAATTGTGAACAGGTGTTCCTGAGGTATTAGAACCCACCAGCTCACCGTTGATGTATAGATAAATATTACCTGCATCATAAACCCCAGCTAAGTGATACCATTCATTAATAGTTGGAGCAGTATTAGAATAAATCAAATCAAAAGTACCATCGTAACTTTGAAATGCCCACCCTTGAGATCCGCTTAGGAATAAGGAATAAGTAGCTTGCGTGCCGCTGGTATTTGATTTACCAATCACCTGAGCTTGAACTCCGTACTGATGTGTTTTAGCCCAAGCCATAATGGTATATTTTCCTGAAAGATTTAGACTAGCATTATGAGGGATAGAAACATAATCGTTAGTTCCATCAAAGGTCAACGCATTGCCCATACCGGCATAAACAAGTGGAGTAATATACCTTCCATAAGAAACATAAATAGGACCTGAGCTTGTATAAAGTGTTGTTTTGTCCGTGCCGTCAGTTCTAGCCACTTGTATTTTTCCTGTGGTATTTTCGGCCCAATAGATTAATTGATTATCCACATCTAAGTCCATTCCGTAAATTCCTGTGGCTCCAATAATGAGGCTCATAGTATTTGCCGCTCCCACTTTTTTATAAAGCGTATTTTGGTTGCCCCTAGTCCAAAACAATGCATCGTTTATATGATCGTAAGCCACATCTCTAATATCAGCTTGACCGGTCACAAGGGTTGAAGAACCAGTACCATCCACATTTACCTTTCCAATGTAAGATCCGCCTAAATCTGCCCAATAAATCACTTGATTGGTTTTATCCAGGTAAATTCCCAAGGGTCCAATTCCCGATTTTACAGTACTTAGCCCTGATCCCGTATAGGAGCATTTTTTTATTGTTCCACCAGTGTAATCAGAGAAGTAAATCATTTGATTGTCTGGATCTACAATTACCTTTCGAGTGCTACTTTGACCTGTAACAATGGTCGTTTGTCCGGTTCCATCTCCCTTCATTCGAACAATGGTATTTGAACGATAGACAAATGCATAATCATTGGTAGCATCGTAGGCTACTGAACTAGCTCCCGAAAGTCCGGATGCCATAGTCCCGAATCCAGTTCCATTATTTTTTACGTTTAGTATTGTGCCAGCCGAGCTATTGGTAAAATATGCAGTTGCATCAGTGAAACTGTTTGCCGTACCTAACACATATTGTGTTCCTGTTTGACCTGGCAATGTAATTACTCCTGTATTAACATTATTGTGTGATGCGTTAGAGGCTAATTCCCAAGTGCTGTCTTCGTCGTTTTCTCTCTTCAGCAGAACAAGCTTTGTTTTTTGAGTACTTGATAAACCGGAAATACTTGAATAATCGATAACCACAGTATATGTATCCGAGGAATCTCCAATTTTGTTTACACCCATATACCCATAAGCAGGCAGAATGGATTCTACTCCAGCTGGTTTCAGGACAGAATTCGGTGCGTTTGAGTTAAAGTAAACCTGAACTCCTTCATCGCTCGAAAAACCAGATGTTGCAAGTGCTGAAAATATGCCTCCACTATCTGTTTGAATTGTGGCTACCGCCGAAGAACCCAAACTGGTGGTGCTTTTGTCGCCCATAGGAGCTCCAGAAGTCACCCATTTTACATTAGAGTTATAGGTTAGAACGCCGTCGTAGTTTGTAGTTAAATCGTACAAAGTATCATTGGAACCTTTATCAAAACGATAATATGCCAGTAATTTATTTATTTTGGTGTGGCTTTCTAAAATCTTCGTATTCATAATTCCTTGAATCGTTGATTGATCCAAATCATCACTCCAAATACTCAATTCATCCATTGTTCCAGCAAATCCTCCTGTGCTTCTACCTAAAGAAACACCTTCCCAGTTGGAATAGCCACCACTGAAGCTATATGAAGTATCCAAAATTCCGTTTACATAGATTTTTTGGGAATTATTCTTTATTGAAAATGTCAAATGATACCATTTATTAGCATCCCAACTGGTTTTCGCCGTTTTTACATCTCTATGATTGTTTCCTTGGCTCGTATAAAGTCCTATCTTTCCATCACTCTCACTATTAACTGATAAATGTGGCCGAGCCGAGCTTATACCATACATAATGTCTTGACGGTTTCCATTGGCCTTTATCTCAGCATCAAATTTTACCCAGAAAGAAATAGTATATGTGTTCCCCAAACTTAAGTTTGCGATACTGACTTTGTCGCTGGAATTAAAATGAAGCGCATTTCCGGAACCAGCACTTTTTGGATAGGTAGCATCAAGGTAGTATTGATTTTGCCGTTGAACTGGGGAAGCAAAGTCAAACCCATGTTCCATGCTAAAAGAAACGAATTTCCCTTCACCCTTTAGAAAATGGCTTTCTTTCGCACTTACATTGATATAAATAAGACTAGATAATACCAACAAGAAAATTGTGGGTATTCTTCTCTTGCCTTCTTTCCAAATATTCAAATCGATGTTAATCATCAAATAGTATTTCAGTTTTTAACAGCTCATTGTAAAAAACGCACAAAACGTTCACAAATAGCTACATTCACGTCAATATTTAAATACCTAAGCAATTGATTTTTAAGCAATAACTCGGATGTCTTTAAACACTTTTTCTCAACGTGAAGAAACTATTTTTTTTTAAACTATTTTAAGTTAACAACTGTTATGTGATGAATAGGACAATTATTGCGATAAAATGGCTGAAATTGTAGGATATGTATTTGCCATAAAAACGGGTTTAATATCTGCTTTGGGCATCCATCTCACTTCTGTAATACCTTCTTCCTCTTGCGCTTTCATCATAGAGTCGTCGATACACGACATTTTAAACCAAGAGGTTCTTTTCATGATGATGTTAGCTTTGAGCATATACATGTGATAGGTGTAGATAGGTTGATGATGTACAATTTCCACAAGCACACCAGTTTCTTCTAATATTTCGCGAATAGCACCTTCCTCCTCGGTTTCTGCAGGCTCTAGTTTTCC
>JAGQYO010000118.1 GCA_020435995.1 Flavobacteriales bacterium | reverse complement strand
GCCAGTCAAACTATGCCGCCTCCAAAGCAGGTGTTGTAGGATTAACAAGGGTACTCGCCCTCGAATTAGGCAAGTATGGTGTATTGGTAAATGCCATCGCGCCAGGATTAATTGATACCCCACTAACTCGAAAACTACCAGAGGACGTGCAAGAGAAATTGATTCAAGCACAACCTACAAAATCAATGGGAAAACCAGAAGATATTGCGAATGCCGTTGCCTTCTTAAGTGACGAAAAAACGATGTTTATAACAGGACAAACCATCTATGTAGATGGCGGAAAAAGTATAGGAGCGGGAATGTAAATGTGAAATAGTTGTTAGTTATCAGTTGTCAGTCTGGCAACTTATAGCTCGCAACTTGAAACTAAATAAAATGAAATTAATAAAACTCACAGTTAACGGAAAAGAATACCACGTACCAGTGGAGCCGCACGATACCTTGTCACAAGTGTTGCGTGATAGAATCCATCTTACAGGAACCAAGCTAGGATGCGAGCAAGCAAGCTGTGGTGCATGTACTGTTTTTGTAGACGGCAAGGCAGTGCAGAGTTGTATTACTCCAGCATTGCGCGTTGCCGATAGCATGATCACCACTATTGAAGGTGTGGCCGACCAGAACAAACTCCACAAACTACAAGAAAAATTTGTAGAAAAAGGTGCGGTACAATGTGGCTATTGCACTCCGGGAATGATCATGACCAGCCTCAATTTCCTTGAGGAAAATCCAAACCCAAATACAGAAGAAATAAAAGAAGCCCTTTCGGGAAACCTTTGCAGATGTACGGGCTACAAAAAAATCATTGAAGCGGTAGAATCTTATGTAAATGATAGCAATGAAAAGCCTGCTCTTGATGTGCAGAAGTTTAACATGGTTGGCCAAGGCAGACCCTACATTGAAGCGCGGAAAAAAGTGAGTGGTTCTGCCGATTATGCCGACGATATTCAAATAAAAAATGCTCTGCATTGCAAGTTCCTTCGTAGTACCCACGCTCACGCAAGAATTGTTTCAATCAATACTGAGGCAGCGAAAGCTTTACCAGGTGTAAGGTCGGTAGTTACAGGTGTGGAGCTTCCAATAAAATTTGGTGTACTTCCCATTTCTCAGGACGAAACGGCCATGGCCATAGAAAAAACAAGGTACATTGGCGAAATAGTAGCCGCTGTAGCAGCAGATACCGAAAATATTGCACGTGAAGCCTGTCAGCTTATCAAAGTAGAGTATGCTCCTATGCGTCCGTTTTTCGATATGAAAGAATCGTGTGAGGATGTGGGAGATGACGAACAAATCCATTCTCATAGCAAGTTCAACAACAACATTCACAAAAAAGCCGAACTGCGTTTTGGAAACCAACAGGAGGGATTGGCAGCAGCGGATCACCGTGTAAAAGTAGACTTCGATTTTCAAGGAATAAACCACGGGTTTACCGAACCACATGCCGCCACAGCCTTTTGGGACGAAAACGGCTTGACCATTATCACCGCAACTCAGGTTCCGCATTATTTACATCGCTATTTGGCCAAGGTCCTGGAAGTTCCTATGAGTCGGGTGCGGGTAATTAAACCCTACGTAGGTGGCGGTTTTGGCGGAAAGTCAGACCCATTTCCGCATGAAATTATTGTTTCCTATTTAGCCAAATTAGTTGGACAACCCGTGCGTGTTCGATTCAACCGTGAGGAAGTTTTCCTTACCAATCACGGACGACATCCTACCAAAATGAACATGGAATTTGGCGTGAGCAAAACAGGAGAATTTAAAGCACTCGACACCGACATCATCATTGATGGTGGAGCCTATGGAAGTTTTGGTGTCGTAACAACCTATTACAACGGAGTACTTCTGCAAGCCCCTTATAAAATCAATAATTTTGGTTTTAGAACGCGAAGGGTTTATACCAACAAACCGCAATGTGGTGCCATGCGTGGACACGGAGCTGTAAACTCCAGGTACGCCGTAGAAACTATTATCGACCGATTGGCAAACGAAGTTGGAATGGACCCCTGTGAAATACGTTTCAAAAATTTCATTGACGGAGACACTTTAACCGTAGGTCAATACCGAATTACCTCCAACGGAAGTAGAGAGTCGCTGCAAAAAGTGATGGACGAATCGGACTGGAAAAACAAGTACAAAAAACTTCCAAGAGGTCATGGAATTGGGGTGGCGTGTGGCTTTTTTATCAGTGGAAGCGCACTGCCCATTCACTGGAATGAATACCCACAATCGGTGGTGCATCTCAAAGTAGATATGGATGGTCGTGTGCTCATTACCTCAGGCGCCAGCGACATCGGCCAAGGAAGTGATACCATGTTGGCCATTATTGTAGCCGAAGTTCTAGGCTTAAGTATGGACAATATTTTTGTAGTTGCAGCGGATACTACACTTACTCCAATTGATCTTGGCTCCTACTCTAGTCGCGTTACGTTTATGGCGGGAAATGCAGCGAAGCAGGCCGCAGAAAACCTGAAAGAGAAAATACTCGATGCAGTTTCCAAGGTTCAAAACATTGAAAAATCTGAACTAAATTTTGAAAAAGAACGGGTGTTTAGTAACGATGGAAAGGTTGATTTATCGTGGGTGGAGGCCGTAGAAAATGCAACGAAGAAAGTAGGCGCTTTGAATACCTCTGGAGCCTACAATTCGCCCAAACTCGGTGGTGATTTTAAAGGCGCTGGAGCAGGACTCAGTCCTTCCTACAGTTTTGGAGCAGTGATAACCGAAGTGAAAGTGGATGAAGAAACTGGGCACGTAAAAGTACTGAACATTTGGGGTGCGCACGATGCAGGAAAAGCCATAAACCCCTTGGCAGTAGAAGGGCAACTAGAAGGCTCGTGGCACATGGGACTCGGACAAGCGCTGAGCGAACAAATGAAATTTAGAGATGGATTACTCGTGAATGGAAACTTGGTAGATTATAAAATTCCTACCACAAAAGATACCCCGCCAATTCATACCCACATTGTAGAAACCATAGATCCCGAAGGCCCTTTTGGTGCGAAGGAATGTGGCGAAGGAGCTATTCACCCAATTATTCCAGCCCTCGCAAATGCAATTTATGATGCGGTTGGGGTACGAGTTACCTCGCTGCCTATTACATCAGAAGTGGTTTTGGGGGAGATGAAAAATGCCGCGAGCGGCGAGAAACTAGCAGCTAGAGGCTAGTGGCTAGAGGCTATTTAAAGAATAAAATTATGGTAAAAGATAAAACGTACTTAATCCCAACCTCAGTGCACGAAGCAATTGAAATGGCGAAAGCGAATAGCGGCTCATTTAAGTATTTGGCGGGTGGTACCGATGTGATGGTGAACAAGTTCCAAGGAAATGACTCCTCACCTTGTTTGATTGACCTTAGTAAAATAACAGATCTAAAGGGTATTTCTAAAACTGAAGGTTAT
>JAGQYO010000117.1 GCA_020435995.1 Flavobacteriales bacterium | reverse complement strand
TCGGTAGGAGAGTATAAGTCGTTATAGTCAGAACGGGCAACAGAACCACCAGAAGCCATGTCAATGGCAAAGCCACGAAGCATAGAGGCGAAAATGTTGTTATTCATTTCGATACCCGAGCTAGCAGAGGCAAATACACCAGCATTTTCAATATTGTTACCAGTAACAGCAGCTGAATTATAATGAATTCCTACGTCTTTAACACCCTCGCAGTGAATACCGTGATATACAACACTACTCCAAGCTTGTCCAATGTTAATTGAATTGTTGCTTACTTCAACACTTTGATTCAAAGCATTGTGCCCGTCAAAGGTAATACCCGAAGCGGGCCACTGGCTATTAGAAGATTTTACTACATTATTCGAAACCTCTAATGCACCTTTGTTGTTGTTTAAATAAATGGCCGAACTAAACGTACTGGGCTTATCACTCGCACTTGAAATATAGAGCGACAGAGAAACGAAGTCATTTGATGTTACTTTAGAGTTTTTGGTTTCAGATAAACTAACTCCTTGGAATGTTTGATGTTTAAAACCATTGTTCCAAATGTTATGGCTACTTCCGTTTGTGAGGCTCACACCAATTGATCCATAAGAAAAATCACAATCTTCAATACTGATGTTATCACCTAAGTTACTTTCACTCCACACTAAAGTATGGTTGGATGAAGTGGAAGTTTTGTGATCCGATTCAAAATCGCAATTAACGAGCCGCACATCCGATGATTTTTCACCAAGTTGCACATTACCCGAATAGTTGTTGTTATAGGATCCCAAATCCACTGCAGAGAACTTTAAGTTTTCAAAAATCATGTGATGAGAACCCGAGAACTTGACGATATAATTGTTGTCCTTATCAAGAGAGTCATACCATAGGGTAATCGGTGTTGCCAAATTTGGGTTAGACCTTACAATAACCGGAGAATTCCAACTGGTACCAGCTACATCACAGATGTCGTATTGCCCAAAATATTGAAACGACCCTTTAGAGGATGAATCGAGCTCAAAAATTACTGTATCACAAATTCCTCCAAAGGTGTCACACAAGGTTGAAAACGCCGATTTAAGGTCAACGAAGTCGTGCAAGGTGTCTCCAATGGTATAAAGACCAGAAGCCATTTGAGGTTTGATAACAAATAAAATGGTGTCATCCTGCCAAGCGCTGTCAACTACGCCATTCGGGAGTTTGGTCCATAAGTATAGCGAATCACCTGTTCTAAACCCATTTGACCAATTGTATATTGTTTGGCAACTTGACTCTTCACCAGAAGCAACATGCCCCTTCCACTTATTATCTGGAATATCAAAAGTGTCTCTTACCGAACCTAGCTGATAATGAATTCGACCACCAAATGTTATTGAATCGAGAGGAAGTTTACCATCATTAAAAACTTTTAGCGATAAAGCATTAGACAAACCTCCACACATAGGGCTTGAAGGGCTGCATATCTCACTAATATGGGCAGAGTTAGGCAAATTTTGAGATACTTCATAGTCAACATAACCAATAAAACTCCTTGGATGGTTACTCATGGAAGTAGCACTACCACCATATCCTATTCCCGGGCCTATCAGAATTGTACATTCATTGTTATTTGTAAAAGTGCTTCCTAAGGACGCGTCATAAGTCATGTAGGGCATCGAAGTTGAGGTTATGGCCATTCCGTAAGTTGTGTTTGCTGGAATTTTAAAATTCATGGTTGAGCCAGTAACACTCACTACCGTAGTTCCATTTCCTGTAAATGTGTAGTTGCCAATCAAAATCCAACCACCTGAGGCATTCACTGCCCAACCTGGACTTGGGTTATTAATGGGGGAGGGATTGTACCATATACTGTAGGTGTAGCTACCCGAATACGACAGGTAGCCAATATCTCTAATTATAATGGGTGAAGATCCTGCTTGGAGATTCCAAGAAACTCCCGAACTTCCATTGTTATTGGATAGAGGTGGAACCGTTGTAACCCTTTTTACTTGGGCATTTAGGGAAAGGTTAACGGTTAAAAAAAAGATAGGTAATAGGTGTAATAAAATTCTCATAGACTTTCTCTTAATAGGTGAATTCCAAATATATAAAATATGTTTGTTAAAGGGGGATGTGTTGCCAGTTTTTGATTTTTTGGTAATAAAAAAGGGGCCTAAGCCCCTTTTTTTATTTCTATCAATCAAAATTTATTCAACAATAAACCTAATGGTTTCCATCTTGTCGTTAGCCCTTAAGTTCAGCATGTACATTCCTGCGTTAAGGTTATTGAGATTCACTTCCTTATTTAACTCCGTGGCGATTGAGCCATAGTTTTCTGAATGAATAATTTTTCCAGTGATGTCAATTACTTCAATAGAAACTGCAGCGCCATGTGCATTGTCCATGTGGATATTGAAATTACCATTGTTAGGATTTGGGAACAACACAAAGTTGTTGCCTATCTCGTTTTCATTCAATCCAAGAAGAATTAGCGTAATCTCCTTAGCACTGGTAGCCTCTCCACAAATGTTGCTGTTTTTGTAAGTAACTGTGTAAGTTCCAGCAGCTGCATACAAATGACGTGGCAATGGGAACACAGAAGTATCTCCATCACCAAAATCCCACCAATGCACATTGCCAGTAGAAGTATTTGTTTTAACATTAAAGGCAAGCCCGTTGGTGTCATGCGTATACACAGCAGTAGGGTTTTTAATTCGTTTTACTACTGAAGTATCTGTAGTAACACATCCTCTGTGAGTTAGTGTCATGTAGATGGTATCATTATCGTTCACAGCATCATAATCCAACAGAATGTTGTCACCCGTTTCTGACCCAGCTAAAAGGAAACCTGCCCACTTGTAAGTAATAGAAGGCCCAGTAGAAATATGCCCACCCATCGGAATTGTTTTTCCTTCGCAAATAGTAGCTGACTTAGGAGAAACAGTAGCTCTTTCAGAATAAGTTACATCAACAGTGTCTTTGGTTACACAATTCCATTTGTCTGTTACCAAAACACCGTATTTAGCGGGTTTAGTAACCGTAATGTTTGCAGTAGTATCTCCGCTCGACCACTTGTAAGTTACTCCATTAGTAATAGAAGCATCAAAAGAAGTGCTAGCATCAGGACAAAGATTAGTATCGCCAGGTAAAGCAACGGCATCTGGCTGAATAATAGTAACTGAATCTACCAGAATACCACAAGCGTTAATGATAGTTACTTCGAAGCTGCCCGGGCTTTTTACAGTAAGAATCTGTCCTGTATCAACAGGCATGTTGGTGCTTAAGTCTTTCCAGAAAGCTACCTCACCAAAGTTTCCAGAACCTGCAACTACTTGAGTTGAATCACCAGGACAAAGGCCATAATCGTTTCCTAAAGAAAAGAATTCAACAGGTGCAAATTCATCTGCTCCAATACAAGGTTTTACCGCGTCTCTTATATCCCCATCAAAGTCCGTTGTAATTCCAGAAACTGGCGTTCCAGTCTGGAAGAGGGCTTTATTGCACACATGCAAGTCACTTCTCGAAACATTGTAGAAGTAAGGATTCACATTCAAGGAATTGGCATCCAATTGAGAGTTGTTTTTCCAGTCTGCTAAAGTTGTTTGCTTCACTCCCTGATACCTTCCTAC
>JAGQYO010000116.1 GCA_020435995.1 Flavobacteriales bacterium | reverse complement strand
GTACGGAATGGCAAATTATCTCCTGCATTATCCAGATGGATAAAGTTTGCTGTACCGCCTGCAGGCACATTATTAATAGTTCTCGTAGAATTGTCAGCATAAGTGAGCGTTATATTACACGCAGTCGAACCGGCATTCTGAACTGTTACAGCACTGAAGTAACCGTAGTAGTCACTTAACAAGTTAGGAATATTAACAGAAGCAGAAGCCGCAGATGGTACGTTATAGCTGGCAAATGGACCACCTGTTGCAGAGCTAAGGCTCACTAAGCCTACAACAGAACCCTGTGTCGTTTGTACTTTAGCCGCGAATACACCATTTGTATTACCTGAAGGCAAGCTTGTATTGTTCGGCTGGAAGTATTCTTGTGCAGCACCAGGTTGTAAGTTAAAGTTTACTGTCGTGCCATTTCCATAAGTAATCGTACCTATTGCGTTTTGAGAAGTACTTACGTTTTGCACAGTTAGTGCAGAGCGGAAACCATAATAGCTATTGTACAATGCGGGCGGGTAAAGTGTGCTACTACCACTCGTGAAGCCAGAGTAACTTGCGGTACCATTGGTGGGAGCAGTACGCCAAATGTTAGCAACCCCAACTAAGTTCACAGTCTCATCCGAAGTAACCACAGCGCTGAATACTGCACTATTACCTGAAGGAAGGCCAGCAACAGAAGACATCGCAATGGTGCGAGAAGCGTTAGGGGCAACTGAGCCAAGCGAAACATCGGAAGCAATAACCCCACCACTTTGATTACGGAAAGTAGCTTTCAGGTTAGCGGTCGTTGAAGGGTCGGTATTTTGAATAACTAGTTCAGAGAAAAAATTGAAATAGTTATTGTAGTTTCCAGGGAAGTATAAAGTTGAACCTGCCTGTGAAGAATCAAAGCCGTCATAAGCAAATGCAGTCCAAGGAGCAGAAGTGCTGCTGGTTGAAGCCGTATTTACAGACGCTAGAATCTGCACATCACTACTCACTACTACCGAGTACTGTCCTGAAGGCAATGCCGGTGAAGTTGTAATGGCCGGTACAAAAATAGAGAGAGCCTCACCACCAGCTAATGCTTCTGGCGTGTAAGTAGTTACTACGTTGCCACTTGCATCATAAAAGGTAACTACAACTGTAGCCGTTGAAGGCGTAACATTTTGCAGGTTGATTGAGCTACTCCAAACGCCGGGGGCATTTGTCTGTGCAGCGACAGGCTGACTCGAAAAAATCGAGAACATCAACGCCATCGCAAAAAAGGCACTGAAAACAAAAGTTTTGCGGAAGTTGATCATGTTGTTCGTCTCCTAAAAAATATGTATGAACGTAAGCTAAAATCTTCTACTCATTCTAGATACTAGCACCAAACAGTCAATAACCTAAATGTCTACCTACAAGCAAATCTAGCCAATAATTGATAACCCTTTTGGGTTATTTTATGTGGAAACAACTTATCTGCTCGAATTTCCTGCTATATCATCCGTCATTTGTTGCAGGGCAAGCTGGTAAACGGCTGTTTGAAAGCTTTCTGGAGTTCCTATATCGTGATACTTCCCATTTTTTATAGGAAAAGCAGTAAAAGAAAGACCTTGTTTTAATGCAGCTAAAAACACATCGCTTAAGACTATTTCCGTGCCTGTAATCGATAATTCTGACAAAAACTTGTGCATAAAATGCGTAAACTTTGCAGACCATACAGCACACCCCCACATCATCTCCAAGTTAGTATACTCAGGCTTATCAACAAAATTTACAATATCCCCTTCACTATCTAATTCCACCATACCAAATTTATGAGGATTATCGGTTGGAAATAAGCCTAAAGTGACATCAGCCTTATTAAGACGATGGTGAGCTACTAATTTTGCCATTGCATCATCCGGGGTAATTAATGTATCTGGCATTGAAAAAAGAATAGCCGAATCTTGAACCCAAGAAAACGCTAAATCTAAAGCATAAGGCATACCACGTAAATGCTCTTGATAAAAGTAGGCAATTGGGAGGCCAAAATCCTCGCCATTACTTAAATAGCGCATGATATCCCATTTTGTTGGTCCAATTACGATACCCACTTGCTGGACTCCTGCAGAACGAAAGGCCGCCAAGTGTGCTTCTATTGCTGTTACAGGATGCCAAATTTCTTCACTTAGCTTTTTATTGCCACTAAACTGAAATCCAAGCGGCATTATTTCCTTACTACATGGAATATTACCTAATCGAGAACCTCGCCCGGCTGCGGGAAAGAGGCCAATTAAATTATTCATACTCTTAACCTTGCCTAGTGCTATGTTCAAGAGGTTTTTTTGATGAAAACGGCCGTAATATTAGAACCCAAATTCAAATAATCAATCAACTTAAAATACGGCAGGAAAAAAATTCTGGATACAAAACTGAAGAGCACCTTACGAAATAGCCCGCAAATTTTTGGACTCTGTAAGCGTTCTTCTATATAGAACATAACACTTGAAAATGTAGCAGCGTGGCTACCATACAAACAATTTCTCTCCACTTCTTCAAAACCTAGTTCAGCCATCAATTTCTTCAAAAGCTCTCCAGGAAATAAATATAAATGTCTAGGCAATTCATACCCCAACCATAAATTCCCAAATAGTCGTCGATCAATACTATCTAGATTTGGATGATTAACGACAAATATCCCATTGGGTTTTAACAATCGTGCAACTTCGATGAGTACTTGACGGGGATCATAAACATGTTCCAAAACATCCCACATCGTTATAGCCTCGAAGCTATGTTTAGCAAAAGGAGCACCATTAAGCCCTCCCTCTACTACAGATAAACGTGCTTTTTCCTTTGCATACTTTAAAGCAGTATGGCTGGGCTCAATACCAATCCCATTCCAACCAGGAACATCTTTCATAACAGACAAAAAGTCACCTGTCGCACAACCAACATCTAAAACTGTTCCACCCGACAAATATTTGGTAATAATCCGAGTGCGCTTTCGTAAGCCATAAATTCGTGACAGGCGTTTATACCATTTTTCTTCAGAAAGGTCTTTTGTATATTGTTGATACTCTGGGGGGTAATAATCTCCCATCTTTGCCTGTTTTGGCCTTGGAAATTGGTAAACAGTGGCACAATTTTCACATTCATGCATACAAAATAGTGTATTGCCCCCTAAGAATCTATCTGTACGAGTTGCTACCAAATGATGTTCTTCGCTGCCACAAATTTCGCAAGCAATCCACTCGAAATTATGGTCTAACTTAGAAATAGCTTCCCGTTGGTTTTTAACCTTTTCCATTTATCTTATACACTCCATCCTGGCTGCATATCCTCAACTGATTTTGCCCGCAATCCCGCCCGAATCCCCTTTAAAAAAGTGGGCAAGCTTTTTAAGTTCCCCTTTACCACCTCACGTAGAATGACCCAAGCAACATAAATTGCTAACAAGCTCATAGTGTGATGCTTCCGATGATATCTTACACAGCTCTGACCTAACACTTTCCACCAACGTAATGATTGAGGACTGTTTTGTGTGCTACGCGAAACCTTATGCCAGATGTGCGAGCTAGGGGAAAAGATGATTTCCCATCCCTTCTTGCGAACCTCCAAACAAAAATCCCAATCATCGTAGTAAAAGAAGTAATT
>JAGQYO010000115.1 GCA_020435995.1 Flavobacteriales bacterium | reverse complement strand
AATAAGCTTGCGTTCGCTGGATATGTTCTCTAAATAGCCCACCAACATCAGTTTCATAAACACCACAGGATCTATGCTCTTGTGGCCACAATCGCCATAATATTCTTTCGTCTCTGAATACAGATAACCAAGATCTAAGCTGCTTTTTAAGCGTCGATAAAAATTGTTCTCTGGTACTCGATCACTCAACTGAAAATTTAAAAATATTTTCTCTTGATAATTCTTTTTCCCTTGCATGAATACAAGATCTGCTTTTTTTCATTTCATTTTTGCTCTAAACAATAAAAGTTTTCCATCTTTGAAGGTGTGTTGTGCAACGGACACAGTGGCCAAATGAGAAATAGGCGGTTCTGTTGTAAATTTGAAACGAATGAAATTTAATAACCCATACCCGAGTTCCCAAGAGTCTGCCACGGGCAGTAAGTGTGTTGGTTCCTGCGCGCGACTATCAGAAAGCAATAGGAATGAATATTTGGCCGACGCGCCACTTACTGCTTCACGCCTACTTCTCATGGCCACGGGACGTTATCTACAAGCGTGATTTCACTCGGACGCAATAGGAGCGAAAACTAATGACTGACAATTATTTTTCGAGTTTCTAGGATTCCCTCTCCTTGAAGTTGGAGGAAGTAAAGACCTGATGATAGATTTGAAACATCCAGCACCGTTTCTTTTTCAAAAGAGTCTGAAGATATGATTTGGCCGTTAAGGTTTTGGAGGGAATATTCTATTTTATTGGATGCTTCAATTGAAATGGTGAGTGAAGAATGAGATGGGTTGGGATAAATTGATAATTCGTAGGTGCCTGAATTACTTTCTAATACGAAAATACTAACTGAATCTTTTTGTTCGAATGGGTCGAATAAGGAAACGTCTTTAAAAGGGCCATTTCCCGCCCATGAATTAGTATCGATAATTGTTCCATCTGGCTTCGATCTGGCAATTAAAGAGCCGAATGATTCCGCAATATGATGGTAGCTTTGAATATTCATTAGATACCCTCCATCCTCAAATTGGTGAACTGGGCTACAACGATATTCTCGAATCGTATCAAAATACTGAGCTGCAGAATTTACCATCCCAATTTTATTTACGGAATAAACACGAGAATAAGTATGACTACTGTAATTTCTAGTAGTTGATTTGTATGGAGATGTATACCAAACTGAGTAAACTAGATTACTATCATTATTAACAAAAGCATATCTGAGGTCTACTCCCAAATCCTCATAATATTGGATTCCCCAATCCTTGTTAAACTTCAAGTCAAGTAATGAAATAGTGCGCTTATTTATTGAATCTCCAGCCACTATCACATACCCATCCCATCCTTTTGCTTTCACCCTATTTCCTTTTACAAAGCCTTTAACTTGTATGGTATCACGTGAGTTTGCTTGTCCATTGCTGGGATTAAAATGAATGATAATTTGTTCTTCAATTGATTTATGTGTTAGCCAAGTATGACATTCATTTCCCACGCACTCTAATTTCTGCAATTGGAATTTATAATTGCTGTCTAAGGTTGCTATACCAAGCAATTGAGCAAAGGGCATTTGCCAAAGTGTGTCACCTTTTGTATTAAAATGAGTGAGATATGTAATGTGAGTCCCTTCTATGGCTAAAAAACTTGTATCTGTAGTTTTTGTCTCGTACCTTAAATGCTCCGTCAGATGTCGAAAAAATAGCAAGGTACCATTGCTGTCTGTCAACATCGTATGATTAGTGTAGTTTGCGTTGCTATTCGAATTTACTGCGCCTCCACCTATTAAAAAAAGATTGTCATTAAATTGAATAAATCGTTCAGCTATTTCATATAAATACGAACCCTTTACTAAATCAAAATGTTTTAAGAGTGCTCCAGAAGATGCATTGTAGTATGCAAATCTAGAACTACTGTTTCCAGTAAAGCCGGTGTTCCACATACACAAAACGCGATTTTTTGGCTCATCCACTTCTCTAGCCGCACCGCTAACCCTAAAATTCTGAAATTGAGGCATATTGTGTCCCGTAAACCATGTGGATTGTGCAACAGAAAATTGGTACGTTGCAATACCAATTATTAATAAAACTAATCCTTTCATTTCGACAATATTATTCGTTTAGAAATGTGAGCATTTTGGGTATATACTTGCAGAATATAAAAACCTTCACTCAGAAAACTTAAGTCAATAGAAATTAAACCGTCAATAAACTCCTTATCTTCAGTTACTTTCAAATTTCCCTGTAGGTCATAAACTTTTAAGCTGGCGTTTTCAACTTGATGATATGATTGAATGTTAATTAACCCACCAGAAGGATTAGGGAAAACCTTAAAATCGTTTCTTTCTATTTCTTTTAAATTTTCGACTTTAAGTGGGTTTTTATTAAATGTGTAACAACTTATACGCGATTTATTAGTATAATTTTTATCGTTAATACAAGAATATTTAAACCATGAAACCCCAGATATCTCAATATTTTGGATGTGTGGAAAAGAACCAGTTTGAGAATAAATGGAGTCGTGTTGGTTATGATAAATCGTTTCCACACTATTGAATGAATTTGTGGCAGCTCCAAAATAAAACGGAGGACCACCTAAATATCTACCAACAAAATCTGTGTTTTCTCCATAACCACAAAATGTGTCGGGAGCACTAACAAAATATTCGGCAGAAAACAATGGCATAATAGAAGTTTTTCGAGAAGGTTGTTGGCCTAGTAGCTTGATTCTTTCATACCATAATTCCACAAATCCGTTTTGATTGTTTCCACCTAAAAAGACTACTCCATTGTCCCATTTATAGGGTTCATAATAGGTAAGATATATTCTTTTACTTTTTTCAAGTAATGTGTCTGCACAGGCTTGTCTCCAACTAAGATTGTTTCGGTTGTAAATTGTTAGAGAATCACTCCAAGTATAGCCATAAAAGTATCCAAAGTAATCATGAACTTCCCAAATATTGGCATCCCTGGTGTCGATAATATTTAAGCTGTCCAAAATGTTTTTGTGATCTAAATAACAATCGTAGTAATGCTGATCCCATGTATATCCTGAACTAAGAGTCACTAAATTAGTATTGCGGTCTACGGAATGATGTTTAGAACTGGTGGTGCTTCTTACATTCCAAAACTCATGTTCGGGCATAATATACCGAAGCTTGCCGCTGTATTTATAGTTATTGCCCGCTACGTTTAATTCTGAATTGTAGGCTGAAGCTCTGTCATACTCTAAGTCTTTGTAACCACTTATGAACGTACATATAATTCCTAGGCTGTCACACTTTGAGATAAAAGCACTGAGGTAGCCTTTATAAGTGGTACCCGTAGAATTTTGATTAGGATTCCTAAAAATATGATCAACTCCATAAAGTACTAGGTTGGTAATTTCATTGTCAATACTAAAATTTATTAGGTCGTTTGCCGATGGTTTATTCAGTATTCCAAGTGACGTATTAATCTCACCTTCATTTGGATGACCCGTTGGGTAGATTTCTACAAATTTATCTACCCAAAGCACCCTTGGCACCTTACATTCACTGTTGTTCTCAGGCAACCCCATATCGACCTTCACTCCACCGAGATACGCATTACCACTTTCCTCAATGGTGTAGCTGTTGTTGTATCCTGCAATAAAAACCGA
>JAGQYO010000114.1 GCA_020435995.1 Flavobacteriales bacterium | reverse complement strand
CCAGCCATTTTTGGTCAAATATATTCTTGTAAATGCGATTATAGACAACCAATAAACCATCTTCAGCCCGGACAATACCAATCAGTTTTAGCTGTTCATGTAAATACGATTGTTCATCATCTGGAACAGCATCTTTTTCTAAAACTTCCTGATAAAGTTTCAAGAGACCGGCGCTCTTGGGATGTTTACGAAGCCGATCTACTAAAATTTGTATATTAATATCTGGTTTTTCTGTGGTTGAAAGAAAAATCCGCTGAACGATCGCATCTATTTGCGGTTTAGTCCAACCTGAACGATGTTCAGATTTTTTTTCAACGATAGCAAGACAAAGCTTTTGGGTCAGGTAAGGATGCCCACTTGTCCAATAAAATACTCGGTCAAATATATTACTACCTTCACCAGGATATTCTTCTTCTAACCCCTGTCGCAAGTTTTCAAGTTTTTGCTCCTCACTGAGCTTAAAAGGCGGCAAGTCAATTCTTTTGCCAATATTGAAAGGGGTTCGTCGCGGATCTTTCATTAAATCGGTGGGGGCGGCCGTACCCAGCAAAATAAACGTAAGCCGATCATAGATTGGTTCGGTAGCTCGAGCATTATGGATGGCACGAATAGCGGCGAAAAAATCGTCTGAAAAGGAAAGGCCTAAAGTAGAATCAATTTCATCTATGAAAATAGCGACCGACTCTGGCACTTTGGCAAGGATTTCGTCTCTTAAAAATCTGGTGAAGCGTGGAATTTGGCCCAGTGATTGATGTTGCCGCCACCATTTTGGTACGTCAAGAGGTACATGAAGCTGACGGCTTAATGAATCCAGTAATCCGGTATACCATTGGTCAATGGTTAAGCCAATAGTCCCAATGTTGGTTAAATCAACAGTTGCAGTTTTTACTTTTTCCTTTTGAAGACGTTGGGTGGTTCGAACCATCAAACTGGATTTGCCCATTTGTCGCGCAGTTAGCACATAACAAAAATTTCCGGCTAATACCGCAGAAAACAGCTCCTCGTCAGCTGGCCGAATCACATAGGATGGTGAATCCAGGCCAAGAGTACCACCTGCAATAAAAAAGGCGGGAATCTTGCTGGCTTGTGTTAAACCTGATGTTGTCATTTTGCTTCCCTAAAGTGCTTGCTTCAAATTATCCAAGTATACCAGGGCTTCAATTTTACGGCTCTACGTGAATGCAACCTTTGGCAGAGGCAACGATTGTTCTTTGATTTGCTGTCATATGGGCAACCTGCCACTCATAATCATAATAGTTGGCATCAAAAAACAAAGTTGCTGGAGCAATCCATGACCATTTGGTGCCTTGAGGTTGTGTAGGCACCTTACCAATACTTGACAAATTTCCGCCCCGGGGTCCAACTCTAATCTCCAAATACTCACCATTTGCTAGATTTCCCGCCCAATCCCACTCAAAATTGACTTGTTGGGAAGAATGGAATCTCTCTGGATCACTATTACACACGAAATTTAAGTTTGTTGGCGACGGCGGTGGGGGAGATGGTTGGAGAGCATTGGTAGGAATAAGTGGTGTGTTAGTTGGCGAAACCTCTTCTATTGTAGGGCTTATTGTAGATGATGGTAACGTAGATGGGGTTACCGAATTAGTGGCGGTTTGAATTGGTACGGCCGTTTCAATTATCTCAGGTGTTTCTTCTTCAACTAAGTCAATAACCGACTCGGTTGGGGGAATCGTGACTTGGGGTATCGTCGCTGTAGCAACTATCGGTAAAGGCGTGTTAACCTCTGTTGCTAAAATTGTTGGAGTTTGTGTGTTTGTAGGCAGTAGCCCCGAAGTATTCTCTTTGAAAAGAGATGTTTTGCTAAGGATGAGCAAGGCTACCAATATTACAACTGAAATTACTACTAATAGTCCCCAAAAAGATCGGCTAAAGAGTTTTCTAGGTAGACGCGGCGATTTTTGTTTTTCTGGTTCTTCTGGTGTTTTTTCAGCTGCTTTAGTTGGCAAGAATAAATTTATCCACTTTTGATTGAATGCACCACGATATATTTCATTGCGGATAATTAAATGATTATTATGAATCCCAAGCAGCCCAATCACTCTTAACCGATTTTGGGGTTGTGAGCGTTCATTTTCCAGAATTGATTCTCCCGAATATACTCGTTTATAAAGCGAGAGAAGTGGTTTTTTCTGGTCATGTTTTTGAATGTAATTGCGAATATATTCTATATTAGTTTCACTGGCAGATGTTTCCGATAAGAAGAGTTCATTGACCAGATTGTCAACATCTTTTTCCAGCCAAGGATGTTCGGGTTTTTTAGTAATTTCTGCGCATATACGCTGAGTAAGATAGGGATGTCCATTTGTCCAATGAAATATTCTAGCAAAAGCTGCTTTGCCATCCTCTGATATTATTTTTTCCAGGTTGTCTAACAAAGCGCTTGCATCTTTAAGCGAAAATTCTGCCAGGTTTACCGGCGCGCCAATATTAAAAGGTGTGGTATTGACATCTTGTATTAAGTCCTGAGGGGTGGCAACGCCAAGCAGAACAAAAGACAGCCGATTATATTGATGTTCAGTGGCCCGCAAATTATAGGTGGCGCGTATAGCTGAGAAAAAATTGTCAGAGAAATCAAGGTCCAAGGTAGAATCAATTTCATCAACAAAGATAACAATTCTTTGATCAATTTTGGCCAGAATTTCATCGCGGAGAAAGTTCGTGAAGCGGTTGACTTGGGCAAAATCTTTATTAGATTCCCACCATTTCTCTAAATCAACATCTAGGTTTAGTTGGGATTTAAGCCGGTCTAAAATGCTTCGATACCACTGTTCTGCATCAATATTGTTGGCTCCAACTTGGGTAAGATCTACAACTGCCGTTTTTACACCTTGCTCTTCCAACTTTTTCCGAACCCGAACCATCAAGCTCGATTTACCCATTTGTCGGGCAGTTAAAACATAGCAAAACTCGCCGCGAATAGCCCTATTGTACAGATCAGTATCTGCTGGACGTTCAACATAAAGGTCATAATCTGCCTTTAATGTGCCGCCAGTGATAAATTCAGATTGGTTGTTGTTATCCATTTTGAATCCTGCGATGGAAGTTGGGATAATGAACGAAAGTTACAAATAGGAGTTATATAAGGCCCTATTTTTAAGGTGAACAACCATAAATTTGTCTCGAAAATCGACTGCAAACGGGAGGGGTGATGACTCCTAAAGTACGTAATATCTTCAACTGATTAAGACTAAAAAACCCAAAGTGTTGGCAAATTATATAGCTCATGTGTTCAATTTGGAAGATGTTCAATAAAACAAAAAGATGATAGACGTATAACAATCCTAACAAACCAATACAATGAGCTTCTGGAATTTTTACAAGGACACGATAGATAAAATTACTTGACGAAGTATAACAATCATCAGGACAAAAAGGCAAGGTCAATTGATACATGATACAAAAGTATAGGCAACGGCCCCGTTCCCCACATCAAAACCATTGACAGCCCAATACGCAGGCATATACTTGGAGCATTGTGAGGTTTGAAAGTGGCACAAATAACCTTTTATTTAAATGACAAACTAAAGGCCCGGCTGAGAACCGCCGCACAAACAGCCAGTCTCTCCCAAAGCCGCGGGGTGACACCGAAAAGTTGACCGATGAATGGCCCGCAACGGTGGCTACCTTGGCGGGTGCCTGGGCCAATCTGCCCAAAACAAACGCTTGTCATTTTCCCGGAAACTCGGAGCTTCCGGGAAAATCCAGAACGAGGTACCTTTGTGAACGATTATTTAGTCCGCGCCCTGGCCCGTGAAGCCGGGGTACGCGTGATTGTTTCAAGCAACACCGGCCTGGCCCTGGAAGCGGCCGATCGACACGGCACCTTCCCCA
>JAGQYO010000113.1 GCA_020435995.1 Flavobacteriales bacterium | reverse complement strand
CCATTGTTGGCGGCGAGGTCAAAATCCAATAGTTTTTCGGCGAAATAGGCCTCGCCCCATCGCCAATCTATGAGTAGGTGTTTTACTAGAAACGAAGCAACGACCATTCTTACCCTGTTATGCATAAAACCCGTTTGGTTTAGTTCTCTCATCCCTGCGTCCACAATGGGGTACCCCGTCTGGCCCTTGCACCAAACTTCAAATTCCGTTTCATTGTTTCGCCATTCAATAAAGTCGTATTTGGGTTTGAAGGATCGTTCCACCCTAGGAAAATGGTACAAAATGGTATGGTAAAAATCCCTCCAAATGAGTTCGTTGTGCCACGATTCACTTTTGGTCTGCAAGGCAATAGCTACACATTGGCGTATCGAAATGGTGCCGAATCTAAGATGCACACTGAGTTTGGTGGTTCCATTTTTTGCTGGAAAATCTCGGGTCGCCTTGTAATTGTCTATCAGGTCGTCTGAAAGTTGGGGTGGTGGGATGGCTATATCGGTTTTTTCAAATCCAATTTCAATCAATGTTTTCCAGTGTGCTTCAACCGTTTGGTGGAGGTTTTTAAGATGTTTTTCCGTTGAGTAGCGTTCAAAATAAAATGGCGAAAGTTTTTCCTTCCACTTCTTGGCGTAGGGTGTAAACACCGTATATGGAAGCCCGTCTGCTTTGGTTATTTCTGATTTTTCAAAAATCACGTGGTCTTTAAATCCTTTGAATTGAATTTTCCTGGTTTCAAAAAAATCAAACAGTTCTTGGTCTCTTTTTCGGGCGTAAGGTTCATAGTCGCGGTTCGTATAAACCGATTGTATAGAATGAGATTCGGTCAGTTTTTCAAAGACTTCTTTTGGCTTTCCAAAAAAGACCCATAATTCGGATCCATAATTTTGATAATTTTTTCTGAGCGATTCCAAGGATTGATGAATGAAATCAACCCGCCGGTCGTAATTCGGTAGTTTGTCTAAAATATCGGTGTCGAAGATAAAAATGGGCTGGACGTTTGTACTGCCCTTTAGAGCATGATACAAGCCAGCATTATCTTCCGTGCGCAAATCGCGGCGGTGCCAAAAAAGTGTGAGGGGTTGTATCATGAATTCAAAACAATTGAAAACCTAAAAGGTTGAATGGGTATATTTGTAAAATATAAATATAAAACGTATGTCTGTTTTTACAAGTACCCTCCCAGATGATTTGCTGCTTGAGCTCGCAGAAAAGGCTAAGCTACTTCAAGTGCCAAAGAATAAGCTTATCGAAAAGGCACTCCGAATTTATTTAAACCAAATTACTCGATTAGAATATATAAAATCTTATTCTAGGATGAATGACGATGCGGATATTGCTTTATTGGCGGAAGAAGGGATGGAGGATTACCTGAGACAAATAGAAGAATGAAGAAAGGGGAAATTTGGTTTGCTCATCTGGACCCAACAAAAGGAAGTGAACAAGCTGGATATCGACCAGTCGTTATCATTAGCGGAAACTTGCTTAATGCTTACTCAAAAGTGGTATGGATTTGCCCTTTGACCACACAAATTAAAAGATACAAGGGAAATGTAATTTTGAGTCCGACGAAAGAAAATGGACTTACAAAAACATCTGAAGTAATGAATCTCCTTTTACGTTCTATTTCTAAAGATAGGCTACATAAAAAAATAGGAATGATGGGCGGCAAACACCTGGAAACAATTCGAAAAGGATTGTATGAAATTCTTCATTTAGATTGACCTTATATCATAAATTACGCACTTTACTTGAATAATTAGATTTAATTGGTTTTATGAAATTTTGGTCCGCAATTATTATTCTATTCACTACGCATTGTCTTTTAGGTCAAGAGGACACCTTACACATTCTGCCAGACCCCAATGCTGCGCCGCGTGAGCGTTTTGCAGACTTTATACATGCCCAAATTCAACTCGATTTTGTGCCCGATAGCGGTAAGGTTATTGGCTCGGTGATTCATACATTTAAACCCCTTCGTCCAACTTTGGATTCCTTGTATTTGGATGCGCCCAAAATGGTCATCAGCTCCGCCACCTTAAACGACAAAGCGGTGAAGTTTAAAAAGAACGATGAAGGCGTTACTTTTTTATTTGACAAGCCAATTGTGTGGAAGGAAGAGTACAAACTCAAAATTGATTACACAGCTTACCCTAGAAGGGGTATGTATTTTATCGGTTGGGATGACCCAACGGGGCGATCCAGAAAAGTAATTTGGACACAAGGGCAAGGCATTGACAACCGCCACTGGGTGCCGCTATTCGACGACCAAGCGGATAAAATCACCACCGACATATTGCTCACTTTTAGTTCTGAATATGAAGTACTTTCCAATGGAGAATTGATCAATCGAATGGGAGGACAAGAGAAAGCTACTTGGCACTATCAAATGAGCCGTCCACATTCGCCATATTTGATGATGGTTGGCATCGGCAAATACAACATTCACCGCGAACAATCGAGTTCAGGCATTGCACTCAACAATTACATCTACACCGATTGGGACGACCGCTACAAATGGACTTACACCTATTCGAAGCAGATTTTCGACTTTTTGGAAAACGAAATCGGAATGCCTTATCCTTGGGGGAAAACCTATAGTCAAATTCCCGTGCCTGATTATTTGTATGGCGCAATGGAGAATACCACAGCTACAGTTTTTGGCGATTTTTATTGTGTAGATAGCATCGGCTTCAATGACAAAAACTATGTTTATGTAAATGGCCACGAATTGGCCCATCAGTGGTTTGGAGATTTGGTAACCGGCCGCAGTGGCGCCCATCATTGGCTGCACGAGAGTTTTGCCACATACTATCATCACCTTACTGTAAAAAAGTTTTTCGGAGATGATGAGTTTCAGAAAATGATGCGAGACAACAGAAATGCGGCCATTGCCGAAGACCAAAACAACTTGATGGGAATTGGTCATTCTCGGGCAGGGTCGAGCCGGCATTACCTCAAAGGCAGTGTGGTGTTGAAGATGCTTCGCTATGTATGCGGCGATACCCTTTTCAGGGTCGGACTGCAACATTATTTGCAACAAAATGCCTATAAAAACGCAACTGGGGCTGACCTTTTGGCGAGTTTCCATGAGTCCACGGGGTTGAGCCTCGATTGGTTTTGGAACCAATGGGTTTATCGCGGAGGGTCGCCACAATATTCTGTTGATTTTAGCGAAAACAAAAAGGAAAAAAAGTTAGAATTTGTGGTTACACAGCACCAAGATACCAACGAAATGCTGGGTTTGTTCAAAATGCCCATTTGGTTTGAAGTACACTACCAAAGCGGGAAAGTCGCCCGTCAAATGGCATGGATAGATCAGAAAAAAGACACCATTACATTTGATTGGAACAAAAAAGAAAAGGTTGAGTTTGTGTTGTTCGACCCCAATAGCGAAGTG
Source organism: Flavobacteriales bacterium (assembly GCA_020435995.1). Taxonomy (GTDB): domain Bacteria; phylum Bacteroidota; class Bacteroidia; order Flavobacteriales_G; family Salibacteraceae; genus JAGQYO01. The sequence continues at coordinate 485 of JAGQYO010000113.1, read as the reverse complement.
CTCAGTGAAGTTAATTTTATCAAACCATTGGATTTTCTTTTGGCGCAAGCCACCAAAGCCCCAAACATGATGGACCGATACGATGCCATTTATGCGCTTCGGCCATATCCAATGTCCAAAAAACAAAAAGCGTTGGAACAGGCTTTTGCAAAAGATTCATTTTACCTCATTCGGGGAGAGGTTTTGATACAAATGAACCAACCAACCCAATTGGAGGATTATCCTGAGAAATTGATGAGACAAGCGCTACAAAGCAACGACGTGAAATTGCAGCAATATGCTTTGATGGTGAACGATTCCATTCCTTTGGCTTTGAAACCAGAGTTCGAAAAAATGCTTTCGGCGCAGTCTTATGTAGTGATTCGAATTGCGCTTCATCGATTGGTAGAAAACTTCCCAAACGAAACCGACAATTACCTCGAACAAACCAAAAACATACAAGGATCGGATGGACTCAACGTAAGGATGAAATGGCTGGAAATTGC
>JAGQYO010000112.1 GCA_020435995.1 Flavobacteriales bacterium | reverse complement strand
CCAGCCATCGTGATAAGCTGCCGTTGTTGCAACATTGGTGTTGTCATAGGTGTAAATACTAGTGGATTTGGTATAACTTGGTAAATTAGAACCACTAAAACCATAGGTATAAAAACCCTTAGGCTTGTTGGTCGCGTGGTATTGAATGTCCGCAATGGTTTGCCCTTGAAGCGGGATACTTAAGGTTCGGTAGCCCACTTTTGTAAGCGCTACGTCTTTACCTAAATAAAACTGAGCGGTTACACTTCCATTAATGGAACAACCGCTTGGGATTGCCTTTATTAGAGCCAAGCCCGATCCGCTATCCATTAATTTGAGTTTTCCATTGGTATTCAAGGTCGTACCACTTGTTTGTAATTCTACCGAGCCATTTACTTTTACGGTGTCTCCAGTAATGGTAACATCACTGGTGTTGTTGATGATCAAGTCTTCAAAAGTGGTTTTGGAAGTACCTGAAATAGTCTGTGCAGAAGTGCCATTAAAGGTGAAGTTGTCTCCCGAAGATTGGGTGAGGGTACCGTTGTTGACGAAGTTACCATTAACGCTCAGTGACTTTCCATTAGTGGACAAGGTTGCAGTTGAATTAATAATAAAATCACCTAAAATGTTTGTGCCAAGCGTTGTGTTATTGGATAAGGTGTGTGATTCGGCTAATAGAATATCATCATACTTCATACGGGAATCGCTTGAATAATTGTTTAAGCCTTTTAGAACCGTTAGCCCACCACTTGTTGAAGTAGATATCTGCCCTCCTGCATTTAAAAAATTATATTGATTAGGTGAACCATTGAGTATCAAAACAGCTTGGCTAGAATTCATATCAAGTATCGCATCAGAAGAAGATGAAATGGAGTGAAACCTTACCCTACTTTTTAATTCCAATGTGTCAGTGAGTGTGAGTTTTACACTATAGGTATTTAAAGCACTGTACAAATAGAAGTCACCTGTAATGCTTGTTTTTTGGTTAAGATTACAGTTGGTGGTAGCCCGTCCTGCATCAACTTCAAAGCGGCCCGTAATATTCAAAAAACCACTGCCATTTAAATTGGCAGTGAAATTATTATTGAAATTATCCCAAACATAGAATAACGATGTGCATACTATTGTCCCTGAATTTGAAAGTGTTACGACTTGAGAACTACCCGTGCCGAAAATATCAAATCTGCCTAACGTAAAAGTTTTGCCAGTTGAAATGGTGAAGGTGGTTAAAGACGAACTTCCATAAAGGGTGAGCCTCGTACATGAATAGTTGTTTTCGATCGTCACATTGTGACCATTGGAAATAACTACATTATCACCAGATGTCGGAACTACACCACCATTCCAAGTCCCCGTATCTCCCCAGTTTCCTGAAGCTTTGGAGGTGATTTGAGAATAGGCAACCACATGACAAGAAAGTAAAATTAATAGAACAAAAAATGATTGTGTTGAAAGTAACTTTTTCGTAGCTAGGGTCATAATATCTGATTATTCTAATTTGTTAAACTTGACTAAGATGCCAAATGTAAAGGATAATTAGCTAAAATCATCTAATTTTTCTTTTCTTATATTTAGGGATTGATTTGATTTTTCATCCATACTACGCCCAAGATATAATACGATATCAGCCTTTTGTTTAAATTGCGATAGCTCTATTGGTGAACCACGAAAAAAATCTAGAAATAATTATTTGCCCATCTTACTTTAAAAGATTAATACAAAAGGTATTAGATTCGAAGCCTTTTGTAAAATGAAAAGACAAGACAGGTATTTTTAATTTACATGTCTGGAGTTGAATGAATTCAGTTTGTGTTATTTGTATGGCAAGGTTATTACAATTAAATATTTTAATTAGCTGAATTATATGGATGGAAGGAAAGGAGATGACGCTAACGATCACTTTGATGGTTGCGAAAATGGATAATTGATTTGGACTTTAGGATAATAACAAGTGCGCAGAAATTGATTTTTAAGGCTTCGTGTGTCAATGTAACTACTATTTTTGGCGCCATCTATGAACAACGGACAAAAAACGACTACTGATAACTCATTTATGATACAGCGAATTGTTCGCGCTGTGTTTGCCAATTGGTATTTTATCCTATTGTTGCCAGCCCTTGGTTTTGCCATAGGTTTTCTTTATAGCCATAGGTTAGAAGATGTTTATGCAGCGCAAAGCAGGTTGATTTTAAAATCAACTGACGTTTATGACTACCAAAAAACCCTTTATGCGGGATTGGGTCTTAATAACTCTTATGGAAATTACGACCAAGTGGAATCCCAAAAGAGGGTGATTAAATCTTCCAACCTACTCCAAAACGTGCTCGATCGCCTGAATTTAAATGTGGCCTATTACATCGAAGGCAGAATTAAAACCACGGAGGTCTATCGCAATACCCCCTTTCAGATCAAGCCCCTAGGAGGTGGTAACCCAACGGGTCATAAAATCAACATAAGAATCATTGATACCCACAAGGCAGTTTTGGCCTACAAAATGGGGGAAGCTGAAATTCAAAGGGAAATTTTGTTTGGAGAAGCCTATATTGAAAATGGCTTTGCCTTTGAAGTAATTAAGCTTATCAACATTTCAGAAATTAACCTACCTACCATTCGAGAAATCAACTACCAGTTTAGTTTTAATAGTTCAGAACATCTAGTGGAGAAGATTAAAAAAGGACTTTCAATAGAGTCCCTAGAATACACCAGTGTGCTGGAGATGACCTTATCGGATAACCTTCCTGCACGTGCCGTAGATATTTTGGACACGCTGGCGGTGGTGTACAGGGACTACACCTTGGAGAATAAGTTCATGGTCAACCGCAACACCCAGTCCTTTATTGACCGCCAGATTGGAGATATTCAAACCTTGATCAACGGCATTGAATCCAACCTTGAAACCTATAAGGACAGTGTGAAAATACTGGACCTGGACCGGGAAGAAACCCAGTCTTTTGCTAGGCTCAACCAATTGGAAACGCAGTACGCGGAGTTAAAAATGCGTTTGATGTCCATCACGGAGTTGGAAACTTACATCCTAAAAAACAACTATACGGATGAGTCTTTTTTGCCCCCTTCTATTTACTTGTTGGTGGATCCCTTTCTTCAGCAATCTTTGGATAAAATCTACGAACTTCAAATAGAAAAAAAGGAATTGCTGCAGTCGGTAAAGATGGAAAGCCATACGGTGCAATTGAAGGACAGTGCCATTGTCAATCTAAGATCGGATGTGATTACTTACCTGCGCACGCTACGCCAGGCCACCGATAGTAAATTGAAGTTTTTGGAGAGTGAGTTGGCCACGGAACGAGGGGCTATTCGCAACATTCCAAAAAGCCAGCGGGAATTGCTTAACATCGAACGCAAGTTAAAGGTCAATGAGGAGTTGTTGAATTTTTTGCTTCAGCGAAAAGCAGAAACCATCATTGCCGAAGCAAGCATTGTTTCTGAAACGCGGGTAATTGAAAACCCAAAATCGATAGGCATCATTGCTCCCAACAAAACAAGGATTAAATTGATAGCCTTTGCAATCGGGATGATATTGGCTGGGTTGATCGCCTTCTTGAGGTCCTTTATGTTGTATAAAATAGTTTCGGTAGTAGAGCTGGGGCAATACATTAAATTACCAGTGATTGGCGGTATTCGAAGGAATAAGAACGAAACCAATTACCACAAGGTGATTGAAGCACCTAAAAGCCAAATGGCTGAATCCTTTAGGACTATTCGAACCAATTTTCAATTTTTTATCCCCGATAAAAGAGACGGCGCTGCAAAAGTTATTTTGGTATCTTCTTTATACCCGGGCGAAGGCAAGACCTTTTGCTCGGTGAATATTGCGGGCATCTTGGCTGCCGCTGGTAAAAAAACATTGATCATCGATTTTGACCTACATAAACCCCGAGTAAACCGCGCTTTTAAACTAGAAAAAAACAAGGGGGTATCCACTATTTTGATTGGAAAGACGGCGCTGCAAGATTCTATTGTTAAAGGAAGCCTAC
>JAGQYO010000111.1 GCA_020435995.1 Flavobacteriales bacterium | reverse complement strand
GTTCACAATACTTATTTGATATTGTGGTTGAACAACGGAATAGTTGGTTTAATTGCTTTTGCGTTTGGTTTAGTTACAGCTTTTGTGAAGGCTTCTAAAAATTCTTATTTGGCTTTTCCCGTGTTGTTCGCGGCACTTTTTCAGGCTAATTTCGAACCGTGGTTGGCCGCCTCTCTAAATCCTTATACCATTGTTTTTTTCTTTTTAATTCCATTGTTATTGATTGGCGATTTTAATAGGATCCCTTTGAGTGCTTCTCATGAGGAAGACAACAAGGTCAAAAGAATTCATGAATAGGAAGGTTTTTATAAAGTCTGGCTTGGCGGTTTTTGGGCTGACAGTTCTAGCCGAGTTGGTGTTGCGGTATTATGGTCTTCAAAACCCGCCGTTGTACATCAGTTCGCCTCAATTCGAGTACATATTAGCCCCTCATCAAGATCTGCGCTATTTTGGAAAAAGAATTTTTACCAATGGATTTTCGCAAAGAAGTCCAACTTTGAGAAAAGGAAGCATAAGGATTTTAAAGGTAGGGGATTCTATTATCAATGGAGGCAACCCAACCGATCACGATGAGTTGGCTTCGAGCATTTTAAGCGACAGCCTTTCGGCCAGTACAAAAATGGATGTGCAAGTATTGAATATATCTGCGGGCAGTTGGGGTCCTGATAATGTGTTTGCTTATTTGGAAGAGTTCGGAAGTTTTGAAGCTATATCTATGGTCATGGTATTTTCTTCACACGATTTACACGATATAAAAGGCCCAGGAAATATTGTTGGAAATGTGGTAGGTTATCCTGATAAGAATCCTCCTTTTGCATTGTACAATGCTGTCGAACGGTATGTTTGGAAGGATTTATTTACCTCAAAAGATGATTTATCAAAATTGCAAGCAGCCAACTCTGTTCTTGATACATTTACGGAAAATCCAGGTTTTGAGCAATTAATAGGCTTTGCTAGAGAACACAAAATTCAATTGATAGCATATTTGCATCCAACCCTACTTGAATTGGAAAGGAAAGCGTATGATTCTAACGGAAAAAGAATTCTTGAAATTTGGAAAGAAAATAACCTAGAAGTGATGATGGGTATAGATTTTATGGAAGCAAATTTTTATCGAGACGATATTCATTTAAATGCTGATGGTCAAAAGAGGCTGGCAGAACTACTCTTCGATCCTATCAAAAATACTATTTCTCAAAATTGACTAAGTTTAAAATTCTTTTCCTCTACACCGAACTAGCAGATTACTTCTTATCTGCCGTTGCTTTGTTACATCAACAAGCCGAGGTCAAGATCATTCATTGGCCCATCGCGAAAGAAGCACCCTTTGATTTTTCTGCCTACCAAAACCTGTCACTTGTCAACCGTGAGAATTTGAATAAAAAGGCATTGTCCGAAGCAGTACGGGATTATAGGCCCGATGTTATTGTATGTTCTGGCTGGATCGATAAAGATTATTTAAAGGTAGCCAAATCCTACTTTGGAAAGATTCCCACGGTTTTAACCCTCGATAACCATTGGAAGGGCAGTTGGAAGCAGCAGTTGGCCACTTTGGCCTCTCCATTTACACTGCAAAAAACCTTTTCCCATGTTTGGGTTCCTGGTAATGTTCAACAACAATATGCCTTAAAGCTTGGATTTCCTGAATCTCGGATCAGTCGGGGTTTTTATTGCGCCAACACCAAAAAGTTTGAGGATTTATACACACCGAGCGAACAGAAGGTTACCGTTTCGAAACGTTTTCTCTACCTAGGTAGGTATGTTGAACACAAGGGTATCTTTGATTTGTGGACAGCCTTTCGGCGCTACCGAGAGAGGGGAGGAGATTGGGATTTGCTTTGCGTCGGAACGGGGGATCAATGGGAAAATCGGGAGGAATCTGAGGGGATTACCCATTTGGGGTTTAAACAACCTGCCGAATTGTTACAGATTTTAAAGGATGGAGGGGTTTACATTTTGCCGAGTCATTTTGAGCCATGGGGGGTAAGCGTTCACGAAATGGCTGCGGCTGGCTTTCCCATGATTTTGAGCGACAAAGTGGGGGCCAAGGAAACCTTTTTAGAAGAAGGAGAAAACGGTTTTACCTACCCTTCAGGAAATGTAAATTTGCTGCTTGAGCAAATGAATAAAATAACCCAACTTACGACATCTGAATTAAAAAATATGGCCAGTAAAAGCCATGAATTTTCTAAAAGAATCACACCAGAAAAATGGGTAGAAACGGTTTTAAACTTTCTTAAATAACATGTGTGGCATTGCGGGAATAGTAGGTTTAGAGGGATTTGGCTCGGATGACATAAGGTCGAAGGCCGATTCAATGATTCGGGGTTTGTCACATCGCGGTCCTGATGCTTCTGGTCATTTTATAGACGAAGAAGTGCTGTTGGTTCAAACCCGCCTTTCTATCATCGATTTGGACACAAGAAGCAACCAACCGTTTTATGACCCAGAAGGTCGGTTTGTGTTGGTTTTTAATGGCGAGCTGTATAATTTTCGAGAAGTAAGGTCTAAAATACCTGAATACCAGTTTACAACCGAATCAGATACCGAAGTGCTTATGGCCGCCTGGAAAAAGTGGGGCCTGGCTTGCGTGCATCAGTTTAATGGCATGTTTGCGATTGCGGTATGGGATCGCCAGACCCAAACCCTGGTTTTACTGCGCGATCGCTTGGGCATCAAACCTCTCTATTTTTATAGAGGAGACCAACACTTTGTGTTTTCTTCTGAAATCAGAGCCATGTTGGATACGGGCATAGTTCCTCGCGAACTCGCCTCAGAAAATTTAGCAGAATACCTGCGTTACCAAACGGTACATGCGCCGAGAACCTTAGTCAAAGACGTGTTGCTTATTCCACCAGGAAAGTACCTGAAAATACAAGGAGAAAATATTACTGAGGGCAGTTATTGGGATGCGGCTGAAAAAGCCCAGCGCGTTTCTTCGAACGAAGTTGATATTAAAAACAAAATTGCCGATTTGTTGACCCAAGCCGTCGATTGGAGGTTGGTGAGTGACGTGCCGCTTGGTGCCTTTCTTTCAGGCGGTATTGATTCTTCATTGCTGGTGGGTATAGCTTCAGAGAGATTGGGCAAAAAATTGGATACCTTTTCAATTACCTTCCAAGAACAAGAATTTTCTGAAGCGCCTTACAGCCGCTTGATAGCCAAAAAATATTCAGCGCAACATCACGAAATAGAATTGACGGGAAGTGGGTTTTTATTGGATATTCCGAATGCCATGGCAGCCATCGATCATCCGAGTGGTGATGGACCCAACAGTTTTATGGTGAGCCAAGCTGTAAAAAAAGCGGGTATTACGGTGGCCTTATCAGGCTTAGGAGGTGATGAACTTTTTGCTGGATATCCTTTTTTTACACGCTATTTGTCGCTTCAATCAAAACGTTTTTTGTTGAGCTACCCCAAGTATGTGAGGCAAATTGTGGCAAAGCCCATCGCTTGGTTTAAAGGAGGTATTTCGGGTGAAAAAACAGCAGAAACCTTGTTGTTGCCTTATTTTACCCTACCTTATGTTTACCCCATCAACCGGAGGGTGCTTTCGGAAAAATGGGTAGGCCGCTTGCTGACATCCCATGTGCAACAAGATGCTTTAAAACAAGATTTGGCAGATGGTTTTGGTTTTGGAAAATCAGCCAACCAGCTTCCTATGCTGAGTCAAGTTTCCGTGGCCGAGATGTCGACCTACATGCAAAATGTGTTGTTGCGCGATACCGATCAAATGAGTATGGCTCATGCCCTAGAAGTTCGGGTTCCTTTTTTGGACTACGAGCTGGTAGAATTTGTCTTGGGTATTTCAGATGAACTCAAATACCCCAAATATGCCAAGTCTTTGTTGGTGGAGTCTTTTGCGGGATTGCTGCCCGATGAGATTGTACATCGCCCGAAAATGGGTTTTGTATTGCCTTGGGAAGGTTGGTTGAAAAATGAGTTGCGACCTTTGGTTGAAGAAGGATTGGACGTTTTGGGACAAACGGCTTATTTCGATAAACGGCAAACCCAAAGGTTGTTTCAAGCATTTTTAAATGGTGATTCAGCCATCACGTGGAGCCGTGTTTGGCCCTTGGTGGCATTGGGCATTTGGATGAAACACAATTCCATTGAGTAGAAAAAGAATCCTAGTATTATCAGAATGGTTCGATCCGGCATTTAAAGCTGGAGGGCCAGTTCGAAGTGTATTGGGCTTTGCTGAGTCACTTGCAACTGAGTTGGATATTTGGGTGGTTACAACGAACCACGAACTTAATCCAATTGAGGTACTAACCAAGGTTGTTCCTGATGAGTGGCAAAAAAGAAATGGTTATCAGATCATTTACCTTTCTGCCACTAATGTTCGAGCTTCTATGAATTCCATGTTGAATGAAGATTGGGATACCATTTATATTAATAGTTTGTTTTCGGTTGACTTTGCGTT
>JAGQYO010000110.1 GCA_020435995.1 Flavobacteriales bacterium | reverse complement strand
TAGATACTTTTCACGATTACAACAAAAGAGAACTCTTCGACGACTTTAAAATTGAAACGGACAAAGCCCTGAGAATGGGAATAAGTATGAATCCCATACTTAATTCGTTTCAAGCCACGGTGAAGGAATACAACATAGACCGCGAACTCATAGACCTGTTTTTGAATAGTATGGAAATGGACCTCGAAGATCGTGAATACGACCAAGCTGAATACGAAAAGTACATCCTCGGTTCGGCAGAAGTAGTTGGACTTATGTGCCTCAAAATTTTCACGCTTGGTGATGAAGTACTATACCAAAAACTCAAACCCAACGCCATGAAATTAGGCTCCGCATTTCAAAAGATTAATTTTCTGAGAGACATCCGCGACGATTACAATCAATTGGGCCGAAATTACTTCCCCAATGTGGATATATCTCGTATGACCGAGGCGGACAAAAAAGCCATTGAAGCCGACATCCAACAAGATTTTCACGAAGGATTTATCGGCATATTAGGACTACCCAAAAGAGCCCGATTTGGAGTTTATTTAGCCTATGTTTACTACTTCGGATTATTCAAAAAAATTCGGTCTATTCCCAGCCAGAGAATCATGAGAGAGCGAATTCGCATTCCCGACTTTGGCAAGTACTTGATTTTTATGCGATCGTATGTAAGGCATAATGTAGGAATTTTATAGTGGCCCGAATGAACAACGACAAACAAAGCGTGGTGCTGGTTGACAAAGAAGACCGCACCTTGGCTTCTTTAGACAAGATGGAGGCCCACCAGTTAGGGCTCCTACACCGAGCATTATCGGTATTTATTTTCGACCGAAAAGGCAACATGCTCATTCATCAAAGAGCCCTCAGCAAATACCATTGCGGTGGCTTGTGGACCAATGCCTGTTGCAGTCATCCTTACTTAAACGAACTCCCAGAAGTTGCCGCACAACGCAGGCTCCAAGAGGAATTAGGCTTTACTTGTGAGGTGACTAAAGTTTTTGATTTTGTGTATAAAGCCACATTCGATAACGGCCTTACGGAGCATGAATTCGATCACGTTTTTGTAGGAACTTACGAAGGCCCCATTGAAACCGATAAAAATGAAGTAGCTCAATGGAAATATGTAAGTATCAATTGGTTAATGAACGACCTTTTCCTTCACCCGGGTTCATATACACCTTGGTTTAAAATTGCCTTACCAATGGTTTTGGAATGCATAAAGAAAAGAAAGTTGGCTGCTTAAAATTGCTTTAAACCTTCGCAACACTCGTTTGTTTATGGGGTATGAAAATACACTCCATTTTTACCGAGCAAATTTTGCCATTGGACCTTGATGTGGCTTGGGATTTTTTTTCAAGCCCACACAACCTTAACGAAATCACTCCAAGCGATATGTCCTTTCATATTAAGTCTGAATTACCCAAAAATGGTATGTATGAGGGAATGTTTATCGAATATTCGTTGCGGCCCGTGCTGAACCTCCCAGTAACTTGGCTTACTGAGATTACCCACATAAAAGACCGTTCCTATTTTATGGACGAGCAACGTGTTGGACCTTATGCCCTGTGGCATCACGAGCATCATTTTGAAGCACATCCCAAGGGTGTAAAAATGACCGACAAACTCTATTATGCTCTACCATTTGGGCCCATCGGAAATTTGGCTCATGCCTTATTCGTAGGAAAACGAGTTAGGGATATTTTTGAATTTAGATTTAAAAAATTGGAAGAACTTTTTCCCATGCCCAAATCATGAAAGCAGCTGTAATAGGTAGCGGAATTGCAGGTATCGCTGCCGCACTTCGCCTACGCAGCAAAGGATATGACGTAACTGTATTCGAAGCAGCTGACAAACCCGGCGGAAAGCTCGCCGAACTGCAATTGAGGAATTACCGATTTGATATGGGTCCATCTCTTTTTACCCTCCCTAATTTAGTGGACGAATTGTTTGACCTTTTCCCACAATACAAGTCTGATTTTAGCTACCAAAAGCTAGACGTGATTTGCAATTATTTCTGGAAAGACGGACATAAATTGCGTGCACACAAAAACACCGATTCGTTTGCAAAATCTATTGAAAGTGAATTTGGTGTAAGTCACAAAAAAGTATTGGATTATTTAGCCAAAAGCAAGGCCAATTACAACGCAACGGCACCCATTTTTATGGAGCAATCTCTTCATAAAATAAGCACTTGGTTGTCAGCCAAAATTTGGAAGCCATTGTTGTCTATTTCCAAGCTAAACCTCACCACAACCTTGCATGAAGTAAATCAGAAATCTTTTAACGAACAGCATGTGGTTCAGTTATTTAACCGCTACGCAACCTACAATGGCTCTTCCCCTTTTCTCACGCCCGGCATCATGCAAGTGATACCGCATTTGGAATACAATTTAGGTGCGTTTTTTCCAAAAAAAGGAATGCGCTCGATCGTCAGTTCATTGATTGATTTGGCCAAAGCGCAAGGAGTGGAAATTCGATGCAACGAGCGCGTAAAAAAGATCATTGTTTGTGGTGGAAAAGCTCGTGGCGTGGAACTCGAAAAAGAAGTATTTGCTGCCGATGTGGTGGTAAGCAATTCAGACGTTTTTTATACCCATAGAGATTTGTTAAAAGGAAGCAAGCCTAAGGAGGTCGAACGTTCTTCATCAGCGGTGATATTCTATTGGGGAGTCAAAAAAAAGTTTCCAGAATTAGACGTGCACAACATATTTTTTTCGAAGAACTATGAGGAAGAATTCATTGAGCTGTTTGACGAGAAAAAAGTGCCAACTGATCCTACCATTTACATACATGTGAGCAGCAAAGTGAATCCTGAAGATAGCCCCAATTATGGCGAAAACTGGTTTGTGATGGTCAATACGCCGGCCGACCAAAACCACGATTGGCCCCATGAAGTGGCTCAATTACGGGCAAAAGTGTTGTCAAAACTCAAGAATATCTTGAAAGTTGATTTGGAAGGTTTCATTGAGGTGGAACACGTGAATACCCCAAAAGACATCGAACAACGCACTGGATCATACAAAGGAGCGCTTTATGGTACCAGTTCCAACAGTCAATTCGCCGCATTTCTTCGCCACCCTAATTTTTCAACCGACATCAAAAACCTTTACCATTGCGGAGGAAGTGCCCATCCCGGCGGGGGTATTCCATTATGTTTGAATTCGGCCAAAATTGTGGCTTCTTTAATTCCAGATGTTCGATAAATTTTTATCCATATCCCCTCGAGTAAAAATTGCCGTTTTGGCCATTTTGCATCTGGTTGGACTCATCGGACTTCTTTCTCCATTTCAGCATGTTTTTCTGCAACTGAGCACAGCTAATTTGGTCATTTCGGCGATACTTATTCTGCCAAAAAAATTCGATAACAGATTTGGAGTATCCTTATTGTTTATCATATCGCTGGGTTTTGGTATCGAATGGATGGGAACCACCACCGGATGGCCTTTTGGGGTTTATTCTTACGGAAATGGATTGAGTCCACTTTTGATGGGCGTGCCTTTGGTTATCGGCGTAAACTGGTGGATGCTCACTTACGGAGCATTGGAAATTTCTCGGTTAAAAATCAAACCTAAAATATTTCAAATTCTAGTAGCAGGAGGGCTGCTCACGGCACTAGATTTATTGATTGAACAGGTAGCACCTAAGCTCACTTTTTGGACATGGCAATCAGCGTCCGTTCCAATTCAAAACTATATAGCTTGGTTCGTATTGGGAACCATTATGGCATTTTTCATTCAAAAATTTCAATCTAAGGAATCGTTAAACAAAATGGCTGTTGCATTGTTTATCATCCAAGTACTATTCTTTTCAATTTTGAATTTGGCATTGTGAGTTTTGGCTGGTTTATTTCCTTTTCGATTTTTCTAGGTTTTTATTTCCTTATGGAGTTTATGGCGTGGTTCAGCCATCGCTTTATCATGCACGGAATATTGTGGTCATTACACAAAGATCATCACCAACATTCAGATGGATTTTTTGAAAGAAACGATTCGTTTTTTCTTATGTACGCCATACCGAGTTGGCTCCTTATCGAACACGGAATGAGAAATGGAAACGATTGGCGACTTTTTGCGGGGCTTGGTATTCTGGCCTACGGGCTTACCTACTTCGTTTTTCATGAAGTATTTATTCATCAACGGTTTGCTTGGTTTCGACATGCCAAACACCCATATTTTAGGGCCATGCGCAAAGCACATTATGTTCACCATCGGGTAAAAGGAAAAACTGGAGCCAGTTGTTTTGGCTTATTGTTTTTTCCTAGGAAATATTACAAAGGTGAATTAGCTAAAAGAAACGACTAGGTTACAAATATTATAACCAACCTACTTCTCCAAATAGCCTTTGATTCTATCCTTCCAATCATCACTAAGTGCGATTTGCTTTATGGAAGATTCCACCATCTGCTTATAAGCCTCATTTTTATGCGATTCTTGGAGATAACTCCTACAAGCCGAGGATAACCTCCAATTAGCCTTCTGCATTCCTTGTACGAGGTTAAAAACAAGGGTT
>JAGQYO010000010.1 GCA_020435995.1 Flavobacteriales bacterium | reverse complement strand
CGTCCCAAACGCGGCGCGATAACCGGGCTACGCTACACCCCGAATGGTTATCCTTATTTAAGGGTCGGCAAAAGTAGTATTCTTTTGATTCGATGCAAGATGTTTAGTTAATTTCATTTCTGAAACTTGACACCTCTATCCTAACTCGCTCAAATAGAGCTGAATCCAACTCCCCTCTTGACTTCACTACGTCCTCTATCAAGGGTTCAAGTTTTTCCATACGAGCAATTAAATCTCGCGCATCCGCCTCATTTTCAAAAGTTTTAAGAATACGCAGACAATTGTAAAAACTATATGTTTGATCATATAAGGCAAGTCTAATGCTTTCATCTTCTAAATATTCACCACAAATATCATAACTCATGCTCATGCCTTCTATCCATCCTCCAAAAACCATGAAGCTCACCAAAAGTGCCCGTTCATCATCATACAACTGCTCAGTGGCCCGCAAATAAGCTTTGGTCAATATCATAGACTTGTCAACCTCTGGATCTGATTGATATAATAATTTTAATTGCTCCTTATCAAAAGTGTTTTCCAAGCCCAATTCTTCACCCAGTTTCACAATCACTTGTAAGTAATCTGCCGCGTTTTTTGGCTGGTTGTATGAAGCAGCATAAACGAAGCTCGCACCATACATTCCAAATCGCATGGCTTTCATATTTGAAGTGGCTACATCGTTATCGCGACCCCTCAATACTGATGGTTTATATGGGCATTGCTTTACCGATAATTGCGAATACATTCCTGCAGATTGCTCTATGGTTTTTCGAACTGCTCCAAGTTCATGAATAAACTCTATATTGCCGGTATCGTCCATAGCAGGCACAAAATCGATCCCTTTGGCTACCTGCGGAGAATCACATGAGCTCAACATAAAGATGAACGCAATTAATGAAAGAAATATAAGCTTCATATTGAGGCGCAAATTACTGCAATAATTTCAAAAGAATCTATGGTTCGTTTTTAGGAAAGCCAATTATATTCCATATCCAATATCCATTATCCAATATCCATTATCCAATACCCATTATCAAAAATATTATCCAACCAACCTACAACCAACCTACAACCAACCTACAACCAACCTACAACCAACCTACAACCAACCTAAATATATTCGCACTGAATAAACTTATTGTTCCCCTTTGAAATTCAATTATAACGTTTCTATCTATCAAGTGCTGTTCTCACTTAGCCTTATAATTTTTGCTATCTACAAATGGCAGTTTATTGATTTGCCATTGTATTGGGATGAGGCGTGGGTGTACGGCCCAGCAGTAGAAGAGATGGTAAATAATGGGGTGAGTTTGTCTCCTTTGGCTATTCGCCCTGAATACTCCAGAGGACATCCATTACTGTTTCACGCAATTGTGGCAATTTGGCTCAAAGCATTTGGCGTTTCGGTTAGCACTATGCACAGCTTTATGCTTTTTATTAGCCTGATCACTTTTGGTTTTCTATTCGCTCTAATTAGACTTATTTCCGATGAAAGGGCCGCCTTTTTTGGAGTTTGCTTCGTTATGCTTCAACCAACCATAATCGAACAAAGTGGCCAATTGTATCCCGAAATGTCATTGGCGTTAGCCACAGTCGCTGCCTGCTATTTTTATTATAAAAGGAGCTTTTGGGTATATTTCACATGCGCCACTGCAGCTATCATGATCAAGGAATCTGGAATTGTTGTGATTATAGCCGTTTCGTTATTCCACTTTATTTCCATGAGGAGGTCCAAAGAAACCGTTTTGAATTCCATTCAAAAAAGTATCAAATACCTCACTCCCCTTCTGATTTGGTTCATTTATTTGGGTTCATTAAAAATCACTTATGGCTGGTTCCTTTTTCCCGAACACATTGGATTAATTTCTTTTAACCCCTTGATAGTATGGGATAAAATCGAAGGATATTTCGTTTTCGTTTTTATTTATCACGGAAGTAATTTCCTAATTACCGCTGGCCTTCTTCTTATTATTTACTCCATTTACAAAAAGAAAAAACTAACTTTTATAATACCGTTTCAAATCTGGATGTTGGTTTTGTTCTTAGTGGGGTTTATTGTTTTTGGTGCACTTAATTTTTACAGCAGCAGGTATATGACGGTGGCCTTTCTGATTTATGCTGTTTTGTTTTCAACTATCATTTTTAGTCTAAATCAACATAAATGGCTTTTGCCCCTTATGGTTGTGATTCTATTCGGAATTCAATTCGAATTATTGAAAAACAAAGTGAATGATGAATATTACATGAGCTATGTGAACCCAGTAGAATGTCACGAAAAAGCCATTGGCTTTGCTCTGGATAACAACTTGAAAAACGAAAAATTTTATGCATTTTTCTTAGCTAGAGAAATAATGAGTAAACCAGTATGTGGCTACGTTTCAAATGATGAAATCTTTACCAATCTGCAATCCAAACAAAATGATAAATCCACCTATTATTTATTCTCAAGCTTTGATACGGATGAGGAAGAAATAGCTTTTCAAAAAACTTTGAATGCTGAGGTCATATTCCGCTATGAGCAAAAGGAAAACTGGGTAGAAATAAAACGTAGAATCGATTAAGTAACAAGACATCTTGACCAATTTGGATAAACTTTTTTAAGAAAGTATTATTCGCTAATTTGAATTCTTACCTTCGTGCCTGCATGAAAACATCCCGAATTATACTCCACCTATTCTTTGTATTAATAGTGTTGGCGCTTATACAAGCGTGTGAAAATGACACCAGCACAACCGAAGTGGAGCAAATAGAAGACATAGCGCAAGAGGCGATTGAAGACTATGAAAACTACCGCCTTAAAATCAACCTAATGGACAGCAGTATTTTTGAATTTCCCTCCCCTGTTGAGTTGGCTCAAAGTTACAAGGCTTCTGGTATTCGTTTTATTCCCGGTATCACCAACCCACCCGAGAATTATGAAAACTACCAAACCATGGTAAAAAAATCCTTGAACTTCGGCATTTATTCTGCCGACCTAAGCTATTGTGTAATGAATGAGCAAGGTCAATCGGCATCCGACTATATTCAGGCTATGCAAAGTTTATCTGAGCTTATTGGACTTACCGAAATTTTTAGATACGAGGTTATTTTATCGAATTTTAATAGGAGTATTGGAAACAAAGATTCTATGGCGAGTTTAATCAAAGGAATTCAAAGTGATTTGGATGAAACCCTGCTTAGAGATGGCGCACAAGACAAAGCCATATTGTTTTATACCGGTGCATGGGTTGAAAGTGCCTACATTGCATCAAACGCTCCGGCCAATTTTACCAATAGTGTAGATACTTCCACACTTAATAGAATGGCCGATCAAATGAGACTCCTCGATAACATCAGTCACGAACTCGATCAGATTGAAGGCAAAACAATTGAGATTAATGAACTTCGGGCCAAAATTCAAAGCTTTAAAAAGGCCACCATGAATATTAGAATTACAGCCTCAGAAGACTCGATAATCATTAATCCAATTGACCTAGGGATACTCAAAAGCGAAATTGAAAGCCTGCGTGCATTCATCGTTTCCTAATCCTTATTTCTCCTCCATTTTGTGGCCCTTTTTCCTTGAGAGAAAATATATCTTTGCCGCCTTTTTAAAAACAGTGCAATTAACACAATGATTAACATTACTCTTCCCGACGGATCTGTTCGTGAATACAAAAAAGGCGTAACGGCTTTTGAAGTCGCATCCTCCATTTCAGAAGGTCTTGCCCGAAACGTACTTTCGGCTAGAGTCAACGATCGAATAGTTGAAATTTCTACCCCTATTCAAACCGATAGCTCATTGAGGCTATTTACCTGGGACGATGAAGAGGGCAAGAAGGCATTTTGGCATTCGTCTGCCCATATTCTAGCCCAAACATTAGAGTTTTTTTATCCTTCGGTAAAATTAACCATTGGACCAGCCATCGAAAACGGGTTTTACTATGATGTGGACTTGGGCGACGAACATATTTCTGATAAAGATTTTCAAAAAATTGAAAAGAAATTTTTAGAATTTGCGCGAGAAAAAGCCGAATTTAAACTCAAGGAAGTAAGCAAGGCTGACGCACTGGCCATGTACGCCAAGCAAGGCAATCAATTCAAGGTAGAACTCATTGAAAACTTAAACGATGGCGAAATCACTTTTTGTGATCACAGCAACTTTACCGACTTGTGTAGAGGCGGCCATTTGCCTAACACTGGCTTAGTAAAAGCCGTGAAAATAACCAGTATCGCTGGAGCCTATTGGCGCGGAGATGAAAACAAACCACAACTCACTCGTGTGTATGGTATAAGCTTTCCGAAGGCCAAATTACTCGAAGAATACCTTGTGATGCTTGAAGAAGCCAAGCGACGCGACCATCGCAAAATCGGAAAAGAACTCGAGCTTTTTACCTTCTCCGAAAAAGTAGGAATGGGGCTACCATTATGGCTTCCAAAAGGCGCCGAACTCCGCTCTAGACTCGAAGAATTTTTGAAAAAAGCACAGATAAAAGCTGGATATCAACCTGTAATTACCCCTCACATTGGCCACAAGGATTTGTACGTGTGCTCTGGTCATTACGATAAATATGGAGAAGATTCGTTTCAGCCTATCAAAACCCCAAAAGAGGGCGAAGAGTTTCTACTCAAACCAATGAATTGCCCACATCATTGCGAAATTTATAAATCCAAACCCCGATCGTATAAAGATTTACCTGTTCGCTTTGCTGAGTTTGGCACCGTATATCGCTACGAGCAAAGTGGTGAACTCCATGGGTTAACTCGGGTCAGAGGATTCACCCAAGATGATGCCCACCTGTTTGTACGACCCGATCAGATCATTGAAGAGTTTAAAAAAGTAATTGATTTGGTGAAGTATGTTTTTGCTTCCTTGGGATTTGAAGATTACGAAGCTCAGATTTCACTCCGCGACAAAAACAACCCTGATAAGTACATCGGTTCGGACGAAAATTGGGAAAAAGCCGAAAGCGCCATCATTAAGGCTGCCGCAGAAAAAGACCTAAAAACAACCGTAGTTTATGGCGAGGCTGCCTTTTATGGACCCAAGCTTGATTTTATGGTTCGAGATGCACTCAAAAGAAAATGGCAGTTGGGAACCATTCAAGTAGACTATAATTTACCCGAAAGATTCGAACTCGAATATATGGGCAGCGACAACCAGAAACACAGGCCTATCATGATTCACAGAGCGCCTTTTGGTTCTATGGAACGCTTTGTAGCCATCCTTACAGAGCACTGTGAAGGTAAGTTTCCACTGTGGTTGGCACCCGAACAATTTGCAATTCTCAGCATTTCAGATAAATACCTTGCTCAGGCCGAAAAAACCCTACTTTTGCTTCGCGAAAATGGACTGCGTGGATACATAGACGATCGTGCAGAAAAAATTGGCAGAAAAATTCGAGATACCGAATTGCAAAAAATTCCCTTCATGCTTATCATAGGTGAGAAAGAAGAAGAAAGCAACACAGTATCAGTACGAAAACAAGGTCACGGTGACTTAGGATCAAAAACTCCTGAAGAATTTGTGGAACTAATAAACAGTGAAATCAATGAAATGATTTCAGCATTTTGAGAAACAAGTGCCTGCTGTAGCAGGTTTTTTAATTTAATAACTAAAAAAGAAGGGTCATAGCACAGAAATACAGAGGTAGGTCTCAAGCCTGGAACCAAAAAAAAGAAGACGAGCACAAAATCAATGAATTGATTACAGCTCCAGAAGTACGATTAGTAATTGACGGCGAAGGCGCCGAAGTCATCTCAACAAGAGCTGCTATCGCCAAGGCTGAAGAACTCGGACTCGATTTGGTAGAAATTTCTCCAAATGCAGCTCCACCAGTTGCTAAGATACTGGACTACAAAAAGTTTCTGTACGAGCAAAAGAAGAAAAAGAAGGAAATCCTTACCAAAGCGGTGAAAATTGTCATCAAGGAAGTGCGTTTTGGCCCCAACACAGATGAGCACGATTTTCAATTCAAATTGAATCATGCGCGTAAGTTTTTGGAAGAAGGTTCAAAATTGAAAGCCTATGTTTTCTTTAAAGGTCGATCGATACTCTTTAAAGAAAAAGGAGAAATATTACTTCTGAGATTGGCGCAAGAATTAGCCGATATTGGCGACATTGAATCGATGCCCAAGTTGGAAGGAAAACGGATGATCATCTTTGTGAATCCCAAGAAGAGAGTAAAATAAGTATCTAAATAAAAATTGAACGTTTAAAAGCTGAAAAAATGCCTAAAATGAAAACAAAATCTAGTGCCAAGAAGCGATTTAAGCTGACTGGTTCTGGAAAAATTAAAAGGAAGCACGCTTTCAAAAGCCATATCCTTACAAAAAAGAGTACAAAAAGAAAACGTGCCTTAACGCACTCTACTTTAGTACATAAGTCAGACATGAACTCCATTAAGGAGCAACTTGTTTTGAAATAATTAATTGGTAATGTTTAACCCGGGCGATAGTAACTAAGCAGTTTGAAATAGAAACTCACTCCCGTCCAAAAAACTTAGAATTATGCCTAGATCAGTAAATGCAGTAGCCTCAAGGGCTCACAGAAAAAAGGTAATGAAGTTGGCCAAAGGATTCTTTGGTCGAAAAAAGAATGTTTGGACTGTTGCTAAGAACGCCATTGAAAAAGGGCTTACTTATGCGTACAGAGACAGACGACAAAAGAAGAGAAATTTTAGAGCACTTTGGATTCAGCGAATTAACGCAGGTGCAAGAGCTAATGGTTTGTCATACTCACAATTGATGGGTAAGTTAAAAACTGGCAATGTTGACCTTAACAGGAAGGTATTGGCAGATTTGGCAATGAATCATCCTGAAGCTTTTAAAGCTGTAGTTGATAAGGTGAAGTAATAAAAATAGATACTTATTACGGAAGCGCTCTAGAGAAATCTGGAGCGCTTTTTTTATTCCTTTTAAAAACCTTAACCCTACCAACAGCATATACCTGCTTGTATCCCTCGAACCGATTCGCAAGCAATTGAGAATAAATCCAGTTGCGCTCATCGAACACATCTTCTCCATATAAATACCCTTCGCGCTTGGAAATATCTAAAAACCTATCATAAACCAAGGGATGTATCATCAGCCAATCAGGGTCGTACTCCGTCAAATGATCCACTACAATTCCAAACACTGTAACGTGAGACAAGCCTTCCAACGCGGGCACGTATGAATATTTATCAGCCAACACAAAGTCACCTTTTTGCACATGATGGGCTATCCACTCCCCTGCTTTTAATGCGTCAGAGTTTTTGAACTGCTCAACTCGGTCGTTTTTATACGAATGGGCGTTATTGGCCGAAATAAAGAAACTAATGCCCATAATGGGTATCAAGAGCCACCTCCTTTTTATGGAAATCCGCCGAGCAAACGTTCCTATAAGGTCATTTATAAACCCCCACGCATAAAAAATTAAAAAAGGAATGATCGGAATGAGATAATGTGGAAATTTCGACTTCACCCTGAGCACAATTACGCCAAGAAAAACCAAGATCCACACAAGAGGAAGGAGGCCATTTATTTGATCTTTTTTTCTCCTTTTTACCCACAAAAAGGCCAACATACCAAGCAAAGAAAGCCCGATCCAAAATGTGCCTAAAACATGCTCTTCTTGTAAAATGTCAAACCATCCCAACAAACCTCTGTCATCTCTGAACCAATGCCCATCTTTATGAAGGTTGGTAACGTATATAAACCCGTTCAAAAAATTGAGCTTGTAGGCCGCTTGGGGCGAACTCAAAAAAAATGCTCCCATAAAAACTGTAAGCGCAAGAACCTGGCTGAGCAAAATGGAGCCTAGAATGGTAATTTTTGCTTCTAGTGCTTTCAAAAACTGAAACAAGCCCAACAGTGAAAAACACAACAACCCAATAAAGATCACGCGCCCAATTTGAACCAACAACAACATCGTAGCCACTACTTCAGCCTCTTGCGTAATTTGAGAAGAAATCCAACTTACATCCAATACGGCCGCCCACACCAGCGATATCAAACCCAACACAATGAGTTTTGCTTTTTGGGATACTCCCATAAACAATAGCTTACCGTAAACGAACAATAAACCAGAAACAATAGGCATTAGGGCAATGCCAGCGTACTTTGTAGAAAAGGCCAAACCCGCCGATGCCGAAGCAGCCATAATCCAATAGACCTTTTTATCTGAAATAAAGTGTTGCATTAAAAAAATACTCCACACAATAAAGAACAACTGACAGGTATCGGGGTGCAGCATGGTGCCATAATTCAACAGCGTAACCGAGGTAAGCAAAACAGACAGCGCTAAACCAAGTGATGCGATTTTATGAAAATTAGCTCGGCCCATTTTGTAAAACAACCAAGCACTTCCGACCAAAAATCCCATCGATTCGAGCCGCATAATTTGAATAATTTGCTGATCTCCGACGTCGCGAAACAAACCAACAAAATAGACCAATGTGAGACCAATATTGTAATACCAAAGCCCATAATCGTATCGACCTATGTTAAAATCGCCTCGACTATAAGCCTCTGATAAAGGCCACAAGAACTCACCCTCATCTATGTTAAACGCTTCTACTATTCTAAGATGTGAAGTGCCTAGCTCAACAAGTGGAAGGGCCAAAAAGTAAACGCACCCCAAGGCTACTGCCCAGAACAAAACGGTGGTCACATCAGCTTTCGAGAAGTACTTTTTTAATACCGTTACCAAGGCTTAGTTGTTTTTCACAAATACTTCAATACCTCCCCAGATATAGGTACGTCTCCACGGAGGTGTTTCAAACAAAATTCGGGCATAGTTCCTGGCAATGTCATGTTCCTCGGGGCTCAGCTCCCTTTTGATCTGACGATCAGGAGTCAAGTATTTGAGGTACATTTTTTTATTAATGACAACCACTTCTGCCGAGTCCAATTGAGTATCGGTAAATCCCCAAGAAAAATCTACCTCTTTTAATTTTGGTGGCACATAAACATATTGGTCAGTAAGAATACGTGTGTACGTTTCAAAATTAGCCGAAAGATAATCGCCTACAACCATTCTTGGGTCGTTTTCCTTATTAGCATACCTCAAGTATTGCGTTTTTCGCTTTCCTACAAAGTAAATTCCCATTACGAGTATCAAAACCACCGAAAAAGGAAATAAGCCTGGCCATTTTAATCCATATTTAGAAATAAGAAACTCTGCGGTAAACACCGCCAGTAAAATCAAAAATGGAATGAGCGGAAGCATATACAATATATACTCAGGCTTGATGAGAACCACAATGGCCGTAAAAAAGAAAAGCAACCAAATCCAAATAGGAAAATATGTTTTGAGTAGAGATTTTCTGAAATACCAAATAATGGGAAAAGACCAAATAGCCATTACAGGGATAAAAGCCCCACCTATATACTCAACTTCAATTAGATTTTGCAGCCAAAGTGAAAATTGAGGCCAACCCGTATTGAGTTCCGACACATTGGCAAGGCCGATTACCTTTTGAAATGAATCGATAAAATTAAGATGATAAACCGCCCCTGGAGAAGAAAAAACAAAGGCCGCCCAAAACACAAACCCAATTAAATACAAAAAGTCCATTTGTCGAATGACTTTATTACCCCAAATCTCCTGACTAATAAGCACATAACTAACACGGTACAACGTATATAAAACGGTAACACCAAAAAGTATGACGACCAAGATTCTGGAAATCCAACCTATGATGTTGGGAAGAAAATAGTCCTCCAAAAAAAATGGATTGATAAAAAATAAAATAAAGGCCATGTATCCGAA
The DNA here is from genome assembly GCA_020435995.1 of Flavobacteriales bacterium. Classification (GTDB taxonomy): domain Bacteria; phylum Bacteroidota; class Bacteroidia; order Flavobacteriales_G; family Salibacteraceae; genus JAGQYO01. The sequence continues at coordinate 65,454 of JAGQYO010000010.1, read as the reverse complement.
AACAGCCCACCAATTTTTGGTAGTCACCCAAGAATAAGATCTGCCTTGAATCAAAAACGCACCTATGATAAACGGAATAAGTAAAATTCCAGAATAATTACAAGAAAAAGCAAATCCAGACATAGCTGCTGCGAGCATCATATCTCGAGGATTCTTTTGAAAATAAAAGCGATACAAAAAATAAAAGCCACACAGCATAAAAAACAACTGCGAAGTATTAGGGTGAATGGCGATGGAAGCATCGTACATAAGCCCTGAACCCACGAGAAGCAAGCCAGCCGAAACAAAGGCAATTCTTTTGTTGAACACATACGCACCCACGATGTAAGTCATTGTCACGCTTCCAAGAAAAAACAAGGACGATAACATCCTAAAAACCAGTGCGATTTCGGTGTCAGTTACAGGCGAAAAATGGTTTAAAACCATTAAGGGTGCAGCACCTAGATAAAAGTATAAGTACCCATAGTTGTGCATTATTTCACCAAAACTTTGTTGTTGAATAGCTCTTCGAATATATTTTACAAGTTCCGCTTCGTCCACATTGAAAGCCTCGATCACCCGAATATTTTCGATTCCCTGTAGCGAAACGGGATAGGCAAAAAGTACCAAGTAAGCCAAGGCTATTACTCCCAATATCAATGGGTTACTATATATCCAGCTTTTGATATTCACACACTCGAAAATAAACAAAGTGTTCTCACTCAGCGGGAGAATTTTATGCTAAATCACTTCAACATATCAATCTACGTTTTTTGGGAATTTATCCCGTCTTAAAGCAGGGTTGTGTGTACTTTTGCCGCTCAATTTTGGGTCGGTATGGCAAAGGGATTTACAAGTAGAAAAGAAGACTATTCGAAGTGGTATAATGAGCTGGTAGTAAAAGCTGATTTAGCAGAGACATCCGATGTGCGCGGTTGTATGGTGATCAAACCTTATGGCTACGCTATTTGGGAAAAAATGCAAGCTCAATTGGATAAAATGTTCAAAGAAACTGGCCATGTAAATGCCTACTTCCCCTTGTTTATCCCAAAAAGTTACTTGAGCAAAGAAGCAAACCACGTTGAGGGCTTTGCTAAGGAATGTGCCGTGGTTACTCACTATCGCCTCAAAAACGACCCAAATGGCGGTGGAGTTATAGTTGATCCTGATGCCAAATTGGAAGAAGAACTTATCGTTCGTCCAACGTCAGAAACCATCATTTGGAATACCTACAAAAAATGGATTCAATCGTATCGCGATTTACCCCTCCTCATAAACCAATGGGCCAATGTGGTGCGCTGGGAAATGAGAACGAGGTTGTTTTTAAGAACTTCAGAATTTTTGTGGCAAGAAGGTCATACCGCCCATTCTACAAAAGAAGAGGCTATTGCCGAAGCAGAGCAAATGCTTCACGTGTATGGCAAATTCGCAGAGGAATGGATGGCTATGCCAGTTCTAAAAGGAGTTAAAACCGAAAACGAACGATTTGCAGGTGCACTCGACACCTATTGCATAGAAGCACTTATGCAGGATGGCAAGGCACTCCAGGCTGGTACCTCTCATTTTCTGGGTCAAAATTTCGCCAAGGCTTTTGATGTAAAATTTGCCACCAAAGAAGGAACAGAAGAATTCGTATGGGCTACCTCTTGGGGCGTTTCAACTCGTTTAATGGGTGGACTTATCATGACCCATTCTGATGACAATGGATTGGTACTACCGCCAAAACTTGCCCCTATTCAAGTAGCCATTATTCCTATCTACAAAAATGAAGAGCAGTTATCTGCTATCACAAACAAGATATTGCCGCTTAAAGCAGAACTCGAAAAATTGGGAATTTGCGTAAAATACGATGACCGAGACACCCAAAAACCTGGTTGGAAGTTCAATGAATACGAGTTTAAAGGTGTTCCAGTTCGCTTGGCAATGGGTCCTCGTGATTTAGAAAACGAATCGGTAGAAGTAGCTCGAAGGGACACATTGAGCAAAGAAATTGTTTCGCTTTCGAATGTAGTAGCATACGTTGAGAATTTAATGGAAGAAATTCAAACCAACCTTTATAATAGGGCAATCGAACATCGTTCTACCCACACCACTACAGTTGATACTTACGAAGATTTCAAAAAGGTTTTAGATCAAAAAGGTGGTTTTGTGTTGGCTCATTGGGACGGAACGTCGGAAACCGAAAACCGAATAAAAGATGAGACCAAAGCCACTATTCGCTGTATTCCATTGGAAGGAAAAAATGAATCTGGAACTTGTGTTTATAGTGGAAAACCATCTTCAAAAAGAGTTGTATTTGCTAGAGCGTACTAAATGAGAGTAGTTGGTTTTATGTTGCTAATTGCCTGTATGTTCCAAAATGCTTATGGGCAAAAATCGGTGGAGCGCAAAGGCCGCATATTTTTTTATTGGGGATATAACCGAGCCGCCTACACCACCAGCGATTTTCATATCTCAGGTGAAGGATACGACCTCACGTTTAATGACATCAAAGCCAAGGACAAACCAAGCCCGTTTTCGGCGGAGCAGTATTTCAAACCAGAGAATATTTCACAACCCCAATACAACTACCGATTGGGATATTACCTCTCCGATAAGTTGAGTATTTCTATTGGGATGGACCACTTGAAATATTATATGATCGAAGACCAAACTGTAAATATTGATGGTACCATCTCTCCTGAGGCGAGCAGCACGTATCAAGGTACTTACAATGGAGAGCCTACTGTAGTGCCCTGGCGTTTTTTTTGGGTTCACCACAGTGATGGGCTTAACTACACCAGCGCTGAGCTCGAATATAACCTGCCCGTTTGGGTTTCTTCAAAAAAGAATTTTTATGTGGATGTCATCGGAAACGCTGGTATTGGGGTGGTTATTCCCAAGTCGTTTGTAATGATATTGGATGAAGGAGAAGACAACAAGTTTCATCTAGCCGGAGGCGGTGCGAATTTGAAAGCTGGCGCGCGGTTTACGTTTTGGAAGAATTTTTACCTTGAAACAGCCGTGAAATCGGGCTATGTTTTTATGCCCAAAATCCTTGTTAATGGAGATAATACCGCACAAGCACATCAACGTTTTGGCTGGATAGAATATTATGCGGCCTTTGGATTTAGTGTACCTTTGACGCGTCCAAAATCTGAAGACAACAATGCGAACGATTAGTCTTATTCTTACTTTAACCATTTTAGCGGCAAGCTCGGTGAGCTGTCAAAAAAAAACCTGTAAGGATTTTAAAGTTGGCCTATTTGAATCTCCGGACAAAACTGTGAGCGACATAAAAATCATTCGCAACGATTCAGTTCAAATTGAAACGAGCGAAAAGAGAGATATAAAAGACACCTATAATATTTACTGGAAAAGCGATTGCGAATATTTTTTGGTATTAAAAGAAACGAGCAATCCACAGAAAAATTTACTTACCTATAAAGATACCTTAAGGGTAAGCATAAGCGCCATTGAAGAAAATACATATCAATACACTGCACTATTGAAAGGACAACAATTTGTGGGTGATTTAAAACAAATTAAAGAAACCGTTGAATAACTAAAAAAAGAACATTATGGCTGAGTTTTATGAGCAAAATACCGAGTTTAATCCGAAGAAATTTTTACCCATACTCCTGGTCGTTCTGGGGGCAATTATTATTCTCGGATTCGGGAGTAAAATCTTCGTAAAAATTGACTTTGGTCAAAAAGGAGTGGTGTACAAACTATTAAGCGGGGGAATGGATAAAGAGGTAGTTTATGATCAGGGTCTTCATTTTATTTTTCCTTGGAACCAAATGCACATTTATGATGTAAAAATCCAAGAAGCTACTTCAATCATGCAAGTATTGTCTAAAAATGGATTGACCATTAAAATGGAAGTTTCTTACCGTTATAAGCCAGTTGAAGCTGAAATTGGGTACCTACACGATGAAGTGGGACAAGGATATCATGAGACAGTGATTATTCCTGAAATTCGTTCTGCTGCAAGGGAAGTAATCGGAAAGTATCTTCCAGAAGAATTGTATTCAACCAAAAGAGAGGCAATTGAAGATGAAATTTTCAATATGACTCAACAAGCGATTGCCTCTAAACACTTGCTGATTGATGCAGTACTTATAAGAGATGTGGAGTTACCCTTAACGCTGCAGCAAGCGATTGAAAACAAATTGAAACAAGAGCAAATGGCTTTGGAATATGAATTCCGTATTGAAGGAGCCAAGAAAGAAGCTGAAAGAAAAATCATTGAAGCTCAAGGTAAGTCTGACGCCTTTAACATTATCAGCAAATCTCTTACTGATAAGATTTTGACTGAAAAAGGTATAGAAGCTACTTTGGAATTAGCCAAATCTCCAAATGCTAAAATTGTAGTTGTTGGAGGCGGTAAAAATGGATTGCCGATTATTCTTAATGCAGAAAAATAATTTGAAGATTAATTGATTAAATCCCGTCAATTTGAATTGACGGGATTTTTTTTTGCTTAAAATTTCGAGATATAAGATTAAACTTTTAAGTATTAATAATGAAAGGTACCCAAACCATTATATTGAGCAAATGGAACAATCTAAGGAGATATAACCTGTGTTGTTGCATTTCGAAAAAAAATTAGGAGAAAAAAATATTTTAAGAAAGTTTAATGTTTTTTATAAATTTGACAAGAATCAATTCCAAATTATTTTGAAAAATCAATTCTTCTTTAAAGTTATTTCCTGCGTTTTACTTACTTTTTATTCAGGAGAAGCCATATCCCAAAATCATAATAAATGGTGTTTGATTGACTTTGAAAGAATCGACGTTGCTTGTGAAATTTATACTGATACTCTTAGTAACCCAAATTGTATTTGGCAAATAGGGCCAGCTAAAAAACCGAATTTAAAATACGTTAGTTCTGGAAAATATTGCATCATAACGGATACAATCAATCCATATCCCACCAACGACACGTCCTATTTTATTTTAAGAATGAAAGAATTTCCAGTACCTACTTCCGAAGGATTTGCTTTTATTAATCTGAGCGTAAATTATATGACCGACTCAGATAGTTTAAAGGATTACGGGACTTTAGAGCTGACCACAGATAATGGTAGCACATGGGAAAATTTGCTAAATTATAGCGGGAGTTTAAATGTTGATATAACAGGACAACCAATTGAGTTATCAGGCTTTACCAAAAAATTTAAGCAAATCGATATAACCATTTTGTTTGAAACAGAATCTACATTGAAACAATTTACTGACTCCGTTTTTTTTCGATTCGGGTTTATCTCTGATGGCCAAAACTCTAATAGAGACGGATTGATGTATGATGATTTTAGATTTGATGCATCATTTATAAATGGTTTGGATGAACGTCAAGATTTAAACGAGTTAATTAAAATTTTCCCCAATCCAACCAACCACCTACTCACGGTTACTTGGAACAAAGAAAACCAAAAAGATGCGTTCGAAATAAGGATAATGAGTTTACAAGGCAAAGTGGTGCTAAACCAAATAGTTTCAGGCAATTCAGGCAAACAATTAATTGCTGTGGATAATTTACCATCGGGTTTATATTTATTTCAAGCATTGCAAGATGGCCGGGCTTTCCACGTCGAAAAGTTGGTGGTGGAGTAATTGAGAACATCGAACATTCAACAAGGAAGTAAAAGAATAATGAAGTGCAGAGATAATATCGCGGTTCGATATTGATATTTTTACTTTCTAGTTAAACATTTGACATTGAACATTGGACATTGTCAAATTGATAATCAACTCAAACATCGAACATGCAACAAGGAAGTAAAAGAATAATGAATTAAAGTCTTCCAACTCTGAACTTGTTCCAAGGTCTCAAAGAAAATAGCAGTTTTAAATAGACTGTGAAAGCTGCCCGAATACACAGGCGGGCAAGTTCAGAGTTAAAATTTCGGTTTAGATTGATATTTTTACCTTCTATTTTGGACATCGGACATTGAACATTGAACCTTAATAAATGCACCTAAACATCGTACTCATAGAACCACAAATTCCCAATAATACTGGAAACATCGGTCGTCTGTGTGTGGCTACGCAATGTCATTTGCATTTAGTGAAGCCTATGGGGTTTGAAATTACAGATTCACGCGTAAAACGTGCTGGACTAGATTATTGGCCTGATTTGGAGCTAACAATGTATGATTCATTTGAAGAATGGTACAGTCAAGTAACCAACCCCAATCGGGTATTTTTCTTTAGTGCCCGTGCAACTACATCTCTTTATAGCTTAGAATTTCAAGAAGGCGATTGGTTGGTTTTTGGAAAAGAAGCTGACGGCCTTGGTCCCGAACTTCTCTCTCGATTTGAAGATCAATGCCTTACGATTCCATTCCCGGGCAAGGTGAGGAGTTTTAATTTGGCCAATTCAGTGGCAATGGTGTTGGGAGAGACGATGCGACAATCACAGATTTAAGTTCAAAACCTACATTTGTTTTATGCATAAGGTCTATTATCCTTTTCCTATTTCAGATATTTTGGAATTATCTGAGGAAGAATCAAAACACTTGAATCGGGTGCTGAGAATTTCGGAAGGCGATGAAGTGCTTGTGATGAACGGTGTAGGTGTAGTTGCCAGAGCCAAGGTAATAGAATCTCACCCGAAGAAAACCAAACTTCAAATCGAATCACGAAAAGAATATCCTAGCAGAAAAGACATTTCATTGCACATAGCCATGGCACCCACCAAAAACATAGATCGATTTGAAAACTTCCTCGAAAAAAGTACTGAAATCGGTATAGACCACATCACTCCTCTGCTCTGCGAACGAAGCGAAAGAAAGGTAATAAAACCAGAAAGGCTTCAAAAAGTATTGGTATCTGCCATCAAACAATCGGGTCAACCTTTTTTACCCATTTTACGTGAAATGACTCCTTTCAAAGAATTTGTAAAAAACCACCCTGAGGGATGCATAGCTTTTTGTGAAAATCCTGAGCAAAGTATGCCTCTCTTAAAGGCTGTTAAGAATCATTCAGATATCACCATTCTCATTGGTCCCGAAGGTGATTTTTCTCCAGAGGAAGTTAGCTTTGCCACCATGCATGGCTACAAGCAAATTACACTAGGAGATTCTATTCTCCGCACCGAAACGGCGGGTATTTTTGTTTGCGCCCTAATTAACGGCATCGAATGAATTTAAGAGTTCTCCTTCTTTCATTTTTTGTTTCGCTTACTGCTTTTGGTCAAGAAATTCAACTGGGCCTTTTGAAATACAATGGCGGTGGCGATTGGTACGCAAACTTAGAAACCAGCTTGCCCAATATGGCCAAGTATTGCAACGAAAAAATCAAAACCCAATTGTCTGCTGAGCAGGCTATTGTTGAGGTAGGAAGCGAAGATTTGTTCAATCATCCATTTGTGCATCTCACTGGGCATGGCAACGTGATTTTTAACGACCGTGAGGCCGAAAACCTTAGAAACTATTTGAGCAACGGAGGCTTTTTGCATATCGACGACAATTACGGACTTGATAAATTCATTCGTCCACAAATGAAGAAGGTGTTTCCCGAGTTAGACTTTGTAGAACTCCCCTATTCTCATGCTATTTATCATCAAACTTTTGATTTTGCCAAAGGACTTCCTAAAATTCACGAACACGACAATGCTATTCCTCGAGGATATGGCCTTATCTACAAAGGCCGATTGGTTTGTTTTTATTCATTCGAAAGCGACTTGGGCGATGGTTGGGAAAATGGAAGCGTACACAACGACCCCGAGGCAAAACGCACAGAAGCCCTCCAAATGGGAGCCAACATCATCGAATTTGTATTCAGCGGAGAAACGCTCTAACAACCAAATACTAACTCCTAATTTTTTCCAGCAAAAAGATTAATCGGGTTACATTTGTGCAAATTTTTAGGATCAAATGAAAATTGTGATAGCCGGAGCAGGAGAGGTGGGAATCCATCTCGCTAAACTCCTATCTGACGAGCACCAGGACATAACCCTTATCGACCTCAACAAACAAAAGTTAAAGTATGCAGAATCGCACACCGATGTAATGATCTTGCGGGGTGATGCCACTTCCGTAGCCATATTGGATGAAGCGAGAATTCAACATTGTGATCTTCTGATTACGGCTACCGACTCGGAAACCACCAACATGCTTGTGGCAATGCTGGGCAAAAAACTAGGAGCAAAACGAACCATTGCGAGGATTTCCAATACCGAACACATCAAAAACTACGGCAGACTTGGCCTCGAAAATTTGGGTTTAGATTCTCTTATTTCTCCAGAAAAATTAGCCGTAGAAGAAATTGCCTTTTTAGTAAAACAATCCGCCTTTACCGATGCCTTTGAATTTGAAGGTGGAAAACTGAGCTTGATAGGCATCCAAATGGGTAAGGATGCACCAATACTTAATAAAACCATCAAACAAGCCGCCGACCTGAACCCAGACCTCAACTTTATGTTGATTGCCATTAATCGGATGAACGTGACCATTATTCCGCGCGGTGATACCCTCATTAACGAAGGTGATGACTGTTATTTTATTGCACAAAAGCATGGCATCAAACGACTTCTAACACTCACAGGCAATGAAACCGTAGATTTTAGAAACGTGATGATTCTAGGCGGAAGTACCATAGGGGTAAAAACCGCAAAAGCCCTTTGTAAGGAATACAAAGTAAAACTCATAGAGTCGGATAAAGAAAAGGCATTTGAATTGGCCGACGAGTTAGAAAATGTTCTGGTAATTAAAGGAGACGGGCGAGATGCGGAATTGCTACAAGAAGAGAATATAGACCAAATGGGCGTTTTTATTGCCGTTACGGGTAATAGCGAAACCAATATCATGAGCTGCCTTGTGGCAAAAGCACATGGGGTATATAAAACCATTGCATTGGTAGAAAACATGGAGTACATCCACCTGTCTAAGTCGGTAGGTATTGATGCTTTTATCAATAAAAAATTGATTGCGGCAAGTAACATCTACCAATACATCCGAAAAGGAAAAGTGGTTAATTCTACCATGATCCGTGGGCTAGATTCTCAAATTTTGGAATACGAGGTAAAAGCTGGGTCAAAAATTACCAAGAAGCCTATTTACAAATTAGGATTTCCTCATTCTGCAGTAATTGGAGGAGCTATACGAAACGGAAAAGCACTTATTACGAAAGGCGATTTTCAAGCTGAGGCCGACGATAAGGTTATTGTGTTTTGCCTACCAGGTGCTGCTCAAAAAGTGGAGTCCTTCTTTAAATAGTCATGCTCAACGCCAAAGTCATCATTAATATTTTAGGGCTCCTCTCAGGTATTAATGGTCTTTTTATGCTCTTGTGTATCCCAGTTGGGCTTTATTACGGAGATAAAAGCATTATCAGTTTTGTGTATTCGAGTGTTACTTGCTTCGTGATAGCAATAGTACTCATGTTCTTTTCGCGAGATCATAATAAAAACCTTAAAAAACGAGACGGATATTTAATTGTATCAGCGGGTTGGGCCATACTCGCGCTCACTGGGTCACTTCCTTTTATCATTTCAGGATCCATTCCAAATTACACCGATGCTTTTTTTGAAACTATTTCGGGTTACACTACCACAGGTGCTACCATACTCACCGATATCGAAATCTTGCCCTACTCTATTCTCTTTTGGCGATCCATTACCCATTGGATTGGAGGGATGGGTATCATAGTGCTAACCATTGCTATTCTGCCACTATTAGGTATTGGAGGAATGCAGTTATTTGTAGCGGAATCGCCGGGAGTTTCCGCAGATAAACTTCACCCAAGAATAAAAGAAACGGCAAAAAGACTTTGGGCCATTTACGTTTTGCTGACCGTCACCGAGACTGTGCTTCTCTATTTTGGAGGCATGAGCTGGTTTGATGCAGTAAACCATGCCATGTCGACAATAAGCACTGGAGGGTTTTCCACCAAAAATGCCAGTGTTGCCCACTACGATTCAAGTTTTATTCAATGGGTGATCATTGTGTTTATGTTTATTGCAGGTGTCAATTTTACCATGACCTATTTTGCATTAAAAGGAAAATTTAAAAAAATCAGGAAGAACGAAGAATTGCAGTTCTATGCATTTCTCACTGTTTCAGTTGGACTCTTCGTTTCGCTGGCTGTATTCGTTAATAACCCCACCAACTTTGAACAATCTCTCCGCGATGGCTTTTTTCAAGTTGTAGCCATTCTCACCACTACTGGGTTCGTCACGGCAGATTATACGATTTGGAGTCATTTTGTAACAGTCATATTCTTCTGGCTTATGTTTATGGGAGCTTCAGCGGGTAGCACCAGCGGTGGTGTGAAGATAGTACGACATATTATTCTGCTCAAAAACAGTGTGTTAGAGCTAAAAAAACTAATCCATCCTTCGGCCATCATTCCCGTTAAACTCAATGGTAAATCCGTCAATACTGAGATTGTGTTTAATGTATTATCCTTCTTTCTCATTTACCTCATCATTTTTATGACTGGTGCGGCGTTTTTAGCTTCTTTAGGCATAGACTTTGAAACAGCCATTGGAGCCTCCATCGGCTGTTTGGGAAACATTGGACCCGGATTGGGCAAGGTAGGGCCAGTGTACAATTATTCTTTTATTCCCGAAGTAGGAAAATGGTTTTTGTCTTTGCTTATGCTTTTGGGAAGGTTGGAGCTCTTTACGGTTCTTATTTTATTCACTCCGTTTTTTTGGAGAAAAAATTAATGTTTAATTGGTTGTTTTTTAGGGTTTTAACAAAAAAAATTTTTATTAATAAAAATATCCGCGTTTATTAATTCAACTAATTTTGCGATAGTTTCTGAACTAAGTGAAACATAAAATACTTTCGTTTTTTCTTGTCTTCTGGGTAGGCCTCTATCTAAGTGAAGACATTACGCAACTCATTTTTACCAAAGAAAAGGTTAAAATTGAAGATGTAGAGGGAGGGGAGGAATGCCGAGAGAATAATGAACTCAAAGAAAAAGATTTCAAATTCTATCAACTTCCGTCCGAAACGGAAGTAAGTTGGGTAATTCCATTCAGGAACTTCCCATCAGTCAAGCAATTATCACTCAATTTATTCGTAACCAAAAAAGAACCACTCTACGTACTGTATCAAACCTATATTTTCTACCATTAAAGTTTAGCGTAGCTAACCCTTTCATTTCCAATCGATAAACAAACTTTAAAAACTGGATGCTGATGTAATTCAGATCCCTATTCACCTGTTATCATGACAACTTCTCAAGCATTTGATGAGAACGTAGTGATTCATAAATTGAAACACTACCTTCCTTCACAAGCTCCTTTAAAAGATTTTGTGCATCACAATACTTTGCACGCATTTCAGGAGCAAAAATTTGAACGTGGCATTCGTCACGCATCCAAGTCCTTTGGATACAAGGTTTCGCTTTCTTTATCCGAATACAGAACCCTATTCGAAAAAGGCAAAATAAAAGAAGAAATTCTTGAAAGAAGAATTTACGAAAGGCATCAACTCTCCGAGCTACTCCATTGGAAACATAAGGTTTTAAATAAAATTTATTCAGAAGAAATTCCAAGAAAAATAGGTAAGATTCGCGCACTTTGGAAATCAAAATATCATTTTGACATTGATTCAGTAGTGCACACCAATCTTTTCAGAATATTGAATAGCTATCTAGATCAAGGAATATCCGATGTGAAATTTCCCATTCACAATGGAAGCCTTATCAGCTCAATAGACTATTTGGAAGAGAATACTTATGTGAGTTTATTTAAAACCAAAAGAGCTCGCTTGCTGCTTAAAAATTTTGAGCTAGGAATGAAGCCACTTTTAGAAATTTTAGTAGGCAACGAGCGGTACTTCGAGCAGTACCTCATTGACCAACAGTTTTCACATCCGGGCTGGTCAGGACTCATTTCAGAAATTGAACTACATCCCAATTCCTTATTGGATACTAGGTCAATTCAACTAAAAGAGCTCGTTTTCTTAGAACTTGTGTTGGAAATTGACAACCTCGACCATGCCCTCGGAAATTCGTGGCAAGCGTTGGGCACAATTGTCGATTTTGATCCAATAGATATCCTAAAAGATGAGGAATTTACCGAGTTGGATGAAGTGCTCACCATTTGGCAAGAGGCATACGAATGGACCTACTACGATGAAGTTTTGGCAGGGGTACAGCAACACGACCCACCAACGTCCAATCCTGCCCGTCCATCATTTCAGGCTTTTTTCTGCATCGATGACCGCGAATGTTCCGTACGCAGATATATAGAAAAAGAAGATGCACGTGCCCAAACTTATAGTACTCCGGGACACTACGGTATTGATGCGTTTTACCAACCACTTAAAGGATCGTTCTATACAAAAATTTGCCCTGTGCCTGTTCAACCTAAATATCTCATTCGAGAAGTTGGCATAGAAAGCCATCACAAACATCAATACAGTTATATAAAACCTGTACAGTCCTTTTTCAAGGGATGGATTATTACACAAACCATAGGTTTTTGGTCGGCTATTAGTTTAATGTTTAGCATCCTTAGGCCTAGATTAAGCAACATTACTTCACACTCATTTGAGCACATGAACCGTTATTCTTCGCTTACGGTTGAGAACAGAAGTCCAAATCACAAAATCGATCATTTACAAGTAGGATACAACCTAAAAGAAATGACTGACCGCGTAGAGGCCGTGTTGCGAAGTTGTGGTTTGCAAGAAAATTTTGCTCCCTTGGTTTACATATTTGGCCATGGCGCCAGTAGCACAAACAATACACATTACGCTGCTTACGATTGTGGTGCGTGTTCGGGTAGGCCTGGTTCTGTTAACTCACGTTCGTTTTGTACAATGGCCAATCATCCCGAGGTGAGGGAACAGTTGGCACTTCGGGGATTAATCATTCCTAAGGATACAGAATTCATTGGAGGACTGCACGACACCACTCGTGATGAGTTTATGTTTTACGATGTAGGAGCACTCTCACCAGAAAATGAAAAACTTCACAATTTGAACGTTGTGAAATTTGAACGTGCGCTTAAAAACAATGCAAAAGAAAGGTCAAGGAGATTTGCTACGATCAACACCTCTAAGTCGGCGAAAAAAATCCATAAAAAAATAAAAGAACGCTCGGTTTCTCTATTTGAACCCCGGCCTGAATTGAATCATGCTACCAACACCTTGTGTATTATTGGAAGGAATGGCTTGAACCAAAATTTGTTTTTGGATCGGAGGGCATTTCTCAATTCTTATAACTACGAAATAGATCGAGATGGCCAATTCCTTATAGGAATTGTAAACGCCGCGGGTCCTGTATGTGGGGGTATCAACTTAGAGTATTATTTCTCAAGGGTTGATAACGAAAAACTAGGTGCAGGTTCTAAATTGCCTCACAACGTAATGGGGTTAATTGGAGTTGCTAATGGTTTTGAAGGGGATTTAAGGCCAGGACTTCCCTTGCAAATGATTGAAGCCCATAATCCTTTGCGTCTTCTGATGATTATTGAACATTTTCCAGAAGTGGTTCTCAAAGTGATTCAAAACAACGAGCATACCTACGAATGGTTTAAAAACGAGTGGGTTATTCTAGCTGCCATAAATCCAGAAACAAATGAAATTGAGGTATTCAGGGATGGACGATTTTTTCCATATAAAACACTCACTACTGAGATTCCCGTTATAAAGGACCTAAGTAAGCTTATTGAAAGCACAGATCAAGATTTACCAGTTTTTAAACTTCATTAAAACATGACCTCTATTTTATCATTATTCATCATAATTCCCTTAGTGGGATTTGTGATAAGCGTTATTATTCCCAAACAAAACGAAAGCCTAATCTCTAAGGTAGCGTTCTACACCAGTGGGATTCAACTGCTACTTGCGTTAAGCTTTACTGTGTTTTGGTGTTTTGCTGGAATGCCGAATGTCAATATCAAAAAGTTTACGCTTTACAAGTCGGATCACTATGAATTTTTCATAGATTTTTTCTGTGACAATATTTCGATAGTGTTTTTACTTATGGGCGCCTTGTTGACCTTTCTTATCGCCAATTATAGCCGCTTCTATTTACACAGAGAAGAAGGTTTTAAAAGGTTTTATAACACCATTTTATTCTTCTATTTGGGGTATAACATCACTATTTTTTCGGGGAACTTCGAAACCCTATTTATGGGATGGGAAGTGTTGGGAATTTCCTCATTCCTTCTCATCGCATATTATCGCGATCGATATCTTCCAGTAAAAAATGCTTTCAAAGTATTTTCTGTCTATAGGATTGGCGATATGGCTATGATTCTGGCAATGTGGATGAGCCATCATATTTGGCATCACAACATCACTTTCTCTGAATTGGCCAATGCAGAAGTAGTATATGAAACTGTTCACCAACACAGCTTTGAAGCGCTTTTCGTGGCGATTACCATTTTTATTGCAGCGACCGTAAAGTCGGCCCAGTTTCCATTTTCATCTTGGCTCCCAAGGGCAATGGAAGGACCCACTCCTTCGTCTGCCATATTTTATAGTTCACTATCGGTCCATATTGGGGTATTTGTACTCTTGCGTACCTACCCGCTTTGGGAAAGTCAAATTTTGGTAAGGGTATTTATCATCGCCATGGGATTGCTTACGGCTTTTATGGCATCAAGAGCTTCAAAAGTGCAATCCTCCATAAAATCTCAAATTGCCTACAGCTCAGTTGCTCAAATTGGAATTATTTTCATTGAAATTGCTTTGGGACTGGAATGGTTGGCACTTCTACATTTTGCAGGTAACGCATTTTTGAGAACTTATCAATTACTCGTTTCTCCTTCAGTTGTAACTTTCTTAATTCGAGAGCAATTTTTCAATCCTAAAATTTCAAAAACCGATGTAAAGCGCAGTAAATGGGCAAATAGTCTATATGTATTGAGTCTAAAAGAATGGAATTTGGATAGCTATCTTTTCCACTACCTCTGGAAGCCATTTAAAACGACGGGTAAAAAACTCAACATAATTCCGAATAAATTACTTCTTGGAATTCTCCTTGCTCTTTTTGCATTGGGTTGTTTTGCCTACTCCAATTCCGCCTTATTCTCTCATGAAACGCAAGTTTTGTTGCCCTATATTTTTAGCTTCATAGGGTTAATTCTTGTTCTCAAAAGCTTTGTAGAACGAATCCATATTCGACGTAGCTGGCTTCTCATCGCATCAAACCATGCGTGGATTGCGATGGCCATTTCACTGAATGAACGCTTTGGCTTTGAGCATGTTGCGCTTTATTTATCCGGGATTTCTATCGCCACTGTTTTGGGTATTTTGGTCATCAACAATTTGATTAAAAAAGAGCCGTCAGTTGATTTAAATAGCTTCTACGGACACGTGTATGAGTACCCAGGCTTGGCCTTTCTCTTCTTGTTGGCATGTTTGAGTATGAGTGGTTTCCCCATCACTTTTACCTTCTTGGGTGTTGATTTAATATTCAGCCACATCCATCAAGATCAGCTCGTCTTAGTATGTATCCTTTCGGTAAGTTTTATACTCAGTGGCTTATCGATTATTCGGATTTATGCAAGGTTATTTATGGGGCCACATGTCAAATCTTATCATTCAGTGAGCCATCGCTCAGCTTAACATTTACAATTCATTTACCACAAACATTTCAAATAAAATGAAAACATTAGAATTACCAAAAGAAGGTCTTGCAGGACTAAAAACTCATTTTAAAAATGACATTCTTGCTGGATTTACAGTATCACTTATCGCCCTACCTCTTTGTCTGGGAATTGCAATTGCCTCAGGAGTTCCGCCATTGGCTGGACTCATCACGGCCATTATTGGTGGAATGTTGGCCTCCCGAATTGCTGGCACTTTCGTCACCATTAGTGGTCCCGCCGCAGGATTAATAGTGATTACGCTTCATGCCATGGAAACCATGGGAGGAGCAGGTCCAGAATCGGGATATGCCGGATATACCAGCACATTAGGAGCCATAGTGGTGGCGGGAGTAATTATGGCCATTTTTGGCCTACTTAAAATTGGAAAAATTGGTGATTTTTTTCCTTCGGCGGCAGTTCATGGTATGTTGGCCGCCATTGGTGTTATCATTATCATTAAACAAATTTTTCCGCTACTAGGTGTAAAATCACCAAAAGGAGAAATACTCGAAGTTGCATTGGAAATACCACATGCTTTTACCCATTTAAACCCAATGGCTGGTGCAATAGGTGGCGTTTCCATTTTGATACTTGTTCTTTTTCCAAAAATCAAAATCACATGGATAAAACTTATTCCAAGTCCTATGTGGGTGCTTCTAATTACTGTTCCTTTGGCTTATTTTATAAACGACACCAGTGTCTCATTAGTAACGCTACCACACAACATTCTTGGCGAAGGCGGTATAGAATTCCCCAGCTTTGCCAAGTTTTTTGAACTCGTATTTTGGAAGGCTGTAATAGGTTTCGCCTTGGTTTCATCCATCGAAACACTTCTGAGTGCTAAGGCTGTAGATAGTCTCGATCCATTTCAAAGAAAATCCAACTTAAATAAGGATCTTATATCTATGGGCCTTGGGTCATCAGCTGCCGCAAGTATAGGTGGCCTGCCTATGATATCTGAGATAGTGAGGTCGTCTGCCAATGTTTCGAATGGTGCAAAAACCACATGGTCGAATTTTTTTCACGGCCTCTTTCTGTTGTTGTTTTTGTTGGCGGCCACAGTACTTATCGAAATGATCCCCGTGAGCGCATTAGCCGCAATGCTCGTTTTTACAGGTTTTAGATTGGCATCTCCTCGAGAGTTTACACACATGTTTAAAATTGGGTTAATGGAGCTAGAAATCTTTGTAGTGACAATTATTGCCGTTTTGGCAACTGACCTAATTGTCGGAATCGCAATTGGAATTCTTTTTAAATACGCCCTGCTCATATATAAAGGTATTAAGCCCATTTCGTTGGTAAAGTGTTTTAGCAAAGTAGAACACGATGGAGACGAAGCTACAATTAGGCTATATATGTCGCTGGTATTTTCAAACTACTTACCATTCAAGAAAAAGCTAGAAGAAGCGGCAAAAAAAGCACGTGTTGTCAATTTGGATTTTGCCCATGTAAAACATGTTGACCACACCGCAATGGAGCATTTAGAAGAATTTGCAAAGGAATTGGAAAAGAATGGCAAAGAGCTTCACATTATCAATATTGAACAGTTGAATCCTGTATCAGACCATCCATTGGCGGCTCGTGACATTGCGAGTAAAAAAGGAATGAGAAGCAAACACATTAATAAACGCCAACGGAAGTTGTTCGATTTCGCACTAAATCACAACTTCCAATACACCAACTTGGATTTGGATTTAGACGCGTGGAAATTCAAGTCAGTTTCTACATTGGTTAAATTACTTAAGGCTGAAAATATTGTCACTTTCAATTACAAATCCATGATTATTCAATCGGCAGATTTAAGCATCACAGAAGGCGCTATGTTGTCGGCTCATCATTATTCCGTAACTGTAGTGAGAATCTCAGGGTTTGATAAACTACCCATGTTTTATATGCAAAAGGAAACCTTTGTGGAAAGAATGCAGGACAAACTGCACGGTCATGATATCGATTTTGAAAGCCACCCTAAGTTTTCAAAAAACTATTCGCTCGTTGGCGAAGAAAATGAAGAAGAAATTAGGGCTTTTTTCAAGCCTGAATTGCTGTCGTTTTTTGAAAACAACCCCGATTTGTTATTGACAAGCAATGGAAAAAGTATGGCCTTACACCAAGGCCTCGATTTACTTTCAGTGAAGGATCTCGAGACCCTACAAATAAGAGCAAAAGAAATGATAGATCTATTGAAATAAAAAAGGGGCCTAGGCCCCTTTTTTTTACATCAATTTGTAGATTTCTTGAATATCCTTTAGGTGTTTCACAAAATCGATTTTGAGATCTATCAGTTTTCCCGATTTAATCTCAAATACCCATCCGTGAATTTGAATTCCTCTTTCGATAAACGCCTCCTGAAAGGCTGCGGTTTTTATAATATTAATACACTGCTCCTGAACGTTTAATTCCACCAAACGGTCATATCGCAATTGCTCATCCTTAATCTGGTTCAATTCATCTCGGTGAAGTCGGTACACGTCACGAATGTTTCGCAACCAAGGATTTAAAATTCCCAAGTCTTGCGCTTGCATGGCGGCCTTTACACCCCCACATTGGTAATGACCACAAATAACTATATGATTTACCTTTAAATGATTGATGGCATAATTCACCACAGACATTACATTCAAATCAATGCTGATAACCATGTTGGCAATATTTCGATGTACAAAAGCCTCACCTGGCTCAAGGCCCATTAATTCTTCAGCACTTACCCTGCTATCTGAGCATCCGATATACAACAATGAAGGGCTTTGGCCCTTATTCATGTCTTTAAAATAGTCAGGATTGGTCCTTATTTTTTCAGCAATCCAATTTTCGTTGTTTTCAAATACCTTATTAAAATCCATATTTTCTTTTTTTATTGGGCACCAAAATATAAATATTTCATAGTAATACTATCATCACAAAAAAAATACCTATACCACTCCGAAAGGCCCGATACTAAAGAAGAATGAACGATAAGGGCACAAAAAAACCCGTTGCGAATCTCTTCACAACGGGTCTTAAATTCTTATAAATTGGCGTATTATGCTTTTACCAAAGTAATTTTCAATTCAATATCATCCGAAAGCACCATGTCTTTCATAGTTGATTTATATGCAACTCCATAATTCTGACGGTTGAAAACCAATGTTCCAGTTATGGTTCCAGTAGCTTCGTCAAACATAACTCCTGTAACTGTTTCTGGGTTCGTTTTTCCTCTTACAGTCAAATTTCCCATTACGTTTCCAGATTCGTCAGAACCTGTAATTTCAAATGTAGCAAGAGGTGTGTTAGCTACGTCAAAAAAATCAGGAGATCCCAAATGACCAACCAGTTTTTCCTTTGTATTGTCCTTGCTATAGTTCGAATCCGTTGGAGCAATCGTACTTAAGTCTACTGTAAAAGATCCACCGCTAATAGCATTCCCCGCCATAGTAACAGTACCATTGGTCAACTTTACCGTACCTGAGTGACTGTACATGCCCATCATGGTACCCTTCCAACCTACTACAGAAGTTTCAAGATTTACATTTACTGTAGTTTCTTCCACTGCTGGAGACTCAACTGCTACTGAATCCTGGCCATCGGTAGACTCACCAGAACCACCACCACAAGAAACAATTCCTAAACTCAAAATGGCGCTCGCCATCCATAAACTAATTTTTTTCATAAGCGTATTAAATTTTGCGCGAAAGTACAAGAAGAAAGGCCCGAACTTCCTAGTTTTTAAAGATTTTCAATAATATTCTTCCAATTAATATCAAATGAAGTTTATCTGACAATTTCAATTAGCCCAGATCCTGCCACTTTATCATCATTCAACCGTAAATGATACATACCTGGCTTTAATGAAGACACGTCTACCACCGCATTCCCAGCAGCTTCTACCAACTCATTTAGCACAATTCTACCCTGCATGTCAGTTATCTGAATCTTTTGAATTTTCAATTCACCAATAGAAGAAATATGCAATGCTTGGTTTGCAGGTAATGGGTACACTTTAATATTTTCAAAATTTCCCTTGAGTAAATTCACCTCACTCGGACGAACTTCTACCTCTGTTTTCAATGAATCTTTTGAGCAATCGTTCTCCACAATTAGTTTCACAACGTAATTTCCAGGAGCCGAATAGGTATTTATTGGATTTTGCTGGGTGCTGGTATTGCCACCATCACCAAAATCCCAATACCAACTTTTAGAATTAATAGACTTATCGGCAAATGAAATAGTTTGTCCCGAAACTAAGGCGTGCTCAAAATCAGCTTTGGGTGGGTCAGAAATTGAAATATCGTCCAATGCCAAATCCGAATAAAACCCATTCCCCGTGATGCCTACAAATCTCAACTGGACAATGCTACCCTTGTACTCATGCAAATCCACCACCGCATTATTCCATCTGTTTCCTTTGTTTCCAGAAACTTCAAAAATATTTAGAACCCAAAGTCCATCCTTTAGTACATCCACACGAAGACTTCCCATGTCGGAACCATACATGTGGTACCAAAAATCAAGTTTAGGTGTGTTGGCCGAAACTAAGTCGATACACGGTGAAAGTAGAATTGCCTCGTGTCGTTCACATGAACCAGAAGCTTCTAAATAAATAAAACGACCTAAAGGGGAGCCATTGGTGTGTTCTAAACTAGGGCCTGTATTTGGTGTATTGGCCTTTTGGTTATATGCCCTCCAATCAATGTCATCCTCTAGCCCATTCTTAAAATTGATCCATCCATCTTGTAATGGACATTCCGTTTCGCTACAATCATTATCGATTGAACAAAGGTTTAGGTTATCAAAGTTGGTAGTAGAACATGAAGCAAGTGCTGTACTCGAAACAAGTTGCGAATTCACTTTAAGTGTGTCGTTAAACGGGTTTTCATCCGCAGCATCACTAAGCCAAACCATGAGTTGGTTATTGCTTTGTGAGAGTGTAGGTCCGTTGGTAAATACGTATCTAAGCGAATCACCCACTTTAACGGTTCCTGAATAAGTCTCTTTAATGGTTCCCGAAGCATTTAATGAATAATAGATTTCGGGGTTGATGATGTCCATTGAACCTCGGTTGATGAGCAAAACTCCTATTTTCATTCTTCCGCCGTTATTACACGAAGACACATAGTTCACCTCAGAAACAAAGCTATTGAGTTCCATATCCTTGGTTATTTGACATCCTAAAATTCGACCCGCCGATTGCACCGCCTTTGTCCTTCTTCCCTTTGCGTGGTTGGCTCCATTGGCACTCACCGAAAACCAAAACTGTTGATAAGGATTGTACCAAGGTCCTGAGGCAACGAAGCTTGGTCCCGTACTCGTTCCAATTGAATCCATGTACTGATTACCCAATTTATAAACGGTGTATGAGGTTGCTCCGGTCACATTATTCCATTGAATCTCAATACTTTTTGGACAAGCTTTTTGAATGAGCATCGAACTCGATACCCCCATAATTGAAAACGGCTCGGGCGAAATCCCAGAGGTCGATGTTCCTCGTACCCTTACTTGAACATTTCCAGAAACAATATTGGGAACCGTCCAATTAAAATGGCGAAGATTAGACAAGGCAGACCCAACCGTGTTCCATGTTTTGGCAGAATCAGTTGAATAATCGATAATAAAATTTTGGATTTGCCCAAATGAACTCCACCGAATCGTTTCAGTTTCGTTAGGGGCGAATTTTTCTCCACCTACAGGATATTCAACAATTATTTCGTTGGTGGTATAGGAGTACACAACATAGTATTCTTGTGACCCCACTGGAATATGACTCCCTTTTACCTTAATGGTATAATTACCCGGCATTGGGCCTTGAATAACGACCTGCTCTAAGTTGTTGATAGAATCTCGACCAGGCTGGGCATTTGCCGTAATTTGCACCACTGTTGGCCGATGGTCTAGCACCAATGGCAGATTCTCCATTGAATTCGGATCCAACAATACCAAATCAAGGTCATTCACAAGCGGCGTATTCGCATTTACAGCCCCCTTTGGATCCTTCCATATCAACATAACTTTAACTTCCAATACATTGGATGGAAAACTTAACTGGTGAATGCCTGAATCGCCATTTGATAGAGAACCTGAGAAATATTGTCTGTTGGAGATGATATCAAATGCCTTGCGGGCATTTATTCTTCCGAATCCATATTCAAAATCAACTCCAGGTCGACCCAAGTCATCAGCGGAATTACAAATTACACCCTTCATTAATTCTTGATCGGGGTATGCACCCGCATTTTTTTCTTTATAGGCCTGATAAAGCAGCGTTAATGTTCCGGCTACACCAGGGCAACTCATTGAAGTTCCCGTTTTTCTAACATAGTCATTGTCGTTGGTGGTGGACATTACATCTGTACCCACTGCCGAAATATCTGGTTTGATTCTTCCATCTTCAGCTGGGCCTCGGCTACTGGAACCATTCAAATTGTCTTCAAAATCGAGGTTGGCCACAGTGATTACATTCTTGGCTACTTTGTGCCCACCGGTAATGTTTCCCCAACCTGCTCCAGCTCCATAGCTACAATCGCTTCTTCCGTTGTTTCCTGCCGAAAAAACATGACTCAAGGCATCCATTTGTTCCACCTGAATATCTAATTCTCTAGCCAAAGTGGTATACCCATCATTACAGCCATTTGAATATGATGTTGATGTTATTTTAATATCATATTTGGAATAATGAGATGCAATTGAATCAAAACCTGGATAGGTTGGAGCAGCTCCGTAAACATATAGGTGTGATCCTGGAGCCATGCCCGCATAACGAGGGTCTAAATTTCCAGCTCCTGATACAGTACCTCCAGTATGATCTCCATGTTGATTCGCACCATCGTAATTTAAAAACTGAGTTATTCTGCCTTCAAAGTCAATGTGTGGACCTATTATTCCATCATCTTGGAGCATTACACTCATACCAGTGCCATTCAAGTCTTTGCTGAGTCCCGTATAATTTTTGGTAAGTGAACCAACTCTGTGGTTTGCTCTGGCTCGGTCGTTTTCTGGCTCACCCGGTTCTGGAATCACTTCCAAATACTGCAATCCAATAACCTCGGTTAATACATCGATTCGATCAAGTGGAATAATAAAAGTAGCTACCTGATACTTGGGTTTCGAAGAAATCCAAGTACCTCCCAATTCACCCACTTTTAATCTAAAAAGATCTTCGGAGTATCCATGAAACAAAAGTCCATTTACAGTGAGCCCTTCAGAAGTAAGTGCATGAGCCGGATATCTTTTTTTCGATAGTTCTTCAGATAATTTACCGACTACAGGTACTGGAAAAATTCCGACGATACTTGGATAAAATGTTCCCGAAACGAATCCCTCAATTCTTGCGAAGAAGGTGTTTTTTGGCATATAATCCAACAAGCTTATTCCACGAGAAGCCAGCGCTTTTTTTTCAGCTTCACTTGGAAGTTGAGAAAAGCAAACTAGCCCATAACTTATTCCGTTTTCAGTTGGTAAGCGATCAACTTGCTCATCTAAAGTCCCTTCAGGAGTCAGTGATACATTTCCCGATTGAAAATAAATAGTTTGACTTTGTGATTGGCCGCAAACCAAGCCAGAAATTGAAACAAAAACTATAAATAAAAATCTTCTCATAAGTGCTCATTCTTGGGTGGGTGAAAGTACTAAATTCCTCCCTTCAACTTCTAAAATATACTAACACTCGAACACTTCGAAGTAGGAAAGGTTGGGGTTGGGGTGCGTTACTCAGGGTTGGTGGCATAGGTCGAATTAAAAAGCCCGCAATGGTGCGGGCTTTTTGCAATTTATTTAGTCTTCTGTTGGTGACGGTGGTGGTAGAGGCGTTTTCATTTTAAATCTAATGGGCATGTTATACTGTACTTTCACTTTTTTGCCTTTATCCTCTGCAGGTATCCAATCGGGCATCATAGAAACAACTCGTATAGTCTCTGCGTCCATCAACTCATGAACACCCTTTAAAACCCTGGCTCCTGTAACCTTTCCAGACTCAGTAATAACAAATGAAACATAAACGATTCCTTCAATCCCATCCTTTTTGCATGCTTCAGGGTATTTTAAGTTGGAGCCTAAAAAAGCATAGAGTTCACTCATTCCACCAGGAAAATCAGGCATAATCTCCGCCTTTGTGAGTACCTCGGAATCATCTTCTTTGAGTGTCTCGGATGGCACCGCATCTTCTACCGCAACGCCAATCGTTTTGGGTTCGGTGTTCGTTTTGGCACATCCGCCCATATATAATGCACTTCCGAAGAGCAGAACTCCTCCTAAAATTAAGCGCCCCCATTGACCTTTTTTTGTTTTGTTCAGCATAACAATTCTGTTTGAGATTAATGAATTAAGAGAAAAATAATGTTCCATTGAGAAATGTTGGGTTTCAAAGGTTTTATCCAAAAGAAGGAGTAAATAAGCCTTTTTGTTAAATTGGTTCGATTCAACCGTGGCTTCGTCGGCCAAGTATTCATGGTTTTGTTGTATGAGTCGTCGCCAGTACCATACCATTGGGTTGCACCAGCATAAGGCAACTAACAATTGACTCCAAACCATATCCAACCAATGTTTTTGCTTTAAGTGCGTCAGTTCGTGGGCAATGATGAGCGGGTTGTTTTTATCTGTTTGGGTCAAAAACATTCTTCCTCCAAATGAATAAGAATTTTCTCCATCAATTTCATAAGTGATTATACCTTCTACAGTTGAAATTCGTTTGCCATTTTTCAACTGAGATTGCAATCGGAAGGCGGTATAAATCAGGAGTAGGAAGCTAATGGCAAAGTACAGATAGAACCACTCTATGCCGGTGGAGTCAGTTGTATTCGGTGAGGCATTTACAATAACAAACTCAGGCAAATAAACCCGACTGATTTGTTGACTTACTTGGGGACCAAAATCTATCCAAATCCAGGCACAAGAAAGCAACGGAATGAAGAGCAAAAGCCATCGGTTCAATTTAAAAGACTTCACTTGAGAAAAAAGCAAGGCAAAAACAAGGGTTAAAAAAGCGAAAATGCCCTGAACGAATAAAAAATCCAGCGCGTTCATTATTGATCTATGTTTTTCATTATTTCTTCAAGCTCGCTGAGGCTTAGCTTTTTTTCTTTCACAAAAAACGAAACCATGTTCTCTACACTTCCACCAAAATATCCAGCCAACAATTTATCCGCAGCTTTTTTTGAATAATTTGCCTTAGAAACCAAAGGAAAGTACTCATGAGTTTTGCCGTAAGCCTTGTGATCTACAAATCCCTTTTTCTCAAGAATACGGATAATGGTGGAAACTGTGGTGTAAGCCGGTTTCGGCTCATCCATTTGTTCAATAATATCGTGAACCATTGCTTTTTTGAGTTTCCAAAGTACCAACATCACTTGCTCTTCTGCCTTCGTTAATTCCATAATCTAAATATTTCGTTACAAATATATGTTTTTAGTTTTATAACTAACTTCTTAGTTATTAAATTTATTTTGAGCCCTTAGAATAAAACTTGACAATCCATAGCCGCTGGTATACATTTGTCGACCTTGAAATTTGCAATCCTATGAGTACAAAAAACCCAAAAATTTTATATACAAAAACGGACGAGGCTCCTGCTTTGGCAACGCATTCATTTTTGCCTATCGTGAAAGCATATACCCGTGCAGCAGGTGTTGAAGTCGAAACCAGAGACATCTCTTTATCTGGTAGGATACTAGCCATTTTTCCTGAATATCTCAAGGAAAATCAGCGAGTTTCAGATGACCTAAGCGAATTAGGAAAACTGGCAACGCTACCAGAAGCCAACATCATTAAGTTACCCAACATTAGCGCTTCGATCCCACAATTGAAAGATGCCATTGCTGAATTGCAAGCAAAAGGTTTTGCGGTTCCAAACTATGTGGATTCGCCACAAACTGATAAAGAAAAAGAAGCTAGAGCAAAATACGATAAGATAAAAGGTAGCGCGGTTAATCCTGTTTTAAGAGAAGGTAATTCCGATCGAAGAGCCCCAAAAGCAGTAAAAAATTACGCAAAGCAAAACCCCCATTCCATGGGCCCTTGGTTGAGTAGCTCCAAAAGCCATGTAAGCAGTATGGCCAATGGCGATTTTTATGGAACCGAAAAATCGGTAACAGTTGCATCCGCTGGCACTTTTAGAATCGAATTTACCTCAAAAAAAGGCGACAAAAAGGTCCTGAAGGGCGACTCACCACTTTTAAAAGGAGAAATATTAGACACGGCGGTAATGAATTACGCATCGCTTCGTGCATTTTTAAAAGCACAAATTGCCGATGCAAAAAAGAGCGGAGTTCTTCTGTCGGTTCATCTGAAAGCAACCATGATGAAGGTTTCGGACCCGATTTTATTTGGAGCTGCCGTTGCGGAATATTTTGAACCATTTTTGACCAAACACGCCGCCAAATTAAATGAGCTTGGTTTTAACGTAAATAACGGCCTTGGCGATCTCATGACTCGGTTGGATTCGCTCGGAGCTTCAGAAAAAAAAGCACTTGAATCAGACCTAATGGCTTGTATCCATAATGGGCCAGACTTAGCCATGGTTAATTCTGATAAAGGCATTACCAATTTGCACGTGCCTAGCGATGTGATTATCGATGCCTCCATGCCTGCAATGATTAGAAACTCGGGGCAAATGTGGGACAAACACGGAAAATCGAGAGATACCAAAGCCATTATTCCCGATCGTTCGTACGCAGGTATTTATCAAGCAACCATCGATTTTTGTAAAAAGAATGGTGCCCTCGACCCCACTACTATGGGCAGTGTTTCTAACGTAGGTCTTATGGCTCAAAAAGCCGAAGAATACGGCTCACACGACAAAACCTTTCAAATGTCAGAAGCTGGAACTGTAACTGTGGTTGATGGAAGCGGAAAGGTGTTGATGGAGCAAACTGTTAATTCGGGCGATATATTTAGAATGTGTCAAGTAAAAGATGCGCCAATACAAGACTGGGTGAAGCTTGCGGTGAATAGAGCCAAAGCTACGCAAGTACCAGCAATTTTCTGGTTGGATGAGGCCCGAGCACATGACAGGCAAGTTATCTCCAAGGTTAATTTATACCTTAAAGATCACGACACTTCCGGCTTGGACATCAGAATTATGAATCCATTTGATGCAACAGTTTTTTCACTGGAAAGAATCATCAAAGGGTTAGATACCATTTCTGTTTCGGGTAATGTATTGAGGGATTATTTGACGGATTTATTTCCGATACTTGAAGTTGGCACAAGTGCAAAAATGCTATCAATTGTTCCTCTTATGAACGGTGGAGGTTTGTTCGAAACCGGTGCTGGTGGATCAGCACCAAAGCATGTAGAGCAATTGGTAAATGAGAATCATTTGAGGTGGGATTCCCTAGGCGAATTTCTCGCTCTTGCGGTATCACTTGAGCATTTGGGCAATACCTTCAACAACCCCAAGGCCCTTGTATTGGGAGAAACTTTAGACGAAGCAACCAGCAAATTCCTTGAAAACGACAAATCACCCTCGCGAAAAACAGGGGAATTGGATAACAGGGGAAGTCACTTTTATTTGGCCATGTATTGGGCAGAAGCATTGGCTTCTCAGACCAAGGATACACAGCTCAAGGAAAAATTCACTTCGGTGTCCCAAGCTTTTTTCAAAGCTGAGCAAACCATAGTAAGTGAGCTCAATTCAGTACAAGGAGTTAAAGTAGACATAGGTGGCTATTACCACCCAGATTCGGCCAAACTGTCCAACGTAATGCGACCCAGTACTACTTTGAATACCATCGTAGACAATATTTAATTACTCAGGCAATACCAAAAGCGGCAAATTGGTGTGATATGCCATTTTGTGGGTATTATTTGTTCGAAACAGTTGATCGAAAAAATTGTGCTTTCGATTGACCATAGCTACCATTTGTATGCCTTCATGGTTGTCAATAAAATCGTTTATTCCGTCAAATACATTATCCGCGTGAATAAGCTTATAGCTGTGATTCACCTCAGTTCCGAAAAACTCACCTTCCGCCCTGCTCTCTTTTAAATGCGTTGGATTAGGCGCACCACTGTGCAGTTTTATATGCCCCAAAATCACATTGGCATCCACCATTATGGCAAACTCCTTTAGCGGTGCGAGTGTAAAATCGAAATTGGTGGCTTTGTAGTCAGCGCAAAACATAATGTGCTTTACTTCCTCGTACTTCGCCTCATTAGGGATAACGAGCATGGGCTTTTTAATTCTATCCAATAGGTTTACCGTGTTGCTTCCAATTAGCGAGCTATTCAAACTACTTGCACCACGGGTGCCCATTATTACTAAATCTATCAGCGCCAAATAATCAGGATTGTTGAGGGCTGATATATCATCTCCGGGTACCACCTTTACCTCGTAATAAACTTCAGCCACATCCAATTTCGATCTGGTTTCTTCGCAAAAAACCCAAATTTCCTCCTTCATATCTTCAATGGCATCTTCATCTAATTTATTAGAGTCGATGTGAATAACGACGATTCGCGCCCTGTTGTAGTTAGCCAACCTAAATGCATATTCCAATGCAATTGTTGAATTGGGCGAAAAATCGATGGGTACTAAAATACTTTTCATGCCTTAACCTTCTGTTTTTCTTTTACTTACAATTTATTTTAAATAAAACACCAACCTTTCAATAAATTGTGCGTCTTACCTTCTGAGACCAATGATTAGGTCTTTCTCATAGGCTATAAAAGAATCCCAGTGTTTTCACTGGGATTTTTTTTGTCCAAAATCAAAATTAGACCATAGTCTTACAAGTAAAAGTGAAATAATATCAATTCTTTTTCCAGAAAGTAAGCACCAAAGCGGGTAGTAAAAAAAGGTCTGCGAAAAGTGCCGCAATGAGTGTAGCACAAATAAGGATTCCGATATAAAAAGTACCCAGAAAGCTTGAAAAACAAAGACTTAGAAAGCCGCCAGAAATAATCAAGCTCGTAATAACGATGGCCTTTCCGGTGCCCAAAAAGGTTTGTTTAAGTGCCGACGAAGTTGATAATTCTTTGTTTTTGGCCAGTTCTTGTTTAAACCTACTTAGAAAATGGATAGAGTCATCTACTGCAATCCCAAACGAAATGATAAAAATTAAAGAGGTACTCATTTTTAAATCAATGCCAAAAAAGCCCATAATTCCTCCTGTAACCAACAGCGGAAATACGTTGGGCAGCAAAGAAATAAACGCCATTTTGATTGAACCAAACATAATTCCGATGATACATCCAATAATTATAAACGCAATCAGCAATCCTTCAATCACGTTATCGGACACGAATACAGTATTAAGGTCCACCAGGGTAGCTGTGCCCGTAATTTGATATTCAAACAAATCAGTATCCATATTCGATTCAAAAAAAGATTTTAATTCCTCATTTTTTTGATTAAAAACAAGGCTGCCCAAATCCGGAACGAATCCCGAAATACGCGCCTCATAATGATTCCGTCTTAAAAAAGCCGATAAATCCACTTGGCTTCCGTATCGAAACAAATCTTTTTGTATAGCCTTTAATTCCTTATCACTTTCAGGGATTTTGTAAAGCTCATCTTTTCCTTGATGGTTGATTTTATTGGCAGCCTTTGCTATACTCACAGGATTGGTCATTCCTCCCACTCCGTAGTGATGAACCAAAAATGAATCGAGCAGTTGAAGCTGAGTAATAACGGGACGCTCGAAAAAAGTACGTGTGCTATCCTTCAACCCTACATACATTTCAAATGGTCGCGCCCCTGCAAAATTTTCTTCTATAAAACTAAACGCCTGGTGCTGAGGATGATCTGCCTGCAGATCTTCGAGAATATAGTTGTTCTGTTTTATTTTCATGCTTCCGCCAATACCTAGGGCTGCTAACGCACAGAAAATCAATAGAATTTTTACCCTATGGGTCATCACCATTTGATAAAGAGCCATGAGTTTTTCGTTCCAAAAACTGTTGTTCACATACCTCGATTTCTCGCCCGTGTTCAACAAATAAATCAATGAGGGAAACCAAGTGTAGGTTAAAAACAAGGCCACCACTAGGCCAAGTGTGGTGTAAATGCCAAGTTCAATAATGGGTTGCACATTAGAATTGAGCAGCGTTAAAAAACCGATCATGGTAGTAAAAGTGGTAAAAACCGTAGCCAGCCCAACTTCTTTCATAGATCCAAATAAAGCCACTTGCAACTCCAACCCTTGTCGGCGCCGATCGAGGTAATTGGTAAATAGATGCACAACGGAAGACAGTCCGATAACCATGAGGATGGTGGGAATAATATTAGAAATAAGATCAAGCGACTTACCTGTGATGGTCATTCCCCCCATGGTCCAAATGGTAGTTAAACCCACCACAGAGAGAGGCATCCAGATTCCCCAAAAACTCCTATAAGCAAGAAATAAAAACAGGATGACAAGTATGACCGAAGCGGTAACAAATACGAGTACATCCTTTTGAATGATATCTATATAAATGCTTTGTCCAAAAGTGCGGCCGGCATAGTGTACCTCATCAAAGTGATAAGCGCTTACCACGTTTCGAACGAGCTCGGCAAACTCAGCACTTTGCACTTCGTTAATATCAGATTGATGGCGAATAATTAGGATGACTGCTGGTGCTTTTTTAGAAAAAAAGGAACCACTCAAATGTGGGTGGCTCATAATTCTGACACTATCATCAAAGAATCGTTCTGGTTTATTTAAATCAAGGAATGGCACCTCCACCAATTTTGGAAACAATGCATACCTGCGATAGTCTTTTAAAGTAGTGGGTGAGATAACTGAGGTAACGTAAGATGTTTTGGCGAGTGAATCACTCAGATCATTAATGCGATTTAAGAAATCAGCATTGAATACACCAGTGTTGTTTTTTATTCCTATTAGAACATAATTGTTATCTGGTTCAAATTTGTGGCGATAAGCTTTAAAAAATTCAGTTGATGGGTGGTTTTTCGGAAAAAAAGCTTCGAAGTCATAGTCATACTTTATTTGGCTAACCTGCCAAAGCATGAATATGGAAATCAACCCAATGGAAACAAGTATAGCCGAGGCTATTAATCTAAATTTCAAATGACTCAAGTAATAGGTACATTCTAGTTATCCAAAATGAATGGGACACATGGTATTCAACATCTAATTTATTAAGTGCCGTTTCGTTTGTATGATTATTTATCACCAGAAAATATAAACCCATCTAAAACGCCTTTAGCTGCAAGCGTTTGATCTTCTTTAAATAATTGAACGCTGCATCGAAGCTTGCCCAAACGAAACACCGATTTTTCCGACTTCACTGTTACCTTTTCTCCCGGATGTACCGGAGCTTTAAAATCCACATTTGATGAGGTAAAAACGAATTTAAGTCCATCGCTGCCCATATCAAAATTGCGAAGATAAATCCCAAGGCTTACCATCCCAATCTGCGCCATACATTCGGTGAGTATAACACCAGGAGTGAGGGGAAAACCAACGAAGTGATCTTCATAAAAAGAATGGTCCTTCCTGAAGGTATAGCTCCCCTCTACCCTCTCCTGGTCGATGAAATGAATCTCATCTACAAACCTAAAATTTGGACCATAGGGCAAGGCAGCTATAATTTTATCTGAAATTTCAGTAATAGAATATTCTTCCGTTAACATGCAGCGTATTTGTTTGAGTTTGAGCTCCCGAAATTACACAAATTGAAATTGACCTTTTTTGTTTCAAACATTTCTTAGCTTTATTTATGCAAACCGATCCCTTAAAATGCGGAATCGATTGAATGGGCACGATCATAAACACTTGATGAGTTTTAATTTGCGCTTGGTCTTCTACAATCCATGAGGTAAATTACTACTATTGCCCTACTAATGTTTGATACAAAAAATATGAAAATCACGAACTGGATTTTATTGGCTTTGGGTACAATTGGTTTTGTAATAGACGTTTCAGCTCAATACGACTATGGCCTTACACCCATCAATACTCGAGAGGCATACGAAGCAAGCCTTATCGACAACCCAAATGCCCGCTTGAAAGACCTTGCTCAGGAAATAGAAGGAATTCAATTGGACATTAAATACAGCACTTCCGAAAATTTTACAGGGAAGGTAATTTACCGAGAACCAAGGGCATTTTTGCGTCAAGAAGCTGCAAGTGCTTTGGCAGCAGTGCAAAAACAGCTAAAGAAAAAAGGGTATGGATTAAAAATATTTGATGCTTACAGGCCTTATTCCGTCACCATCATTTTTTATGAGCTTTACCTAGACACCGCTTATGTAGCCTCTCCTTATACGGGCTCTAGACACAACCGTGGTGCTGCAGTTGACCTCACTCTTTTTGACCTAAAAACGGGGGTTGAACTTGATATGGGAACTCCTTTTGACGAATTTACTGAACAATCAAGTCCTTTGCTGCAAGACCTTCCAGAAGAAATAATGAAAAACCGAACACTTTTGAGATCAGTAATGGAAAAAAACGGATTTAGCATTTATCCCACAGAATGGTGGCACTTCGACTTTAAAGGGTGGGAGGAGTATGATATATTGGATGTGCCATTTGACCAGCTTGACTAGGCTTTAAGTAGGTTTGGAATTTCAAGCGTGAATTGGGTACCTTCTCCTTTTTTAGAGGACACGCTTATTTTTCCATTTAGTTTTTCAATCGCCTCTTTTACAATAAACAAGCCCAGACCTGTACCAGTATTGTGTGATGTAGCTCTAAAAAACATGTCGAAGATTTGGTCAACGTATTCCTTTTCTATTCCAATCCCATTGTCTATAATTGAGGCTTTAAGTACTGTGGGTTCAACAATCAACTCAATAATAATTTTGGGGGTTGCTACATCCAATCTAGAATACTTTATCGCATTGGATATAAGATTGTTAAATATAATCTGAATGTTGTGTCCATCGTTGTAAAACGGAATATCGTTTTGAATAACAATGGATTTTTCGATTGATTCACATTGGGATAAAAACTGTACACCTGATAGAATATCGTCAACCACTGCTCTCAAATTAATTTGTTGATTTTGTGGACCCGACATAGCTATCTTGCGATAATTAATAATATCCAAAATAATTTTATCAAGCTTGTGCAACTGCCCTTCCATTAAATCCAGATATTCTTTTTGCGTCTCGTCCATCCCCTCAAGCTTCATCAATTCGGCAAGGCCTAACAAAGAGGCGATAGGAGACCTTAAATCATGAGAAGTTCGATAAACCAAGTGATCCAATTCAGAGTTGGTCTTTTTAAGGTGGTTGTTGGTGCTTTCGAGCAAAATATTCATTTCACGTCTTTCCGTAATGTCCACAACGATACCATCAATGATTTCAGTTCCATCGTGATCGCGCGTCATGGTACAGCTCAACCGCGCCCAAAAATGCTCGTTATTTTTTCTCCGTAACAAAACCTCTTTGTTTGAAAATGATCCATTCCTACGAAGTTCTTCAACTATTTCAGAACGCTCGCCAGGCATCACATACAACGATACCATTTTAAGTTGGTCAAACTCCCCTGGCTCATATCCAAAAATACGGTACATAGCATCGTTTACATATTTAAGCCCGTGTTTTACAGTTGATCTGTAGATCCCATCATTCACATTTCTGTTGATGGATTCGAGCATCATTTCGCGCTCTTGAAGTGCTCTATTCGAGCGCATTATTTCAGTAAAGTCGGTGCTCCGGTACATGATGTACAAGAGCTCTCCACTGCTATCATAAATTGGCGTAATAGACGAATCCATGTACAGGATTCCATTTGGTGTGGGTGTTACTTCAGTAAATTCAAGAGCCTGTCTTGTGCTCATAACGTTTTCAATTCTTGAGAGGGCAGCAGCGGCAACTTCGCCAGTAAAAAAATTGTTTTCTACGGCGTGTTGAATAAACACTTTACCCATCAATTCCTCACGCTTAACCCCAACACCAAAATGCTCAAAAGTTTTTATATATGATTGATTCACGGATACATACCTCATCTGCCCATCAACAGGTTGTAATAATGCAATTCGATCTGTTACATTGTTGTAAATCAAATCAAGCATTTTTCTACTCTCAGTGATTTCGTTTTCAGTTTTGCGTTCTTCGGTAACGTCGGTAACTATGGCCAAAAGACCATATAAATCCCCTGATTGATTAAATAGTGGAGATTTTACAGTTTTGAAATACCCTACTTCGCCATTCCTAAGGGTTAAGGGTTGGGTGTCGGCAAAAACACTTTCTCCAGTTTCAAAAACCTGATCATCTTGCCGTTTAAACTTTTGTAATTCGCCTTTAGGAAGAGACAATACCTCATCGGTAAGCCCTAATAAATCCTTAGGTAGCAAACCAAATAAATCACACATGGCCTTATTCACCATTTTGTATCTGCCTTCTAAGTCTTTGACAAAAATGAGGTTGGGAGAATTGTCGAGTATACGTTGAATAATGGAGAATTGCTCGGCTATTACCGATTCACTATCACTTACATTGGTAACATCGAGGATGGTGCCATCACAAAAAATAGGATCCCCCGCTTGGTTTTTCCTGAATCTTCCAAATGCGGATACATTCACGTTTCTTCCATCCTTGTGGGTTAGGTGGTAATTTACCCGAAATGGTATATTGGTTTGAA
Organism: Flavobacteriales bacterium; assembly: GCA_020435995.1. Lineage (GTDB taxonomy): Bacteria > Bacteroidota > Bacteroidia > Flavobacteriales_G > Salibacteraceae > JAGQYO01. The sequence continues at coordinate 31,431 of JAGQYO010000010.1, read as the reverse complement.
GTGACCGATCGACTGCTTTTAATATTTTTTGATGCTGCTTAACGGGAATTAAATCCTCTAGTCGTAAACCATACTGAGTAAAACATTGAGGAGCATATCCAGTAATGCGCTCAACCTCTCCGCTTATAAAAAGTACCTTCCCATCGTCGGCAGGGTTTACCCTATATACTATTCCTGGAAAATCATTTATGAATTCCAAAAAAAGTTCTGGTCGATCGAATAGGTCTTGAAAAATATCTGCGGAGATTGACTCTTTTGTAATACCGGCATCTGTTTTAGACATACTTTCGGGTTACGGAATTTGTTACTCAAAGTTAATTAAAAGGCAGAAAAAAAATGAACAATCTCATTTACAGATTCTTTAGCATAAAAACATGGCATTTGGAATGTCCTGTATTTCCCATTCTCTCAGGGATATAATCGAATCCAGCAAGTTTGTAAACAGCCTGAGCAGCGACCATATTTGGAAGCGTTTCAATATAACACTTCGAGTATCCGTAAGATTTTGCAAGCCTCAAACAATGCGCAATGAGTTTTTTACCCCAGCCTCTTCCGCGCAATTCAGTACGGAAATACATTTTTTGAAGCTCGCAGGTTGCCGAATCTCCATTTTTTAGAGGACCAATACCGCCACAGCCCAGTATCCTTCCTTCATCTTCAATAACAAAATAGGCTGCATTAGTCAATTGATAAGCAGCAAACATATTCTTCAATTCGGGGTCGGCACTGGCAAACCCGTCACCTTTGGCTCCGTATTCAGCTAAAGTTTCTACAATAATTTGAGCCACCGTTTTATTATCCCTTGGCTCGATGGCCCGAATGATCATTTCAATTTATCCTTAAAAGCCTTTTGAAACTTCTCTAATTTGGGGCGTACCACCATTTGACAATAACCCTGCTCTCCGTTTTCATTAAAGTAGTTTTGATGGTAATCCTCGGCAGGATAATAATTAGCAAAAGGCACAATCTCAGTTACTATCGGGGCCGAAAATGCACCCTCCTCTGTTAATCTTGATTTGTAATATTCTGCCCTTTCTTTTTGCAAATCGCTGTGATAAAAAACTGATGAACGATACTGTGTTCCTCGGTCTGCACCCTGCTGGTTCAGTGTGGTAGGATCGTGGGTTTGCCAAAACACCTCAAGTAATTCGTCATAACTTATTTCTTGTGGGTTAAACAAGATTTGGCACACTTCGGCATGTCCTGTATTGCCAGTACAAACTTCTTTGTACGACGGGTTTTTAACATGGCCTCCTGCATAACCAGATACCACCAATTCAACGCCTTTGAGTTGCTGAAAAATAGCTTCAACACACCAAAAACAGCCAGCTCCAAGGGTTGCTGTATCCAATTTTAGATTTGTATTCATATTATCAATTTGTTTAGCACTTGTTTCGTTCCTTTGCGCACAGCTGAATAATTGAGCTAAAACAACAAAACACAATATTAAAACTGTATTTGCTTTCATACCCCAAAGTTACAAGCAGAATCCTTAATTGTTTCTTATGAATTTTATTAAAAGCCGAATTGAAAAGTGGAAGTCAAAATCTACATGGGGCAAAGTCAGTGATTTACTCTTTATAGCGATTATGGTTCTTCTCATTTTCCCTGATGGTAGAATGTTATACCGAAAGGCTTTGTTACAAACCGGACTCTTTAATATGGGCACTTCATTCTATGACGAAAACATCGATTTTACCAAGGAAGCAAGCGCCGTAGTTATCCTGGATAGAGCGGGTAACACAATGGACCTTTCCCATTTTTCGGGTAAGGTCACTTTTGTCAACTTCTGGGCTACTTGGTGTCCGCCATGCCGCGCCGAATTGAGTAGTATCATTGATTTATATGAGCAATACAAAGGGAATCCTGGTACACAATTTCTGTTGATTACCCATGAAGATTTTTCAACAACTGACGCCTTTTTAGCGAAACAAAACCTGCCAGCCGATCTACCAGTTTTTAAATTAATGGTAGATTATCAAGGTAGTATTTTTAGCGGAAGCTTGCCTACCACCGCCGTTATCGACAAAGAAGGAAAGGTGGCCTACCTTGAATCTGGCATGGCCAATTACACCGACAAGGCTTTTGTGGAAGGATTTAACAAGTTGCTGAATTAAGGTACTTAAATGGGGAAAACTGTAGTCGCCATGGCCCTAGCAGTTTCAAATTCCTTAAAGTTTAAACCGGTATCAATTCCTGTTTTTTGAAAGTAGGATAACACCGTTTCGGTGGCCATATTTCCCACCAAATCGTCATTGGCCATTGGGCAACCGCCATACCCCGCGATGGCTGCATCTAATCTTCTGCATCCAGCGTGATATGCCGCATCTATTTTTTCTATTCGGGTTTCGGGTGTGCTGTGCAAATGTCCGCCAAATTCCACTTGAGGTAGGGCGGGAATTAGCGTAGAAAATAACTGCTGAATGTTCTCGGGATTAGAAACGCCAATCGTATCGGAAAGCGCTATAATCTCTATACCCACATCGGCCGCCAAACGCTGTGACCAGTGAGCAGCTATCTCCGGGCTCCACGCCTCGCCATAAGGATTTCCGAAGCCCATAGAAATGTAAATCACCAGTTTTTTACGATGAGCTTCCGTCAGTTTCTTGATCTGCTCTACCCTCACCAAAGATTCTTCGATGCTCGAATTGGTATTGCGCTGCTGAAATTGTTCAGATATAGAAAACGGGAATCCCAAATAATCAATTTCTTCAAAATGGCAAGCATCCTCAGCTCCTCGCACATTGGCAACTATGGCCAACAGGTTAGCCGAATCCTCCTTTAAATCCAATTTTGCCAATACTTCAGCAGTATCTTTTAATTGTGGGATGGCTTTTGGCGAAACAAAACTTCCAAAATCGATGGTGTCATATCCCACCTTGAGAAGTTGGTTAATGTATTTCGCTTTCACTTCTGTAGGTATCCAATCGTGAATTCCCTGCATGGCGTCTCTCGGACATTCTATTATTTTCATCAAAACTTAAATCCTATTGAAAGTCCTGAGCGCAAATTTGCCAATTTGTGGGTGTAAGTGTCTGACAATGAAAAATTTTGGCCCAAACCCAAGACTTGTGTTTCCATAATAAAATTGGCGGTGGTGGCTATATACTCAGAATATGCTTTCAGAAAAAAAGAATTGAAATGATACCTCATGCCAAAGCCTAGGCCTAATGCCAGCGATGACGAATTGGTTGCCAATTGTACCTGCGTAATTGGTATCCCCAAATAATCAAAGTTCAGCCTTGTTTCTGGACTTTGATTGATCGAAACACCACCCAACATCTTTAGCTCCACACCCAAATTTCCTACTTCATGTTGAACTCCAAGCGCCAACAATGGCTGAATTTGTCGCCAAGACCCAGCCGAAAACCCATTTAATGAACTATCCAAAAAAATGGCCTGTTCGTAAGGTTCGGTATTGTAATTAAAGCTTGTGTAATCCAGATGCAAACCAAACAAAAACAAGTTTTTGCTGTGAGCTTCCAATTCAATTCCGAGATGAATTCCATCTTTGGCAAAGCCAGGACTATCTAATGGGTCGGTAGATATGACGTTATCGCTGGAAAAAGAGCCTGTAGGGATGGCCGCTCCCACTTTAAATGATATGACTACGCCTACGCCCGTTTCCGCATGTCTGCGTTGTTCATGCTCCACTTGCTTAGCAGAATCGGCGGAATAAAACTCTTGAGCTCTGCCCGTGCATACTTCAAGAAGAATGGCGCTTATTAAAATGATACGAATTATCATTTATCAAAATTAGTACGTTAAGCCGCGTTTTATAAAATCAATTGCTTCATTTTCAACATTCGGGCTTTAATTAGCAACCTGAGGTCATTTGCACATCGAATTGTCGAATAAAGTATAGGGGAACGAATTGGTGAATAATCGGCAGACTCAACTCCCATGCGATGGAGGCTTAAAAAGGAAGCTATTATCTAAATGGGTGGTTTAAAAACGAATATATCTGCAGGTTTTCGGCTCTACTGGCAAAAGAGTACCTTAGAACACTAGTTCCTAAACACTGCAGATGTATTTTTAATCTTCTAAACTGGGTTTAGCCTTGAACATGCCCATAATCTTCCCCAACAACCCAAAGGATAGTTTTTCTTGAAGTTTATGAATGGATCTGCCTACTAAATCATAGTAGAGATTCAGAGGATCTAACTCCCTTTTCACCGAATTTTTGCGCTGTGCAAATCGAATTTTTGCTATTTCGAGTTCGTACTTTAGTTCTTGACGGCGATTTCGCACATCTCTAATAGAACCTAATGCCCTGCTATTCTTCATCATCATTGAGTATTTCGTTTTCAATTCTATCGGCTATTTTATTCAAGTCCTTGATAATTGGATTCACAATGATTTCGTCTCTGTATTTGATAAATAACATTCCGGCTAAAAAATAGATGATACCAACAATCATAAACCCCAGCTCAGGGTAAATCAATAGACGCCCGATATACATGGCAAGAGCAATGGAAAAAAACATACTCGACACCAGTATGGTGAGCAGTAGAATAAAACGCGATAAAACTACAGATACCGCATTGAGCACTTGCTCATAAGCCGCAATTCTAAAGTACCTCAAATAGGACTTGATGAGGTCAGCAAGACTTTGAACCAAATCTTCGAATTCGGTGAAAATTTTAAGTTTCGACATTACTTGGCTCCTTTGCCCGCTGCTGCAGTTTTGTTTCCGTTTTTCAATTCTTCAATCTTCGACTTCAAGTATTCAATTTCTTCATTGTACTTGTCGTGTACTTTGTCGCTTAATTCTTCTGCCTTTTTCTTAATCTTAGCTCTTGTTTTTTCGCCTTTATCTGGTGCGAATAATACGCCTACTACTGCTCCTGCCACAAATCCAGCAGAAAGAATCGCCAATGCTTTAGTTACTTCTTTCATAATATGATAGTTTTTAAATTTTGCACAAAACTAGATTATAACTTACACAAAATCACCTAGATACATTTACATTTAACTATGTTTAATTTCCGTTTTTTTAACGAAAATTGGCAATCCGTGATCCATAAACCCATTTTGCTTGATGAATAAATATATGTTGCAAAAGTTAAACTATTATTTCCAGATTCACAAGGAATTCAACGGTTTTCAACTCAGGATGGCCCATTTTAAAATTTACAATCCGCTTACTGCACACTAATTTATACCCATTGGTTGCGGATATATTTTCTCATGGGGGTTTCGACCATTCGATAGGTCAATTCAGAATACAAAATCAGGATGACAACATAGACCAGAAAATGTATGTATCCTTCATTTAATTCGGCAGGAAACAGCGGTTCTAACACCATTAACACCAACATCTGGTTGAGGTAAACAGAATAGGAGATAGCTCCCAAACGCGGGAATATAGCAAGCCCTTTGCTCACTATACCAGCATCGCGGGCAAATACAAAAACCAACAAAAAGAATAGAAAAGGTGCCAAAAAATCGAGTTCGCTGTGTTTCTCTGAGCGAAGCGCAAGCATGAGTACCACTCCCAGGCTTATCGCCATTTCTAAAGCAGAAGATTTCCAATACGATAACCGCTGCATTTGTTGGGAATTAGACTGGTATAAACGATACGCTACAATGCCCAACGAAAACGAAACAACTCCTCTTAGTAGTCCAGAATTGAAAACCGTAAAATAATTCGTCGCATGAGTATCTAGGTGGCCTGTGAAATAATAAATTGGAATAAGACCAATAATAGATATGGCCACCAACCATACTGATTTTAATTTTGAAGAAACAAATAAAAACAGGGCCATATTGATCCAAAACTCAACCGAAATAGACCAGCTTGGATAATTCCAACCACAAGGACTTATACCAATGCCTTGAACCAATAATAGGTGTTGAATAAATGTAAACCATCGGCCTTCGGCATAGTCCGGCAAATCTCCGAATACAAATAAAAAGCCTAAAGCATACATCAACAGACTGTACAAGTGAAGAGGGTACAGCCTCGCGATTCTATGCACCACAAATACACGAAAGGTAATGGAATGAGGATTGGCTCGATAGGTATGATATAAAATGAAACCACTGAGAACCAAAAAGAAGTCGACCGCTAAATAACCTCCCCAACCTGTATTGAAGTGAAAAATAGCGATAGCTAAGGCGGCAATACCTCGCCATGCATCAAGGGCATTAAATCGAATTGAATTTTGAGTGGACAATTGGTCCAAATTAGCAATAAATAAAGTTGGTAAAAATAAAAAAGCTTAGCAAGGACCAACACCTACTGGGATGATCAGCATGCTCGGGAACTTAATTACCCGATTTTTTTGAAGCGGTGTTTTATTTCAAAATAACAACAAATACACCGATGCAAAAGCTACAACAATTACCATAAAAAGGGCTCTCCACCGCATATACTAAACTTTAAGTGACCAAAATAAGAATGAAAAACGAAAAAAACAATGACCTAGAATAGAATGGAAGGTTTCATATTCTTAAAAATAAAAAAATCTAGGCCGCACAACTGTCTTTTTATGGTTGACCAAATCCCTCAAATTGCACACTTATTAAATGCAATCCAGACGACGGGGCAATATAATTCAAGGATTCGTATTGCTCCGACTGCAAAAGCGACTCTTCAATTTCTTCCAACGTTAATTGATGCAAGCCGAGCATTAGCAATTGACCCATTATAAGCCGCACTTGGTTGCGCATAAACCCACTGGAAGCAACACGATATTCAAATACCTTTTTAGGAAAAAAACCGGCTTTAAAATCCAAACACTCGCAAATTTCACTTGTGGTTATCGTTCTTTCTAAGGTGGTATTCGTCCCAGTTTTGGTGCCGTATCTACCAAAAAAATGGGTCCCTTCAAAAAGCTTGGCGCCCTCCGCCATAAGATTGGTATCGAGCTGTTGCAATTCTGTGTAAATAAATGGACTCGCGTACGGATGCGCTTTCTGGCCACTAGAAAAATAATAACGGTACTCCTTATTTATGGCGGATTGCAAAATGTTGAAATCAGGGTATTCCTCTAAATCAACCATTCGAAGGGCTTTAATGTCTGGTGGTAGATTGGAGTTGAAAACAGCTAAAAAATCATGTGCTATTGGCTCATGTAAAAACAGCTCGAAAGCTGATAACTCAGCAGAGACCATGGCATCGGTACGACTTGAGCCCATTGTTTTAAAACTAGAATGACCTAAGGCAAAAGGCAGGGTTTTGTCGATCATAAAATGAACAGTCTTCAAATCTCCTTGTTTTTGCCAGCCATGAAAGCGAAAACCTAAGTATTGAATAAAAAATAAGTACCTGTATTTGTACTTCGCCATAGCAACAAAAATGGTTCATCTACCTCAAAGAGGATTGGACTTCCTTCCCCAAATTATTAGGGTTTGCCACATTTTAAAATTTCCACGAGCGTCGAGTACTTCTTTATGAGGTATGCCACCCTCCGATTTCACGATTTCAATTCCTTGACTTTTGATCAGTTCTACTAAGGTTTCAGTTTGACCGTATTTCCAATTCTCGCGGGTTTGGAAGTTGAGTGGACTAGCCAGTACAAACAATCCACCGGGTTTTAAAACCAAGGCCATTTGTTCGATGGCAGAACGAACGTTCTCCACCCTATCGATGAGAAATGTATTGACGAGCACATCGAATGAGTTAGGTTTGAATGGCAACTCATTCACACTGCCTTGTACCAGATGAACATTGTTCAGCTTTTTGCATTTAAGATCAAAATCTTGAAACCCTGAACTTGATAGATCAACAAGCAATTTTCCGCCTTCAATTAATATTTGTTTGGAACGCTGCAGCATATTCAACGAATAATCAAAACCAATAAAATGTGTCTCCCTGTATTTCTCCGCAATATCATAAATGGTTCGCCCCACACCGCAACCAACATCTAAAATAATGCTGGAGCCATCCGATTTGAGGTATTCATGTAGCAAATCATTTACCCTTGCATAAACATTGCGCTCTGGTCTATGTCCGTACACGAGCCATGTATAAAAGTCAATGTTATTCTCAATGCTTTCATATTTGTCATAGGCTGTTTCTATTTCACTTTTAGGCGAAAAACAGGGTATACCTTCTTCCACCACATAGGAGGCGATTAGGTTTTCTTTGAGTATATGATCTAGGCGAAACAAATAACTATCAAGTTCTTTATCATGTCATTTTCAAATGTAATCTTTAGAAAGGGTTTGATCTAGGCCGGATTGAAAATCATGCTCCAGTGCGTTCGAAAAAAAATGAGTTTCATGTCTTGTAAATGTGTAATCCCCTAATTATCTTGGTCTTCCAAAAATTTATCACGATGGATACGCAAAAAGCCGCGACAATTATTACCGCTCTAGCCAATGGGATTGATCCAATTACTGGCGAAATTTTACCGAAAAATAGTCCTTACAACAATCCAGAAGTTATTAGGGCCTTGTTTTTTGCAAGTGGTGTTATTTCGAATAAAAGCACAGTAAAAAACAGTCCTGAAAGACAAGGTGCCAAATGGACCGAAGATGAAGAGGATATTGTTGTTGGACTATTTAAAACCGAAGCAAGTATCGGTGAAATTGCCAAAACTCAAAAGCGTTCCTACGGAGCTATTAGGAGTAAATTGGAAAAACTTGGACTGATTGATCGGAATTGAAACGATAATTTTGGTTGGCTAAGTCTTCAATTACGCTTTCCAATCATCCAAATAATCACCGGAAGTTTTATGGATACGCTGAACGAACTGAAAAGCTCGAGTATTTGGATTTACGTTCGCCTGAAAAGTCGAAACGTTGATGAGTATTTTGAAAGTGTATTCGAACCACTTGAAAAAATCTTCGGAAAAATGAATGGAACAATAAGCTGTCATAAAATCAACCGCTTCAATAATCTGATCTTCGTCCTTTAAATATGGATACTTGGTCCGTTGGCGGTCAATTATCTTTTCAAAACCATCGGCCAAATATTGCGCTCGATGCATTTCGTTTTCAGAAGGTGTTTTGTTGTGATATTCGTTTTTGGCATCCAATATTTCTATGGCTAGCTCTAGCAAATGCGGATATAGAGGCAGTTTTTCCATGATTACTAACTGGTTATTTAAAGCGACTTATTGGGTAACGACTTTCGTTTCGTATCAAAGTAAGGGTAAATATTTGCAATTCTTGTAACAAAGTAAAGGTAAATTATTGGGTTAAACTCATCAAAATGAACGGGGCAAAACCTATACTAACCAATCAGCCTTGTGAAAAATACCCAGAGTCAAAAAAGGTTTTCAATTTACCATTTGGGACACGGCAATATTCTGCTGCTTCGTCTTCTTTTTGGAGGGCGAAAAGGGTATTCAGTAATGAGGCTAAATTCGTGGGTGCCACCGGTTTCTTTGTACACTTTAGATACCGTAATGTCATAAGAATAGTTGATTCTCAAACCGAGCCATTTGTAGCCAGCAATAACGATCATTGCATCTTGATTGATGTTATTTGGAACGGTTGATTGCACTGGAACACCGCGATAAAAGATACCAAAAATAGCGTTATGGTAATTATAAAAACCGCCGATATCCAGTTGATCCCACTCTAATTGACCCTTGTAATTGGCACCGACAACAATACTTTCCGCGATTTGCTTCTTTTTGTCCCTTGCTGTAACAAACTCATACATAGCATGAAGGGAATATTTTAATGCCAAACGAGATTCGGTTGAACTAAAAGCGTAGTTCGGGCGGTTTAAATGATCCAATGATATGCCTACCCACCATCTACGCGAGACCAATGCCGCTCCACTTCCCACATCAAAATATTTTACATTTTCCTTCAAATCGAGGGGTGCCGCATTGCTAGAATTTTCAGCTATATCAGATGCGAAAATCAAAGCACCACGATCGAAGTATCTTTGGTTGAAAGATCCTTTGATTCCAAAATTCAATTTTAACTTTCTACCTAGGTAGGCTTTATAAGAATAAACCCCTCCAGCACTCACATAGGTCAGTTTTCCTGATCCCGATTCGTCATGTAATATCTGTGCCGCCAAACCCGAGTGATTTGCCTCCACATTGTACTCAGCCGTCAATGCGTTTGAAACATATTTTGCCTTGGTAGATGGCCACTGAATTCTACTGTTAATCGTAAATCTCCATTGCCGTGTTTCGCCAGCCAGAGCTGGGTTTAAATAAACTGGAGCAAAAATAAATTGAGAGATTTGTGGGTCTTGACTTCTTGCTTTTTTTGCAAACGAAAAACCAACTAAAACCAGTATAAGCAACCGAACCTTCATCAATGCAATAAGGTAATATCCCCCATCATTGTTTTTTCGAGTCCATCAGTAAATACCACATGGAGTTTCCACAAATACACATCCTGCGGGCTCAACTCGCCCTTGTAGTAGCCATCCCATCCGTATTTAGGATCGTTCGATTTAAAAATCATTTCACCCCATCTATCGAATATCATTAACTCATATTCTTCAGCGTGTTCTACAAACGGAAAAAATACTTGGTTATCAGGGCTATCAGGATCAAATGAGCCATTTCCCCCTCCACCGTTCAACCTTGGGTTAAACGCATTAGGAACTTTAACAACATGATCTGGGGTAACTAAAACGTTCTGAGATGTGGTATCCAAACATCCATGCTCACTTATAGCCAAAAGAGTTATAGCCACATTTCCTGTATCATCCAAAACTACTTCGAATACTTTTCCAGAACCGATGATGGTATCGAACAGATACCAGTTGTTTGAAGCGGATCCCAACGACAAATCTTCCACCCGAAAGGAAGCCTCATTTACCTTAGCTGTTTGTTTATTCAAACTAAAAGCCGCTTTAGGTTTAGGCCAAACTGTAACTGGCGTGTGGCCGTCATTGGAAACTTTACACCCATATTTATTTATTACAGTTACTAATATTCTATAATCTCCGGCTGCCTTGTAAACATAGCTTGGCCGGTTTTCGAGGGCCACCCCACCATCTCCAAAATCCCATGAATAATCATAATCATCTTCGTGGAGCTTATTGATAGCAATAATTGATAATGGCTCACACCCTTTGTAACCGGTATCAGGCAACTCAATTAATGGCAGTGGATGAATATCCACATATACCGAGTCTTTTCTACTTACACCGCAAGCATCTGAAACAGTTAAAATAGTGCTGGTAGCTTTATAAAGTAGCTTATTGAGTGGCCCAAGAGAGGAATCGCCAAACGGAGACCAAGAATAGGAATATGGTGGGTATTTTCCACTGTGCCAACCCTGTACAAGAACGCGCTCCCCGTAGCAAACTGGACTATTACTGGTTACATCCAAGGTATCCGCCATAAGATCGCGGACATGAATAAAGTATGTCTGAGAATCACCAGGACAATTACGCGAATCAGTCACTGATAGGGAGTACGCTGCGGTAGACATAGGCACGCCAATAACTGAATCTGCGGTGCTTCCGCTATTCCATACAAAACTGTAAGGTGCCACTCCACCGGTAACATTTGAGGTCAACCGCACTTGGCTTCCAACGCAAATAGTATCCTTCCCTGAATTATTTAATGTAAGCTTGATTTTGGGTGGTTCAGATAAGCTCAAACTATCCCTTCTTTTACAGCCATTGCTATCTACCAAAAGAACAGAATAAGAGCCCGAAGTTAAATTAAAAATACTGTCGGTTCCTTGTCCTAATGAATTCGGCGCCCATAAGAATGTGTAAGGGGCTACCCCTCCAGATTTAATTAATTTTATCCAACCATCGTCTCCTTGAAAACAACGTATGTTATTTCCTTGGAGAGTTGTATTTAGCGAATCTGGTTGGTTTAAGTAAATAGTTGTATCGGCCTTACAACCGTGTTTATCTGTTAATTCAACATAGTAATTCCCTGCATTTAGACCAGATACTGTATCGGTTGTTTGTGCGTTGCCCCATAAATAAGTATAAGGCGTTATTCCTCCAAGACCCCATACCCACGCCTTGCCCGTTGAATCGCCAAAACACTTTACTTCGTCGCTTGATATATTAACCTTAAGGGAAGGAGGCTGGGTAAGAAAAAATGAATCGGTTAAGTAACAAGCGTTTCCATCACCAACGTACACCACAAAGGTATCAGCTACAAGAGAAAATGCAGTATCTAATGAATTTCTTGAAACATTAGGACTCCATGAGTAAATGTAATTTCCTACACCCCCGGTAACAAATACAACAGCTCGACCGGTGCTATCTCCGTGGCAAAGGTTGTTTTGGACTACAATAGAATCTATTTTTAAAAGCGCAGGCTGCGTGATTGTAAACAACGAATCAATTTTACAGCCATTTTTGTCGATGGCCATTACCCTAAAGGTATCAGCTGCAAGTTGGGTCAATGAATCATTCAAGACCGTTGTTCCCTTGTTGTTCCAACGATAGGAGATAGGCAGAACGCCTCCCGATGCACTTACGGTGGCCATTCCATTAGAACCTCCAAAACATAAAACGTTTTTCTGAAAACCAGTTAGGCTCAGAATTGCAGGTTGCAACACGTTTATGAATGTATCGATTTGACAGCCATTTGCATCCGTGATGGTTACACGATATAATCCAACGGACAAAGAATTAGACGTAAATCCGGATTGACTGTTACTCCAATGGTAACTCAATATACCAGTACCACCTGATGGATAAACGCGTGCTCGGCCAGTAGTATCGCCAAAGCACAAAACAGAATCTTGAAATATCGAATCAATATTTAAAATAGTGGGTTCTGCAATGACTACGGATGTACTTTTTAAACAACCATTAGCATCCCTAACTTGCACCTGATAGGTCCCTGATTTGAGAAAACTTGCCGTATCTGTTGTTTGGGAGCGTGCATTTGTGCCCCAAGCATAGATATATGCCCCCGTACCTCCATTCGCCCATGTCCATGCTTTGCCACTAGAATCTCCAAAACACATAACATCGCGCTTGGCGATTCCCAAAATCATATTACTAGGCTGAGTTATGGTAAAGGTATCTAAAGCCACGCAAGAATTACTATCGGACACTGTAACGCTGTAATTGCCCGCTAAAAGCTTGTAGGCCGTATCACCACTTTGATGAGCTACATTAGGGCTCCATGCATAAGTATAATTTCCGGTGCCACCGGAGACAGAAACAATGCTCTGGGCCAAGCTATCACCAAAGCACAAATTATGAAGTAGTGAAATTGAGTCAATTTTTAATTCTGAAGGTTCCGAAATAACAAACAAGGAGTCCTTCTGGCAACCATTAAAATCTACAGTTTGCACCCGAAATGTATCGGCATTCAATTGCGATATAGAATCATTTAATACGGTGGCCCCCCATTTTTTCCAACTGTACAAATACGGAGAAACACCACCATGAGCCTCTACTTTCGCCATGCCCGTGGAATCTCCAAAACAAAGAACATTTTGCTGAAAGCCTGATAAAGAAAGTACATCAGGTTGCAACACCGTTATGGATGTATCTAGCTGACAACCGTTGGTATCTGAAACCGTTACGCGATATGCTCCCAACGCCAATGAATTCGCCGTGAAATTTGTTTGACCGTTGTTCCAACTATAGGCATAAGACCCAACACCACCTGACGGGTAAACCCGAGCTTTGCCCGTGGAATCGCCAAAGCACAAAACAGAATCTTGAACAATGGAGTCAATCGCTAAAACGGGCGGTTGTGTAATCGTAAATAAAGTATCTCTGGCACATCCCCCTGAGTCGAGCATGGTAACTGTGTAATTCCCCGATGGTAATGACCAAGCTGAATCAATGCTTTTGTGAGTGATGTTAGAATCCCAATTAATCCGTTTGAGAAAGGTTCCGCTGATGGATGCCCAACCATCTTGTTCACCAAAACAAGATACATTATCTGTGGTTAAATTATAACTGGAAGAAAACTCAGGGATAACCAAGGTATCGAGGATGGTGTCGTAGGGAACACATTCATATACCACATAGGCCTTTACGTAGTACGTACCGGTTTGAGAATATGAATGGGTCGGATTTTTTAAATCCGAAGAATCACCATCGCCAAAATACCATTTGTAAGACACCACGTTACCGCGAAGCAATGATTTAAATTGGATGGAATCATCCTTACAAATGGTGTCACTTCCCGAAAAATTGGTATAACTAATATCTTTTTCTAAATCCATTAGAGAAGCTCCCGTTGCGTAGCCATAAGAAACCGCATTTCCAATACCCATACTGTATGCAATAAATCCACAACCTGTGGTTTCTAAGCGGTGCGATCCGGGTTGAACACGTTCAGTTTTGTAGGCATAGTCCGCAGTCTGACTAAAAACCGTCCAGCCCGATACTTGTCCCCCATCCATCACCACTTTTCCCGTATCCGGCGTTCGGGTGAGTACATGCACAAAATGGCTGTCGATAGCTGATGTATCTACTGCGAAAAAGGAAATCGAATCCAAAAACATCTGTTCCGTAGCATTGAGGATAATCATAGAAGGGTCAGTATTGGTGTATCCCGTACATCCTCCTTGCCCAGTAACTAAAAAATGTGCTGCTGCAATTGGTCTGTTGCTGGTATATTGCCTGATGGTTGAAATCGTGTCTGCATAAAATTCTCCTGCGTTAAGCAATTTTCTGTACACACCGTCTCTAAAAATTAGTGTTGAATCTTGATCTGCCAAAATTCTTACATAATCCTTGTTTACACTGGGCGTAGGTATCACGAAGTAATCTCTTCCCCAAGTATTTGTAGGAAACATACCTTCCAAAATTGGATCAGAATTAGGCGTACAAACAATAGTCGACCATACGTTGCCAGCATAAACCGAAAATTTATTCTCGTTTTTACCTTCAATCAAAGTTCCTGTGAGGTCATCGGTTGCAGCCAGAGCTTGAGCTTGGTAGACGTAGTTTGGTGGAACCTTAACGGTATAGGGCACATTAACAGCATGTCCGCCAGCAATATTACCCTTTGGTGTGATAACTACTTCGGCAGTGTCATTAGCGGCTACGATGCAAAACTCAGATTCTTGGAGACCGCTCTTTATTTCCGATTGGTAGGTGATAGCTCGGTACCGTGTGCCCAAAGCTTCATTTGGCAGTACCAAAGATGCCTCGTGCCTAAATTGGTGATAGGTGATGGCAAACACCACCACATCAATATTCGAAGTGACTCTTATAGCCGTATTAAAGAGTATATCGGATCCAATATTAGTAGCAAAATTGGATGGGATATTAACCCGCGCCACTTGACCGGCTGCGATACTAAAATTCTGGGTCCATGCCTTGCCCGGAATTGAAACCGTACCACTAGCCGCGCCATTTGATGTAATGTTTACCCAATACACAGCGGCTGCTTTATCATAGGTTTCGGGAAAGGCAAACCAGAATTCTTTTCCTGAATTGGTTAAAAGCTGGGCTTGCGCAAGAATAGATGTAAACACAAAGGACAGTAATAGGCAATACCTTTTAGGACAGATATTATCATAAAATCGTCGTTTTGTCAAGTGTTTTGTAACTTAGTTTATAACCTTCAAAGTTAACTAGTGCAATTGGTTTCACCAAAGATTGACGGCGGTGAAATTCAACTTTTTCGCACTTAAATATATTGCTTCAAAATTTGGGCAATGCTTATATCGGTTTGGGCTAAAGGCATGCGCTTTCAAAGTGGGCTTTTAAATATCCATTTGCGCGATGACTCATAAGGCAGTCGAGGGTAAATATTGTCGAAAAATTTTGAGCCTATTTTGTCCAAAAACATAGAGTGGATGCTCTTTCAAAATCCTTCAATCTATTACTATCTTTAAAACTACAGTTGGAAATATCAAAGATTCCATCACCCTTAATTTGAGTTATCTTAAATATTTTGATCCCATCATCGGAAAAATCATAGTTTCTAAATTGATAACCATGTCTCAGTTCTGCAATGTCACTGATTTTTTTTATCGACCAGTTATTGGGTATATTTTGATTACTAGAGTTCATTTATTTCCTTCAATTGAGTGGCAATTTAATTCGGTTTCCGTTTTTGTTGTTGAAAGCCGTTGCGCGCAACGGTATTGTGTTTTTCGTTTCACCAATTGGTATGTTGCAAATTGTGTCGCGAAACAATAATATAGAATTCATCATTGTGGTTGGTCGATTGGTTGGTGGTTGATTGATTCATTATTTTTTCCTGCGAATTTGTCCTTATCCCATTGCAAGGGGTTGTTTATGATATAACTCGATATGCGTTTAAATGCCGCATCATTACGAATAATATGTTCGTAAAACCGAGGTTGCCACCCATTTTCTATTTCCAATCGGTAGGCGTGTTTGGTTACGGCAGATTTATACGATCGTATAATGGTTGAAATTGAATTGGGTTTGGGCGAAATGATGGCCATTTTTTGGTTTTTGGGATTGGTTGTAGTGGGTTCAATTGGGGTTGTGGTTGACGGGTTTAACGGTTCGCTTGTATTATTCAATATCAAAATTCCGTGAATGTGGTTTGGCATTACCACAAATTCGCCCAATTTTATATTTGGATTGCGATGTGGTAATTCGTTCCACAAAATATCAGCGATTACACCCAATCGCGATAATTGCATTTTTTGGTTTTCTATTTCTCCAAACAAATGGGCCCGATCTGCCGTGCAAATGGTAATGAAATAAGACCCATCCCATGTATAATCCCAGGTTTGTAATCTGGCGGTGGTTCCTTTGTATTTATTTCTAAAATTTTCGCTCATTGTTGGTATGCCGTCAATCGATCTGTTACCAAATATCTCGATTCGTAATCGTTTATTTCTAATTGATTTTATTCCTTTTTATACTCTTTGATTAACACTATTTCTATTAGCATTTGTAGCATCATGGACAAGATGTTCGAGATGTTGTCCATGATGGTTATTATTTAGGGCGTTTGTTTCACTTGCATGGGCAAGAACAAGAGAAGTTAGACTATACGTTATATGAATAATGCAGTTCATAAGTTGATAACCCTTCTAATTTTATTCATTTTGATCAAGCTTACTAAAATAATTTAATACTCATAATATCAATCGTTTATTCCTTGAACTAAAGCCGAAAATATTTCTTTTATTTCCATTACTGTGTTTCTAGAAGCGGCAGCCATATTTGCCACCATCGGCCCCACATCATGCGATAATTCGTCACCCAATTGTTTTAAAATGAGTGTTTTTAATTTTTGATCTTGGTTCAAAACTGACTTCATTTTCCTTCCCATTATACGAGCAGCAACTAAAGGCATTTTAAAATTATCTGTCCCAAATACATCGGCGTGCTTGGCGTTTTCTTGGTATAGTTCGGGTTCATATAGTTCCCAAGCGGATTCCAACAGTTCCTTTATGTCTAATAAATCTTTGCCCCATTCCGGTTTTTCGCCCCACGAAATCAACTTGAGCAAGACAATGCCATGTGCTGGCAATACCGGAATTGAAAAACCTTCGGGATGTTCAAACGGTTCCACTTCGCTTACCATTTGTTTAAACCCTACTGTAGAAATCTCGATTTGTCTATCGCTAAATGAGACGGTGTTTTTTTCTTCAATTTCTCCAAACGGAAGTAAATCGATTACCGTGTTTGTACGGCTATAAAACAGCCTGTATGGTTGATCCTGATTTGGTTCTATGAACCCTTGAGCTTTTAATTGAGATTTAAGGTCTATGTAGTTTATCATGTCAGGAACCATTACCGCAAAGTCGATATCGGCGGTTCCCCTACTCGGTTTTATTCCTGCTTTATATAAACTTACATCTCGGGCATTCGCCCCAATGAGGTAGTAGAAAATGTCGAATTGCGTAAATACCTTTTCTAATAAAAGATACACTTCTTTGTGATCGGCAAATGAGTAGGCTTTATAAGTTTGGTCGGATGTATTCATCGAGAATAATTTTAGCGGTATCTATGTTTCGATCGTCACCAGAAGTTATCAATTGGGCATAAATCAAAGTAGGATGTACATAGGTGTTTTTGCCGTCCATGTGGTTCCAAAATTTTTGGTAAACAGCTATCTCACCTTTATCGCTTGGTACAAGTTTATACTTTCTGGCTAGAGCCTTTGGATGGAACTCAGTGTACAGGGTAAATTCTTGAGGCCTCAAATAATGGGTTAACAATGCGGCGGCGGGTTCCCCACCCCATTGGGTAGATGTGTCAAATGGATTTTCTCTCAGAAGTTCTAATGCAGTTTTACCAACACACACAAATCGACCTACGAGATGGCTTGGCAATATTTTTTCGTAAACCGAATCTGCCCATTTGAGCAGTAATTTTTCTTGGTTATTGAGTTTTTTGGTATGTCTGTCTAGTTGAATTACAAATCCCGCTTGAGTTAATTCTTCCAATATCAATGGAACTGAGCCTAGAGAAACTTTGGCCTTTTTGGCCAACGATCTTTGTGTATCGTTAATGGCATTGGAATCCATTAACAATTGAAACACGACTGCCGCACCAGTTTTTGCAAAGGCCCTATTGCGATATTGAGCCGTATGTGGCGCTACTTTATGGCCTTCGTCTCGCACACTTAGTTGGGGTAATTTCAAATACAAATTGCCGCCGCCATCCAAGTAATTAATACCTGCTTCTACAAGCATTGATTTGGCTTTTGGGGTAATGTATGAAGCAAAAAGTAAACTCGGAAGGCCATTGGTAATTTGATGACTTTGATGAATAATTTGATTAGCCATCAAAGGATCCACGGCTCGTTTTATTTCAACTAGTACTTTATGTCCGTTTATTTCTATGCTGGCGTCAAAATTATTTTCTTGCATCCGTATTTCTCCAAGTTTAATGTTTAGATTTTGTCTTTGGAGACTCGCCTTCATAGTTGCTTCAAACTCGTTTACAAGTAATTGATTGTTCATTTTTTTTATTTTGTTCATAATTTATGTACATGCAAATATAATGAACACGTCATTCAATTCGATCAAAATTCTTTTCTATCTCTTTTTGCAATTCGCTACTCTTTTTAAACTGCTCCAACAACGTCGCTTTTAGCTCGGCCATTTTTTCTTCGAAAGGAATTCCATCATCTTCCTCAACTTCGGTACCCACATAAATACCTGGCGTGAGTTTGTAATCTTGTTTTTGAATTTCTTCAATAGTGGCTGATTTTACAAAACCATCCACATCCTCGTAGTTGCCCGAAGCGTTTCGCCAGTTGTGGTAAACCGCTGCAATTTTGGAAATATCGTCATCCTTAAACACACGCAGTTTCCGACTGGCCATCTCCCCCATTTTGGACGCGTCGATAAACAAAACTTCGTTGTTGCGTTTACGATGTTGACCATCCTTACCATCTCGGTTTTTACTCAGAATAAACAAACAAGCAGGTATGCCTGTGGTCAAGAAAAGTTTATCGGGCAAGCGCACAATACAATCGATCATGCTATTGTCCACCATGTGCTGGCGTACGTTTTTTTCGCCTTTACTATTTGAGGTCATGGCCCCATTGGCCATTACGATTCCCGCAATGCCAATGTCTCTGAGATGATGCCAAAAGGTTTGCATCCACATATAGTTTGCGCTGCCGTCGGTGGTAAATTCCTCACGAGGTCCAAACAAACGTGGATCGCCTTCGGGCAAATCTTCAGGATGCCAAGAGCTCACATTAAAAGGAGGATTGGCGATTACAAAATCTGCCTTGAGTTTTGGGAATTTGTCATCCAGCAAGGAGTTGCCCAGCCTTACGTCGAAACTGAGGTTACGCAGCATGAGGTTCATCAAACACAGTCGAAGGGCTTGCGCTGACATTTCCTACCTATAGATGGAGATGTCAGATTTATTGCCACCATGCTCATTGATAAAACGCATGCTTTGCACAAACATGCCACCACTTCCGCAAGCTGGGTCAAATATTCTTCCTTTGTAGGGTTCGAGCAATTCCACCAACAAGCGCACTATAGAACCAGGCGTAAAAAATTGCCCTGCACCTGAACCTTCGGCCATTGCAAATCGGCCAATGTAGTATTCGTAGATTCCACCTAGTATATCACTTTCAGGATTTTCCTTTTCCGAAAATTTGGGGTGCGACAGTAAATTGATAATTCCACCTGTTTGTTTGGCCGAGAGTTCGCTTTTTACAAAAATTCGGGGCAGGATATTACTAAGCTGACGATTGTAATCGGTGAGTAAATCTTGGATTTGATCGAAGGCATCATCCTCTCTTACTTTTATGTCGTCCTGTTCGGCATTGTCTTTTAAATACTGCCAAGTAGCCGTTTTTGGAATTACAAAAGTGTTTTTGGCCGTGCATTCGTCCCGGTCTTCAAGCACATAATTAATCTCATCCTGGTCGGTGTATATCGATCCGATTTTGGGTCCCAAAGCATGCCGGCCAATTCATCGTGCACTATTTCGTAACGTTCGCTCATGTGCTTAAGAAACACCAGCGGGAGAATATAGTTTTTGTAGTTATTTTCTGATACTGCGCCACGGAGTTAGTTGGCCGCGTCCCAAAGTTCTTTCTCGAAATTTATATCTGCTTTCGGCATGTTGAGAGATTTCTCCCAAGTGTAAACCAACAAAAAGTAAATGGAAGTGTAGAATTGGTACTAAATGAATGAAAAAATAGAATTACATCCAAGTTCGAGCGAGCTCGACTTGTGTGAAACGGGATTGACTCACCTCCCATCGTCGGCGAGTCGGACCCTGTGGGGGAGGCTAAAAGCCAAATCACTCGCGTGATTTTTGGGCTTTGCGGTCTGGACGGGACTTTCCCGAATATCAGCGTTGCTTCATTCGGGATAAACTTCTCGTCCCGTAAGTTATTTTAAACAAAAAAAGCTCCTCGAAAAATCAAGGAGCTTTTTTTTAAACTGCGGTCTGGACGGGACTCGAATAAACTATTCTAATCCACTCATAACCAATATCTTATAAACTCAACAAATTCAATGCACACGAAATGCCCACTTTTATTGCCATGAATTGTATTTAAATCAAAGAACGAATTGCTTAAATTCGACTCAATATTAGAGCAAATATTTCAATTACATTCTTAAAAGTTTGGAAAGTAAATCACAAGTGCTTCTTGATAAACACATTTACTTCATTTTACTATTCTAAAAAATGAAGTATGAGTGCATATTCGATAGACTAGAGCTCCAAACCTTTCGACGTTCTTAGAAAAGTAGTAAAACTAATTGGCGCACTTGAAGCCTAAAATTCAAGAGCTGAATTTGAATACCCATCAATTAGAGCACAACCGCAGGAGATTCACTCCTTTACGACTGATACCCAATGTTCTTCTTTCAAGTCAGGAAAAGACAATTACATTAGAATTGACTTTCATAGGTCGCCAATTTGGCTTTGGATTCGGGACATATGATTATTCCACCTTCTATAAGTCTTGTAATCAAATATTGAATTTGATTCAATTTTAGAAAAAATGTCTGGTCTTGGCTTGAACCCACTTGGGCTTTCTATCAATGCAAAACTAGCGTATAGTAAGCGATCATGGTTGGGAAGCATGCGATTATTAAATACCCTTACCCGTTCGGAACCAAGCATCCCTCCATGTCCTCTAATTTGATTCATTATTTGCTCGTCGGTATCATTTGAACTATGTGTAAGTACTCGACATCTAGCATCTATAGTTTCTTCAATTCTAAATAAGGCTACTAATTCCTCTAATACCGGTCGATTCTCTTGCTTCCAAATGTAGTTGTCATTGATAGTAAGACCTTTGGTAGATACAGCGGCAACTCTATTCAAGATATGCCATCCTGGGAAACCAACTCCATCTGAAAGATCAAAAAAGAGTGTTCCATCATTCGAGATTCGTTCGAGTTTGTTAAATACATTAGTTGTAGAAAGATGTATTCCTCCCTTTCCTTCTACTATTTCCTGTATTTCTTGATTCTCAGCGCCCATATAAATTGTTTGAGAAAAATCAGAGTAGTCCAAAATCGCGGGAGTGAACTCATCTATCGGTGTTGGTGACGCAGTATTCGAAGTATAATATGCCAACACGGGAATCCTTAAACAAAAAGCCTCTAATTGTTGACTAGAATCTATCTCTTTTTCAATATAGACGCTCAAATTACCATACCTCTGGAATATAAGGCATAATATTTCACAACCTTTAGAATCAATCCTTCCAACTTCAACCTTCTCTAAAAACTTGAGAAAATGCTTATCTACAAAAACATCCATCAATTCAATCTTTCTTTATTCAATTGAAGGAGCTCAAATTTCAGCCTTGTAGCTTCATCAAAAAATCCTGATCCAAATGAGTCTGTCAACCCTCCAAACTCATTTATCTTTATAGACTTAACCCTAGTCTCATTATGGTCTTGGATAGTATTCATAGTACTAAAATAATGAATAACAATTTCCTTTCTCTTTAACTCCTTTTTTGCAACTAGATATTGAAATCTTCTAATAAGGTATTCGCTATGCGTTTCAAGAATAAGTTCTATATCAAACGTTTTAATTGCCATCAAAAACACATCGGCCAATTTGGATTGTAAATTTGGATGGAGATTTGACTCTGGCTCCTCAATTATCAATCGAAAGTTAGTTTCTGACGGGTTCCAAAAATCACGCAATCTATTGGCTTTTAGACCAGTAATAGCTATTTTCAACAATATTGGAACAAGCTGGGAAAAGCCATATCCCATATTTGAAATGTTTTGATCTCGGTCTTCCGATGTCATTTTAACGAAGTTTACGACACCTTCTGAGTTAATAATATTTAGTTCATAATTTAAGCCCAAGAGATTAAAAGAGTCTTTGAGGAAGCTTTTAAAGTTATTATCCTCCGCTAACCCTTCATTAATTATTTCCGAAATCACAGACTCCATTTCTACTTCAGCAAATACTCCATTATGTCTTAAATAATTTTGATGTGTTCCCCTATTCAAAGAAATAAATTCTACATGAGAAAAATTTTCATAAAGCTGATGAACTAAAGAAATCAATTCGGGAACATATTCTTCTTTGAATATGAAATTTCCAAGATCCGTAAATTCGAGTTCTAGATCGGCAGAGAAGTTAAACCCATTTTTTCTTAAAATTGAGTCTTTTTGCGAGGGAAAG
Organism: Flavobacteriales bacterium; assembly: GCA_020435995.1. GTDB lineage: Bacteria > Bacteroidota > Bacteroidia > Flavobacteriales_G > Salibacteraceae > JAGQYO01. Next base: position 8,486 of record JAGQYO010000010.1, on the reverse strand, counting down.
TCTTTAAATTTCCTTAGAAGTGAAAGAAGGTAATTTGAATATGGAAGAGTTACCACTTCGTAGGGTTCTGAAATCGCTCTACTATCAAAAAGGACTTTTTCAATTTTTGCTAATTCTTCGTCTGAAATTTTATTATTCTCATCATTTAGCACTTTTAAGAGCCGCTTGCTTCCTCCACCAAATTTTTCGGTAATCTCGGCTATTCTCTTTTCGAAAAATTCTCTCATGGTTACCCCTGTTAAATGGTTCATCTGTCCTTTGGTCATATAATTTCTATTTAGACCCAACCCATTTCCAACCAAGCGTTCAACAATAAAATCAATGTTAAAATTGTTGATAGAATATTCTTCTTCAGCAAAGGAATTATTCAAATCCACTGTAATTCTTCTCTGTGCGGAGAAAAGAATTTCATTATTTGCTAAAACAGTAAGTGAATCGAGTTTCTTACTGCTTTCTTCTTTACGTATTCTATAAGTAAGTTCAATTACTATATCCTCTACAAGGAATGGTATTTCGCCGCCTACCCTAATCTTTATTTCATCAGCGTTATTTTCCCAATTTTTAATTTCTCTTATCGAGTTTAAATTTAATTCAGGAACTCGAAATGAAAAATTGTCAATTCCTTTCGCCATAAATCTTAAAAACTTAGTAAAAGAACTCTTCCCCGAATTATTCGGCCCAGTCAATACTGTTATTGGGGCAAGCTCCATCTCGGTCATTTCATTAAAAACTAGAAAGTTTTCAATCCCAATCTTTTTCATCACTTCTTATCTTTTTCCGATGGCAAATAAAACTTCATAATGTGCAACCAACCCGCACTTAATTAACCTACATCCGCATTATGGTTGATCTGTCTTATAATGCTTATTATTTTATGGGCATCTGCATCGTCAAACACGCCAATCACACCGTTTTCATTCAAATTTGTAAAAGGTGGTTCAAACAACATAGCCGGTTCAATAATTCCATTTTTTGTAAATGACTGAATCAAGGTATTAATGAATGTGATTTGCTTTGGGTCAATATTCGGTACATTAATAAATTCAGAAAAGGCTTGCCTTGCCGCAGCCTCCGTTAGGCCGACAATGCTTCTAACAAAGCGCCCTAAGGGTAGCGGTCCAAATTCTCGCGTGAAGTCTTCTTTGTTTCCCAATTCGGGATTGTAAATCAGCTGTTCAAGTCCATGAATTTCATCAATTGTCAATGTTTGATTTGTTTTAAGCTTAGATATGGTAATGTGGTTGCTATTTGCTCTAATTATCTCTTCAACTCTTGATTTATATGGTATTAAATCCTGGCTATGAGATAATCCACCTCCCTCTTCAATAGTTACTTCTGAATCTTCAAAATCTGTGTAAACTATTTCACGAGTTGACCTATCTAAGTACTGAACAAGTTCCCTGATTTCTTCTCGTACTTGATCTAATTTTCGCTGGCTTATTTCCTGATAAAACCGCACATCACACATTTGGTCTATTAACTCCTTTGACTTCAATACATCAGGAATTGTATATTTTTTACTCAATTGATTGGCTATTTCTACCAAATTCCTTGTAATGGACACTTCAGCATTCAGTCCCAATAACTTAGCTAATTGAAGCTTTAAAATAAGTAAATCAAAGCGCCTTGCTATTTCATCTTCGGAAGCAGCTGTAGGTAAATCCGACAAATAGGAAATAATGGCGTTTACATCGTCTTTGGACAAATTATTCCATCGCTTACGGTCAGAAAATTCATCCACCCACCTTAGCCTCATTTTAACGGATACCCTATTTCTATCAAGCCCCGAAATAGCATAATGTAAGGTATTTCTTAGTTCTGCCGCAAGTGCTAAATCTTCCAGTTCACCAGTTTCTGCAAGTAAAACCGACAATTCTAGACTCGAATTAAATATTCGTTGGGTTAAAGATTGGCTTGGCCTTGAATCACCCTGATTTTGTTCGATTTCGAAAAACTCAAAATTTCTACAAACGTCAAAAATCAAGAACTTTTCTTTTGCTTGGTTTGGTCCAAAAACATCTGGGCATAGCCGAGTTCCTCTTCCAATCATTTGCCAAAACTTTGAATAGCTCCGAACAACCTTAAAAAAGACCAAATTGAGTACCCTTGGAGCGTCAATTCCAGTATCCATCATATCGACCGATACCACAATTTGTGGAAGGTTTTCTTTAAACTCATCACAAAACGCGTCTATTAAGCTCTCGGTATGCGACACCTTATTATGAACCATCGCAATGAACCCTGGAGGATATTCAGGATACCTGATTTCAAATTGTTTTACAATGAATTCTGCATGTTTTTGGTTGCCAGCGAATATGATGGTGCGACCAATTTTGTCGCCTCCTTCAATTTTAAGGCATTTGGATATGAAGGAATCCAACACCTTATGAACCGTATTCACATTGAAAAGGGTTTTGTTCATCTCTGAGGAAGCAATCTGCTCTGGAAACAACCCCGTTGAATTGTCCATAAAGGTCTCCTCATATCGAACTTTTTCCGCGGCAGTAAGCTCTTCGTATTTTATACCCTCTCTGATGAACTTAGTGTCAATTGAAATATTTTCGAATGGTTTTAAATAAGTGGGCACTGCCTCTTCCAAAGTATAAGAAAACGTAGGGTCACCATCAGGGCAACCAAATAGTTCATAGGTGTTAAAATCAATTGCATTCTTAGGGGTTGCAGTAAGCCCTACGATTATGGCATCGAAATAATCAAATATGGCTTGATAACGGTTGTAAATTGATCTATGTGCCTCGTCCACTATGATTAAATCAAAATGGCCCACACCATAGGTTCTTGAATCACCCTCTTTTGAAAAATCGATTCGGTTAAGCATTGTTGGGTACGTACTAAAGACTAAACGGGTTGAATCGGAGTCAGATTCTTTGGTGAGATCAATAGAAGATAAATGAGGTAAAAATTCACTAAACCTTGATTTCGCCTGTCTTACTAGAGCGTTTCTATCAGCCAGAAATAAGACGGTTTTTGCCCAATTATTCTTTACCAAAACATCAACCAATCCAGCAGCAGTTCTAGTTTTTCCGCTGCCAGTGGCCATTACCAAAAGCGCTTCTCTCTTTTTTCCTCTAAAGCCGTTTATTTCATCGGTAACCAAACTTTCAGCTACTCTTTTAATTGCCTCAATTTGATAATGCCTTCCAGATATACTTTCTTCGATTGTAGCGCGTAGTATGTTTTTTCGATTTTCTCTTTGGTTAATTCGAAGTTGTAATTCATCTTTTTTTAGAAATCCATAAATAGGTCTAGGTGCTGAATAAAACCGATCATCCCAAATATTGGTGTCATACCCATTGGAATAAAAAATTATTGGCCGCTGTCCATGCATCTTCTCCAAGCAATCTGCATAAAGTTTTGCTTGATGTTTTCCTTCCTCTATACTTCGTGATGCTCTTTTGGCTTCTATTACCGCCAATGGTTTGCCGTTGTCATCCCACAACACGTAATCTGCATAACCATTGCCTTTGGGATTATCTGTAGAGATTGGCATTCCTTGTACTGGATATTCAACATGATAGCCTTGTCGGAGTTCGTTCCATCCAGCTTCAATCAAATTCGCATCAATAAGGTGAATTCGCGTTTCTTTTTCGGTGTATTCGCTTGAACTCTTGTAATTCCTTTGCAGCTTTCGATCCGATATAGCATTCTTGTGATGCTGGATATTGCTCAAATACGCAATGTAGGTCTCTTCACTCTCCTTGGCTTTTTCGAGCTCTTCTTCCCGCTCTTTAGCTAGAAGCTCGTATTTAAACCTAATCTCATCTAGCTCCTTTTGAGTATCAATGGATTTCTGGATGGCAGCCGCAGCAGTCTCAACAGTAGGAATTAAATCCTCGTTAAAGCGGCCAGGCAATGACAGTTTTTGATAGCTGTAAACACAGGAAAACCACTTAACAAAATCAAAAAGATACCGCACACTTCTTAGGCTATCTCTCGAAGACACATGTTTTGCGTGCGCTGCGGAATTTCCCGTTTTTCGGATAATATGGACCCCACTTTTCAAGTTAGCAGGAAGAATCGCAACGAACTCCACCTCGCTCAACAAGCTAAACAAGTCTTTGTTAAAAGGTAAATCAAGCTTTTCAAGCTCATAAATCTTATGTACCATCCATTCCAAGGCCAAGCGACCAGTAAAAGCCGATGTATCTGGTTCAATAAGAACACGCCTTTCGGCACGCTCCGCTTTTTGGTAAAGTTCGGGCCAAGATTGTTCGATGAATAAAAAGTTGCTCATTGCTTGGATTCTAGATGAACTAAATTATTCAATTCTTCGGTTGCACGATCAAGCGGTATGTTTTGTTCAGCAGTTTCTCTCAAAATGAGTTTGACCATGTTAAGCGCTCGCTCCATTTCTTTTTCCAATTCCACCCAAGGATTGACATTGGCATCGAATTTTTCCAACTTCATACCTTTAATCATTTTATACCTTACAAATCTTCGAAACATGTCACTATCCAAATCATCACGGAGATTGATCGCCTCAATTACTTCTGTTACGGCCTTCTTTATCTCACCATTATTAAATTCCTTAATTGCCCTTCGATACCTTAAATCAGCCTTACCATCGTTTTTCATTCGGCTTAATTCGTGTTGATTTGTTTCCTTTTTTGCAAACTCAATTACCATAGGGTTTGATGTGATACAATTCCTGTGAATCGGACTCTTTAAAATAAGCCCTGAAAAAGTAGTACATCGGGATAATGCCACATAAACTTGACCAGCTACAAAGGCACCTTGAACATCGGCAATTAATTTAGGAAAACTGAGCCCCTGGCTCTTGTGAACTGTAACTGACCATGCTAGTCTTAACGGATATTGGGTAAAAGTTCCTTTTACTTTTTCCGTGATTTTCTTTTCTTCCCTATCATATTCATAAATTATATGCTCCCAAGCGGCTTTTTCTACAAGAATAGGATCTTCACCCGAACACGAAACCACTATTCCGTCGTCCGTAAAACTTTGAACGACACCAATTTTTCCATTGTAATATCGCTTATGAGTTGCATAATCATTTTTTAAAAACATGATTTGAGCACCCTCTTTGAGTCTTAAAAAATGCTCAGCGGGAAAGTTGTTACTAGGAAAATCTCCTGAAATAGTTGCTTCGAATTCATGAATGTCCCCTTGCAACTTTTCCAACTCTCTTGCATTCGTTTGGTTTACTTGAATATTATGTGTTGCAAGGGTGATAAACTCTTTGTCGTCAGAGGGTGGGGTTATGAGCCTTCCATTGAGCATTGAAATATCGTTGTCGGTTACTTCATTTGTCCGTACTCTGTTAAGAAGATCTATAAAACCTTGCTCCTTTTGACGGTATATTTTCTTTAGCTCTATATAGCTTGGTGCATACCCATCAAATACCCATGAATTAAAAAAGAAAGGACCATCATAAAACTCACAAAGGATATTCCACTGGTTGTCATTAATTATAGGTGGCAATTGGAATGCATCGCCAATAAACAAAACCTGAACACCTCCAAATGGAAAATCCCGTTGCCTTTTTTCTATCCTGAGGATTCTATCGATAACATCAATTATATCGCAACGAACCATCGATACTTCATCGATAATGAGCAATTCTAATTCTTGTATTACCTTTCTTTTTTTCTTACGGTATTGAAAGGTTTGGTAGTAATTCTGAGCATCCTTTGTTTTGGTATCCAACCTTGGATCACCTTGAATAAAAGGACTAAAGGGAATTTGAAAAAACGAATGAATCGTCTGACCCCCAGCATTAATAGCGGCAATTCCAGTTGGGGCAACAATTACCGCATTCTTTTTGGTAGTTTTCTTTATGTACTTTAAGAAGGTTGTTTTTCCGCTTCCAGCTTTACCAGTAAGGTATAAAGAAGAGTTGGTATTGTGTACAAAATCAACCGCCTCATTAAACTCAAGGTTTTCTGGATCTAAGTCTAAATGATTAAATTGATTGCTCATTTCTTAACTTTAATTAATCTGCCTCATGTCATAAATTTGTTGCAAGATTGACCGATTGTGTGCACTAGTTCTGCACTTCAATTAAACCAAATTTATCCTGAACCACAGAAATGCCGTTTATGGACTACTTCTCAAAGAAAGTAAAAAATTGAAGGCCTGATTATATCCTATTAAAGAATCAATTATGACATCCAATGGCTTAGTTAAATCCGCTAATCCAGATAATAATCTTCTACCTTAAATGATTTTTTAAGCGACCCACGAAAGCCACAATTATAAATTACTACATTTTGGTGAGCCAAAAAGGTTTCTCGTTTAGCCACATTATATGGAGGCTGATATTCACAAATAAGTACTCCCTCAATGGTTTCGATAAGTTTATTTGTAAGACGAGTTTTGGGCGGAACTTGCAGTGTGCCAAAACGAACTTTTATCACCCCCCTTACCTCTCTAAGCCAATATTCATGTTCTCTTAATCGATTCCGAAACTGCCGGTTTCGTCCCTTCACCAACCCTATATAAACCAAAGTTTCTTTACCTCCCCAAATACGAGAAATTTGATATAAACCTCGATTTTTGGCATGGTGACAACACAAGGCGCTACTAAATTCCCTTGGATAACTCCATTCTAATTTTATCTTCTTCAAGTCATCCATTATTCAATGCGTTCTGAATGAGTTCCATTTGGTTTTTAGAATACCCGCAATGGCAACTTCTAGAAAATAAAGATCGTAATCTTCTTTTTCGGGATGTAGAAATACCTTGAAATTCCTGACCAACAATTTAGCTTCACAGAGTGAAATTTTTTGATCTTTGGAAATGAGATAAGCTAAGGTGCAATTGTTCTTCAATTTACCCCAACCATGGTTCCTGAGTCTTTGATAAATAACCCTAGAAATTCCTACATAAACAGGAACTACAGTTCCATTAACTTCTTCACCAAATACATACAAGCCTTTGAATTCATTTAGTGATTTAATGCTCGATTTGGACTTTACATTGGGTGAATAACTTAACTCTATGAACTTATGCTTTAGGGTTTTTGTTTTGCTGGTAGAGCTTTCATTGTTTGACAAACAATCTTCCACATAACTGTTATCAACCATAGTGGTTTCGTATAATTCAGATAAGTAGGGTGTATTCGGCTGATTTAGAACCGCTTTTACTGAGTCAGCAGTTACTTCTGCTTTTGCCAATAGTGCTTGTAATTGATCGATATAGGGTTCGCTCCAGTTGTGCATATTCATCCTTCTTTTGCACTAGCAATGTAAGCTTGATCGGGGTGATTTTTCATGTCAGGTATGGTATATTGTAATTCCCCTGCCTGAATCAGAAGTGTAATGTACTCTCGTAGTACCCATTTTTCGGACTTCGCAAGAATGATTGCAATTTCGGAAGCCTTCAGAAATTTCCATCTGCACAAACGAACAATTAGCCCATTTATAAAACTTTTATCCTTGGTTCTTTTCCCCATTTTATCAAGCATAGCTAAAATATCCTTTGGCGCATCTTTTAGCAACAATGCTCTTTCATTAGAAGCGAGAAGATCGACTTGTTGAGGTGGTGCAGTAGTATTTTGAGGTGGTGCAGTAAGTGAATTAGGTGGTGCAGTAGCAGCTTGAATATTTCCTACAAAAGCACTTGCAGAAGAAGAACTGCTACTTTCGTCTAACTGCACTAGTGCAGTTTGCAATAGTGCACCAGCAACATAATATGTAGCTCTGCTTTTACCTTTAGAAAATAGCAGGTCGAAATTTTTAAGACTTCGCAGTTCCTGACTAGCTTTTAACACATCTTCACCACTTAGCTGACGATAAGTTGGGTTATCAATTGCGCCTACCTCGCGAATAAAAATAAGCGCCTTTTTTTGATTGTCATTTATGCCCAAATAATCGAACTGTCGTAACCACACTAAATCGAATTCACTCAAAAAATGATGTAATAACAAACGAGTAGTAAATGTATTTTGAGAATGGTCCGACTCAAAAGTAGGTGGAGCCATTCCAGACTTATCCATTAACTTTCTCATGGTACGAATTCCACTACCCTTGGTTTCTGCCAAATTTGTTTCATGAAAAACGGCAGCAATAAAAGGGTTCCTCTGTTGAGAACCAGGATCTCCAAAATGTTCATCCGATTTTAAGGAAAACCCTGGGTTGCGAATCTCAATACGATTGCTATAACGTATGATTTGAATCGGTTGATTTTCTCGATACGATCTGTGCATGAGGGCATTAACTAAAGCCTCGCGCAAAACCCTTCCAGGAAGTCCTACGGATTCAGCTTGCAGCTCTCCTTCAGGCAATAAAAACCCTTTTGGAAGGTCATCAACAACCGAATTATAGATTCGGGACAAAATGAGAAGAAGCGATCCCCGCATATCAACTGTGGTAAACCGATTATCAGGGTTTTCAATCCAAATGCTACCAGGAACCCGAATGTAATCTACCCTAACTGCTGGTATCAGCCTCCGATGCGCCATTTTACTACCAAACAAGAGTAGCCCAGCATAGGTCAATCTTAGTTCCCCC
>JAGQYO010000109.1 GCA_020435995.1 Flavobacteriales bacterium | reverse complement strand
TTAATGCTTGAAACAAATACAAACCAGCAGCTAAATGATCTACCGCTATTGATTGCTTCCCAGTCTTCTCAGTCACTACTTGGTTTAACACCATTTTGCCTTGCAGGTTTGTAATTCTAAGTTCAAAAGCACCCTGCTCTTCTTTCATATTCCAAGTAACGGTGAGTAAATGATTGGTGGGATTGGGGTATATCATCAACTTTTGAGACTCAATTAGAGGTTGTACCTGTAAAGGTGTACTAGGTATGGTAGGAGCTGAGGGGTTTTCTTCTTCTTCGGTTGGCACATATTCGAGTACTGTAGAATAATATTTGCCGAAATATTGATATAATATATTGCGCGCCAAGCGATACCCCAATTGCAGGGTATCTGCAGAAATACTATCGAGCAATACCGAATCGGCTTTTATTTGGGCGTAGTCGTAGTTTTCTGAAGTGTAATTCTGAATGAGCTGCATCACTTCAGCAATTTGTCCATAAATAGAATCTCCTTTGAGGGTATCTATTTCGAGTTGTGCATCTGAATACTGCTCTTGCTCCCAATATAGCTTTACCATTTTTTCCTTGTCCCACGGACTATTCCATTCCTTTAAGTACTTGAGCAACGAATCGTTTGGAGAATCGATGAGGGTATCGTAATGAAAAACCACGAGTAAATCATTGAGCGCCAAGCGAGCTTCTGATAAGTGATAATAGGTGTTTTCTTCTTCTCGCGATCGCTCTGAAAATCCATTTTGTGCAGCCTCCAACTCAGCGAGCTGCTGGGTGGTTAATTGAGAGGACAAGGATGGAATAATTGGTTTTAAATCTTCACTCAAGGGAGAGTTTGAAAGAAGGATTTCGAATAAATCGGAATTGTTGAGTGAAGGATTGCTGTTGATACAAGCCAGAAGTACCTCGTCGGAAAGGTAAGGCGCATGGCCCTGAAGTGCAGGAGCCACCGGAATTTGGGCTATTACGTTGTCGGCAATCATTGTGAGTAGGGCTTCTTTATCCCCGCCATCTATTAGTTGAGATAAATAATTGAAGCTATCGAACCAAGTGTTTTTCTTTGCCTCATAGGTTATTTTTAGCCCTTCGGTGAGCGAAATAACTGACGAATTCGAGTTGCTTTGAATGAGGTTAGGCTTTACTGGACAAGATTGAGACGTTTTGTTTGTTAAGCAATTTTGTGAATACCCAGAAAATATCGAACATTCAGGCCTATGGGGACCAGCTCCTACTTGATTGAAGTGTGTGTAAACAATAGAACCCCTCGCGGCCGGGAATTTTGAATAGATGTCTCTGGCTCCATTGCAAGTGTGGCTAAATTCGTTGCCGGCGGGAAGGAGTGCGGCAAGGTTTCCTCCAGGATCACAAGTACCTTGCACATAGCGTATGGCGCCTGATGTAACTGCAATATCGGCTTTTGAGATATTATTGTCTTCAAAATCGTTGCATTTAATGGCCAGTCCTGCATTTTTGTATTTACTAGTTTGGTTGTTGGCACTCGACCAATTAGTACCGTCTTCGCTGTGTACACCCTCGCTTAGGTTGTCAAAATTGTTTCTATAAACTTCTTCGGCAGTAAACTTGTTGCTTTTTACAGCAACACCTGCCGCGTTACCACCATTAAACTGGTTATCTGTTATGGTATAAGCGGTGCTTTCTTCTACGAGCACACCAGAGTTTTTACTTCCATTAAAGTTATTGGAATGTACCACAGCTAGGTCCACATTACGAAGGTGAACACCGTCGTTGCATGTTGTAAAGTCATTGGCCCAAATTTGGGTTTTGCCCAATACTTTATCTGAGGCTACATCTACACCTTTGTATTGGTTGTTGAAGGTGCTATTGGTTATTTTAATATCGGCATCTATGGCCAACACCGCTGTACCATAAGTATAATTAGGTACTGTAATGCCCGTCACTTGGTTCGAAAACACGTTCTGTGAAAACAAAACATCCTGCACTCCGTGAAAGGTAACGTGCTTGGGGGCGTTTTTCATTCCATAAGGTTGATACCACAAGTATGAGGTTTTATAATTTTTATAATCGGCATCAGTTACAAATGTGCAATTCATAATGCTAGATATGTTTTTAAACGGTTTGCCGAGGTGATCCTTATTGGCAAATCTCCCAAAAGTAACAGAATGCCAATTGTTTTTAAACACTACGTTATCAACCAAAATTACGCCTCCAGTTTGTGTTTTACTATCCAGATAATCAATATTTTGACCAGCAAAAATACCTACATAAGAGTTTTCTAGAGTTGAATTCATCATGTTCACAATTCCTTGGTGCTGGGTGGAGGAGTGCGATTGTGTTAGACTCGGATCGCCATAAACGTAAATCCCATTCCAAAACGAACCGCAACCGTTGGTAAGTATTGCATTATCAACTATTAGTTTCCCTCCGGGCTCAACTACGATAACAGCATATCTTGAGAAATTTAGGGTAACTGGATTGCTTGGTGTTCCTTGAATAGTTAAAGTTGCCCCTGAATTAACTACATATTTTTTAGTTATTTCTTGGTCAGAATTTATCAAAGTATTTGAACCGATATTTAAGATGTCGGGCTCTACACCATAAACTAACGGCGCAGACCACAATCCGCGACCGAATGTTGCTGCCAGTAGTTCTCCACTACATTCATCTATTGATAGCGAATGTATAATGGTTGGGGGCAGCCCATTACTAAAGCATTCCCATGTGGTTCCAGTCAAGGTCTTATAGTAAACCCCAGCATCTGTGGCAGCATAAATAATATTAATTCCATTAGCTTTTTTCAATGCACGTACTGGTACATTTGGAAGGTTGTATGAATGATTAAACCACACCATTTTTTGAGGGGTTGAAACATGATCCCAAACCCCTAGATAGACTTTTTCGCCGGCCTCAAAGTTTCCTAAAGCCACCCAAATACTATTGCTGTTGGAGCTCATTTCAATATCAGTAATAGCTGCCTTTCTTTCACCGATTAAACCAGGAGTGATATCGGTCCAAGATAGCACTTTGTAATCATCGCTGAGATCATGAACTAACCTAACAATAGCGCAACTATCCAAAGCGTTGTCTGCACGGCTAACTGCCAAATAGCCATTAGTTCCTTCTATTTCGAAATCGACCAAATCGCCCCATAATCTCATATGGCCGGCTTGGGTAAAAATGGTTGATGATGAATTAGTAGTCAAATTGTAGATCATCAAATTATCCAGTGTGATGCTTGGATAAAATATATACTGAGTAGGCAAAACAGTTTTTGGTGATTTGATAAAGGATTCTTCACCAAGCCCGTACAAGGAAGGCCCACTTTGCGGCCAATTACTACCGTTATCATTGGATATATAAACGTTTCCACTGGCATTGCCAAATAATCTGCCTACTTGTTGATTAGATTTAGTGATAGCACCCCCGTCTCCGCCTAGAGTTCGATTCCAATTTCCCAATGAGTATTTTAAAGTACCATTATCATGACAACCAATCACGTAATCTCCTTTATTTCCTACGGATTCAGCGTGCCAAATTTCAGTTATGTTCAATCCTATTCCATTCAATTCTAAAGTAGCTGGTTGATTAGAAGTAGTTTCTAAGCCTGTATAAGAAATTGAGATTCCTCCGTCATGCCCAATTAATATGACTTCATCATCATTTGACGATGTTGTGCCCGCTTTAATAATTTCAAAAGCTCTTACGTCTGCATGTAGTACATTTAATCCTGAACCATTCCTATATGTTTTTTGTACTTTGGTATTAAATCCGTCAGTAGATTTCCATGTATCTAGGCCGGCCAAATACATAATTTGAGCGTTCGAAGAAGAAACTTCGAATTGAAATTTATCCCAAAAATAATCAATCGTAATTGGCCAGTCCTTTTGAAAATATGAATTTGTACTATTTAATTTTTGATGAATAATAGAGACTTTACCTGCCCCCCCTCCTACGTAATATGCAGAATAAATATTTTGTGATGTAGCTATGCTGTAATCTACCCGTGCTTGTTCATAATTACCCACGATTTGAGAAGGGGTTCTGTCTGTTACACTTGATTGAAATGGGTAGCTACTGTTTACTGTAATTTCGAATAAACAAGCACCCCCGTGCTGTATACTTTTATCATCGAATGCAACCCATAAGTGGCCATTAGATGGATCAACAATCATTTCAGAAGGTATTCTTTTATTGATTTGGGGTCCCGTTGTAGTCGGTATGCCAAGAGGAAACCAATTGGCCCCATTATTAAGGGAAATATAAATATTGTCATCGCAAGAAGCATAAACTCGACTTGGGTCGGTTGGGTCAAATACTATAGAAGTTACGAATCCAACTCCTTGACTAATTATTGGCCTAACCTGTATCAAGTTCCAGGTGTTTCCGCCATCAATGCTTCTAATCATTTGTTGTGAATAAGAATCTGAATACCCACTCATTGTGTAAGTTGGTGATCCAAGACCGCATAAAATTAAGTGCTTCCCCTTAATTGTGCCAGGACGTAAATAGGATAAGGAGTAGGATTGGTTCTTTGCTTTATAAAACG
>JAGQYO010000108.1 GCA_020435995.1 Flavobacteriales bacterium | reverse complement strand
GAAGGCGAGGATGGTCGTGAGGAGGTTTTTAGCTGGGGGACAGAGGGTTCGGAAGGAAAAACGTTTCGCCATTGGCAACGAGCCCGCTAATGGGTGCCCCTTTATTTTGCCCATTTTTTATAGTCAAGCAATCCAGAAAATCTTGAAAAATTTAATTAAGATAAAATTTAAAAGCATCAGAACAAAATAGCTGACTGAAGACAGGGTGGTTAATACTAATGCTTTGATCTTTTCTTCTCTTTTTTTTGCGCTCATAATAAAAAATATTCCCAAAATCCCGAGCAATAGACTAAATAATGCTGTAAAGATAAAACCAATTATTGTGCTATGGCCACTTCTCCAAAAATAAACTCCAATTTGGTCGTAAAAAACTAGCGATAAAGATGCAAGCAACATCAAACTCGAAAGGCCAATGTAAATTTTTTCGTGGATTCTCATAAACACCTCTTTGTCACCCCACCATTATTAAAAATAATGGTCACAAAATAATATAGCATCAAAATTTATTTTCGATCCTAAAATTTATTTAATGCTATACGGTCATTGCATCATCCAAAAATAATTCTCAGGCCAACTAATGCATTCATACTAAATGTAAGGTGGTATGCAATCTTCTGTGTGAATAACTAATCTTCTTTCCAAACGATGATGGATTGAGTAGGATTGGAAGGGAAACCAGCGGAGGCCGTAAGTGGCCGGAGCGCAGGTTCCCTTCCCGGATTGGAAAGAAGATTAGTTATTCACTTTACTTTATAGCCCTATTTTTTTATAGAGGGCCCAGCCTCATCACATTTATCCAAAACTTTCAATGTCAAGCAGGTATTCCCAAAAGTTTCGACGACCACTCTCCATTCCGAATCAATTTTCATTCCAAAAATTTGACGTGCTCTTCTTGATCTAAATTTACACATCATATTATTGATTTTGAAATTTACTTGATTTCCAAATTTGTAAACAACTTTACTGCAGGTAGTAAATCGCGTACGGTCCGATTTTTTATACCCAACAATTTCTTCAGGAAAAAGAACGTTATAGAAAACAAAACCTAAGAAAAAAAAGGCAGCAGAGTAAAATATTAAAAGAAAAATTTTTAAAAAAAACTTTTGCACATTAATCTGCATAAATATTTTCCTTGGACTCTGGAAAACCACCCTCCGCTTATTGGAAACCTTTAATTTATAGCCAAAGCAGAAGGAAACACCCATAAAAAGCAAAAGGCAATAAAGCTAAAGTAAAGATGCTCACTTTTAACGGCCATTGTTTGTTTTGATATCGAAAATTGCAAGCGTAGTAGGCTCCAGTAATAGCAAAAACAGGGGTTAAAATAATTGCAAAACTCCCAATACAATCCATTGTTTTATTATCTAGAAAATAATGTAATGGATAAAACATGGAATCTGGAAACAATGATTTATTTTCTTTACCAAACCATAAAATCGATAGAACCAACAAAATTACTGAAGCTCGAGCAAATCTTCTTTCGAAGTTCTTCAAAGCTTTCTCCAAATAATAGGCGATTTTACCTGCCAGAAAAGCCTAACCTATCCATCAAATATTAAACTTGGCATGAATGTTTACTGGAATTTTATATTGGGAAATTCCTGTTTGGGTGGAAAATAGAAAAGTTGAAGTTGAGCAAATAACAGACTTGCTCCCTGCACTACCAAAAGAGTCTTAAATAACCCGCAACAATAAAAAAACTCGATGACAATACAGTGCCTATGACTAATTTATCGAAATTCCTTTTTTTTCTTTTGGCGATTAAAACCAAAACAACTCCTATAATCCCCAAAATAAAGCTAAGTAATGTCCAAAGCAATATAATTGCTCCACCACCATGGCCCTTGCCCCATATGTAAGTATTGTATGGGGCTGGAATAAGCATGGCCAATGCCGCTATAGAAATTATTATCGAAGTCCTAAAATAAAGTTTTTCAAATTTTTTCATTTGCCTGAGTTTGCAATGAATTTAGATGTATATTACACAACCGCAGTTCCAACTACTAGGCTGATCTGCCAATAATCTGATGGCCTCATTTTTTACATCAGCAGATAAGCTAGGGTCATTTTTGATGTCATTGATCACCTGCTCAACAAATTTTTGGGTAGCGGTTACTGCCAATGATCTTGCGGTGTCGTAATTAGGTCTAACAGCTGTGTCCTTATTTAAACCGCCGCAATTATTAGTAATTGGGGTTCCATGTCTACATTTAATTTGGTTGCTCGAAAGAGGGGCACAGGCAACTCCAAAACCTTCCCAGTAACCGCTAGTAATAACACCTAGACCAGCGATAAGATCATTTGAATCATTGGTACACAAAGGAATATTGGATGGTGCCGGGGGCGGCAATTCATTTACTCCTAAGTCAAAATTTATTTGAGTATTACCTGCCTCCACCCAGTTTGTATGAGAGTAATAGTCCTGAATGGCATGTAGCGCCAACCCGAGTACTCTTCGAGCCCTGAATCCACGAAATTGATAGGCATCTAAACTAACTTCGTTACCAGCTATCAGCAGGTTTTTAACTGAAAGTCTAAGGTATTTTACATAGAGCGAACCCTCAATTAGGAATTCATCATCAAAGTGCTGAAATTGCTCCCCTTCTCCAAAGATTAACTTGTCTGCTTTTTTGTTAATTCGAATTATTTGAAGAATTGCACCTTTACTAAAGTCAACACCGGCAATGCCTGAGCTAAAAGCCTCATTGGTTATGCTTTCATGCCCATCATATGGTCCTAAATCAGCAAAGGACCAAGCGGAGTTAGTTTGGAGTGACAGGAAAATTAATGCAAGCAGGAAATATTTGCCAATGATTCTAAAAATACTTTTTTTTGATTCTAGTATGGTTCGCATTTCCATGACCTCAAAATGGTTTTCAAAGGTATCAGATTTCTTCCTCACCAGGTTTCTCGCAATGACTTTATTTCCTCCCCAGATATCAAGGAGAGGTAACAGTGACGGTCTGGGTGGCGGAGGTTTTGAATCCGCTCGTATCCATAGCCGTCCATTTAACAAGCGTTGTCCCCTCCGGAAATCCGTCTTCCGGCGCGTCGTTCGTGATGGAATGGATGCCGTCATTGTCCGTCGCCGTGGCCTGCCCAATATTCACCTGAGTCAAGGAACCGGTTGATGGCACTGTGATATCCGCCGGGGGCGTTATATTCGGCGGCAGGAAAACAAACAGGCTTTCTGAAGCAGAGTTCGTGATTTGGGAATTGGTGTCACTGGTGGCTTTCAGGGTGAAATCCACCAGGGTGAATTCCTCGGTGTTTGAAGGGACGGTGATATCCACAACAAATTCTTCCGTTAAGCCTGCACCCACCGTCAGGGATGTGGGTTCCACCCTTGTGATGAAGCCCTGATTATCCGTCGCCTCTACGGTGAAGGTATCCGCCGAGCCGTGATTGGTGACTGTGACAGTGAGCGTGGTGACTCCCGGGTTGAATTTTGCCGGTGAGATGACATTCACTTCCACCGTCTGGGCGTTGAACACCTTTGGAAGAATAAAGTCGTAAGGTTCCTCTTCATCGTCCAGCCCGCTCACTGCCGCCCGGAATGGCACGTTGGGCACCTGGGCTGTGCCAAAATAAGTCTGACCAATGAGCCACTAGGAAAGGAGGGGGGGGTAACGACAGGGGCCGTTTTCACCCGTTGGCAACGAATTGGCTAGAAGATGAACATCTTATTTAGATAATACCTGCCAATTTTAAAAAAAGAGCTATAATAAAAAAATTTGTTATTAGGGTTGCTGTTAAGAGTGTTTTAATAGCCTCTTTTCTTTTTAATCCTAAAACAATTAAAACAAGTCCCGAAATCCCTAAAATCAAGCTTAGTAAAGCAAAAAATATTATGCGCGATGGAGGGAGATGGCCCTCAGGTTCCCCCCAAATGAAATATATTAAAGGTTCTGGCAGAAATAATCCTAGGGTTGCTAATGCCATCAAAATGGAAATTCCAATGTAAAGTTTATCGCGTCTTCTCATAGACACCTCGGGTTCAGAGTCGCGGCTTGTCACTAATTTTCTAGGAAAAATTTTTCAATAAGCGAACTCAATCAAATTTATTTCAATAACGTTTTTCTTTCCTTTTTATGGCCTTATGGCTTTTGAAGTTCTGTGTGACCCCATTCCTGCATAGTCATACTAAATGAAAATTATGCAATTTTCTGTGCAAGCTTTTTGAGAATCTGCATGTTCCTTTATCTAAATAATCATGCTAAATGTAAGGTGGCATGCACTCCTCAGTGCATTTGAATGTTTCAGGTTTATCCAGTAGGGCACGAAGGGCCTTGTTTTTTTCATCAATAGTCAACTCTGTTGAACCCAGGATTTCAAAAACAATCTGTCCAACATAATCACGGGTAGCCTCAACAGCTAAATCTCTAGCCTGCACAAACCCATCCCTAGCTGAGGAGTCTTTGTTCAAACCGCCGCAATCGTTATTATGTGGGGGGCCATGAAGACAACCTCCAACCCTTAATGGGGGGAGACATCTCTCATTAAAGTTGGTCCAATATCCAGATGCTATCCCATCAAAACCTGGGGCCAAATTATTACCCAAATTAATGCACGGCTGACCTCCCGGCGTTTTGCCATACGTTCCTTTTTTCATTGCCTGCTTCGTCCGGAG
>JAGQYO010000107.1 GCA_020435995.1 Flavobacteriales bacterium | reverse complement strand
GCTTTTCATCTCAATAACCTAATTTTATTCCCAAAATATAAAATGAATAGCGCTGGTTTTTAGACGGACTGGCGTTAGCTACAAGCGAATCACTCAGGCGCAATAGGAGTGAAATCTAATGGCTGACAATAATTTTTTGAGTTTCTAAAACTCCTTCGCCTTGTAATTGGAGAAAGTACATTCCGTCTGGAACCTTTAAGAGGATTAGGTTTTCACTTCTCGTCAACTCACCACTTTGTATGGTCTTGCCCTGTATATCTAAGAGACTGTAATGAAGTCGAGAATCTTGATTAGTACTAATATGAACAAACTCATTGGCAGGATTTGGGAAAACCTTAATAAGCTCTTCTTCCCTAAGTTGAAGGTCAATCCCAACAATGGAACATTTAAGATTGGTTACTACCTGAGAAGAGTAAAAGCAACCGGAATTATCAAACCTTATAAGAAGTCTATTGAACGGCTCAAACGATTCCATGGAAAGATGACCAAGCAGATAATCTCCGATTCGATAAGTTGGATTAACATTAAAGTTCATTTTATCGTCTTTCATAACTCTCACTGTATCAATTGATCCAACTTCATCAATTTTTGCAAGAGTTGAAAATGATTTGTTCTTAGAATATGATTGAAATATTGTATTAATTGGAAACGACTGTTCACCTTCAAATGGAAACACTCTTGAGTTTCCAGAAATATTTACCGAGTCATATTTACCCTGTATCGTCCAAACCAGATTAAAATCCTTGGTGTAGGACCGCAATTTGAAAAATGGTTCTTTTGAATTCGGAGCATACGAACATTTTAGAATTTGGCCATCAACATTCTTAATCCATTGATGTTGCCCATCGAATTCAATCGTATCAATTCTATTTACGAAGAAGGAAGTATCCATTCTAGCAACCAATAACTTCTCGCTCAATAAACTATCTTCAACAAATAGGTAAAACTCTCCTTTATTATAAAAGCTAGCGTTATATAAGAGTCGAGTTTTTGTCGAGTCTTTGCTAAATATTGAATATAGTGACTTACTCCGAATAAGGTAATCATGACTTCTCATAAAACCAAACTGGATAGAACGAGTCCAGTTTATTCCATTCTTCTTTTGAGTAACCAACGACCCATATAAAACACTATCTCCTGAATGTTGAACGTTTTGATCAAAAGCACGTGAAAAAGGCCCTTCCCAAGCAATTTTATTACTCTTATCGTAGATGTAATTGAAAAATTCTTGAATCAACGAATCGCCGTCACCATACCCAACAAAAAACGAAAAATCGGAATTCCAGCGAAACGATTTGTAAAAAACTGCACCTGAATGATTTGATTCTGGGAATGATATGGATTGATAGTTAAGATTGGAATCATATTTAACCTCGAAGATTGTTCCAACCCCTAACTTGTTGTCGGTTCCGAAAGTTCTGAACGTTTCATCAGGCATCAGTTCAAGAAGACCATGTCTAGGCTTTGAAATCCCTCCCGAAGTTGTCAATTCATCGTTTTTGACAAATGTGTTATTAGAATCGATTTGAGCAAAAAGATGAATACTAATAACGGCAAGGAATGTAGAAACTATTATCCTACTCATTCCTTTAGGATCCTAATATTTGACTGATGACTACGTCCTACAAGTTGTATAAAATACATGCCTGAATTAAGTGAACTTAAATCAAAATCTAAATTCTTTTGATCACCACAAGAACCTGTTAGGCATATTCGTCCAAAGGCATCATAAACCTTAAATGTGTTATATCTTTTACTTCCTCCTATAGTTATGGTAAAAGTACCCGAATTTGGATTTGGAAAGAGCTTAATCTGGTCTGTTATATCCATGGAAGGCTCTTCTTCCAAATTTAATGGAGTATTAAAACTTTGACAACTTGGCAAATCATTGTTTGAACTACCAAAATCTTTCAGATCCACACAAGAATAAGTGTACCAAGCACCTGCCGCCACATTTAAGTTTTTTACATAATCATATGGAGTGGTTGTACTTGCATAAAACGGTTGGTGTTGATTGTAATAAGCTGTTTCGGCGGATTTAAAACTGCCAGAACCCGTATTAACCGGCAAACCAGCTAAGTATTCACCTAAAAACTTATTTGACTGACCACATGCTTTTCCTGATAGATCGTTTTCAGCAGAAAACAATGGAATTATGTTAGTTTTCTTTCCTGACTGTTTTCCTATCAGACTAATTCGTTCCTTCCATATTTCAACATTCAAGTATTGTGCTCCTGAAGTAAATGTAGTAGAAAGAAAGTCAATACCATTTTCTGCGGAACTGTATCTCTGGTAATAGGTTAATAACATTGCATCACATTTAGCTTCTATTGCAGTAGCCTTTGTTTGTCTCTTTGTAGTGTTAGATCTTGGATGATTGTTTGGCGAAGTTGGGCTATATCGATTGTAGAAATACCCAAGATAATCGATCATTCCTAAGACATTCGCATCGAAGTTTTTATTTTGATCCATCTTGTCCAAAATATCAAGATGCTCATTGTAAGCTACCACAAAATGACCATCCAATTTATTGGCGGGAACGTCATTGGATGAAGATGCATCTTCATTATCGAAAAAATCTGGTGCTGTGTTTGCGGCTGTTGGACCAGAAGAAACATTTATGGTGTGTGGGTTCCAGAACTCATGTTCTAAAATAAAGTATGAAAGCTTTCCATTACTTTTATAATTATAAGGTGCCGTACCAGCGGTAACATCTTTATTATAATCTATCGCATTCGTGTAAACCGCCTCTTTTGTAGTTGATATTAAAGCACAACGAACGCTAGGAGAGCCTCTGAAACATCTATCAATAAAATCGTTCAGTGCGTTTTTCGCCTGTTGGGTAGTTGAGTGGCTTTGGTATCCAGGTTCAAAAATGAAGTTGACACCATACAATGCCAAATACCCAATATTATGCTTTTGAGCATAAGCAATTAGAGCATTTTCTCTAGAGGTATTGCCAAGTATGTAGTTATTTAAATCTATACCAGCCACACCCCCACCTAAATTCCAAGTAAAAAAGTCCACAAATAGAATTCTTGGAACCTTACACTCACCAGAATTCTCTGGCAACCCCATGTCGACTTTCACTCCACCGAGGTAGGCGTTGCCACTTTCTTCTATGGTGTAGCTGTTGTTGTACCCTGCAACAAAGACAGAGTAAACCTGTGGAATTAGAGTAGCTGAATGACCATAGTCGGTTTCTTCACCCCCCAATGTTTCTACCTTGAGGGTGTCGGCAAGAGAGTCTAAATGACAAATCCAAACATCTCGGTTTCCTTCGCCTCTGTTGTCGCATTCTCCAATTGCTAAATAACCTCCCGCGTGTGCTGTTATATCCCGATACTCTTCATTGCCACTTGCCGCATTGGTGTGTGTAACCGCTCCAACCTCAGTTAAATCAAATTGTGTTTCGAGAATAAATCCGTCTTTGTCGGTTCCATTGTTCTCGCTACCCGCTATGATATATCCACCTGTACTGATATTGCTACTAATACCACCGCCATACGTTGGGTTGGGTTGAGGATAGTTTTCATGGGTTTCGTAAGTCCCATCATTTTCAGCTATTTCTACTAGTACTACATGCTCGTTGTCAATGTCATTGGCCAATACCAAATACCTTCCATTACCCTTGTCGATTATTTTTTCTGCAAATAAATTCTGGTCATTTCCAGCATTGGTCAAAAAATAAGTCTTGTCAAAAATGACATTACTGTTCGGCTGAATTTTTAGTACACGGAAAGTTTGATTTCCATGTTCTCCATAAAGTCGGTTGATGAGAATTACAAATTCATCGCTCCCTGTATTAAACACGTCAACCGCAACTTGATCCGTATCAGAATCGTTGCTATCCAGTGTCCAACTCCACAATTCACCACCATCTGTGTCTATGTATCTTATTTGCGCTTTGTCGCTGGTGTTGATCTGTGAACGGTAACTGTCTTCAAAGTAATCACTTCTGCGACCGACCAGCATGGTCTGTGCAGTAGAACATAGAGCTAAAGAAGCCGCAACTTCATCATACCCACCTGCGCCATATTCACCAAACTGAACAAGCCGACCGAATTCGTCAATGTGCCACAAGGCCATGTCCTTACCTTCGTTGTCCATCCAACCCGACATGGCGATGCCTGTCGGTGTAGCAATAATATCGTGTGACGATTCTTCGTTTTCCCAATCATTGTAAGCACGACCGTAGCCTTGTTCAAAAATTTGACCTAGAGGTTTGTGTAAAAGTTCCTGAGCCGTAAGTGTGTAAATAGAGAGGAAAATTACTAATGATGCGAGTGGAAATTTTTTCATAACTAATCAATTTGAGCAACCATAAAAGTAGAAATATAATGATTGAAAACAAATGAATTGAAAGTTAACCTGAAATGAAATTGGATGAAACGCCAGTAGCTAACAGCCGTAGCTGTGGTTCAACCCCTCCCAAAAGCAAAAATTAAAGCCAAATAACGCTGTTTTACAGCCACTTATATTTTGGGTGCAATAAAATTGCTACTAATTTTCAACTCGGCAAAAAGGCTTAAAATAGCTTGTAATAGTGCGTTTTGAATTAGGCTTAGGTTTTCCTGTATTATTCCTACTCCACTTGCGGGGTTTTTAGTTAGTTTCTCCATTCTCTTGAGGTATTTCTTCAGGTTGTATGCTGCCCCTGCCATTAGCATTATCTTGTTGGCGTTTTTTATGCCTCGGGCGTATATCTTTCCCATTGCTAAATGCTGGGTTAGTG
>JAGQYO010000106.1 GCA_020435995.1 Flavobacteriales bacterium | reverse complement strand
CAAATTTACTCACATAGTTTAATTGATTTATAAAATAATACGGGGGCACGGACGAGGACGTCCGCGCCAGCTTTGGGAACCTTATGGCTTCTTATAACCGAGAACGCGAAGGAACTACAAATGACGATTTTGAATTAGATGGCCATTCCATTTACGGAAGCTCACGATTAGGTGAGAACCAAATGAACATACAATTATTTTCTAAGGTTTCTGGTTCTGTTATACCATTGGATACCCTATCTTTGGACAGTATGGCTTACATGGCAGGATATAAAAACTATGAATTGACCAATCATTTGGGCAACGTGCTAAGTACAGTGAATGAACGAAAACTACCCTTAGACAACGATGCAGATACCTATATTGATGCCTACGCTGCAGATATTACTTCCCAAACGGATTACTACCCCTACGGAATGAAGAAAATGGGTAGACTATTAAACCCAACTGACTACAAATTTGGTTTCAATGGAAAGGAAATTGACGATGAGGTAAAAGGGGCTAGAAATACAATAAATTTTGAATACAGAGTTTATGATCCAAGGTTAGGTCGTTTCTTTTCAACCGATCTGCTTACATTTAATTATCCATTCTGGTCACCATATGAATTTGCAGGAAATGATCCTATTAGATTCGTAGATATTCTTGGTTTGGGACCGGGTGATCGAATTGCATTCGCAAGGAAACTACTTGGCACAAAATACGAACAACAAACTGATAAGGATTTAAGGACTAAAATATCAGTAGCTGCTATGGCCTATATGGATTGTTCGGAATTAATTTGTAGAATCCTGGCAGATGATGAATTTACAAGTGAGGTTGAAGTTAAGTCTACGTATGAGCTAATTAAATATCTTCCAAAAATTGGTTGGTCTGAAATTAAAGGAGAACCCAGGTCTGGAGATATTATAGTTTGGCCTGGACATACCGCATTGATAGAATCCTATAATAAGAATGCAAAAAAACAGTATAATGTACTCCATGCTACTAGGTATCCTAAAGAACCGCCTTACACCAAAAATGAGGTCACTGCCGAGTCATATGATCAAGGGTATTACGATGGAAAGAAAGCCAAAATTTACCGCCCTGATAATGATAAACCAGATCGTGGCCAAGCAAATGGTGAAGGTATGTTTTTACCTAAATGGACACCATACGACTATCAAAATGGACCTGTCCCAATTGGTCCAATGGCTATGTTTAATTCTGGACAAGTTATTGGTGCTAATAATGGTCCTTCTGGAGGAGGTGGAAATAGCCCGAGGGTTACAATTGAGAAAATGGAGCCAATCAGACCACATGAGGTACAAGTTGAATAGTTTCTGTAGTCATAAACAGAATTATAAATCTCAAAATAATGAGTATGAATAAAACTGCATTTATTATTGTTGTTATCATAGTTGCAATTGGACTTGGTGCTTGTTCTGATTCAACTAAAGAAACTTCTTCAGCTATGGTTAATACTATGGTTAAACCTAAGTCTGAAATTGATTTTATAACTGGAGTTTGGGTTTCGAAAGATTATATTTTGTGCTTGGAGGAAGGTACACCTTCCTCTTGTTACAAAAATTTATTAGGAATAGCATCAATCTTGATTAATCAAAAATCAATCGGAGTATCATTTAATAATCATGAAGGTGGAATTGCAGAAATTAACACTGATGAAGAAGGAAATATTTTTCTGAAAATTAATGATCAAAATCATCAAGTTTCAATAGAGGAGAAAACTCTCATCCTAACTCTTAAAGATGAAAAATCTAATGCAGAGAAAAGATTTGTAAAAATACTGGACGATTTTGCCAAAGATTCTGATGCTGGAATTGGTATCGATTTGATTACTCGAAAAATAGTATTTGCTGGGACTTACCTAGTTTGTGATACTGATAGCAATTGCAGAGACACAGTGATTTTTAATTCAAATGGTTCTATTAATGGATGGGAATATGGCGATTCGTTTGATTTATGTACCGACTTTACAGAGGCAACGGAGGAAGATTATAAAGACCATGTCAATTTCTATTCTAATAATGAGTTTCAAATAAGCTACAGTTTTAACAGGGAAACAGACGGTTTTAGTCTTTCCAAAAATGCAGAAGGAGAAGAATCTGAAGTTTTAAAATTAGTACGACTAAAATAAGGACGTTGGGTTTAGTTATGGTTTGATTTTAGCAATTATAAAGCAATTGGTCATGACAATCACGCAGTTAAACTTCTCTGATTACTATCCGTTTGGAATGCAAAAACCTGGTAGGAAATTAAACCCTGGAGATTATTCATTTGGCTTCAACGGAAAAGAGAACGATAACGAAATCAAAGGAACGGGTAACTGGCAGAATTATGGGTTTAGGAAATATGACCCAAGACTTGCAAGATTCGCATCAATAGACCCTCTAGCAAGTAAATACCCTGAATTAACGCCCTATCAGTTTGCATCTCTAACTCCAATTTGGGCGATTGATATTGATGGTTTAGAAGCCTTTTTTATGCATGGAACTTGGGGAGCTAATAAGAGTTTTTCTCCTGCACTCAAATCAAAAGTTGCAAGCGCATTTGGCAACACCGCTACTTATACTCCAGGTTGGTCTGGTATAAATACAGATGCCGCACGTCAAGAGGCAGCAGCGCAGTTGGTTGAGTTCATAAAAGGACACCGAAACCCTGGAGAAGCTATTACCATTATGGGGCATAGTCATGGAGGTAATGTGGCAATAATAGCAGCTCAAATTTTAGCACAAGATGAAGAATTAAATGGTACTGATATAAACATTATAACTCTTAATACTCCTGCTAGAGAATATAGAATTGATCCTGATTTACAAAGTAGAATTAATCATATTCATATTTATAATCAAAATGAAAAAGCTGTTGTGCCTAAAGGAGGCCGAGGAGACTATTTCGTGGGGGGGAAAAGTGGTAAGCAAGTTTTGGGTTTTATTCCTTCTGGTGAAAAAGGACCAGCAGAACATGATTTTAATGATGCTGATGTAAGTATTCCTTACGACGATCAATACCAAGGGTTCGGAGGGTTTATCAGAACAGGAAGTATTGCTGCTGGGGTAGGTCATCAAGGTTGGCGGCCTGGTAATTTTCAAAATTGGATGCCAAAACTAAAGGAGGCAAGCGGTGGTGGTAATGGAGCACCGTCGACACCTGCCTCAAGTCAACCTAGGGGGCATGGCGGTAGTGGAATGGGACAAACACATTTCCAAGACATGAATTCCAATGATTTTGAATAATGAAAGTATTTTATATTACTACACTTTCTATTATTCTTAACTTAACTCTAGTTGGTCAAAATGATAGTTTGAAGATTGATAAAAAGTACGCTGATAATTGGCTTCAAATTGATTTGGGTTATGATCAGTTTCAGTACGGATTTTTTACTTTAGGATTAGATTATCATTTTTTTCCTGCACAATCGGGTTATGCTTGGCACTCTCATAGTATCCACTATGGATATTCACCTTGGTCTGATTTGCATAGTATATTTTACAATGGAGATTTTACTCTTAATGGAGTAAGTGTTGGAAGTAAAATAATAGCCTATACTGATTATGGGAATACAAATGTTGTATTTAGGCCATTTGTAGGATTTAATGTATTTGATCAAATCAAATTGAATTTTGGTTACAACATATTCTCCAATGACTTTCATAAAAAGGATTTGAATCAGTGGGTGTTTTCTACGAGTATTGGTTTGAAGGTTACGAACAGAAAGAAGCAAACTGGTAAACTTTTCAAGAGGTACAAGAAAAACGAGCCTGAGCCAGATCCTAATATAAAGCACTATTAATTCATCAAAAAGCCTCTGAGAAATCAGGGGCTTTTTAGTTTGTGTTTAATCCAAATCGTCTAAGTTCACATCCGAACCTAAAGAATCCGAAATATCTTCATTAAGACTTGTACTTCCATCAGGAGTTCCATTACCTTCTATGGTGACAATGTTTGTAGGGAAATTTGGTTCTGGAGTACTGGTTGAGTCTGATGAATCTGATTCAGTTGAATCGTTGTTGTTTTCTTCTTCTGTTGCCATAATTATCTTGTTTTGATTTGAGTCTAAATTAATGATTTTCACTTGATGTACAGGTGCAGAATCAACTTGTCTGAGTTTAGCAGAAAAGAAAGGAATAGCACTAATACCCAAAATGATGGTAGCTCTAAATAAAGCTTTGTTTACGTCAAATAATCGACTTGATCTTGCTCTGTTTTCATCAGCATTAAATGTTGCAGCTTCAGTTAATGCGCTTTTTAAGTTGTTAAAGTATTTAATATTAGCATCAGTAATATTCTTTTTGTAGTGAGCATCTATTTGTTGCTCGTAAGTGTGGAGTGAATCTAGATTGGGAATGTATTGATACTTGTTGCCCGTGTAGGTTTTAAAAAGAAGAAAAAAGGCTTTACCAATAAACCAAATAGCAGCGAATAACAACAAGTAAAACAACCCTAGTAACCAACCAAAATCAATAGGTTTATTAATTAGGTCGTTTACGAAAAAGGAAATAGCGCCGATTAGTACCGTAATAATCCCAATAGGGATGCTGTGTGCATTCTGTATAGATGTTTTGCGCTGGTGCTCAAAGAAATAAACCTCTTTGTAAAACTCAAATTTTTGATCCATTGGTTAGAATTAATCTTTGGACACAATATGGACAATTAACAAAATCTTCCATATCAAACAGCGTAATCCTTTCGGTTTTTAATTTCTCTAATTACAGCATCAAGAGTAAAGTATATCTTTTCTTTTTCCTGTTCTGAAAACGTTTTGAGTTCATTGAGTCGTTTCATCATTTGTGGATCTTTCAAGAGTTCGTCATCCTCCGTTTCACCAAGTAAATAACCCACAGTAGAACCCCCTCGCTAGCGCGGACGTCCTCGTCCGTGCCATATATAAACTATACCAAAACCACATCCAACAAACCTTTTTCTCCCGCAT
>JAGQYO010000105.1 GCA_020435995.1 Flavobacteriales bacterium | reverse complement strand
CTAGCACAGTAAGTTGGGAACCAAACACGACATATATCCCCTATGTGGATTATGAAAAAGAACCTATTGACACGGTTAATCTAGTAATTCACGTCATTTATAACGACAATGGAAATGGCCAGCCGGACTTTTCTTCGAATCTTGACTTTACAAACGACCCTTATTGCACGCAATGGCTTAAAGACCGAGTGGATAAAATTAACTTCCACATGGGTAACCTCAAACCGAGCACCACTCCAAATACACCTGGTGCATTTATTCCTGATTATAGAGTTAGAATAAAGTTAGCTTCAATAGAAGGGCACGTACATTCAAGCTGGTATAACCAACCAGCGGTAAGTGCAAGTAATAAGTTCAGTGTTCTGGTGTCTTCAAATCCAAATTATAGTCAAAGTTTTAAGGATAACAATCTTCATCTTTTTCTATCCACCGGATCTTTAGGAGGACATGTCCCTTTCGTAGATATACATTTGATGGCATTAGGAGGATGGTATTCTCAATGGTTGGATTATCAAAACAATTGGTTAAACAACGGATACCAATGGGGCAACCAACAGCATACAGCGCTCGAAAAGAATTTTATTCATGAATTTGGGCACAGCATGGGGCTTAAACACAACTTTAGTAATAAAGCTTGGAATTGTTCTGGTAACACACAACCGTGTAATTCATGTGTTAACAACAAGTGCACTTCAGGAAACAACGCATGTGATGAACAATTCAATGGATTTACTTTTGACCATGACATTATCCAACCTAACAATTATCAATCTTACCCAGATGACGGAACCAAACAAGAGTCGATTACCGAACTACAGTTTAGAAAAATACATTGGTACCTATCTGAATATTCCAATAGCCCTACTAGCAAATGTGTAAAATCAAAGTGTTTTAAAGATGTAGAACCTTATCCAAAACCATCTTGGTATGTGAGTCCTGATTTAGTGTACAATGGAGGCGGAAATCCAACGCATTACTATATTAAGTACCCTAAGAAAGTCTATGGAGACATTATAATTAAATTTGACGCATTAGTGGAAGTGACCTGTACTTTACAAATGGCTCCAGAAACTAGAATTATTATCGAACCTGGTGGCCAGCTTTTACTTAATGGAGGGGTAATTACTAATCTTGAAGGAACATGTGCTAAAAAATGGTATGGAATAGAGGTACATGGTATTCCAACAATGAGTCCAACTTACGCTAGCCATGGAAAACTAATCATGAAAAATGGGGCAATTATTCAAAATGCTTATCATGCAGTTCATTTAGGCAACTATAATGTTACCATAGATAAAGGAGGAGGGATTATTGAAGCAACGGATGCCAAATTTATAAATAACGAGAGAACGATATCTTCTGACAAACATTTTTACAAATACCACGTGAGAGGACGACTTGAACCTAGTGCATCTTGGTTTCGAAATTGCGAATTCGAGCTTAATTCAAATTACCTCGACATACATTCACCACCGTATGAAATGGCATATCTAAAAAATGTGGGGGTTATGGAATTTTCTAACTGTTCCTTTACCAACTCCATTCCTACTGGTTACTTTCCAAATTATACTTCAAATATGGATCGATGCGTTGCAATAAAAGCAAACAATGGTGGTCTAAGGGTTTTTAACTGTGAATTTAGCGGTCTTTCAGTTGGGGTAAAATTTGAAGGTATCGATAAGTATCCAACTTGTTACATAACCAATTCAGACTTTACCAATTGCGCAAGAGGCATTGAATTGAGAGCTGCCGATTACTCAGAAATCAACAGAAATAATTTTGAGGAATGTGAAATAGGAACCTTCGTTTCGGAATGCAAGGGATTTGGAATTACGGATAATTCGTATAAATACACAACCACCGGAAAAGGCATATACCTTAAGGATCTGTCTGCACGAAAGAATGAAGTCTATCGAAACTCATTTGATGCCGTAAATCATGGGATTTTTACTTCGGCATCGGTTCCTTCAGGAAACTCCGGACTAACCTTTAAATGCAACTACTTTGAACCTGGCAATATTTGGAGTTCCGATATTCATATAAATAGTGCCCAAGTATTTAAGGAGCAAGGCTTTTGCTTGTCGAATGGTTTAAATAACTCCAGATATCCTGCTGGAAATCTTTTTAGCAATGTTACCCCTTGTCCAAGCTTCGAATATGATTTCTATACTCAAAATTCATACGTAGGTACCATAAATTATAACCATCACAATATATCTACAGGCCCATTGGTACCTGAATGTAAAGGAATTGCTGTCCAAAACAAAAGATGTGCTGTTCAATTTGATGGAAATTCTTGCCCCTCCATTTACTTTGATGGTTCACTTCAACCGATTGAGCAAGGCGACAAATTCGAATTGTCAAAAAATTATTATGATGGTTCACGCTCAGATCATAGCGGTTTGTCTTCCAATTACAATGGTATTGTGGATGGTGGAAACCCGCAATGGATTCTCAATAAAATTTTAAACTCAAGCATTTCTGGCACGCTCATTTATAGCGAACTAGTAGGGTTAACCCCTTATATTTCTGATGAAGTACTTATTGCAACCATAGTGCGTACTCCAAACTTGTCCCAATCTGAGTTATATAATATTCTAGATAATTGTAAACCATTTACTCAAGAGGTTCTTAATTATATTTTAACTTCTTCAATCCTTTCTCCCCAGGATGTTGAATATTTTGAAGAATTTCAAGGAGGAAATTCACCGCGAATGGAACTAGATGCTCAACTTGAGGCAATGAGCCAACATGTTGATATTAGATTAGACGATATAATTAGACACTGTATGCTCGACACCAATATTGAACACCCATATGACACTATAATTGCTTACCTAGAGCAAAATGAAAGCCCCGAGCGTTGGGCAGAAATGCTGAAATTTTATTGGCAAGTAGAAGACAATGAAAACATCAATCTTACTCTCGGTAAAATTGCCTTAGTCCCTGAATTTGAACATCAATACTTTCTTCTAGAAAAACTGAATCACGTAATTATGAATAATCTAGTTTATTCCGAATTATTGATGGATAGCGCAATCATTGATAGCATAGCCAGAGATACCACACGCATCGGTTATGGCCTTGCACGCAACATCTTAAACAATTTGGAGGTTGCTTACTGGAGTATTGAAGAGGAACCAACCGTTATTGTCCAGAATCCGAGCTCCATTATCAATTCGCCCATAGATTCAAGCAATACAAACTACCTCTTTACGGAGGAGATGGATGATGTAAATCAAAACTTTGTAGTGTATCCTAATCCAAATAATGGCAAATTTGGATTGACCTGGCAACCAAAAATTGAATCAATTTTTCAAATTAAAATCTTTGATCTAAAAGGCAATCTAATTTTTGAAAACTCGATTTCTGCTTCTACTGGTCGTATCGACTTTGATTTAAAAGAGGTGAAGTCAACAGTTATTCTTATGATACTAGATGAAGAACAAGTTATTCATAAAGAGTCCGTAATTTTAACTAATGAATAAATTATTAGTTGCCCAATCTGTCCTTCTATTTTCTATTCAGGTGTGGGATTTAGTGGGACAGACATGGGCTAAAGAATTCGATTTTAATAAAGTCGCAGATTTCCCTATTGGGTTGGAGTTGAATCAGGACAATTTCATCATTAACGCAATAGCATTTCGTGATGATGGATCGCAATTTAAGTACCTTGTACAATTAAACAAGGAAGGTCAAGTTATGAATTCCAATTCGATTACAACCTTTAATAATAACAATTCATATTGGGCAGGCGGAGAATTTAAACGAATCCGATCACAAGATTATTTGGCTTTTGAAACTATTGAATATTTTGATTCTAATTCTAAAGTGTGGTCATATCCCGTACTAATAGGCTTTGATCAAAATTTAGATTCCGCTTTCTCCGTCGTATATGATAAATCTGGTTTTTCAAGGATTTTCGCTCGTACTTTGTACGAACTTGCCAATGGTGATTTATTGTTGATTATGGCTGGAGACAGGAGGCCGTATGGCCGTGATTTGGTTGTTTATCATACGGATTCCGTAGGCAAAATAAAAGATCAGTTAACTTATAGCCGGCCTCTCATTGATGAAATCCGATCAGTGGTAGAGCACCCAAATGGTAAGCTCTATCTTTCTGGAGCTGCGGGATGGGGAGCAACTTGGGACCAATCATTAATAAAAATGACTGTTAATCCTCTGAAAATTCATAATCAATATTCATACAATTCAAATGGTAGTGCGAGTGGTCTATTACAATTGAATGAGGATGGAACTTTTTGGATGTCAGGAGATACTTTAGTAATAGACCACGATCCTCATACAGATGCCAATGAAACAAAAAGATGTCTTTATAAAATTGATACCACTGGAAAGATTTTACTTAAAAATAAGTACGGAAATTTGGGGCAAGGAGCTCATTATTCAAAACTTTTGCAATTGCAAAATGGGACGTTGGTAGGCCTTGCCTATCATAAGACTAATACTTCCGTTTATTACCAATTACAAAAATTAGATAAAAATGGTGATTCATTGTGGTTAGTCCGATATTCTCATAATTTAGATTTTGAAAATGCGGATGACGATATTGCCGATGTTGAAGTCGATAGCGAGGGAAATTTTCATATGGTTGGGATTATTCATGGAATCTCTGGCACCCAAGATTTATGGTTGATTAAAACCGACAGCAATGGAGAGTGCAATGGAATATCAGAAGTGGTGTATGATGTTAGAAGAGGTATTTGGCCTGAAGATACTACTAGTGTTAGCAAAATCTCCGAGATTTCCAAATCATACTTGGCTTATCCTATTCCAACCAAGGGAATATTATATATAAACCACACTAAAAATAGGAATCTGGACATTAAAAAAGTAACCATAGTCAACAAAACTGGCCAAAGGAAAGATCTAACCTATGCTCACAATATCGACAAAATAGAAATTGACTTAAGTCACTTTTCGCCCGGTATTTACTTCTTAACCCTTGAAGATGATATCGGAGAACAAACCCTTAAAATAATAAAACAATGAGACAAATTTTTCTAATCACCATTCTTTCATTGTGTTCACTAAATGTTCTAAAAGCCCAAGAATATTATGCCCCAATTGGGACTACTTGGTATTATCAAGAGGGTGTAAAAT
>JAGQYO010000104.1 GCA_020435995.1 Flavobacteriales bacterium | reverse complement strand
CCAATAGCCTTAATGATCATGTCATCGGTCATTCGCTTTAATTCTATGTTGGAAAATTCCTTCATAATGGCACTAAATTTACTTTTATGATGCAATTTAACATCAAAAATAAGTAAAATGAAAGACTTAACGAGGAAATCAATGATGCATTTAAACATCATTATAGCTAATATAATCAGTTATTGATGCATTAAATCATCAGATTCCTTCAATCATGTAAACTTTAACTTCAACCGGTCTGCCGTCTTGAGACGCTTCTATATGCAGATATATTCACTCTTGTGTCGGTTACTTTCCGATACAAAAAGTAATCGAGCTATGAGAATCAATAAGTTACAAGATTTGGGCAACAAATAGGCAACAGAAACGTAAGAAATATGAGCAATTGCCTGATTAAGAAGAGAAAAACGCTTTTGTCGTCATAGCGTTTGTATTGACAAATATACGAAGGTTTTTGAATCTGCAAATTTCGTTTGAAATAGTCTCTTTTTTGAAAGGAATAAAAAAGGGGGCTAATACTCCCCCGGAAAAAGAACTGTAGTAGCACTACGGTCTGACTCTGTAATAACCCACACACGAGGCTCTGAAACACCAACTGATGCAGGAATAGAATAAGAAGAAAAAAGCCTGCCACCGTGCTCTAAAGCGGCCTGATTACTGGCCTGATCACTCACACATAGACTGCCCCACTGACCCTGAGAGTGCTGGGAGATACAGAAGGCAACAAATGACTGAAAAGCCTGATGCTGCTCTGATAGCTGGTGAACACCTGCAGTAAGATAAATACCACCTAAAGGAAAAACTGAACTACTCATGATAATTAAATGATAAAGTGAATAATGCAGCTGGCTACATGCCAACCTAACAGGTGCAGTACGAGGGCAGGAGCGGCATTAAATGCAAGGTGGAACGCCCCGCCAATGCGGGGTGCCAGCCGATAGGCAGACCTTGCATATATGCAGCCCTGCCCTAACTTAGCACCTGTATGGATTGGTATATAATTGGAAGGGAAAAGCCTATCAGCAAGAGTAGGCTAACAAAGAGCAAATAAAAATCTGGATGTAAAGTAGGAAGTGCCTTATCAAAGGCTTGTGCAATCTGTGATGGGTTTAGTAGATGTGCTTGGAAACGCTTTCTACTTGAAAACCCATGTACTGGCAAAATTCTTCAACGGTGATAAGCTGGTGAGCTTCTTTGTTGAAATGATCCTTCATCTTTCTGATGAGGCTTCTGCCGTACCTTTCGCTGCGGCCTGTGATTATCTGAATGTCTTTCGGATAAATACACAGTCTTTGCATTATGGCAAAATTTAAATCTTCATACTTTATCCATGCCTTTGCTGTACTTAAAACATGGAGTATAAGTCAAAGATACGATTAAATATTGAGCGGTAAAAGGGTGTTTAATAGTCATTTATGGCAATGTCGGCACGGATGACAACCTGCATTATTTATGTCTGTTTAAAGCGTATA
The DNA here is from genome assembly GCA_020435995.1 of Flavobacteriales bacterium. GTDB lineage: Bacteria > Bacteroidota > Bacteroidia > Flavobacteriales_G > Salibacteraceae > JAGQYO01. Next base: position 4,089 of record JAGQYO010000104.1, on the reverse strand, counting down.
TTTTTGAGCATTGTTCATAATAAAAATTGTAAAAAAATGGCACAGCAAAAAGGTTTAATAAAGTTGAAAGGTACCATGGGCGGTATCACTTTCTACAAAACTCAGGATGGTTATTTAGCTCGTGAAAAAGGCGGTGTAGAAGCCGAAAGAATTGCAAATGACCCTAATTTTCAGCGTACTCGTGAAAACGGTGAAGAATTTGGAAGAGCCGGAAAAGCTGGAAAGCTTTTGAGAAATTCAATTCGGGTATTGCTTCAAAAAGCATCTGACCGTTATATGGTTGGTCGATTGACTGCCTTAATGGTAAAAGTTATTCAAATGGATCAAACAAATACCAGAGGTCAAAGAAATGTGATTGATGGAGAAAGTGAATTGATTCAAGGTTTTGAGTTTAATCTCAATGCGAAACTTGGTAATACTGTTTATGCACCGTACAGTGGTACTATTGATAGGGTGGCAGGTACTTTGACAGTGGATGTTCCTTCATTTGTTCCGGCAAATATGATAGCAGCTCCAGGCGGTGCAACCCACTTCAAACTGGTTTCAGGCGGAGTAGAGGTTGATTTTGAAAATGAAAGCTTTGTGGTGGATTTACAGGAAAGTTCGGTATTGCCGTGGGATTCTGCTACAACTGCTGCAATAAGTCTTGCAAATGCAGTTACAGCAAACAGTACACATCCATTGTTCTTGGTATTTGGGATTGAGTTTTACCAGTCTGTCAATGGTCAAATGTATCCTTTAAAAAATGGTGCTTTCAACTCGCTCTCAGTGATTAAAGTGAGCGGACAGTAAGAAAGAATTTCTTAATTCAGTGTAAAATACCCTGCCATTTGGTGGGGTTTTTTATTTTACAGTAATGCCCTAAAAGGGCAAAGCTGATAAATAACGCTCACCGGAACGATGAACCCACAAGCTGCAGCCGCAAGGAACTTTATAAACCCTGATGCCAGGCTGAGGAGACCAAGAAAAGCATGACCTACGGACGAACCGCTGATAAGCATACCTGGAGACCTGCACAAACTCTGTGGCAGATACCGATGAACATGGACAAGATGCTGATGCACAGCTTAACGAAGAAAATGATGATGTAACCATAATAAAAAATTTATATGCATTCCAGTGCAAGGGGGATAAAAAAGGCAAAAGGAAACGGAATAAGTGCCGCAGGCTGAGCCGCCCAAGCGGATCATTATGCCGTAGTCTTTTGACTTTTTTTGTGTGGGACTTGTGCGGTAGCCCCCTTGCTAACTTTGCAGATAAATTTTTTATGGTCTCATTATTTTTGAAGTGCTGATTCTGCTATTTGTTTCTGAGGATATGCATGTACAGGGCATTTTGGGCACCTTTTATCAGAAGTAGGTTTTGACGGAAGGCTTTTTGAAGTTCTGCTAACTTATCAAGGGATTGAACGGCCTTTCTTGTCTTTTCATTCGCCAGCTTTGTGGTATTTAACTGCTCTTTAAGGGCTTTTCTGAAATCATTAATACGTAAAAATGGAATAACCGACCCAACCAAGTATTCTTGGAATGTCTTGGTATTGCTCATTGCCTCCAAAATTGGCTTTACAGACTGGTAATTCGCTTGGCTTGAAAAGGAAAGAACGAAACAATTTGTAGTTGGTTTATCAACAACTTTTCCGCTATTTAGCCCTTTTGAAAGGATGAAAAGGGAATGGTCAGGAATTGGATTTTTGGGGTTGAATGTTTTGACTTTGAATTGCATACACGAGAAATTTAATGTGAGTCTTTTTTCTCGCCTTTGCCATTTCATTATTTTTTTTTGACAAAGAAAAAACGAAAAAAAAGAAAGCAATCAAAGGGGTGGCGGTGACAGCCTGACAAGGTTTTTGAGTTAAAAATTTGACATTTTGAGATACTTAAATGATATAAATTTTTCACTCAAAACCCGTAGGGCTTGACCTTTTCAGGCTGAGGTGCGAAGGTTTGTGTGAGCCGCCCAATTTTGCTGCCTTTTTTTTCTTTTGGTAAATAATTTCTTCTGTTCCGATTTTCAATAGTGTTTTATAACTGAAATATCCTTTAAATGACAGATAATTTAGGTGGGCTGGCCGGGACAGAAATTCGCAGAAAAATAAACTATACGGCTTTTGTGCGGCAGGATAGTGTGGAGCAAGTGTGTGACTGCAACGGAATGCCTCGATGTGTGTAGCGTTTAATGGAATAGTTTGCAGTTTTTTGCAGGGTTGCAGACTTTGCAATCTTTGCAAACTGTGCGAAGTCAATAAGGGTGTAAAAAAAACTGCATCTATGGAAATAAACTGAGTGGAGGTATCGAGGCATGGAGTGAAAGGCACACTCTTGCTTGCGTAAATAGGCTGTATGTGCTGAATGGAAGTATGGAATGAAGCTCTTACAGCCGATACTTTAATCAATAGTTTATTTTTTCTGCTACCGCTGAAAATGGGTGGGTGGGGTGCGGAGGTGTGGAGTAAGAAAAAAATACGGCTTGCAGCATAAAAAGCAATACCGCTGAGTTTATTTGAACAAACTACTGCTTTTTATGATGCCTATGGTATTGGCTATTTTACATAATGTTATTATAGGACAGACTGTGCGGTTGGATGCTCGCATAAGGGCTGGGAAGAGGCTGTACTATAATGCCACATTATGTAACTTAGCTTCAGGTAGTTTTTATACTGGCATAAGCGAAACGGTGGTGGTGGTTGGAGTGTAGCGGCTTTTTTGCTTTGTGCCTGTGTGTAGGCTGCAGCTCTTTGACACCGCAAGTGGAGAGCAACAGAACGAGGATGGCAATGTGCTGCATTGGGTGGCGAGGCACATCGCAAAAAGTATGACAGTTAAAAACTGACTGCAATACCATAGAGGGCTGTGTGGGTATGGCTTGGGTTAGGCACACAGCCCTAAGCCGTATTTTTTGTGCGGATGGGGGTACAGCTTAATAGGACAAATATTCTTCTGCATTAGTGGTTACTTTTTCCATCCATAATTTCTTTTGACTGCTTTTCAATTTCAAATAGTAATTTCGTGCTGTCACTTATGGCTGACTCGACAATAGTGTCAAGAGAAATTGATTTAATCTCTCTATCCCATGCAACAAATGATTGATCCCACCATTGACCATCAGCCCAATCTCCATCAATAATGACATCTGGTGAGTGAGTTATGCCTAAACCATCATGAATAATTTTAGTAACAATAAATATATCGTCAAGTTGAAAAGAGACTTCCGATGTGTTTATACGCCATTCACGAAGCCAAGAAAAGTCATGTTTTTTTTCAATTGGTTCATATCTCCATTTTAAATCATCAGGAAATAATGATAACTCGCTTTGGGGACCATAAATGACCGGTCTTGCACCTAAAGAATACAACTTCCATTTTGGAATGGCAATACCAAATGGGGCATACATTGGTTCTTTATAGCCTTCGAAAATTTTAAACATATCAAGCATTTGATATATCGGAGCCTCAGTAAAACAAATTACGCCACGATTTAATGGGTCTAATATTTTTTCATCACCAATTATTTTCCATAATGTCTCACTGGCCTTAGAACCTTTTGTAAAGTGATATAGGTAATCTGATAAATCAGGACGAGATTGTTGAATTTTCTGTAATGTTTTGTTCATGATTAGTTTTGATTTTCAAATGCCTGCTCTATCAATTCCATTATGTAGTCTAACTCTCCGGGATTTTCCAATCCCACTTCTACATCACCATTGCCCCACCTACCTAATCCTGAAACATCTTTACAAATTCCTCTTGGGTCTTTAATACGGTCAAATTCAGTATTCAGGGACAGTCTTAATCGCTTCTTTTGAGGGACTATATCAACGAAGTTGGTTTGTGCTTTGAAGGCTATATAGAGCTTTTTAAATTCTACCCGAACAGAAGCATCAAGATTCAAAACACGCTTTTCAAGATTCTTGTATAAATCAAGCATATCACCTTGTAAATGATCGTAATGTTCAAGGTGATAGACTGGTTGGTCTTTGGTTTCTTCTGGTTCTTGATATAACCCTAATCGATCACTTGCTAATGCAGGTCGTTTCCATACTGTACAAGCTCTTTCAGCTAATAAGGAAGCTCTCTTCAATATTGCTTCTTC
>JAGQYO010000103.1 GCA_020435995.1 Flavobacteriales bacterium | reverse complement strand
GATGTAAAAAGAAGCTATTTTACCGGCTCTAATTTTTATAGTTATAATAGAAATAATGGATACGGCAAAGCTTACTTTATTGATAACGATATTACTCCATTCGATGATGTTTATTCTGTGAATGTGGCGGGTAACGAAAACATTCAACATCCTTTTGTATATCAAGAGGCCATCATTCGAGATATCATTTTAGACCAAGAACTCATGGTAACCGACTACTACCTGCAAAACCGCACCTTTGATAAGGATAGAGATATTGAGTGTGGGGGTAAAATGGTTGTGGGGAGTGATGTTATTCCCTCAAAAGGTTATCCTTTTACTGGAAAGAAATATCTATATGATCCAGCTCAGTATACAAGCCCGAATTTAAATACTACGGAAACAGAAAAATCTGAAAAAATCGCACCTGTAATAGTTAAAAGTGGATATTCCCTTGTTTTAGAAGCAAAGGATTCAATTAAGCTTAAACCAGGCTTTAAAGCGGAAAGCGGCTCCACTTTTAAAGCCATAGTCGATGGGACAAATCCAAATACAAGGTCAGCAAAGAGCGAAGTTCGAAAATGTGGAAGAATTATCTCCGAGTGTAAAGGCAAGTATTCCATTTCAAATCGAGATGTTTCCGTAAATTGGATACTAAAGGGTTATAATGTTCACATTGAGGAAAGTGGTAAATCATTTTCTGTTCCTGAAAAACTTTCCAAGGGACAATATTCCTTACATGCTACTTCAGCAGAATGCCCCGTGGCAAGTATTGTTATAGTTGTGGAGGGTAAAAAGGAAGTCTATTCAAGTCCTGAATCAGAGTACATTAATATACCAGACACAGGCTTATTCAAAATAATACCTAACCCAGCTAATGAATCTGCAAAGATTGTCTCTTGGTCAAAAATTGGTTCATACAGAATTACAAATTCTTCAGGTCACTTGGTTCTGTCCAATGATGTAGAGTTCAGTTTAGAGCATGAAATCAACATGTCGCAATTCAATACAGGGGTATATTTAATTTCGGTAACTTATAAAAATGGAGAAATTGAAACAAAATCCTTTGTTGTACAACACTAAAAGAAAGTCGGCATGGCTACTTCTACTTATGCTTCCTGCACTTATTGCTTGCAAAAAGATAATTCGTAAAGTGGAGGTTCGGGTATATAACGTGGACACCAACGAAGGAATTCCCAACATTGAGTTATTTACTGAGTCTGGTGGCGAATATGTAACTGACGAGAATGGTTGTGTAATCATTAAAGGAGAAGGTAACCTCAAAGGGCAAAAAATAACTACAAGGTTAACGATTGAAGGATTTGGACATCCGGATTACCTGAAAACCTGTGAGGCAAGAAAGGTTTATGAAATTGAAGAAAAAAAGCTAGAGATTCCGCTTCTTAAACACAGCTATATTAAGGTAATTGCCTACAAGAAAAGCTTAAATCCTGCTGAAAGCGCCTGCGTATTTTACTCTGGTTGGCCATGTATTGGTGGTATGTCAGAGCAGTATGTATTAAAAAGTGATGGTGGCTTGGGCCTGCCCAGTAATTCTGTTGACAATACAAGAACTATTCTAATAGCAAATGATGCAGACTATCAAAAAGTAGAAATATTCTACAATAATAACTGTAGTAATATATCTACAATACCAGATACGGTTTTCACTGTGCCAATTGTCAAAGGAGATACCACCACGTTTGACGTTTATATATGAATACTTTGTTAGTTTTAACCACAAACATCCCGATATCTTTGAAGAAGGCATCATACCGACATTATTATAAACCAAGAACTCATGGTAAACGACTACTACCTTCAAAACCGCACTTTTGATAAGGATAGAGATATAGAGTGTGAGGGGAGTATGGTTGTGGGAAAGAATACTCTTGCTGCGAAGAATAATTATCTCTATACGAGAACGAACCATGACCCATTATTGTCAACATCCGAAACAAAAAAAACAGTTCCATTAAATGATGTTGTAGTAAAATCAGGTTCAGAACTTTTACTAGAAGCTAAAACTTCTGTAACTATAAAAAGTGGTTTTAAAGCAGAAAGCGGTTCGGGTTTGAGGGTGAAAATAGATCCACTGAACCCCAGTACACGATCTGATAAAAACAAATACACTTGTGGAAGAATACTTCGTACATCTGCCACCAATGGTAAAGAACAATTCAGATACAGTGTAAACGACGATGTCACTTGGACTATTAAAGGTTATCACACACAGCTTCAGCTTTCTGGAAAAGCAATAGAAATTCCAAGCCATTTGCAAAAAGGACAATATTCGCTTTCAGCCAATTCAGTAGGTTGTAATATACCCAGTATTGTGTTAGATATTAGTAACATTGGGGTTGAAGTGACGGAGTTTAAACAACCTGTAGTAAATCGGCCAGAAATAAATTGGAAGGTTTCGCCAAATCCAAGTAGTACTTTTATTACTGTTGAATCAGAAATATCCTTTACAGCACTAAGGATAACAGATTTGGAAGGCAGATTAATTAAAAAAATTAAAGTGCGAGAAAATACAACTGAACTGGAAGTGGATGTTTCTGCATACTCCTCAACAACGTACCTTATTAGTATTGAATTTAAAAATGGTGAAAGTGATATCAAAAAGATTATTGTTCAACATTAAGCTTGAACAACTCTGCCTCTGTTTCCTTGTTTTTTTTACTCTTATAGGTTGTAACAGAATAAAAGAAGTAGAAGTTCAAGTAATTGATGTTGAAACCATGGCTGGTATTGGCGGTATAAATGTATACTATGGTGAAAAACAATATGTAACAGATAGTAGAGGAAAAGCTACCATTGAAGGTAGAAATATGAAAGGAACAGAAGTTTCGATTAATAGAGACATAAGAGGGTATACAACACCAGAGGTGTCCAATACATGTCAATTCAAGCAAGTATACACAATTGAATCTAAGAACCTAGTTATTTCATTGCTTAAATTAAGGGTTCTTAAGTTGGTCTTCAGTTCAAAAAATAATGAGAGTATGAAAGGTTGTTTAGTCGTTAACGATTTAGAAAACTGTAATAGTTTCTTAGACTTTTACTACGAATTTACTAATGGCAAACTTATTCATCCTTCTGGAGCAAATAAGAAGGGAAATGAATTCACAATGTATATGAATAAACCACCCGAATACTGGAAGTTAGAGTTTTATAATGAGAATTTTTGTGACGTGGTTGATGTTTCGGGACCTGATTACAGTGAATTGGTTTATTACGATTCAAATCAGGATACTACTTTTTATACAGTTAACTTGAGGTAAGAGCTTTAACCTTCAAGAAAACCACAGTTGTTCTGCGAGTTTAAAATGGTACCAGTGATTCAAAAAAGATTATCGTCAAGCATTAAGTTCCTCAGTTTGCCAGTTTTGATTTTGGCCTTTTATATGCTTTCAAGTTGTAATAGAATAAAAGAAGTTGAAGTACAGGTTATAGACGTAGAATCCATGGCTGGTATAGATAACATAAATATATTTTATGGCGACAAACAATACGTAACCGATAATAATGGAAAGGTTATAATTGAAGGTAGAAATATGAAAGGAACCGAGGTTTCTATTAATAGAGATATAAGAGGATACACCACCCCAGATTTCTATAAAAATTGTTCCTTTCAGCAAGTTTATCCAATTGAATCAGAAGTTTTGATTATTGGTTTGGAAAAATTTCGTGTTCTCAAATTGGCTTTTTCGTTAGATAACAATAAGAATGAAATTCAGGGTTGTTCAAGGATTACAAGTGCTCAAAATTGTACAGACGCAAGTGTTGCGTTTGAATTTGTAAAAACCAAAACTACTCTTGAAGTTCCAGGAATGTCTGGCTGGAATGAAACCCAGAATTCCATCACGTTTTTTATGCATAAAAACATTGAGCCGTGGAAAGCTGAGTTTTTTTTTAATACAAAGGAGGATTGCAGCTATACAGAAAAACAGCCTATTCAGAAGGAATTGATACTTATGGACCCAAATCAAGACACAACATTTTTTACTGTGAAATTGAAATAACCAAGAACTCATGGTAACCGACTACTACCTGCAAAACCGTACGTTTGAAAAGAATAGAGATATTGAGTGTGGAGGAAAAATGGTGGTGGGGAGTGATGTGCTGCCCATAGCTGACTTTCCGTTTATAAGTAAAAAATATTTATACACATATCAAACATATGCGAGTGCAGGATTGAACACTACAGAAACTGAAAAAAGCCAACCTACCGGGACAGTAATAGTGAAATCAGGTAATGGTTTATTACTTGAGGCAAAGGATAGGATTACTTTTGAATCTGGATTTAAAGTTGAGCACGGTGCTACGTTCAAGGCTGTGGTTGATGGAAGTAATCCTAATTCTCGCTCAAGTGACAGCCAGCTGAAGTGTGGTCAAATAGTTACCAGGATTTCGGATAATAAAAGAACATTTACTGTTTCAAATACAAATGAGGAAACTCATTGGCAAATGGTTGGTTATAAATCAAACTTTCAGGCAACTGGTGATTCCTTCTCAATTCCAGAGGGAACGAGAAAGGGCCAATATGCAATAGAAGCTAATACTAGTGGGTGTGAAATCCCAACAATTGTAGTGTCTGTTTCCCAAGAAAAAGAAAAGAAGAAAAAAGAGGCTGATCATCAAGGATATGAAGTAAAAAATAATTTAATAGTATCACCTAACCCTGCCGACCACACCTTAAAGTTAAAATCAAACGAACTTTTAAAGCATGTTGAAATATTTGACGCACAAGGAAGGAAAGTTGAGAGCGTAACTTCTAACCAATATGAGATTTTATTGGATGTAAGCAAGTACAGTCATGGTGCATATCTGTTACACATTCAATTTAAAAATGGAGAAAATGAAACAAAAAAGTTTATTGTTTCTCACTAGTTTGATAATATTTATCAGCTTGCTTGGTTTGTCGGCCTGCAAAAAGAAAATCAAGGAGGTTAGAATAATTGCTTTTGATTTAATCGAAGCTAAAGGAATACCAGGGGTGACCTTATATTTAGAATCGGGTGAGACTCTAACGACTGACATAAAGGGAGAGGCTATTTTAACTAGTAGATCGGACCTGAAAGGTGATTTTGTGGGTATTCCAAGCTTTTTAAATAAGTACGGTGATGCTGGATTAAAACAAAATTGTGAACCAACCATATCCTATAAAATTGAATCGGCTATTTTGATAATTCCATTCCGTAAAAAAACAGTTTATACTGTTAGAGTCAAGGATGAAAAAAAATCTGAAACTTCTGGCTGTATAATTTTCAGTAACATAGAATGTGTAGAAGAGGTAGGGACGGAAATTAAATTTGCCACTGATGGGAAACTAGAATTACCGAGATTTAATCAAGGCAACTCATTCAGTCATCCTATTTATCCAAATTCAAGTTTGCAGGAGGTCAGAATTTATTATGGTTCAAAATGCAATTTCCATGGAATACCAGATACGTCTTTTGCTTTTCAAGTACAACTAGGTGATACCAATTACATTGACTTAATATTTTAGCGAGTTCTATAGATGTAAAAAGAAGCTATTTTGCAGGCTCTAATTTTTATAGTTATAATAGAAATAATGGATACGGCAAAGCTTACTT
>JAGQYO010000102.1 GCA_020435995.1 Flavobacteriales bacterium | reverse complement strand
TATGCCAGGTTCTGATACTTACATCGAAAAGGATTTAGGAATAAATGATGAAATCGAAAAATTACGATTAAGCGCAACTTCAGCTTTGCTTTCTGGTAGAAGAGATGTCATTGTGGTTTCTTCTGTTTCTTGTATTTATGGAATTTCAAATCCTTTAGATTTTAAAGAGAACATTACAAAAATTTCAAAATTTCAGAAAATCAGTCGCAATAAGTTACTGCATCAATTTGTCAGTGCTTTGTATGCCAGAACCATGGGCGAATTTAAACGTGGAACTTTTCGAGTTAAAGGAGATACCGTTGACTTATACCCTGCTTATGCAGATATCGCTTATCGCATCAGTTTTTTTGGTGATGAAATCGAAGACATTCGCTCTTTTGATCCTTTAAATGGAAATACCTTAGAGCGTTTTGACAATCTGAACATATACCCTGCTAACATCTTTGTGACTACTCAAGATCGAATGAACGAAGCCGTTTGGGAAATTCAACAAGATATGGTTAAGCAAGTTGAATATTTCAAAGAAATTGGAAAACCATTAGAAGCTAAAAGACTAGAAGAACGGACACTTTATGATTTAGAAATGATGAAAGAGTTGGGCTATTGTTCAGGTATCGAGAATTACTCTCGCTATTTTGATGCACGCCAACCAGGCACTCGACCCTTTTGTTTAATCGACTATTTTCCAGATGATTATTTATTGGTGGTTGATGAAAGTCATGTTACGGTTTCTCAGGTAAACGCCATGTATGGTGGCGATAGAGCTCGAAAAATTAATTTAGTTGAATACGGTTTTCGTTTGCCAGCAGCCATGGACAATCGGCCATTAAAATTTGTCGAATGGGAATCCTTGCGAAATCAGGCGATTTATGTCAGCGCAACTCCTGCCGATTATGAATTAAGAGAGTCAGAAGGCATTGTTGTAGAACAAGTTATTCGCCCTACAGGATTATTAGATCCTGTAATAGAAATTCGTCCTACCCAAAATCAAATCGATGATTTGATGGAGGAAATTGCTTTAAGAACAGATAAGAATGAACGAATACTTGTGACCACTTTAACAAAGCGAATGGCTGAGGAATTGACCAAGTATTTCATTAAAAACGCAATAAAAACAAGGTATATTCATTCGGATGTTGACACCTTAGAACGTGTAGAAATATTACGTGATTTGCGTTTAGGCACTTTTGATGTGTTGGTTGGGGTCAACTTATTAAGAGAGGGTTTAGATTTACCAGAAGTTTCTTTGGTTGCCGTAATGGACGCTGACAAAGAAGGTTTTTTACGTTCACATCGTTCACTTACACAAACAGCTGGTAGAGCAGCGAGAAACGTCAATGGTTTGGTGATTTTTTATGCAGATAAAATTACAGGCTCTATGCAAAAAACCATGGATGAAACAGACCGAAGAAGGGAAATTCAGATTGCATACAATACCAAACATGGTATAAAACCACAGGCTTTGATTAAAAAACATGATTCCATATTGAAGCAAACCAAAGTAGCTGATGGATCGAATGCACCTAGAAAATATGAGTTGGATCAAGAGCAAACCTCAATAGCTGCTGAAAGAAACAACAAATACCTAAAAAAGGACGAAGTAGAAAAGGCCATTCTTCGCACTCGAAAGGAAATGGAACAAGCGGCCAAAGAACTCGACTTTATTGAAGCTGCACGATTGCGAGATGAAATGTTTGAATTGGAGAAATTGAGAAAATAGTGATATCTCAATAATCTGATTGCAGAGTGCATTCAAAAAAACTCCAATTGTATTCGTAAATACCAACTAACTTATAGCACACTAAAATTCAATCCTTATTTTATTTGGTAATCACCAAAGGAAGGGTTTGTATTTGCTTTCCCGAACCAACCGAAACAAAGTAAGTGCCTGCTGGCAAATCTAAATTAAACTGCACTAAGCTTTGTTTTCCCTGATTGCTCTGCTGTAACAATTTCCCATGAGTAGAATAAATTTTAATTTGCTGGTGTTGAATTCCTTCTTTAAAAGCAATTGTAAACTGCCCATTTGTTGGATTTGGATAAAATCTAAAATGCTCTCCCACCACTTCATTTTCATCTATTTCGGTTGTATTATCTTTAAGCACAAGCAAATAATCTTCCACTTCTCCAAAGGCATTTCCGCAAGGTTCAGGGTCATTCCAATAGCTTAATCGAACACGCATGGCAACAGTGTCTCCAACAGCAATAGTTGAAGGAACGGTAAAACTATTGATTACACCTGCTCCTGAGTTGGGTTTAAAAAATATCCTTTCTTGATCTTCAAAATCTTTATTGCCATTATAGTCAATCCATGCTCCAAAATCATTGGAACCCCAACTTGTGCTTGCAGTCACCTGAATAGAATAAGTAGAATCTTTATAAAGGGTTAACAATGGATTACTGTAGAGTGTATAACTATTGTTAGCAGAAAAGTTGTTTATATTTTCAATACTCACTCTATTTATATAAAGATTACCTGAACTATTATTCCCTAAGCCTAAGCAATGTTTAAAGTCTTTAACTTCATACATAAATTTATATGTCTCTGTCGTATCTTGATTTGTTCCAACTGCAAACACTTTAAAATACATTTTAGTTCCTGATACAAAATTGGGTAATGCTTGGCTGGAAACCTATTCTGAGCCCTGTGTGTTCGTCATTGGAATTGTATTTCCAAAAACAGCAGTATCTTTTGACCATGCTACATAAACGGAGCTTAAAGTTCCGGTGTAGTTAATAATCGAACTTACAAATTGATTTACCGATTCTTTGGGTGTGCTTTCAGTTGGCTTATCGCTAATTTGAGTATAGACAATTGAAGGATAATTGGCTCTTCCAACAAGGCTAGCTTCCCATAATCCTCTACCCCAAGTCGCTGTTCGGATGGTATTAGAACCATAATTAATTTCCAATTCTCGAGCATCCATATTGGGCAAACCAGTGTTGTATAAGCTCCAAGTATTTCCACTTAAAGGTTTGGTATATACTCCTATTTCTGCACCCAAATAAATAGTACTTGAACTACTATGGTCTATCACAACTGAAGAAATTGGCATATTGCCCAGATTGTAGGTTATGTTTTGCCAAGTTTGACCTCCGTTCGTGGTCATATAAACTTTTTTTCCATCATTTTGGTAACGACCATATACGACAAAAATATTGTCATCGTCTTTCGGGTTAAAACTTATATCGCGGATGCTGTAACTGGGAAGTCCAGCTTTTATGCTTGTAAAAGTTACTCCTCCATCAGTTGACTTTTCGATAAATTCGTTTCTAGCAACTACAATAATGTTGGAATTATTTTCAGCAATGGCAGCAACTTGAATATCTCCAGAAAAGTTGGGTTGTCCAATGTAAGTATGGCTTATGCCAAAATCATCAGTTCGGTATATAGAATCTCTAAAATCATAAAAACGCATGTGATTGTTTGGGTCATAAACTAGAGGTGCAACCCAATAACCACCCGAAACTCCAATAGGATTTGCACCACTTAAATTAGAGCCTCCATTGCTTGTTCTAGTTCGACTTCCAAATTGATAACTCGAAATCATCCAATCGTCATTTAAAGGATGTATGATTCCCTCCATGCCATCGCCACCTGTGTATTCTATCCAGCCTTTTTCTGTTTTAATGCTAGAGCCATTATCTTGCGATCCTGAAATTGTTCGTTCGTGATTGGATTGACTTATTCCTAAACAATACGCTTCTCTTGTGCCAACTCCTTGGGTTAAAATTGTCCATGTGCTGCCATTGTCTGCGCTTTTACAAACAAAACCATCAGTAGAAACATAAAAAACCCCATTCACACATTTTGCGTTTCGCATGTCGGCATGAATATAATTGGTGCTTGTAGCGAAGCTTGTAGCATGGCTGCTTTTGTTACCATTTGTATTTCCCAATGACCAACGCGTTCTGTTAGAAAAGGTTTTTCCGCCATTTAAACTTGCTTCTAAATCGACATAGCCATAAATCATAACGGAAGTATCTATATCATTCACTGCAAAAGCCTCACAGGATTCGTTGGGGTTTGATAAAAAACGAAATGTTTGTCCATTGTCGATAGACTTCCAAACCCCATTTTGTGAGGCGTAATACAAGCAAGAAGCACAATCATTGCTTACAGAAAGCCTCACACTTCTTCGGTTGTTATTTCCTTCAATGCCATTTATAGCCGAAAAACTAACTCCTAAATCACTAGATCGATAAATGCGATCGTGATCGCTACTCCAATAATACGTATCATAAAAATAAATTATGCTGTCATTACTCGGATGAAATGTGATTTGAGTCACGTCGAGCGAAGTTTGAGTTTTTGCCCACGATTGTAAATTATCAGTAGAGCGATATAAGCCTTCACTTGTGCCTACAAAAATTAAATCTTTAATTCTAGGATGATATTTTATGTCGTAAATCTGAAAATCTGAACCTAAGCCCCCGCGATAAATATTGGATGGATTGAAATTGCTTAATGACCAGGTGCTTCCTCCATCTGTACTTCTATAAATTCCATGCGAAGTGGTATTTCTAGCATTTTGAACATTGATGAGAATCGAATCGGAATTGGTGGGAGAAACGGCAAAAACATTTACCCCAGTAGCTGGTAAAAAATCTGTTGTAACCGTCCAGCTTTGGCCTTCATCATTGCTTTTCCAAAAACCTCCGCTCCTACTGCTAACATAGATAATGCTAGAATCCAAAGGAGAAACATAAAAGTCTTCCATTCTTCCTAAACCAGTTGAATAATGCCCTGTAATGCTATCAATAGTATAAGGCCCTAAACTTTGCCAGGTAGAACTAGCTTTTAATCCGCTTTGTTGCTTGTTCTTTAAAAATGTTTGAAATTCTTTTTCAACAAATAAAGGGTCAACCTTACTGCGATCTCCGCTTGGATAATACTTGTATTCATTTGCTTCTTTCCATCGCATATAGGGTTTATACCCTGAACCTTTTGCATATTTATCAATGCTGTTAAAATAGCGTTCAGCTACTTCAACTACTTCATAAAAATTATATGAATTGTCGCTTTGCATCGCTTTATACAAGCTTTTTAAATCAGCATTATCGCTTTGAGCAACAAGGCTTTTCGAAATAATTATAATTGCAATTAAAATTAATTTTTTCATTATCTCTAAGGTAAAAAAAGTGGTTCTTTAATTAGAATTTCGTTAATTAATTGATAATATGCTTGGTTGTTTTTATGAAAATAAAGTATCGCTCCGTTGGGTTCATTTTTGTCTATTTTAGGAAGTGGCTTTATTCCAAGCCGAATCTGATTTAAACTTATATTCAAAAAATTACCTTTCGATAAAACAGTATATTGTGCTCCAGTCATCTTAATGCTATCTAGCTTTACCCCATCTAAACTTTTGGCATTAAAAACTATATTTAAATAAAACCTTGCTTGCATATTGGGCAATCCTGGCACTTCTTTTTGAATGTAGGCTTGTTCAATTTTTAATTTAGAATTAGAATCTGCTACACTTATTTTACTTGATTTACAAGAAGTAAATGCAAGCATAAAAACAACTAAATAAGTAGCGAAAATTCTTAAATTCATATTAACCAAAATTACGGAATACCTATTGATTTGTCAGGTAAAAACGCTTACACGTTCTGTGCAACATGCCAAGCACTCGTCCATGCTGCCTGAAAATTAAACCCACCTGTTAAAGCATCCA
>JAGQYO010000101.1 GCA_020435995.1 Flavobacteriales bacterium | reverse complement strand
CCCATGGCTTGTGGATTATCTAGATACCCTCTCAATTAATTTAACTATAGATAGTTCTGAAATCGATAGCAATTATGTCAAAACTTATGTCCATGATCAACTTGAAATACTATTTGATATTTCACAATACATTGACACCGTCCCCTACGATCCGTCGAAAGAAGAAGGGTTGAATAAAATTGACAGTATGATAAACGACAGAATCTTATTCATAGAGGGTGATAATAATTACACGGAAACAGAAAGGCAATATGCAGTTGAAGAATTTATATTTAATGCGTTTATTTTTAGGTTAATGATTGACAAAGGAGATAATTTTGTACCATATGCCAGTCGTGGAAACGGTTGGTGGAAAAGGACATGGCATGTAGTTGTATGTTCTGGTGGAAGTATTTTGGTAGGATCATCTTATACTGCGACAGTTTTGCTTTATATTTCTGGAAATATCCCAGGTGGAATATTTGGAACGTTGGTTTCAACCTATTATTTGTATGAGAATATTCAGTGTTGGAAAAGTCTTTAAATTCGTGAATATTCCTTCTAATTATGATGAAAAATAGAACAAAGAAAAATATAAGGGCTCTAAATTTATTAATACTCTTTGCCCTATTCACGGATTTACATTCTCAGGATACATCAAGAATTAAATTTTATGAAAGAATATTGATAGGCTTTGAATATTCTAATTCTAATATCACTTCTCAAGGGTTTATGAATTCAAGTCGAAAAGAACTATACTGTGGCTATAGATTCAAAAACAACCTTTCGCTATTCTTAACTTCAGAGAATTTAACTCAGCACAAACTGGACACAAATGTTTATTCAAGTGATAATTTTTTTGGAATTGGTTTACGGTACCGCTTTTTAATCGGCAATTTTGAAAATCCTTCTAAATCAAATTTTTACATCGAACCATATTTAAGCTATTCAGGGAACGCCGATACTTCCAATTTCCATGGAAGCGGCAATTTGGGTGTAAAGTTCAGCCCATACTTATTTCCGTTTTGCTATTTTGGTATGGGCGCGAGGGAAAATTACAATTCCAAAACTCTTGCTAATCTCAGCTTTTATCTTACTCTCGGGGTAAATTTAACCTTAGGAGATATTCTTAAAAAATGACTGTAATTTGTATGAGCAGAACCATAAAGGAATTGCTTCAAAAGACGGAAGACATTTGGCCATTATGCCGCACTTCGAGCGCTCGGTTTTTCCTTGGAACTGGGCCCACTTTCCCGAAGACAAAAAACAAGAGGCATAAAGCCCTTGGATTTTGGCATTTAGAAATGCACGGGAGTGGGTGGAAAAGGTGGTTGGTTAAAATTTTTTCTTGAAAAAATCCGAAATTTCGAAGGATAAAAAATCGCCGAGGGTAATATTAAAGATTCCACAAATCTGTTCCAGTCTTTCCAGAGTTATCTTGGTTTCTCCACATTCAATTCTAGAATACCTCTTGCAACTTATGCCTAATTGAACGGCCATGTAGTCTTGGCTATATCCCCTTAGTTCTCTTATTTTTCTAATCTTAACTTGGTTCTGCATCAGCTTTGACATTAATCTTTCAAAGGTTAATAGTTCATATAAGAATAACAATGGGGGAAAACCCTCATTTTTCATATCACTAGAAACACTTTTCAACTCTCAATTAATGTAGAACTCAAATCGGAATACTCTGCCAAGCTATACACGGACAAAAACCGACAAACAACAGACAGAAAAGGACAAACATCAGACACTTTTTGTCCTACTTAATTCATAAAAAATATTTCCATTTGGATTGCCTTAAATCCATTTTTAAGGACAGGATTATCGAAACCTGGTAAAAGTCGGTTGAATAAAAGCAATTATTATTATGACTAGTATCCAAGCCCAATTGCACAACAGTTGCGTGAAACAATTATTAGATAACATGGCACAATTACCTAATCAAAATGAAGCCAAAGATTATGTAATTCAAGAAGTAACATCTTTCTATGAAGAATATGGATGGAATGTTCCTCCAATACAATTTCCAGCCTTTCCGAATGATTTTGAACAAATTGACCTTCATCAATTTCTTTTAGATTGGACGAACGGACATTCAATTAGTCAAGAATTATTGGATTACTCGAATAATCTAATTGATCTATTATTAACCAATTCTACGCTTAATCAATTTTCAATCGAATCTATGGCACTTTTATCGTCGGCGTCATCTATTTTGAATCAAGAAGATCTGCAAATACTTACTGATGCAGTTGATATTGCGAATCAAAGTATTTCATTTTGGACGGGTCAATATTCAAATAGCCATAATTGGACAGCGGGCTTGATAATTCCCCCTCCTCAACCTCCTATAATGATTGGAATGAACTGGTGGAAGGTAGCTGGGTGTGACGCAGTAGGTGGTATTGGTGGAGCGATTATTGGCGCTGGAAACCCTGTTTCAATTGGCGTGGGTGCAGCTGTTTGTTCAGCTTGCAATATTATTAATCAATGGTAGAATTATAACCGAGGAAATAGTTTAAACTTTTTCCTCGGTTATAATATTTTTACAAAAAAATATGAAAACAGTACATTCACTCCCATTAAACAATCTGTCCATGACAGAATTTAGTAAAAAGGTATGTGATACCGCCTTGGAACTTAATTGGACGGAAATAGATTCTAATATTGGAGAATTTCGCTTCGTTGTCAACCAAAAATTCAACAATATTATAGGCAATAGGATCAGTGTAAAATACTTAAATACTCAAACTGCATACTTGGTTGTGAGCGGCAAAATTCCTACTCAATTAGTAGATGGTGGTGAAACTTCGGATTTGATAATAACTTTTCTTGAAAAGTTTTATAGTGAATCCAACTCATAATCTTTTTGTTTAGTGCTTCCCCTTAATTGCGCCAGAACGTAAATAGGATAAGGAGTAGGATTGGTTCTTTGCTTTATAAAACGAAAGTCAATGAATCTTTTCAGAATTACAATGAGAGAAAACCCTCATTTATTTTTTTGTCAGCTTTATTAAATTCGAGTCTTATTGAATATCCTTTTTAAATGTCGATGACACAATAAGGACAATAACTGACAACAATTAGACAACTTTTAAGGATGGCTGGAAGTTTAAATCATAAAGTTGCAGATACTATTTTCATTACGTTTAACAATCTAACTGTAGGCTTCCCCTTAAACTGTACCATTCATAAATATAATGGCTAAACTAACTCATTAATCTGAACCTCCATTGGAGTTTTATATCCAAGTGCTTTATGAGGTCTTTGATAATTGTAATCCATCATATATTCATCTGTTCTTATTCTTACTTCGTCTAATGTTTTAAAGATGTAGGCGTTTAATAATTCTCTTCTAATATTCCCATTAAGTCGCTCTATATAAGCGTTCTGTGTTGGTTTGCCAGGCTGAATGAACAGAATTTCTATATTGCGGTCTTTACACCATACATCTAATTTGTGAGAGATAAACTCAGGCCCATTATCCACACGAATTATCTTGGGTAAACCTCTTGTTTGTTTTAACTGTTCAAGGACTCTTATTAACCTCAATGTTGGTAAGGAAAAGCCTGTTTCGATAAACAATATTTCTCTGTTGAAGTCATCTATGATATTTAACAATCTAAATCGCCTACTATCCCACAAACTATCACTCATAAAGTCTATTGACCAAACTTGGTTCAACCCATCTGGCCGCAATAAAGGTTGTTTTACTCTTGGGGGCAATCGTTTTCGATACCTGCGTCTAATATTCAAATGCATTGCTGTGTACACTCGGTATACTCGTTTGTGATTATCTTTAAAACCATCCCTTTTGAGCCGATAAAAACTCTGCCAAAAGCCTATGGAAGGATGTTCATCTACCAGCTGCCTTAGGGCACTTATTAGATCCTGATCATCTCTCGGCTTGGGTTTGTATATAAAACTACTCCTAGGCTGTTGCACTACCATACACGCCTGACGACAGCTTATCCCATGTTCTTCAATCATATGGTGGATAAGCTCGCCTTTATCATCAGGGGCTAAAGCTTTTTTTCTACAGCATCTTTAAAAGCATGATGAAGTAAACTCAACTCGGCATACATCTTCTTTAAGCGCGAATGCTCTTGTTCCAACTCCTTGTATTTCTTGACCTGACTCACTTCCATGCCGCCATATTTTTGCCGCCATGTATAAAAAGTTGGGCCACTTATGCCCAGCTCGCGGCAGATTTCCTTTACATCTCTGCCTTTTTCTTGCCCTTTAATCGCTTCGATTATCTGGCGTTCACTAAATTTTGATCTCTTCATAACTTATCATTTAAAAATATAATTATTTGCTAACGCGCCCACTGGGGTGGGACTTGTTGCATTATATTTATAAATGGTCCATTTTCGGGGAAGCCTACACAGATTCTGCTATCTATTGTTGTTACAGAGTATCGGTTAAGTAAGATGAAATAATCAAGACCTAAGGATAATCATATGTGATACCCCAAAAGGCACAACCATTACATTTTAAAAGGATAAAAAGTTTAGCGCTATTCTTAATCTTCGAAATACCCCACCAAGTGTAAATTCAACTAATTTTACAGAACTTAACTTCTGACATGCCAATATTCAAGCTCACTAGTCTGTTGATCATTTTTTCTTTTTCAGGCCAATTGTCTTTTGCCCAAGATTCGAACCCAAAATTCTATGATAACTTCTTGGTTGGTTTTAACTTCTCATATTCGAGTTTGGCTTCACAGCCAAATTTTCAATCCTTTTCCCAGGAAATTTATGGAGGCTATCGTTTTAAAAAGAAGCTGACCATTTTCCTTACCTCCGCAAACCTCACCCAAATTCAAACAGATACGAGCCTATATCAATATGACGATTTTTATGGCATTGGAGTAAAATATCGATTTCTGCTGAATAAAAACAAAGAATCGGATATCTCCAAATGTTACATTGAGCCCTATTTCAGCTATTCTGGAAATAAAGACACATCCGATTTTCATGGGTCTGGAAATTTAGGTGTTCAGTTTTCACCTTATAGTTTTCCATATTTCAATTTCGGCATTGGGGTTAGGGAAAATTTTAATTCAAAGTACTTCACCAACCTTTCTTGGTATATCCACATAGGCTTTAATATAACAATAGGCCAAGCTTGGGGTAGAGAGAATTGATGGTAAGGCTAAAAAGCAAATCCAATTTGGAGATAAGGATTAGCATAATAGGAATCTGTTGTTTGATTTAAATTCCACAACAATTGCACGAACATTCCTGAATTCCCAGAAAAACCTTGATAAAATCCGCCCCCGACATAAAAATTAAAAACGTCTGTACGCACTGTTGGAGGTAGCGAATATCCATTAAGGCGATCACCCTCCCATACATTGGTACTGTAAGAACTTCTGTTCATATACTCTGGCTCTATGTGGGCATAAAGTCCCTTCCAGATAATCAGCCTCGAAAAAAGACTCAATGCATAAATATTATCCTGAACCTTATGGGTCACATTATTTGGGTCATTCAATCGTTGCCATACATACCAATAGGTAAATTTGGTACCCACTTGTATCCTTTTATGCAGGTTATAACCAATCATAGGGGCCACATTTAAACTCCCGCCACTAGAAGACAAACCCAATCCAAAACCGCCCCCTACAAATACTTTTTTTAGCCCATCATCGTCCTTTTTAGGCTTTTCTTTTTTTGATTTGGTGCTATCCGTCCCCGGATCGGCATAATCTTGTGCGATTCCAGTGTGCAACATAAAGAGCGCTAATCCCGCTAATAGTAGGTGTTTCATGAGTTTATTTTTGAAGTGTTCAAATGTAAATCAAACCATCAAAAAAAAATAATTGAAAAAAAATAAGTTTTATGATAACAGTTCAGAAAGTATATTACTTTTGCCGCCCCGTTTTGAGGGAAAGATTACTGCGAAGTAATTTAA
>JAGQYO010000100.1 GCA_020435995.1 Flavobacteriales bacterium | reverse complement strand
CATACTTGGTTGGACAATGAGCTAAGGGGAGTACCGTTTTGAACATACACTTTATTGAGGTCAGCTTCGTCCAAATGCTGGAACAAATCAATAAGTGCATCGAACAACGAGCGTGATGCTCCATTGTGATGCCAATTTAGAAGCTCCTCATTAAAAAAATGGTGGATACTATCCAACACTTCTTTGTCATTTTTAAATGACTCAGGAATAAAGGATACAGACTCCCTATCAGATAGAATTTGTTTAAACAGCCGTGAAAAATTGCCTAATTGGGTTTTCTTTAACTGATTTTGCTGACGGTATAGGTTCACATATTCATTTATACCTTGAATTTTCTTTTGTCCTTCTTCAGACCTACCACCTAGGGCTATTAGATATCGTTCGATTCCAGTTTGCGTTAAGCACTCATTGAAAAAATCCAAAGAGAATAATTCCTTGACTCTAATTCTTTGAAAAACATCTTCAAGTTCTGTTTCAATGATGGAAAAATCCAGATCGGGATACTTTTCAATTATTTTGGAATACAAACTCAGGTTGTCAAGAAATTTAGGCAGGTTTTCATGTACTAGTCTAAAAGCTATAGCAGTTGATTTCTCTTCATCCGCGTACATATTCTGTCGATTTTGATGAAACCCTGTGAAGTAAGTAGTGAAGTATTTAAACTTTTCAATTAATTCTAATGCTTGATCTTTGTTTTCGATACCATGCTCTTTTAGCCTTATCGCCATTGGCTCGTCCCAATGAGTGTTGATGAAGTTAGGTAACAAATCAGTAATAAGCTTTTTGTTTTCCAATTCCTTCACATTCTTCTTTTTGAAACAAGCTCCAATCGCCTTTCGCATTTTGGACTTGAGTTCATCAAATGCATCCGACTCATCAGATGTTTTATCGGTCTTAAAATAAAATGTTTGGAAGGTATATAAATCCTCTTTTAGAAATGAAAACTCATTTAAAGCATCATCAATAAAATGTTTGTGTTTCTCATCAATTAGTTTCTTCACCTTCTTATAGTCAGCTGACCTCACCTCATCTTGAAACAACAGGTTATTCTCGCTAGGCACTTTTTCGGATTCATGCCGCAGCTCTTCAGCCCATTTGTGCATTGTTTCAATAGTTTTACCTACGGGTTTTAATTCAAACCTTAATGTTTTTGTGAGGGGATACTTGTTAGTGAATTCTGAAAAATTTTTTGTTGCACTCATAGCTTTTGTTTTTGTTTCAAATTTTCAATACTTCATCGTAACCTATTTACGTTCTGTAAATAAATTTAATTCTTGATTTTTTTGAAGAGGATTTTTTTAGCTTTTCCATCGATCAGTTCTATGGTCGAAATTCTTGATGCAATTTAAAAATAAATTCAAAGCCAACCTCTTTCT
The DNA here is from genome assembly GCA_020435995.1 of Flavobacteriales bacterium. Classification (GTDB taxonomy): domain Bacteria; phylum Bacteroidota; class Bacteroidia; order Flavobacteriales_G; family Salibacteraceae; genus JAGQYO01. Next base: position 4,627 of record JAGQYO010000100.1, on the reverse strand, counting down.
CTGAGTCAATTCTGATCCTGAAATTTTGCTTGTACATGTTTATGTACCCCATTGTGCGTGTGTAGGCGGGTACACTCTCTATACTTTGGCCTTGAACTTAAAAACGCACAGGTATGAAAACAAGCAACACATTATTCAAAAACACATTTCTTTCTCTTGCCGTAGCACTGCTTTCGGTGGGTTTTGGAACCATCACAGCCCAGAGTCTCGATTGGGGTCAGCATGAAACCACTTCCGGCGACATGCGAGAAACCGCGCTAACAAGAGATGCGGCTGGTAATATTTACACCATCGGCCAATTTAATGGCTCTTTCGATGTGGATCCAGGACCTGCTACCCAAACGCTAAATAGCAATTCAACTTGGGCAGTTTTTGTAACCAAAAAAAGCCCTACGGGCGCATTAATTTGGGCGTACCCATTTGTAGCAGCAGGTAATTGCACAGCTATTGATATTGAATTGGACTCCAGTGGCAATATTTATATAGCCTTAAATCGCGTAGGTACCATCGATATGGACCCAAGTGCAGCCGTGGCCAACTTCTCCTCAGGAAATGGGAGCGGCTTGGTTGCTAAATACAACAGCAACATGCAGTTTCAATGGGGTGCCATTACCCAAAGCGGAAGCGGAACCAATATAAATGGTGGCGTTGCGGTTGATGCCTCAGGTAACGTTTATTGTGCGGGATATTATAGAGAATGGTTTGTTCCTGGAGGATTAACTGCTTCAGGATTTGACGCTGCTGGTTATATAATAAAATATAATGCATCAGGCGCCCACCAGTGGACTAGGAGTTACCTTTCTGCAAGTGCCAGCCTAGCTGATATAAAAATTAATAGTTTAGGCAATGTGGTTGGATTTGGTTATTTCTACAACTCCGTAAGTGCTGACTACCGAAGTGGAAGCGGTTATCTTTCACACTCCGGTACTGGGTCATTTATTACTGAGCTCACATCGGCAGGTTCTCTTGTTCGTCTAAATTCTATTACTGGTTCGGGTTTCGTTTACGCTAACAAACTTGAACTTGATAATTCCAACAACCTTATAATTTCTGGAACATTTTCTGGCTCTTTTGATGCGGATTTAGGCTCAGGGACGAACATGCTCACATCCAACGGAGGAAACGACGTGTTTGTAGCTAAAATGACCTCAAGTTTAGGATTTATTTGGGCAAATAACACAGGTTCAACGGCTAATGAAGGAGCCACTAATTTGTCCATCAACAGCAGTGGCGAAGTGGTTACAGCTTCAAATACGCAAGGAAGCTTGGATCTGGATCCAGGAAGCGGAACACAAAATTATTCCTTCGTTGGCGGATACGACCTAATTGTTCAGCATTTTAATGCCAATGGAACTCTAAAGAAAGCCTTCGGATTAGGCGGATTAAATAACAATTTCGCTGGAGGATTACACCTGGCCAACAATGGCGATATTTATATGAGTGGCCAATTTGAGGGCACTTTAGATATTGACCCTAGTGCGTCAACCTCTTCTTATACTTCAGCGGGAAATTACGATTGTTTCTTAGCCAAATATATTCCTACAGTTGCTGTAGATAATACTCCTCCTTCCATCACTTGCAAAAATGCCTCATTATACCTCGATGCAAATGGAAATGCTACCTTAAATAAGTCAAGTGTAATTGATGCTGTGAGTGATAATTCAGGAATTGTTTCCGTAACCATTAGCGACAGCCTATACAATTGCTCACATGTTGGTGCAAGTGCCGTAGATCAGCAACAGCCAATTGGAAATTTTGCAGTAGGTGGGTTTGCTGGTGTTGGACAATCCTTTAAAGCCGGCTCATCAGGTGTGCTCACGGATTTGGAATTCCAAGCCTATCATCATCCTTCAGCCATTGCAGTTACTCTGGAAATTCGCACTGGTTCTGATCCAGTAGGTGGAACATTAATAGCAAGCGAGCCTGTTTCACTTACCAATACCATGACTCAATACAAGGTGAATTTCACAAATCCCCCAGTTTTGTCATCTGGTCAGAACTATGTGTGGGTGCTCAAAAATGCACCAGGTGGATACCTTATTATCATCAACAACACACTTGGAAACACGTATACAGATGGTGCTACCATTCAAGGCGTGAGTGGAAACTGGAACCCTCATGCGTCATTGGATGCTTATTTTAAAACTTATGTCACCAACCCAAATTATGTAACCGTAATTGCCGCAGATCCAAGTGGAAACAAAGACACTTGCTATGCTGAAATAACGGTATATGACACAATTGCACCTATAGCCGTTGCTCAAAATGCAACGGTTTATTTGGATGGAAGTGGCAACGGAAGTTTAACCGCCTCTCAAATTGACAATGGTTCTTCAGATTCATGCGGAATGGGTTCACTTGCTTTATCAAAATCGGCATTTACGTGTGCTGATTTAGGAACACAGACCATTGTACTAACAGTTACGGACGTTAATGGAAACTCAAGCACAGCTAATGCTACAGTTACCGTTGTAGATAATGTAGGTCCAGCTATCACCCTTCCACCAAATGTGACTGTAAACTGTAATGAAAGTACAGCTCCTTACACTTCTATTTCTGGAAATGCAAATTCTACAAGCCAAACTACCATTACAGGAAGCGCTACTGCAACCGATAATTGTAGTGCAGCCACTTTAACTTGGTCTGATTCAACAGTAGCGGGCACTTGTGCTTCTAACTATTATATTTATAGAACTTGGACCGCAGTGGACGCTTCATCAAACAGTTCGTCGGCTACACAAGTAATTACTGTTCAAGATGTAACTCCTCCTACCCTTGTACTTCCTCCGAATGCTTCACTTTCTTGCGATGCGAACAATGCGCCTAGCAACAATTGTCCTCCCGACAATTTTGTGAAGTCTATTAAGCTCAATGGTTCCAATCAGCAAGGAAACTTAGGTTCTTGGTTCAATTATCAAGTGTTTACCATTAGTATGTGGGTAAAACCAGGTGCAAGTCAGAATACGTATGCCGATATTCTGGATTTAAACCATGATGGATATTACAACTTTGTGATTCAACAAAATGGTAGTTCACTCAATACCTATTACGCTTACGCTGGTGGCGATTTGGTAAACTTTAGCCTCAGCACCAACACATGGCAGCACCTAGCTCTTGTTAGAACATCAAGCACTATGGCTGTTTATGTAAACGGCTCACTTGTGCAATCTGTAAATCTTACAAGATCAATTGCCTACTCCAATCCTCAAATGACTTTGGGTAACTGGGCCAACGGTGGAAGACAGTGGAACGGAGAAATTGACGAATTGAGAATGTATAATACTGCCCTCTCTCCTACTCAGATTATAACCGGAATGCATTATTTGGAAAGCCCATCTGCGAGCAACTTAGTAGCTTATTACAGAATGGATGAGTCAACTAACAGTACAACCATAAAGGACGAGACTGGTGCAAATAGAACTGGGTATTTAAGTAATTATCCAACATTTCAAACCACGGGTGCGCCAGTTGGAACTGGAGCATGTTCAGGTTTTGCAAGTGCTACAGATAATTGCGACAACTCTCCAGTATTAACTTATGTGGATGCCATCACCAACAAAACTTGTGCAGGTACCTATCAGATTAACCGAACTTGGACCGCAACTGATGCTTGCGGAAACGCTACTTCTGGAGTTCAATACTTAACAGTGAAAGACGTAATAGCTCCTGTCATTACATGTCCAGGTACAGTTTACGCGACTACTACTCCAGGAAGTTGTGGTGCTAACGTAACGCTTAACGCTACAGCAACAGATAAATGTCGGATTCCTACTATAACTTATAGTCCTGCTTCTGGTTCGTTTTTCAATACTGGCACTACCCTAGTTACTGCTACGGCTACAGATTCTTGCGGCAACTCAAGTACTTGTAATTTTTATGTAGTTGTTTCGGATAACGAAGTTCCAGTAGTTACTTGCTCCCCAGATACTTTGATCTTAACCACAAACGGAACGGTTTCAAATACGGTAAACGATATGGCAACCGCTTCAGACAATTGTTATGTAAATTCTTTTTATGCAAGCAAAACCTACTTTACTACCGCAGATGTAGGTAACAACGTGATTACCGTAACTGCTAGTGATGCTTATAGTAACACTTCAACTTGTCAGTCGAATGTATATGTGATTGAACCCGCACCGGTTGCGCTTTGTAAAAACGCTACGCTTTATTTAGATGCGGCAGGATCTGCAACACTTACCGCGAGTGACATCGATAACGGAAGTTATAGTCTAGTTGGAATTTCTGGAAGAACGGTTACTCAAACAGCATTCAATTGCTCACATGTAGGAACTAACACGGTTACCCTTGTTGTTGAAAATAGCTTCGGTTCAAAAGATAGTTGCACGGCTACAGTAGCAGTTATAGATAACATCGCTCCAGTAGCTCTTGCTCAAAACGTTACTGTTTCGCTTGATGCTTCAGGTAATGGTTCTACTACTGCAGCGGCGGTTGACAATGGATCTTCTGACGCTTGCGGGGTTGCTTCTCTTGCACTTTCTAAAACGGCATTTGATTGTTCTAATGTAGGTGCTTACACCGTTACGCTTACTGTTACAGACAACAATGGTAATGTATCTTCTACTGCGCCTGCGTTTACTGTTGTCACTAATGTAGATCCGGTTTCTCT